>NZ_ALVU02000001.1:3018291-3621949 GCF_000332075.2 Synechocystis sp. PCC 7509 | reverse complement strand
TAACGTCAAAGGAAATAAATCACCTTTTGACGGCGATTTGACCTATTGGAGCGAACGTAACAGTAAGCTCTACGACGGTGTAACCCCTAAAGTCCTAAAACGACAAAACCATTCATGTGCCAGATGTGGATTAAAGATGACATCCGAGGAGCGAGTTCACTTGCACCATAAAGATGAAAACCACCACAACTGGGACTACAAGAATCTGGAAGCCTTACATGAGAGTTGTCATGATTATCTTCACATGAGCAAAAGGCACAGCCTAATTGAATCGGGAGCCGGATGAGGCGAAAGTTTCACGTCCGGATCTAACAGGGAGGGGCGCTGGATAATACCAGCCCTCGACCCTAACACTTTGTTAATTGATAACCTAAAAATCCCTTGCATCCCAATAAAACTCTCCCTGCCCGTCCTATTGATAAAGCGTAGGCGAATGCAAGAGCCAAGCTCTAAACCTCTACTAGGGGCATATTCAATGCTTGCGCTCAATTGCCATGACTTAGAAATTTTTTATCCCTCGAAGCGTGAGCTAGAGAGGGATTTTAGGCATTGGGTATTGGTTTTTTTGACTACTAGGTTAAATTATTTGCATTTTTAACTGCTTGCTTTAATTCTTCAAAGGTAATACTACCGTCTTCGCCCGAAGCATACCGTGATAGTAACTCCTGGGGGCTACTGATACCAGTTTCTGATGAGATGATGGCACTTAAGCCAGGACTTAAAAAAAGCTCATTAATGGAAACTTTGCCATCTTTGTCGCCATCTAAAGTATCAAAAAGGGATTGAAGCTCTTGCTCGGTTGCCATAAATTTTTTATTTTAATTAGTTTTGCAATTTAATATCTCATTAATAGCTCACTGATTAAACAAACTTATAACCAAAGACGTAGAAACGGGTATCGCTGGGGCTTAGATCGTCGAGTGTATTTGTATTAATTGTTAATCCAAAAATCCCGCGCATCCCGATAAAAATCCCCTGTACACTCCCACTGATAAGGCGTAGGCGAATGCAGCAACCCTAGCCAAACTTTTACTAAGGGCATACCTAACGCTTGCTGTAGTTGCTGCAAAGAAACCTTCTTACCGCGATGCTGCTCAATCCATTGAGCGATCACATTGTGCCACAACGGAATATTCTCTTTTTCCGCCAAATCCTGTACGCTTTCCTCATGGTAACTCTAGCTTAACAAGCGAAATCCTGTGCCACTTCGCGGTCTAATACTGATACGATTGAACCTGTATTTAATGAATTGAAGTTTCCATATCTTCAAGAGTCACGGCAGGCATATCGGGACTGTATAGTATCCCAGCCGATGATGTAACTGGTACAGTAAGGAGAATTACTTTGACTATGCTGTTTCCATCAATTACAAAGTCAATTTTGTCGCTCATCTCCAATTTTAAGTAGTCTCGAGTCTCTTTGAGAACAGTGACTTGCTCCTTCTTCGTTGCTGGTAATAGTCACGCTGTTCATTATTATCCTTACTTTCATTGTGGGGTGAAAAGTAATTAACTAAGGAAAATTTATTCAATAAACTGGATGAATCGGACTTTTGGCGCTAACAAATCTTTGTATTTGGTAGAATTAGCTTCAATTTCTGCTATTTGTCCTAAAGCTAAACCACAAGGTCGCCCGTACTTGGCTTGAACGCGATCGCTGGCAATAAGTAAAGCGGTACGACTACGGGATACAAAATCATCTAAATCGTAGTCGGTGTTAGGCGTAAAGTATTTCTTGATAACGGAAGATGGCGAATAACAAAGAGATTTCGTACCGTCTGACCATTGAACTTGAAAACGAACTTCTGGCATAGGATTATTTATGGGGGAGAAAAGCCCGTTAATGGTTGATTAGATAAATCCCAAAATACAACCGATTCGGTAGTTGAAGTTAGAACGAGTTTTTGGTCTTGTTGCACTTCTCCCACAACTTCACAGATTAAATTTTGATTGTGAAAACAAGATTTTACCGCCGCTACATTATCAGGACGAATGCTAAGTAAAAAGCCGTAACTGGGAAAACTAAGCAACCAACGCTCTAATGGTAGTTCTTGGGGACAAGGAATTGCATCTAGATTCAACACTGCGCCACAGTTAGAAGTTTCTAGCAACATTAATAACGTACCAATAATTCCCCCCATGCTGATATCTTTACCCGCATCACATAGTCCAGTTTCAGCTAAATGGGGTAAAAGGGCTAAATTCTGGCGTAGCTGAACGGGATTTGCTGTAGTTGCCGCATTCCAAAAGTTATGCTGAGGGTGAGATGTCCCTTGGAAATCCACAGCTACTAATAACAAGTCGCCTTGTTGTGCTTTGAAACTAGAAATTAATTGCTTTGCTCGTCCTAAAATAGCTACAGAAAGGGCATTGTAAGGGCTGTGGCAATTGGTATGACCGCCAACAATGGGGACGTTGTAAGCTTCTGAAGCTGCCTTCATACCTGCCCAAAGAGCATCATTATTTAGGCGATCGCTCCACAAAGTATCCACTACGGCGATCGGGTTTCCGCCCATTGCATAGATATCGCTAACATTTACCATAATTGCCGACCAGCCAGCAAACCAAGGATCGGTATCAACTAGCAAAGGTAACATTCCTTCGGCGGCTAAAAGTAAATATCCATCGCCGTCAAGAATCGCCGCACAATCATCGCCTAGCAAGATTTGAGTGCGATAGCCAATATTTAAGGCTTGGGATGCTGTTTGAATGTCTTGCTTTTGTAAAATGCTGAGAGATTGATTTAGACGCGCTGCAAGGGACGATAACATTAAGAGGCAACGGTTGAATGAAGGTTAAACGGACGAATTTCAGTGCTGGGGGGATAAAAATTGAGATCGGCGCTCATTAAATGATGAGCGCGATCGCAAATAGTCATTTCTTCAATTGATTCCCAGTGTAGCCGCCCAAAAAAACGCACGTTTTGTAACTGTACGGTAGCTAAAAACTGCTGACATCCCCAAGTATTAGCGGTAGTAACAGCTTTATAAATTAGTCCTTTGCCAATTTGCCAACCTTTGCGATAGTCTTGATGCGTCCCTAATCTACCGCCGTACCAAACCCCCGGTTGAACTTCGTAAATTCGCACTACGCCGACTATTTGGTTATTTGGGGTAATTGCCACAATGGGATAAGCAATTTTATCTATTTCATCGCGATCATCTCCCTCAAATAGCTGCTGTTCTTCAGCAAAGATAGCGCGACGCAAAGCAAAATAATCGTTAATATGCTGGGGTGATGTGGCAATAATAAATTTGTATAGTGACATAACTTGTTTATTTCCCTTCAAAATTGGCAAGAGCAGAACAAGCCCCACATTTAGCGCATCCGGCTTTGATATCTGTTGATGACATCCCCGAACGTTGTAATAATTCCCCTACTTCTTGGTAAAGGGCAAACATCCATTCACTTCTAGGGGTGGGATGGTGGGCTAAAGGAGTTCCGGTAATTGGCACAAAAGGGACGATAAAAGGATATACGCCAATTTGAATTAGGCGATCGCTCATTTCTACGAGCGATTTTAAACTATCTCCCAAACCTGCTAATAAATAGGTGCTTACTTGTCCCCAACCAAATACTTTAACGGCGGCGGTAAATGCTTGGAAGTAATAATCTACACTAACTGTAGCTTTCCCCGGCATAATATTTGCTCTAACTTTATCCTCAACGGCTTCTAGGTGCATTCCTAAACTATCGATTCCCGCTTCTTTCATGCGTTCAAACCAGATAAAATCGTCAGGAGGTTCGCATTGAGCTTGAATTGGGATATTTACTTTAGCTTTAATAGCCTTAGCGCATTGAGTCAGGTAGGCTGCACCGCGATCGCTCGTACTGGGTGTTCCGGTCGTCATTACCATGTGCTTTACTCCATCTAACCGCACGGCGGCTTCGGCAACTTCGGCTAATTGAGAAGGGGTTTTTCGGGCGATCGTTCTCCCGGCGGCTAAAGACTGCCCGATCGCGCAAAACTGACAAGATGTTGCTGTATCTCCATAACGGATACAAGTTTGCAAAACCGTTGTAGCTAATACATCCTTGCTGTGTAATAAGGCAATTTGTTTGTAAGGAATCCCGTCAGAAGTCGTTAAACTATAAAACTTTGGTTCTGAGGGGAAAGCAACCGTGCTAATATCTTCTCCATTTAATTGCAATTTTTGCTCTTTAACCGTGTAAGGCGAAGAAGCTGCGGGACTGTTAAATATCGGAATCATTACTGTTGTATCGCCTACAGTTACAGCTTTATGATCCGAAGGTCCCGCGCCTCCAATGCGTCCCGCCGCGCCAATTTCGGCGTTGGCTAGTTTCAAACCCGCAGACTGAAGTTCTACAATCAACTGTTGTTTATTCATACGCGAAACTTTCTTTCAAATTCAAGAATTGAAACATCGTTAATACTGGCGTATCGCCTTTGCATCAAACCGTTGGGCGCAAACTCCCATTGTTCGTTGCCATAGGAGCGATACCAGTTATCCGCCGTGTCATGCCATTCATACTCAAAACGGACAGATATGCGATTATCGGTAAAACTCCAAAGTTCTTTTTTGAGGCGATAGTCTAACTCTTTTGCCCATTTGCGTTGTAAAAAAGCTGCGATCGCCTCTCGTCCACTAAAAAACTCGTCCCGATTGCGCCATTGGGAATCTTCGGTATAAGCTAAGGCAACTTTTTGAGGGTTACGAGTGTTCCAGGCATCTTCCGCCGCTTGAACTTTGATTAATGCTGTTTCTAAAGTAAAAGGCGGTAAAGGCGGTTTAGTTTCCATTTTTTAGGCTTCACTCCTTCAGAATTGGGTAAGTTTCTACAAGGGTGTGAAACTCCTGGCTTAAAGGTTTCATAACGGTTTGCTCGTTGGTATTTACTTGCAATTGCAGCAATTCTGGGCGGGAGTAATGACCTACACTGTCCATCATTCGCTTGCGTTTGGTAATTAGGGAAAAATCAAGATCGGCGATCGCCATTCCTTCCCCTTCAGTAATTGGCGCACACAAATGATTACCTTCCGGGCTAATAATGGCAGTATTGCAACCCCCACTCAAAACCTTTTGCAATTTCTCATCGGTAGTAATTTGGGCAACTTGTTCTTTGGATAGCCAACCTGTCGCATTGACAACAAAACAGCCAGATTCTAAAGCGTGATGGCGAATTGTTACTTCAATTTGGTCAGTAAAAATCTGTCCAACTAAAGAACCTGGAAACTGAGCGCAATGGATTTGTTCGTGCTGCGCCATCAAAGCAAATCGCGCCAAGGGGTTGTAATGTTCCCAACAAGCCAAAGCCCCCAACTTGCCAACGGCGCTATCTACAACCTTTAAACCCGCACCGTCTCCCTGTCCCCATACCATCCGCTCGTGATAGGTAGGGGTAATTTTGCGCCGCTTGAGTAACAAAGTCCCATCGGCATCAAAAATTAGTTGAGTATTATATAGAGAACCTCGATCGCGTTCGTTTACTCCCAATACCACCACAATGTTATAAGTACGGGCGGCTTGACTCACCGCATCAGTTACCGCACCCGGTACAGTTACCGCTTCTTCGTACAGTTTCAGATGTTCTTTACCCATGAGTACCGGGGGCTGTACAAAGGAAAAATAAGGGTAATAGGGAATGAAAGTTTCAGGAAAAACTACTAATTGAGCGCCAGATTGGGCAGCATTGGCGATCGCTTTCAATACTTTTTCTGTAGTCCCATCCCGACTATACAACACTGGGCTTATTTGGACGGCGGCGGCTCTAATTGGGCGCGAATAATCCATATTTACAGTGTCCAGGTATCGAGAATAAAGGCGTTATCTTTGCGATGCATCAAAATTAGATCGAGGACATCAAGAGGATTAATTGGACGAATCCCTGGAATTAAAGAAGGTTCGCCATGTCCGTAGAGTGCTTGCAGTGCAAAGCGACAGGCGTATACTTTGCCACCTTCTGACATAAATTTAGTAATTTGGTTATTAAAGTTTTGCTGACCGGGGAATGGTTCATCACCAAGCTTAGGAAAGCCGCGTTGAATTCCGAGTGTTACGCCTGGCCCGTAGAGTAAAACTGCTGTTTCAAAACCTTTACGCTGCAAACGGGTAGCTTGAAGCAAGTTTACAAAACCAATCGAACCTTCAAAGGCGACAGTATGAAAGGTAACTAAGGCTTTTTCTCCGGGTTCAGCTTTGACATCGGGAAATACTTTTTCTTCGTAATCGACAAAAAAGTCACCAGTTTGGTGTGCGGGTGTTGTAACTTCAGGCATAATGTTCTCCTTTGCAAAACTGTTTATCGTTTTGCTAGATTAAGTGCTACCGGAATAAGGGTTTTGTATTTATAAATACGAAAGTTTTAGGTCTAACAATAAAGCTAGTTGCGATGGCTTTGGTTACTAAACTTCTCTCTATACCTATTGATTTAGATAGGTACTTAACGAACAGACTGCAAAATATTTTGATTAGCTGCAATGCGATCGCTCAAATAACCCGCATCTCTTGCTATTCCCGAAAATCTACCCGATCCCCAAGTATATAACCAAGGCAAACCGAGAAAATACAAGCCTTTATGAGCCGTTACACCGCGATCGTGTTGGGGATAGCCTTTATCGTCAAATACCGGGATTTCTATCCAACTAAAATCGGAATGATAACCCGTACACCAAATAACCGCGCCAATATTTGCTTGTTGGTAATCAAGTAAAGGTTTCGCCTTTTCAGGCTGCCAAACTGGTTGATAGTCCGGTTCTACAGGTGCTTGAATCTGGTTAGAGTCAATAAATTTATCAATGTTTTTTTTGATATTTTCCGCCACCGCATCCGCGCCATCTAAATTTTGCTGCAAATTGTCTCGAAAGTGTAGATAAGGACTTGTAACGTCATGCAAAGATCCATACAATTGCATTCCTTCTAAAGCAAATTGGCGCAAGTCAATCTCTCTCCCGCCATCGCGTCCGGTTACATAATGGTTAGTTTTGGCGCGAACTTGCTCTTTTTGCGGATGTTTGTCAACGGGTAAATCGTAGTGACCCATTTTATCTAACCATTCCACGACATCTTTACCGCGATATCTGCGTGGTGATCTAGGAGCGCTACCAACACACAAATGTACTTTTTTCCCTTCAAGATGCAAATCTTCGGCAATTTGACAGCCAGATTGTCCAGTCCCTACAACTAATACAGTATCGGGTAAAGATTGGGGATTTTTATATTCAGAAGAATGTAATTGCAGGATAGATTTATCGAGATTTTGGGCTACTGGGGGGATTTTGGGGCGATGATAGCTACCAGATGCGATCGCAACATTATCTGCTGTATATTCGCCAATGGTAGTAGTTACAGCAAATTCACCTTGAAAACTCCGCACTTTTAACACTTCTACGCCTTCTCTAATTGGTGGCGCAAAAGAAGCGGCATAATCTTCAATGTATTGAACAATTTGGTCTTTTTGCATAAACCCTTCTGGTTCATCGCCAAAGTAGTGATAACCAGGTAACTTACATTGCCAATTGGGAGTCACCAAGCAAAAAGAATCCCAACGTTTAGAACGCCAGGAGTAGCCAATGGTATTTTTTTCAAAGACAATATGCTCAAAGCCTTTTTCCTTCAAGCAGTAACTTAGAGATAATCCCGCTTGACCGCCGCCCACAATAACTATAGGATAATGATTTTTCATAACTACTCTTTGCTCCAGCAATGTACTGTCAGATTAAGTGCTGGCTGAGTAAGTCTTTTGTAGCTCTCAATACTTTGGATTTAAGTTTAGCAATAAGACTAGGTGAAGGTGCAATCGCATTTGTTGTAGATGCTATGACCTAGCTAAATCAATAGGTAATGCCAAGAGTGCCATAGAAAAAGTTTACCTTGTGTTAAATCAAACCATTAATGATCGCACAAGCGATCGCCTGACACCGAGTTTTTGCCTTGAGTTTGGTTAAAACATTATTCATGTGAAACTTGACGGTACTTTCACTAATAATTAAATCTTGAGCAATGTCACGATCGCGCTTACCCTGGGTTAACAAAGTCAAAATCTCTAATTCGCGATCGCTTAGGTTTTGCTTTATTCCCTCCGCCTCAATGCCCCAAGATTGACCGCTAACTACTGATTCTACACAGCAACGCAATTGTTCTGGAGTCGTAGATAAGTTAACCTTGGCGGTAATTCCTTGAGGTATTCGATCTTTTTGCTCAATCCAGATTACCGATTTTGCGGTCTGTATCTTAGTAATATCATCGGTTAGCAGAGGTAAATTTTCGCAATCGCCAATTGTTAAACCTGCTAAAACACATAGGTGAGTAAAAGCCAATTGTAAAATCGGCGAACGACACTTAATTTGTAATTGCTGCTTTAAAACTTCGCCACTATAGGGAAGTTTTAGCACAACTTGCATTGCTCGTCCGTCGATACTAGCTTGATGCAACGAGCCGCCTAAGTAAGCAGCAATAAAACATAGTTCATTCAAGCACAACTCTATCCACGTCTGCGGACTGAAAGCGCTCTTGATAGGGAAAATAGCTTCAAGACTTGCCGTATCTTCACCATAAATTAGCCGACAAGAATTACACTCAAGGTGTTTGAGAATTTCCGCAGTTTGCAGAAAAACATAACTTAAAGGTAGATTTAATGGTTTTTCTGTTCCTATCAAAGTCAATCGAGTAGTGCTGAGAATAGTAACTAAGCGATCGCATAAACTTAAGTTAGAAGTATTATCATTTGCTTGCCAAGACTGTTTAATCTTTTGGTATTGCATGGCAGTATCTAAAGCAACCGCAGTGATCGTACAAAGAGTTTGTAATACTTCCAAAAACTCTAGCTCTAACGCTTGATTACTAAAGACTGCTAGAACGCCAATAGCTTTGTCGTTAATGATCAAAGGATACCCAGCAAACCCATGAATATTATTAGACCTTGCCCATTCTTTATTGCCTACCCAAGGTTCCCCAGCTAAATTGTTACTTAAAAAAGAAACGTGATTCTGAGCAATTTTGCCTACTTTAAATGCCCCCATCGGTACGCGGGAAAAGAAACCATTAGTATGACGGTACATTCCCGCCGAAGCAATGAGTTTTAAGCTAGTTTGGTCTGGTTCAACTAGCCAAAGCCGAGCTAAACACTGGTCAAATTTCTCTACCAAACCATCGGTAACTCGATGAGCAATTTCCTCTAGTTCTAGGCAGCCAGACAAGCTTTGAGCAATTTTGTTTGCTTGTTGCAAGTCAAATAAAATTCGCGTCGAGTCGAGCAAGCCATGCATCAAACTAGAAAATAAAATATCTAACCTCATTGAGTCTTAAATTGACTCAGAGTTTTGTATCTCAAACTACGAGTTGGGGTTTTGTGCCTAAAACCTTGAAAAGGGAGAATAGGGAAAGTAGTGAGCAAGGGAAAAAGTCAAGTGGGCGAGGCAGTAATAATTATTGACTCTCAAGGCGTAAAAAATACCTACAATGCCATTATTAAATCTACAGAGTTTTGTTTCCTATGCCCTGAATTTAGCAAGTGCGATTCAAATTAATTTCTACCTTTTAATCCAAAAATCCCGCGCATCCCGATAAAACTCCCCCGTGCTATCCCACTGTTGCGGCGTAGGGAAATGCAGCAACCCTAGCCAAACCTCTACCAAGGGCATACCTAGTGCCTGCTGTAATTGCAGCAACTACAAATCAAACTACCGCCATAGAACAAGGATTAATTACAGGTGCAGTACCCCTTACACCGATTCAGCACTGGTTTTTGGCACAAAATCAACCCGACGCGCACTACTGGAATCAGTCACTATTATTAGAAGTTGCGCCCGGAAGTAACCCCGATTTGTGGGAACAGATAGTACAGCATTTGCTCAATCATCATGATGCAGGTGGCAAAAATACTGTAGCGGAGGCTAATACTGTATCTGTATATCTGAGCCAGCAAGAAACCCAAGCTTTATTGCAAGAAGTACATCAGGCTTATCGCACCCAAATTAATGATGTGTTGCAAAAGTTAATTAGGGATAGTATTAGCTCTCATAAGTTCATAGTTATAGAGTCCAGCTATTAAGTTGAATCTTAAGCCAAATCTTCTGCGCCGATTGCGATATTTTTCTGATAATATCCTGAATATTTTGAGTTTTCTGTTGATATGTTCGATAATAATTCTCTGCCCTTGCTAGTTGTTGATTTTGCCGTTTATCTTCTTGACTTAAGCGTGAATTTTTTGGTTTCTTTTTAGGTGTTAAGCTTTTATTATGGTATCTTTTAATGCCTTGATATCCTTTGTCGCCTAAACAAATAAGTTCTTCTCTTATTTTTAATTTACTTAACTTAAAAAGCTTGAAATCATGGCTTCCTCCTTGCCCAAAAAAAGTACAGATGATTTCGCCTGTTTCTTGGTTGGCAACCACTTGAGACAACAATCGTGTGATTTCTTTTTTTTCCGGAATAGCATCGCTTCTGTTTTTTTTGGGCGTTCAATTTTCGATTCCGTCACGTCTATTACTATTACTTTGGGTTCGGCTTCACTTTCCCATAGCTTCTTTTTTCCTGGCAACTTAAAACTGGATGATTTTATCAAAACATCTTCCACTTTTCTAATTATCCGAAAAGCTGTAGATTCATATACACCCCAATCTTTGGCAATATGAAAATAAGTTCTGTATTCTCTTAAATATTCTAGAGTCATAAGAACCTGGTCTTCTGTACTAAGTTTGCTCGGTCTTCCCAAAACTTTTTTCTGCTTTTGATAAACTTTTACTATTTCCACCATTAGCTCAAAAGTTTCTGGATATACGCCACATAAACGCTTACATTCAGTTGGAATGAGCTTTTTAGCTTCCTCGTATTTCATCAACAATTTCCTGAGTATGTCTACTCACTCTATCTCAATTAACACTTTTGCAAGAGGTCTAGTGTTTGAATTCTTCAGAAGTCAGCTTTTTTACTTGTTTATAAGTCATTATTGTTTCTATCTCATCTTTTTCTCCCAATTCTAACACCTACTTTTGCAAGAGGTCTATACTAAAGTGACTTGCTTTCTTAACCATTAATCTATATGTCTCGTATTGGTATTCTATGTCCTGGTGCAATCGGTCATTTAAATCCAATGTGCAATTTGGGGATTGAATTGCTGCGTCGCGGACACAATGTCCTGTTGTTTGGTGTGCCAGAAGTAAAGGAAAAAATTTCTCAGTCTAACTTGGAATTTTGTGAAATCGGGGGTAGGGATTTTCCCCTTGGCAGCATAGAAAGTATGTATGCTCAATTAGGACAATTAACTGGATTAGAAGGCTTAAAATTTGCCATCCAATTTTTTAAGAAAGAAGCTAGTATGTTGTTTCGTGATGCTCCTGACGCTATTCGTAACGCTCAAATAGATGTTCTTCTTATCGATCAAGTTACAAGTGCTGGGGGAACTATCGCCGACTATCTAAACTTACCTTTTATTACAGTCTGCAATGCATTGCCCATTAATACAGAACCTGGGGTTCCTCCTTATTTCACTCACTGGACATATAAAAATGTTTGGTGGGCTAAACTGCGAAATCAGTTAGGGAATGTTCTAACTAATTATCTAACTCGATCTATTTGGGATGTATTGGTTCAGCAGAGAAAAACATGGCATTTGCCACCTCATTACAAGCGGACTGATTCCTATTCAAAACTTGCTCAGATATCTCAATTACCTCAAGAACTCGATTTTCCCCGGCAAAAAATCGCACCGTGGTTTCATTATGCAGGACCTCTCAAGAATCCCTCAGATATAGAACCTGTATCCTTAAATAGACAGCATTTCTCTTTTGACGTATTAAACGGTAAGCCCTTAATATATGCAACTCTAGGAACGTTGCAGAACCAAAATTGGAAAATTTTTCATTGCATTGCCGAAGCCTGCTTGGATATTGATGCTCAGTTAGTAATTTCCCTAGGAAATGCTAAAGCAGATGTATCGAAGGCTGATTTTCCTGGGAATCCAATTGTAGTTGCTTTCCCTCCTCATCAACAACTCATTAACCGTTCTCACCTAGTGATTACTCATGCAGGCAGCACAGCATTAAGTTGTTTAAGTAGTGGAGTTCCAATGGTTGCTATTCCAATTACCACCGATCAACCAGGCATGGCAGCAAGGGTCGCACGAGTTGGTGCAGGTGAAGTCGTACCCCTTACCAAACTGAATGTTCCTAAATTAAAGATGGCTATTAAGAAAGTGTTGGAAGAGCGTACTTATCGAGATAATGCAGCGAAGTTATGCTCCGCTATTCAGGAGGCAGGAGGAGTGTGCTATGCTGCTGATGTCATCGAACAAGTAATATCCACTCAAGCTCCTGTTTTGAATAAACGTCTACAGGGTTCTGATGCAAACAACTCATAATGGCAGCACTGCGAGGCGATTAATACCGCTATTTATGAAATTTGTACCTGTGCCATAGTTTTTTAAGCCGCTCTAATTGCTTGCCTGTCAAATAGATATTGAAAGCATCGTACAACGGTAGATGCGGAATATCACGCGGTTTTCTCTTGACAACTAAATTGCAGGTTTCCCCATCATGAGCAAAATGGTGTTCTTTTATTTTGCCTTTTTTAGCGTTCGGCGCTCTGCCACAGTAGGGGCATATTAAGTTAGATTTGCTGTTATCTACTTCCTCAACAAAAACTAATTGCTTGCTCTCTTATTGACTTCCCCACATGAAAAATCAACAACCAGCTATTGTTTTTGACCAAAAAACTGCTTCTGCCTACGATCAAAGGTGGGCTAAGTTGGCTCCAATCCGCGACTCCCTTGATTTATTGATCCGCGCCATACTATCTGAGCTTCCTGCCGATGCCCGGATACTTTGCGTCGGTGTAGGAACTGGATCGGAATTGATTAATCTAGCTCAAGCATTTCCACTATGGCAATTTACGGCGGTAGAACCTGCGATCGCGATGATTAATGTTTGTCGTCAGCGCGTTGAAGAAGGTGGCATCACATCCCGTTGCACTTTTCACGAAGGTTATCTCGATTCACTGCCCGAATCAGACTCCTTTGATGCGGCGACTTGCCTTGTGGTTTCTCACTTTATTATGGAGAAAGAGGAGAGGCGCAACTTTTTTAACCAAATTGCTTTACGACTTCGCCCCCAAGGATATTTGATCAGTTCTGATATAGCTTCTGATATGTCTACTTCAGACTATCAAAGCCTTCTTGAGATTTGGCTACGAATGATGAAGTCTGCCGAATTGCCGGAGGACGACATTGAAAAAATGCGCGCTGCTTATGGTCATGATGTTGCTGTGCTGCCACCCCAGGAAGTTGCATCAATTATTGCATCGGCTGGCTTTGATCCACCTGTGCTATTTTTTCAGAATCTACTTATTCATGCTTGGTATTCAAGGCGAACATCACCTGATTAAAAGTCATCAACGGTTACTTGCTACTTTAAAACGCCAAATATTACCACCTGTAAATTCTGGGACAATTGATTCTCAACGGCTCTTTAGCTCGTAAATGTAATGTTTTAGCGATCGCGGATTTCGACCGAGAATAGCTTGCAATACTAAAGAGTTGCCGCCAGGAAAACCATAGCGATTGTAGTTGGCATACATCCGCGCCAAACCCTCTTTAATAGTTGGATCGTTTATGTGCGCTGCTTGCACCCACTCCTCAAAGGCTGGCTCCCCTGCTTCAATAGTGCGCCCCAGCGCCTCGCTCATCAGCGTCACCAACTCTACACGGTTGACCATGCCAGGGGCGCACAACTCAAAAGTGCCGTAACTCAGCTTGTCCCCAGTCAGCGCTAGGGCGGCGACTTCTGCGACATCGCGGTAATCGACGTAAGATGCTTTTACGTGTTTGGAGTAAGGCAGAGAGAAACGACCATGTTCCAACACGGCGCTCCAGCTACTATTGAGATTCTGCATAAACATAGTGGGCTGCAAGACAGTAAATTCCATCCCTGATTCGTACAAAGCTTCCTCCACTGGACGTTTAGCTGCATGATTACTTAGCTTAGAAATTGACGGGTGGATGACACTGGAGAAAACAAATTTCTGTACATTAGCAGATACTGCCGCCTCAACCATTGCTACGCCTAGCTCTGCCTCATCGGGTGCAAAGGCGGGATTGATATGAAATACTCCGTCTACACCACTAGCAGCAGCACGAAGACTAGCGGGGTCACGAAAATCTGCGATCGCAATCTCGTCTGCTCCTTGCTGCCGTACCGCCTCTGATTTACTTTCATTGCGTATCAGCGATCGCACCGTAACACCACGCTGCTTTAGCTCTGGCACTACAAGGCTGGCATACTTGCCCGTTGCTCCAGCTATCAATACTTTCATCGTTATCTCCTTGGTTAGCAAATCTGCTGGCATAATCAACCTTGTACTCAAGCGGCAGCAAAAACTTTCTATACTTTCGCTTCCATATTGGTTTATTTTGCCCAATTACCGGAGCGCAAATAGGATTCAAAGTCAGTCAGTGTAGGAAAATCGTGTTTCAACTGTGTAAAGTCTGCAATATAGCCGACGTTCTCAAACCAACGATACATGATGGTTACTTCCTCTCCAGCTTGCTGCTCAAATGCTGCAAACGGAATTTGTTGGTAGTTGACGGGTTGTCCCAAAACTTGGCTAAAGGCAGCAGCGATTTCTGGCATTGTCATTTCCACACTAGCAACTTCGATCTCGCGGTGCATAAAGTCTGCGGGGCGCTCAAATACCTCAGCAACCATTGCCCCATAATCTTCTTCGGATAGTTGCTGTAATTTTGTTTCGGGACTGAGAGGCTGAAAAAGCGTTCCGGTTTCAACCATTGATTGCATTCCGTTGTAGTTATAAAAGAAGAACACCGGACGCATGATTGTGTAAGGTAATGCGGTTTCTCGAATGTATTCTTCAACTTGAAACTTGCTATCAAAATGCGGAATCCCAGTGTTGCGTTGGGCGCTACCCACCGAACTGTAGACGAAATGCTGAATATTTGTGCCTTTGGCTGCGTCTGCAACAGCCTTGCCCTGACGGATCTCGGTGTCCAATCCATTTTTAAAGTCCTGTACTGAAAAAACGCCATAAACGTCTGCAAAAGCACGATCCAAGGAAGCGCGATCGCCCAGATCACCTTTTACAAGTTCTGCACCCGCTTGTTGAAGGGCAATAGATGCGGGCTTATTTTGATCTCGAACTAGAGCGCGAACTTTAAATTTTCCTCGTTGCAAAAGATGACGCGCCACCGCGCCGCCCTGATTGCCCGTTGCTCCGATAACTAAGATGATTTGTTGTGCGTTTGTTTGCTGTGTCATATTTGTTTCCTTAATCTTATTTGGGACTTGGCAATTTCAACTTATCTAAACAGTAGCTTGTACAAGAAAAGAGAAAAAGTAGTTAAACTTCAAAACACTTGTGCAAAAAATTCAAAGCTGTGGTGGAGGGAATGGATAAGCTGAAAAGCCTGATGATTTTTATGCGCTCCGCTCAATGTGGCAGCTTTTCTGAAGCAGCAAGACAGTTGGGCATGGCTCCTTCGGCTGTGAGTCGAGCGGTATTACGTTTAGAAGACCAATTGGGGGTGCGCTTGCTTGGGCGAACGACTCGCAGTTTGACACTGACTGAAGATGGCAACCGATTTTATCAACGCTGTCAGCAAATTATCAACGATTTGTCAGAAGCCGAACTTGAAGTCAAGCGATCGCAATCTATACCGAGCGGAACTTTACGGATCGATCTTAGTAATACCTTTGGCAAAATGCACATTGCCCCGACTTTGCTGCAATTTGCCACACAATACCCTGACTTAAAGCTAAATGTTTCTTTTAGCGATCGCTTGAGCGATCTGATTGAGGAAGGTATTGATGCAACGGTGCGGATTGGCATCAGCAGCGATAGCAGTTTAATCATGCACTACTTAGCAACGGCACGCTACATCACCTGTGCCTCGCCGTCGTATCTGGCTCAATATGGTATGCCCACAACGCCCATCGAACTATTGCAGCATCGCACTGTCAATTTTATCTATCCACAAACTCGACAAGAACCTATCTGGAAATTTGAACAAGAGGGCAAAATAATTGACCTTGCTGTTGATAGTTATCTGCGATTTGATGACTCAGAGGTGATTTTAGCAGCAGTGATTCAAGGAGCGGGTGTAGTCCAACTGCCTAAATTTATTGCCGCCAAAGCGATCGCGCGTGGAAACCTCCAACCCATTCTTCAATCTTACGCGACTCAAGTTGGATTACCGATCGCAGTATTGTATCCCCAAAAACGCTATCTCTCGGCTAAAGTTCGCGTCTTTGTTGAATTTATGACAAAATTAGCGGTGGCATTAAAACAAGCTGATGTTGTAGATTGAAAGCCTGAACAAGTTGGCGTAGTGTTTAAATAGTAAAAGATTAAGGTATTGCTCCGTTGGTGGGCAATACTAGCACTTCGTGGCTCGTTGTAGCGGCATTTCCGCCCGTTTTAGTTCCGCCACCAAAAACAAAAATTCGGTTGCCAACGGCGGATGCCCCTAATCCGTGTCGGGGGGTTGGTAAGGGTGGTAATGTTTCCCATTTGTCAGTTTTCGGGTCGTATACCCAACTTTCGGCAAAAACTTTCTGCTCTGGAACCCATTGTTCGCCGCCAAAAACGTAAAGCTTGCCCAAATGGGAAGTTGCCGCCAGACCTCCTCTAGCTTGAGGCATAGGCGATCGCGTCTGCCAGCGATTGAGATTAGGATCGTAAACTTCAAGATTTGCTACATTGACTTGGCGTGCAGTGCCATCAGCATTTTTGGAAAATTTGCGCCCACCAACAACATAGATTTTGCCATCAATTACGGCTGAGGCTGCACTGTTTCGCGGTGTCGATGCATTGGCAAGGGACGACCATCGTTTAGTTATTGGATCGAATACTTCGTTTCGTACGCTGTCGATGTGGTCGTTGAAAAGTCGAGCGTTTTCAGTAGCTCGAACGCGCCCGCCAATTAGGTAGACTTTATTATCAACTACTGCGGATATCCCCTCGGCGCGAGCCACTGGCAGGTCAGTACCTTGAGTCCAAGTATTAGAACTGGGATTGTAGATAAACATAGTCGGCTGTGCGCGCCAGTCTGGAAACCCGCCAGTAAAACCGCCAATACCATAGAGTAAACCATTGACTGCCGACAGTGTAATATGATGGCGTGCTTCCGGTAGCGGTCTTAATACTGTCCAAGTATCCTTGACCGGGTCGTAAGACTCGAAGTGGGCGGAAAAGCCAGTGTTTGGGCTGAGTAAACCGCCGACTACGTAAATTTTGTTGTTCAAAACTTCTGGATAAAGCTCTTGCCGAGCTACCGTTGGTGATGTCGCTTTAGTCCAATAGGGCAACTGACTTTGCGCTTGACTGAGTACGGGCGAACCTAGTAACATTACTGAACAAATCGAGAGTGAGAAAGAAACCAGAGATTTAGATGGCATAGTTATGTATTCCGTAGTATTTTCTCTCTACGCAAGCTAAAAAAAGTTTTGTTCGCAATGCAATGTTCATGTCATAACAAGAAGCTCTGCGTATTCTTTTGGTGTGTCAATGTCCATAGCGCCTTCTGGAAAAGATATACTAAAAACTTCCTGAGAATGCTTTTTAATAACTTGTTTTGCTCCTTCACCATTTTTAAGTGTGATAAGTTCCGAGAACAAGCGATCGCTAAATAAAGCTGGTACACCTAAAGCTTCTCCATACTCGCAAGCAATAATCGGCTGATTTGTCGAATAGTGTGTTAAGGCAAGCTGATTAATAATCTCGGTAGAAATGAAAGGTTGATCGCAAAGCGTGACTATTGCTGCCTTTACTTCTGGGTAAGATGTTGTTAGCTCTTGAATCCCTACTTTAATTGAAGAACTCATCCCTTTAGCCCACTGCAAGTTTTCTACTATTTGAATAGAAAGATGGCTGATATCAGGCTTAATAAGTTGGGCATAAGCGCCCAAAATAACAACAATTGGTCGGCAGACAGAAGACTTCGCAACTTCTATGGTGTGACGAAGTAAAGTGCATTCTTGATAGGGCAACAATTGCTTAGGCGTACCCATGCGCGTTGATGCTCCAGCAGCTAGAATAACAATTCCAATGTTTTGGTTATATTCTTCAACGACCTTCATACGCTGACATACTTTTTAACTGACGGGTTTAATTGATTGCCCTGCTTGGTAATTGGTTCGTGAATCGATCCCTTTCGCTCTCTTAGCTGGTTTCCTAAACGGTTAGTAATCACAGCTTGAATTCCGGCAATAATTGACAGAGCAATTTCTTCGGGAGTATCAGCACCAATATCAAGCCCAATAGGAGCATATAATCGGTGCATTTGTTCTCTAGTGGGATTAATTTCTATTTGGCGCAATTCTTCTAGCAAACGCTCGGTTCTGCTTTTAGGTCCGAGAATACCTAAGTAGCAAACTTGCGATGGTAGGAGGGTTTTGAGAACTTCGCGGTCGTGCAAGTAGTTGTGAGTCATAACTACAGCTACAGTGCGATCGCTCACAGCAACATAGTCACTAATATTTTCTGGACGAGATAGTACAATGGCATCTGCATCAGTAAATCGATTTTGTGTTGCTTCTGATTGTCTTGTATCAACAACGGTGACATTCCAACCTAATTCTTTAGCAAAACGCGCTACAGGTATTGCATCATGACCCGCACCAAAAATTACAAGTGGTAATGGTGGCTGGATAACTTCAATAAAAACCTCTACTTCACCATTAGGTAATAGATAGGACTTCAAGGTTGAAACTTTGTCTTGTAATGCTGTACGTGCGTCTTCAACTATGCTTGCGGCTATAAAATTTGAGAACTGGTTAATAAAATTGCCATTTTGTTGCAACATTAAACGAGTTCCAACTTGCTCTTGAACCGAACCGGTGGCGCTAACCAAGGTGGCTACAACACCTAATTGGCGATCGCTGTAGCACCTAAATAGAAACTCTACATAATCTGCTTGAGAAGGTGTAATCGGCTCAATTAGCACGCGCACCAAGCCATTACAGCCTAGTCCCAGTCCCCAGACAATATCTTCATCAGAGGTGGTGTCATAGGTTACTACTGTTGGTTGAT
Organism: Synechocystis sp. PCC 7509; assembly: GCF_000332075.2. NCBI lineage: Bacteria > Bacillati > Cyanobacteriota > Cyanophyceae > Synechococcales > Merismopediaceae > Synechocystis > Synechocystis sp. PCC 7509. The sequence goes on along the minus strand of NZ_ALVU02000001.1, from coordinate 3,602,952 downwards.
TCGTTGCCATTACTTTTTGCGATCGCAAACAAACATCGGCTTCTAAACAACCTCCACTAATTGTCCCTATACTACGACCATCAGAAGTTAGCAGCATCCGCGCTCCTGGGCGGCGATAGGTAGAACCACTAGCTTCAATCACCGTAGCCATGATAGTTGTTTTGCCTTGACGGTTGCTTTTTTCAAGTTCCGCTAAGATGGCGATAAATTCTTTCATGTTAAATTAATTTGTCTAGGGTAATGGGCAGAGAACGAACGCGCTTGCCCGTAGCGTGATAGACCGCATTGGCGATCGCCGCCGCTACGCCTGTAATCCCAATTTCGCCAATCCCTTTAGCTCCGATTGCGTTGATGTGGGGATCATTTTCTTCAACAAAATAAGCCTCAATTGCTGGAATATCAGCATTAACAGGTACGTGGTACTCGCCCAAATTGGGATTGACAATACGCCCATAACGGTTGTCGGTTATGGTTTCTTCTAACAGCGCCATGCCGATACCCATCGTAATCCCACCGATTAATTGCGAATTTGCGGTTTTTCTATTCATGATTCGTCCTGTGCCAAAAGCTCCCACAAAGCGGGTTACGCGAACTTGACCAATATCGGGATCGATACGTACCTCGGCAAATTGCGCGCCAAAGGAGTGCATTGAGTATTTTTTATCTGCTTGGTCGAATTTAGCATCAAAGCTGGCTTCTACCATTTTCAAATTATTGCGTTGGAGAATCGATGCGTAGGTTTCGCTTTTAGTGCGATCGCTCTTCACAAACAACTGTCCATTTTCAGTAGCAATTTCTGTGGCGGGAATTTTGTAAAGCGGCGATTTTCTATCTGCGCGAGCTATAGCTAATACTTTTGCCCGGACTGCTTGCGTTGCTCCTTCAACTGCGGTTCCGACGGAAGATATTGTTGCCGAACCGCCGGAAACTGGCGCACGCGGCAAATCAGTATCGCCAAGCTCAAATCGCACCTTTTCGACAGCAATTCCCAACACATCAGCAACCACTGGTGGTAATGCTGTCGCCGTACCCGTACCCATCTCGTGCGTACCGCTTTGGACAACGACGCTACCATCGAGCATAATTTTGGTTACAGCACTAGCAGGAAAGTGAAGCACAGGGTAGGTAGCACTAGCCATCCCCATCCCCACAAGATACCGACCGTCGCGCATCGAACGCGGTTCGGGGTTGCGCCGCGACCAGCCAAATTTCTCAGCGCCAAGCTGATAAGATTCTTTGAGCGATTTACTCGACCAAGGCAAATTGGTATCGGGGTCGGTGTCTGCATGGTTACGCAAGCGCAACTCAATCGGGTCTAGCTTTAACTTATAAGCAAGTTCGTCAAGGGCAGATTCAAGGGCGAAGGTTCCTGAAGCTTCACCTGGGGCGCGCATAAACGTGGGCTGACCTTTGTTTAACCGTACAACTCGTTGCGAAATTTGCACGTTTGGGCAGGCATACATCATATGAGTAGCCTTTGTAAACGGTTCGACAAATTCACCAATGGTTTCAAGGCAAGTATCAGAAATACCTTGATGAGCTAGAGCAGTCAACTTGCCCTCTGAAGTAGCAGCTAGAATAACTTGTTGCTCGGTTTGCGCTCTATATCCAACGCCTGTAAACATCTCCGGGCGTGTCAAAACTAACTTAACCGGACGACGCACGTAACGAGCGGCAAGAGCAGCTAGGGGGACGTGCGACCACATTGTACCTTTACAACCAAACGCTCCACCGATAAATTTGCAGACAACGCGGACATTTTTTTCAGGAATTCCAAAAGCTGCTGCTAGAGTTTTGCTCGTACCAAAAATGTTCTGTGTAGAATCGTAAACAGTGAGGCGATTTCTTTCCCAAACGGCGGTTGTCGCGTGCGGCTCCATTGGGTTATGGTGTTCGATGGGTGTTGTATAAGTTTCTTCAACCTGCACCTTCCCTTCAGCTAAACCTTGCTTGAAATTCCCGCGCAGCATATCTGCTGGTCTTCGTGATACTTTGCCTTTGGGTACAACTGCCCGATCTCGCAAACGCTGTATCTCAACTAAAGGTGGTTGTTCGGCGTACGTAACCCGGACTAATTCGGCGGCGTGGGTGGCGCGTTCAAAGGTGTCGGCAACTACCACACCAATATATTGACCAACATGATAGATGTTATTATCGCTTAAAGGTAGGCGGCTTTCTGCTGCACCTCCTCCGGCTGTAAAAGCTGGCATGACCTTGAGTTTAGGCGCGTTAGCGTGAGTAAGAATAGCGAGAACTCCTGGTGCTTTTTCTGCGGCGCTGAGATCCATGCTCTTAATTTCGCCACGAGCAATTTTACTGTCAATTAGAACGGCGTAAGCAAGATTCTTTTGGGGAAATTCCGCCGCGTATTGTGCCGTCCCTGTGACTTTGAGGCGACCATCGACCCGATCCATCGGCTTGCCTGTTACGGCATTAGTTGCTCTATCTGCTTGATTCATACTGCTGTCCCCTCTGTTGCTATAGTTAGCGATCGCACAATTGCCCTTTTTGCTAGTTCCACTTTAAAAGCGTTGTGTTTGTAACCTTTTGCCCCCTGTAAAGTCGCCGCCGCCGCCGCCTGAAAGGTTTGTTCGTTTGGTTTTGCGCTTATCAGTATCTTCTCGGCTTCTACTGACCGCCAAGGTTTATGCGCCACTCCTCCTAATGCCATTCGCGCATTGCCAATCGTACCGTTGTTAATTTCTAGGGCAGAAGCAACGGAAACTACAGCAAAGGCATAGGATGTTCTGTCTCGAACTTTGAAGTAATGAGAATTTTCGGCAAAGGATGAATTAGGCAAATCAACGGCTGTAATTAATTCCCCTGGTTGCAATACTGTCTCAATTTGGGGCGTATCTCCAGGTAAGCGATGAAACTCCGCAAAGGGAATTGCGCGATCGCCTTTTGCTCCTGAAACTTGTACCACCGCATCCAGTGCGGCTAGTGCCACGCACATATCAGACGGATGAGTTGCGATACAACTATCACTCGTACCTAAAATTGCATGGATGCGGTTATAGCCTTCAATGGCGGCACAGCCAGACCCAGGTTGACGCTTATTGCAAGGTGCGGAGGTATCGTAAAAGTAATAACAGCGAGTTCTTTGCAGCAAATTTCCACCAAGAGATGCCATATTTCGCAGTTGTGGCGATGCCCCAGCAAGTAAAGCTTGCGAAAGTAGCGGATAGCGCGTGCGGATTAGAGGATGGTTAGCAGTATCGCTGTTTTTTGCCAGCGCCCCGATGCGTACACCGTTAGCGGTGGGTTGAATTTGCGCCAACTGTATTCTAGTAATATCAATTAGACGGTTTGGTTGTTCTACGCCTTCTTTCATCAAGTCAAGAAGATTCGTACCGCCAGCAATAAATTTTGTTTGGCTGGTGGCGGACTCAATGGCTGTGCTGGTTTCGGTCGCACGTAAATAAGTAAATGGTTTCATAGGGAAAGGGAGTTATAAAAACAAATAATCTTTTTATGAATTGGCTTGACTTACTTCCTGCACTGCCGCCACAATGCCAGGATAAGCACCGCACCGACAAATGTTGCCACTCATGCGTTCCGAGATTTCCATAGCGGTCAATTCAACTTGTCCTTGCTTCCTGACATCTGCTGTTACGGAGCTTGCTGTACCTGCTTTTGCTTCAGCTATAGCACCCACTGCCGAACAAACTTGACCGGGGGTACAATAGCCGCACTGAAAGCCGTCATGCTTGATGAAGGCTGCTTGTACGGGGTGTAATTCATTGCCGCGCGCTAACCCTTCAACGGTGGTGATTTCGGTATCGTCGTACATAATTGCCAGCGACAAACAGGAATTGATGCGCTGTCCGTTAACCAATACAGTGCAAGCACCGCATTGACCGCGATCGCATCCTTTTTTTGTTCCTGTTAAACCAATGCGATCGCGCAACGCATCCAATAATGTGACACGCGCGTCTATTTTTAGATTGCGTTCTGTGCCATTGACTCGCAGCGTTACATCGACTACTTCTGGTGCTTGATTTGGTGCGCTTTGGCTACGAGGGCTTGTTTGCGCCCAAGTTTTGCTTGTCAAATTCCCCAACACCGCTACTACTGTACCGGAAATCATTATTTGACCAAACCGTCGGCGTTTTAACCTGATTCGCATATTTATACTCTTAAAATTACTGAATTTAAGCGCAAACGGCAAAGAAGTCACCCTTGACTTTTTACTTGTACCTAGGATTTAGCGAGCATTTTAACTCAATCAGTTAAATATGCTCATCGCAAATTGGGAGGAACTTCTTTGGGGATAGTCCATAAGTAGATAGTAGAACCTTCTTTTGTTTGCACCGTTCGCTCTGGTTTCCACTCGCCCATGTCAAAATCATGGGAGACAATGCGAGTACCTGGCTTGAGTTGCTTAAATAATTGAGGTCGCAACCTCACATTTAGTTCGGGTAAAAGGTAAAGCGTTACAACCGTTGCTTGGCTAATATCCGTTGTAAATAAGTCCTGATTAAGAAACTTAACGCGATCGCTTACTCCGGCTTTTTGAGCATTAGCATTAGCTTCTTGGATGCGTTCGGGGTTAATATCTATGCCAATTCCCCTAGTCCCAAATTTCTGCGCTGCGGTGACAGGAATCCGCCCATCACCACTACCAAGATCGTAAATTACATCATTTTTTGTCACTTTGGCTAATGCCAGCATTTCGTCTACAACTTCCTGGGGCGTAGGCACATAGACTACATCCGGTTCGCGCAAAGGAGTTTGAGTAGTGGTCGGAGTTTGACTAATTTGAGCATTACTCTGGCTTAATGGGACGCATCCAGTAATCCCAATACTTACACTTGCTACCAGTAAACAAATTGTGCGTTGAAGTTGCATAATTTTTGACTCTATTTAGTATTAAGTTCTAAATCGGTAATTTTTTTGTATCACGCAGCAACTGAGCGTAAGGTTCTAAACGAGTTGCTAAAGCAGTTATTCTATTTTTGATGCAAATAATGGTATTTGAGGAGTCATTTAGCGACGATTTTGGGCAATTTGTTTTCGTGTCTACCCTGCTCAAAGACACCTTTGAGGCGGCAAAAAAATTAATGTATTCTTCCACAATCGCCAAAATTTCGTCATAGATTGCGTGGGGTTGGTAAAAATTTATTTGTTGATTCCATTGCGCCTGCTTGATGTAAGTTTTCAACTCTATAACAGTCGCTAAGGTTTGGTGTAACATTTCAATTACCTCAGATTGGGCTGATTGTGAAATCTTCATGTTTTGGTAATTATCCTAGGGGCTAGATGTCATTAGTTTCCGAGGATTTGCGATCGCATCACAGGCACTATGAGAAAAGCACTCGTGGGCAATGTCATAGCTAAATTTGTAAGTTAGATATGCTTATGTTAAGCGCCACCGATAGGATGTTCAATGCCTAAACCTCGCGTTTAATTGCCTAATCCTCCAAACCAAGGTTTAAAAAATTAATGGAGTTACACTATATTGCTCATTAAGATAATGCTGAAATAAGTTGAAGAACTAGCATGGCGATTGAGAGTATCAACCACTGCGAGATTGACAATGAGTGTAAAAAATTGGCGGCATTACTCACCAGACACACCGATAGTCGGGGGAATGGTTCTCATCCTACAGCGATCGCCAAGCTGGAATTTAGACGAGTATCTGATGTTTCTACATCACTGCACAATGTCTGCGAACCGCTCCTAGTCATTGTCGTTCAAGGGAAAAAAACAGTATTGCTAGGGGAAGAAACCTATCATTATAGTGTTGCTCAATATCTGACGCTCTCCGTCGATCTGCCACTAAGAGCATTTGTAGTACAAGCTACTCCAGAACAGCCCTATTTGGCTTTCAAGCTGCAATTAGACTTACGCCAACTGTGTGATATTCTCGCAGAAACTCAAGTGATGGAGGAGACTGGGATCATTGCCAGTAACAAAGAAAACTCTGTCAAAGGCTTGTTCGTCAGCAATGCTGATGCACCATTGATTGATTGCGCGCTCCGACTGACCCGACTTTTGGATACGCCACAAGATATCCCGATCCTAGCACCGATGATTGTCCGCGAAATCTACTATCGTTTGCTGATGGGCGAACAAGGCGAAGCTGTCCGCCAGATTGCCACATCCGGTAGCACAATGCAACGCATCGCTGAAGCGATCAAACTGATTAAGGCTAATTTTACAAACCTAATGCGAGTTGAGGATCTAGCTAGAAACGCCAGTATGTCTGCTTCTTCTTTCCATTACCATTTCAAAGCCGTGACCTCAATGAGTCCGTTGCAATATCAAAAGCAGTTAAAACTATTAGAAGCTCGTCGCCTGATGCTGGTGGAAGATTGCGATGCTACAAGTGCTGCGTATCGAGTAGGCTATGAAAGCTCCTCACAATTTAGCCGTGAGTATTCTCGTTTGTTTGGCGCGCCGCCAATGGGGGATATTAGACGATCGCGCATTGCTTAAGCAGTGCGACAATTATTGATTTATGTTGAATTTAAGGCGATCGCCAGGCACTTTGTGGTTCGACAATACCAGCAGATTTAACTAACTTGCAGAACATCAATCAACGCCGCCAATGCTGGCGGTGTCTGGCGGCGGTTTGGATGATAAAGGTAGTAACCGGGAAAGATTGGACACCACTTTGCTAACACTTTAATCAGCCTACCCTCAGCAACAAGGTCAGCAATTCGATCTTCAAAAAGATAGGCAATGCCTTGTCCTGCTAAGGCAGCAGCAAGGAGTAAATCGCCGTCATTAAAAACGAGAGAACCATCGACCCTGACTTGAAACGGTCGCCCGTCTTCCTCAAACTCCCAAGAATAAAGACCGCCAGAAGTTGCGAATCGATAGTTGATGCAGTTATGTCCGGCAAGGTCTTGGGGTGTATTGGGAATAGGACGGTTAGCAAAATAGGCTGGCGACCCCACAACGGCTGTTTGGATATCCGAGCCGACCTTTAGTGCAACCATATCTTTGGCAACCTTTTCACTAAATCGGATGCCCGCATCATAACGGCTCTCGATAATATCCGTTAAAGCGTCATCTACCGTAATCTCGACGCGGATATCTGGATAGGCAGCCAGGAAACCAGGTAGTACGGGACACAGCACAGAGGTCGCTGCGTGCTTAAAGGTGGTAATGCGTACCGTTCCCGCAGGCTTGTCACGCATTTCACCCAAAGCTATCAGTTCGGCATTGATATCTTCAAAGGCAGGTCGCAAGGTCTTTAATAGTCGTTCGCCAGCTTCAGTTGTTGAAACCCTCCGGGTCGTTCGCGCCAGCAATTGTAAACCAAGACGGTCTTCGAGGGCTTTCATAGCGTGGCTCAAGGCAGAGGGGGACATTCCCAGTTTTGACGCGGCGCGGGTAAAGCTCATCTCGTCAGCAACCACCACGAAGGCGGCTAAGTCATTTAGTTCGTCACGTTTCATTACTGCATATTTTTCATAAATCTATGCTGATTATACTATCTAGTAAATTAATCGCAGCCGATCTATCCTTGGTTCATAATCTACAAATAAGAACCGCAAATGCCAAAAGATACCTCTATTGAGCCAAAACAATTGATGCGACCTTGTTATGGACTTGCCGCTTTAAACAAAAGCGATCGCCTCCTTCCTTGGGCTTTCGAGCGGCGGGCATTGCGAAGTAACGACATTGCCGTAAAAATTCAGTTCTGCGGCGTATGTCACAGCGATTTGCACGCAATTCGGGGAAATAGCCAATTTCCTTTAGTCCCCGGTCACGAGATAGTCGGCGAAGTGACAGCGGTCGGCGCAGATGTGACAAAATTCCAAGTCGGCGATGCGGTGGTAGTAGGCACAATCGTTGATTCTTGCGGTCAATGTCCTCCGTGCAAAAGCCACATAGAGCAATATTGCAGTGAAGGTGTGACCACTACCTATGACGGCACAGATAGACAAGACGGCAGCATTACGCGCGGGGGCTACTCGAACGAGTATGTTGTTGACACTCATTTTGCCTATCACATCCCCTCTAATCTCGCTCCGGCAAGCGTCGCACCACTGCTCTGCGCGGGAGTAACAACCTGGTCGCCGCTTCGCCACTGGGATATAAGGACAGGTAAAACAGTGGGGATTGTGGGGCTAGGTGGGCTTGGACACATGGCAGTAAAATTCGCTCACGCTCTAGGCGCTTATGTTGTGCTGTTTAGTACGTCGGCAGCAAAGCTTGCTGACGCGAAGGCGCTGGGGGCAGACGAAGCAATTTTGTCAACGGACGAGGCGCAAATGGCAGTCCAGAAAAATCGCTTTGATTTCATCCTTGATACCGTTTCATCGGGTCATCCACTCAATCCCTATCTGCGGATTCTCAAGCTCGACGGTACGCTTTGCTGTCTTGGCATTCCCGCAGACATGGATTTTAGCCCCGTTTTGCTAACAATGGGACGGCGGCGGCTGGCTTCTTCTGGTGTGGGGGGTATTCAAGAAACCCAGGAAATGCTTGACTTCTGTAGCCAGCATAATATCTCAGCCGATGTTGAGGTCATCAAGGCGGAGGATATTAACGACGGGTTTGAACGGCTGGAGCGAGGAGATGTTCGTTATCGTTTGGTAATTGACATGGCGACGCTCAATGCGCCAGCCGAAGATGCTGCTTAATCTTTCCTAGCACCAAAATCTGGAGCTACATCGTAAAAATTTATTTTTCTTTTTGATTGAGGTTAGCCAAAGATTCAAGAAACATCCTGCCGGAAACTTCAATTATTTGAGCATTTATTCACCTATTGTCTTTAGAAAACAATGAGCGATCGCACTGTAAATAATTAGGCACATCAACACGATCTAAAGCAGTTTGGGAAGCAATCATTTTGTTCATGTCTGGGTTGTCGGTAACAACCCACCATCCACAACCAAAGACTGACCAGTTTAATTGAGTGGAAGTGAGAAGGTAAGTTTCAATCGGTACAACGCCGATGACCTGCCACACATGGCTTTTGCCCTACAGAGAGTGGGAAGCTCGTCAATTTTGCTCGCCACAATCAATCGCATCCACAGGAGGTCTAAACGTCCAGTTAATGCGATCGCCAACCCGACGAGCGGTTTTTGGCACTGAGTGAACCCAGTCTTCTTGACAGCCAGGGAGCATGATTAACAAAGACCCGCTCTCTAGTTGGTAGTCAACGGTTTGACCGCTTTCCTTGTGCCGCAGCTTAAATTTGCGAGTGCTACCTAAGCTTATTGATGCGATCGCAGGTCTTTTACCGATTTGAGGAAAATCATCAGAGTGCCAGCCAATTGAGTCTTTGCCTGTGAGATAACGATTACCAACGGCAAAATTAAACTTATATCCGCTTAATGCGTAAATGCGTTAGCGAAGCTTTCCGAAGGAATCGCGCGCCTCTAATAAGAAGTCCGGCCAGGGAGCGGCTTTTATTTGGCTACCACGATATTCGTAGTGCAGGTCGTCGCCAAATAAGGACTCCTCACGCGGTACAGGAATTAATTTTCCATACATACTTATTTCACCCCGCGTCCATTCTAGTTTCTGTGACTTTTGAAACCAATCGAGGTTATCTACGGAGTTGAGAAAATTGGGGTAAAACAGAACGGGCGGCTTAATTTTGGTTAGAAAACTACTCATGTATCTTCTCCTTTTATTAATTCCTTATGGTGAGGGGATGCCAATGGTTCGTTCTTCTCTACGAGACGCTACGCGATCGCCATCAGGTTGTTAACTAACTGAAACTACCAGGGGCTTTCTCCCGTTTCCGGGCTATTGTCATCACTAAAAAACTTTCCTGTCGGTCCGTTGCTGTCAATTAGAGCGTATTTCACTAAACGCGCGCCAGCCTCCTTCAAGGTTCCCGTTCCGCTATGCTGGTTGAAATCTGTGGCAGTAAATCCGGGATCGACAACATTAACTTTAAACGGTGTATCTCGCAATTCGTAAGCCAAGACAATAGTGTACATATTAAGTGCCGCTTTTGATGAGTTATAAACAGCCGCTTTAACGTTGTAATACTTCCAAGTAGGATCGTTGTGCAGAGTAAGCGAAGCCAAGCCTGAAGTTACGTTCACGATGCGAGGCTCAAGCGACTTTTGCAGCAAATCCATGAAAGCCTGGGTAACGCTAACTACGCCAAACATATTAGTATCAAACACCTGCTTAAAAACAGCTATATCTGTACTTGTTGTTTGAGTCATACCACCGAGGATACCAGCATTATTGATCAGCACATCCAACACTTCGGTTTTTTTGCCTATTTCGACACGGGCTGCCTTTACCGATTCATCATCGCTGACATCTATTTGGATGGCTTCCACATCGGTTAATCCTTCGGCTTTAAGCTTTTCGACAGCTTCTAGTCCATTCTCTAAATTGCGGCTGCCTAAATAAATGTAATATCCCTTTTGCAACAGTTGACGGGCGGTTTCAAAACCAATACTTTTATTGGCTCCTGTTATTAGTGCTGTGTTCATTTTTATTGTTCTCCCTATATTTAATCAGAAATTGAAAAGAACTTTTAACCCCTCTTTAAGTGATGCAGGTTTTCGCCCAAGTAGGTTTTCCATGTCGGGGCTGACTTCTTCTTCCTGTCCGTTCTTGATATCCGTTAGAAAACCCACGATCTTCTGAACCACAGTTTCCGTTGTGCCACGTTCTTCCATTTGCGTCTTAAATACCGATTTCTCAGCAGGTGTATAACCTACCGCCTTACCTGATAAATCAGCAAGAGTAGCCGCAACATCGTCAAAGGAATAGGACTCACTTCCGGTGAGTTTGTAGATGCGGTTATCGCCACTGCTCTCTAACAGTGCATTGGCGATCGCTTCTCCCATTTCGCTTCTCAGGGCAAAGGGTACTCGTCCGTCACCAGTTGGTAAGTTAATTCCCGTATCAAAAACTCCTTCCCCTACAAACAGAGGAATGGTGTCCATATACAAGGCATTGCGAAAGAGAACATAGTTCAACCCACTCGCTTTGATACAATCTTCTGTCTGAAAATGTCTCACCATCAACTTGTTTGCCAAAGTGTTTGGATCTTTCAAATTCCGGCTGGTGTAAGTAATATATTTAACTCTCGCCTTTTTTGCGGCATCTACGACATTTTTGTGTTGCTGAAGGCATTTTTCCTCATCTGTTCCGGCGATCAGTAAGACCTTTTCAATGCCCTGCATGGCTTTGTCGAGTGAATTCGTATCATCGTAGTTGCCTACACGGATATCTACCCCTTTTTCTTTCCAGACAGAGGCTTTACTTTCATCACGCACAAATGCAGCAATTTGGTTGGCGGATGTGTTTTCCAGTAGATTTTGGACTACTGCTGTACCCAACTGTCCGGTGGCTCCTGTTACCAAGATCATGGTTTTATCCTTTTTTGGTTGAATTTTGATTTGTGCAGTAGCGAGGAACGAGCGTAGGCTGTCGGTTGCAGCGCCTTGTTGGGCTATGGTTGGTAAATTGCCATTGCCGCGCCCATTTCAAAACTATGTCCCAATTTGCAAAACAATTTTGCCGCGCGCTCGCCCGCTTTGAGAAAGTTGATGCGCCTTTTTTACTTCCGCAAGCGGCAGAACCGTTTCGATGTGTATTTTCAATTTGCCTTCTTCAATCAAACGGTTAATTTCGGCTAGTTGCCCCGCGTTCGGCTTACAAAAGACAAACGCGGCTTCTACGCCCGATTCGCGTGCTTTTTCTTCAGACGGAGTCTGCGCCGACGTTACCAGAAAGCCGTCCTTTTTCAGAGTTTGGAAGGCTCGTTCCTGGGTATCGCCGCCGACCGTATCGAAAACAACATCAACGTCCTTGACGACTTCTTCAAAGGGTTGCTGCGTGTAATCGATGAATTCATCTGCGCCCAAATCGCGGACGTACTGTTCGTTTTTGCTCGAAGCCGTGCCGATAACGATCGCGCCTTTTGCTTTAGCCAATTGAACCGCCATCGAGCCTACTCCGCCCGACGCTCCGGTGATCAAGATTCTTTGTCCGCTACTCAGATTTGCTAAATCGAACATCGCTTGCCACGCAGTCAACGCGCCGATGGAAATCGCCGCCGCTTCTTCAAAATTTAGGCTTTCCGGTTTGAGCGCGATCGCATCTGCTTTGGCGATCGCGTATTCGGCATAACCACCAGAGAAGCCCCCGGACACGGTCATCCCATAAACCGCATCGCCCTGCTGGAAATTTGTAACCTCAACGCCAACCTCTTCAATAGTTCCGGCGATGTCGCCGCCAAGAATGAGCGGAAGTTTGAGTCCGAAGTTTTCGCCCATCCCATCGCGGATTTTCCAATCCGAGGGGTTGACCGCCGCGACGTGAACTTTCACCAGAACTTCGTCTGCTTTTGGCTCTGGACGTTCGACATCGGTGTAATTTACAGCAGTTCTCAGTTGGGTGAAACATAGCAACAGCAATGGGTGAACCAGCCAATAATGTCTTGGAGTGTCACCGCAGCGAGAGCATCGGTAATTGCTTGGTCTAACTGAGCATAGGTTCGTGCCGCTCTGGCACGCAGAAACTCTTTGACTTTTGACCAACAGTTTTCAATTGGTGAAAAATCTGGCGAATAGGGGGATAAATAAATGACTGTTGCGCCTACCGATTCAATTGCCTCACGGATACCATTAACTTTGTGGGCGGGCAAATTATCCATAACTACACACGCGCCTGTCCAGAGATTAGGCACTAATACCTGAGTCACATAGGTCTTGAATGCTAGAGCATCAGTTGCACCGGGAAAAGTAATTTCACCTACCAGCCCCCGTAGCGCCATTGCACCAATCAATGTTACATTTTGTCCGCGCCCGTAAGGAGCGTGGTTATAGGCGCGGCTGCCTCGGACAGAACGGGCATAACGCCGTGTCATTGCTAAGTTGGAGCCTGTCTCATCTACAAACACCAAATCCTCCAAGTTGACTGCTTCAATTTCATGCCAATATTCTACCCGCAACTGTTGTACTCGTTCGCTGTCTCGCTCCGTTGCGCGCAGAGTTTTTTTTTCTGGTAAGTTTGAGCTTTTGGACGTATCGTCCCATCGTAGCTCGACTGATCCTTACTCCAACACGTTGCTCCAGTTGGTCGCATAACTCTACCAAAATGGCATCATTATTTTCGTCTACTAAATCAGCTACTACCGCCTCTTGTTCGGGGCTAAGTTTAGCTACTTGACCTCCTCCATGCGCTCTGGGTTCAACGGTTCCATCGGTGCGATAACGCTTTAATAAATTCTCAATAAATGTCAAACTGACCCGAAACCTTCTTGCCAACTGCCTCTGGGAACTCTCTTTTTGGTTATACGCATCAACTATTTTCTGACGCAGGTCTGTAGAGTATGCTTTCATTTGTCTTCCATTCCAGTTTCATCTTTAACTGTATCTTGCTCAATCAAGAACTGCTGTAAAACGTCCTCATTGCCGTAGGTGTGAATGACAATTGCTTTCATTTTTCTCCTATATTTTATTCAATCGGTATGACAAAATTATTTCAGTAGTACCGGAAGCGCAAGCGGGGCGCGAAGACCATGATGCGGGATTTCTGGCACGATCACACCTGGCTCAAGACGCATAGAGGGGAAACGAATTGCAGTACGAGAAATCGCCTCACGCAATTGCAGACGGGCAAGCAACGGTCCAACGCAATAGTGAGCGCCGTAGCCGAACGTCAAATGCTGGCGGGCATTCGCGCGTGGACACTGGAGCGTTTCCGGCGCGTCGAATAGGGCAGGATCGCGGTTCGCCGCCGCATAAGACACCCAAACTGTCCCGCCCTGGGGAATGGGAACACCGCCGATAATGGTATCTACGGTGGCACGTCGGTATAAGCCCATCACTGATGTGTCGTGGCGCAAGAGTTCATCAGTGAGATTTTCGGCATCTAAAGTTCCCGCTCCGACGGCTTCCCAGTAGTCACGCCGATGCAAAAGCGAGTGGAACGCATTGGCGATCGTATTGATGGTGGTTTCGTGTCCAGCAAAGAAAACGATGGCAATATCCGCGACTAACTCATCCTCTGACAAATCGTTTTCCCCAGCAGCGCGACTGGCGACCAAGGCAGAAATCAAACCTTCGTCTGGCATTGCAGCTTTAAGAGCGATTGTTTCGCGAACGTAGTTGTCTAACGCCCGCAAACCTTGTGCTGCACCGACTTGCACCTCAACAGGTAAGCCGGGTGTCTGGAATGCAATTAGCGCGTCTGACCAACTACTCAACTTCTCGGCATCCGCAAGTGGAACACCCAGTAGTCGGCAAATTGTTCGGACTGGAAGCGGCTTGCACAAGGTTAGGAGTAGGTCAGTTCGATCGCCTGATGCCGCGATCGCATCAAGCAAGTCTTCGACATCTGCTATCACCGTTGGGGCGAGGGACCCAATGCGCTTGGGAGAGAACGCCGCCATGAGTGGTTCACGTAAGCGGGTGTGGAGTGGCTTGTCCACATTGATCAGGTTGTAGGCAAACAGTGGTGACGTGAGTGAATAGATGGCGAGGGCTTCGGGCGCGAGATGAACTCCCGCGCTAAATGCCTCGGACGACGCGAAGGTCACAGCATCACCCAAAACGTCATGCACTTCCTGCCACCGCGTCACGGCGTAAACATTAAGTGCAGGTAGGAAGGTCACGGGAGCCTCAGCGCGCATCTGCGCCAGGAGCGTGAATCGGTCGGCGGTAAATCGCGGGTTACTTGGGTCAAACTGTTCGGCGGCGGTGGGGTTTGGCATCAGGTTAGTAACCTTTTTACAAAATATATTGACAGTATGTTGTCGATATAAAATCTAACGCATTGACAGTATGTTGTCAATGCTCGATTTGCATCTTCTGCGTAATGGCTTCCAAAAGTGCTACAGCATGAGCGATTTGTTCTGCGTCAAAGTCTGCGGCGATCACATTTGTCCACTGCCATTCGCGTTCTAACGCATCGTGATACTTTGCCTTGCCTGCTTCCGTGAGCAGCAAGTGCATCGCTCGCGCGTCTCCGAGATTTTCGGCGAACTCAACCAGACCATCTCTTGCCATGTCGTCAGCGAGCCGTTGTACGGCTTGCCGTGTTAAGCCCATATGCCGCGCCAATTCGCTTACCGTGACGCGCTTTTCAAGGGCGAATAACTCACTGAGCAGTTGCCATCGAGTATTAGTTATTCCCGTACCCCGCATCAGGCGTGTTCCTGATTTTTGCACCGTTGCGTTCATCCGGATTACGGCGCGAATCAGGTCGGTTAAAGCGTTTGACGCGGGCGTTTTGTTTTTATGGTAAAAAGGCACGTTCTTGTTTCCCGCAATTTGGTATTGGCAAGCAGAGCTTCTACCTTCTTAATACAACGGAACGCCGCGCCTTGTCATGAGATTGTGACTCTACCAGGTAGCCCCGATAGAGGCTTGCCACAGCCCGGTCGATCTACTTCAAGGCAACGAGAATGACGCTAACAAACAGTCCTGCTAAGAAAAAGTAGCTGCCGCTAACTAAACCATAAACCAGAGGGCGGGGAATGTTAGGATTGATCCCAGTGTTAACCGTTGTGGAAGTCAAGTACCCAATCCCAACGATGGCACCAAAGATCAGTCCGTCGGCAACGGACTCAATTTTAAATGCACAGATCAGAATCGCACTGGCAATTGTTGTGACTAGACCACAAACGAAAGGACCTACGATGAAGATGGGAGCAGGCGGAGTGGGCTGCTCATCTTGCTTTCCCAAAGCGATCGCATAGACTTTTGGGAAAAGCACACCAAACCACAAAATACCCAAGACAGAGAGTGCCACCGTGCCAGCCGCTATAGCAATCCAGTTTAGCTCCGAAAGTACATTGAACATATATGTTATCCTCCTTGTTTTTTGGTAAGTTTCTTTGACCAAGAATGTTAACAAAGTTATATTAAATATGTTAACAATGATAACACTAGAAGTAAAGGATACAGTCGGAGAATTATTGGTAGATTTTGAAGGAAGTAGAGATGCCCACAGAAAAACAGCACCAGAACCGCAGTTGTATTTTGGATGTGACCGAGTCTCTTTTGAGAAGCATTGGCCGCGATGCAATTACGATTCGAGCAGTGGCCGATGAAGCCAAGGTACAACTACCAACCATCTACAGACTATTTGGTGACAAGGTGGGGTTGCTCGATGCTGTGGCGGAACGGGGGTTCACTCGGTATATGGCGATCGATCCCGAACACAGGGAGACACTGGAGCCTATAGAGCAGTTGCGCCATGGCTGGGACATCCACGTACGATTTGGGCTGGAAAATCCTGAACTTTATGACCTGATGTATGCCAACCCTTATTCCCGCAAGGTTACGCCCGCCGCTCAGATCGCGTTGGATGGTTTGACTGCTTTGATTGGGCGACTAGCGGCTTCGGGATCTCTCAAGGTCAGCCAGGAAGAGGCGACGTTTGTCGCCTTTTCTTCTGCATCAGGAGTCGTTCTGTCGACATACTTCTTGCCTGGGGTTCTTCACGACCCTTCCTATTTGGAGAACATCAGGGAGTCGATGATCTCGTCGATCGCAATTAAAGTAAATTGCCACGATGGTGGGCTAATTGCTAATGCGGCAACAACATTAGGAGGTAACCTAGATCAGCTCAAAGTCCTCTCCCCAAATGAGCAGAATCTTCTTCACGAATGGTTGAATCGCATTCTTGCATCGTCCAGGAATAGTTCTTTTTCGGCATGACCAGTCACAGAAATATGTCATGCTCTATCTAAACGGGTAGACCCGGCGGATCATCTTTTTTGTGGGTCGAGACTTGGAAGTATTTTGTTCCATTGGTTCTGGTGCTATCCCTCTTCTGTCAGACTCTGAAAACTTTGGTTATTTCTGAATCTTAGAAGCCTTCTACAGAAGGCGATCGCACTTGGTCATATTTTCCTACTAACAGTTTATGGTTTAGAGAAAGCGATCGCACTTGTCCAATTTTCCTATTACCTGTATTCATTTTTATTCAACTTGTTTAGGGCAGACTTCAAATTCAGAAAGCGCACGAACGAAACAGACATTAAACTCAAAGAAGAAATTAGCCTGTCCCAGAATCAAAGGCACATCGGTTGCTTGCGTCCAGGCAAATCCTAGGCTAACTATTGGGAACAAACCAACTTGAGCATCAACAATGACTGCGCGAGCTTCAAAGCGAGCCAAGTTTCCTGTCAATAGAACCGAGATTGTCTCATTCTCCCAGATTAAACCAAGTTGTAGACCCAACTGGTATGGCAAAACATTAACGCTTGAGCCTGTATCTAATAAGCCTTCGGCGTTGAGGGATTGATTATTAAAACTGAGCGTCAAAGGCAGGTAGGGCATTTGATCCGCCAGTCCAAGGCTGCTATAATAATTTTGTAGGGGAATTTTTGAGCATCAATTATTCTGTTCTTGTCGTTTTGTCGCCAGAAGATCCATTAAAACATTGGCGGCATCAGAGCAATTATAGGGCGACCAGACAGGATATTCTTGATTGGCAACCAATAAGGTAGTTGCATCTTTTTCTTTGACAAGTTCTATTGCCAGAAACCGCATTAGCCGAAGCTTATCAATTTTTGAAAGCTCCTGGATTTGTGACATGAGTTCAGCCAATGGCATTTAAAAATCTCCTTGTCTGAGGTTCAATGAAAAGATTGGAAATGCTGGCTTGTCGCCTAAGAGTGCGATCGCTAACAATTTATTCTACCAATTGCCTGAAGGGTTGATACAGGAACTTTCTAATTCCTGTATCGGCAATTTTTACCCTAAGAGCTAAGAGATAAAGTTGGCGATCGCACCTTGGGGCAATTTTTCTCACTAACATTTTATGGTTTAGAGAAGGCGATCGCGCATTATCACAATCCCAAATTGGCTTTTGTTTCTTTGCGAAGTCTTTTTGAGTTGTGCTAGGGATGATTGTTTGGATTTTCGACAACCAAACCCTCAATTGAAGCTGCAATGTTCAACTCCTTATCTGCGGATACAAAAATTATGGGAGCGGCGTTATAGGTGATACAAAGCATATTTAAGGCACAACCTGCGGCTAACTGAATTGCATCATAGCCTCGTAAACCGTGCTTTTGGGCTAAGGTCATTCCATCATTAATAATACTCTCTGTAATTTCAATAATTTGATACTCTGTCTGTAAATCACTTTTTAGTTGATTAAACACTTTTGTTGCATCAGTAGCACTAATACTTCCACCCCGCGATCGCCGTGCGATCGCAGCAATAATTTCTACTCCTGAAACGGCGGCGATAAAAACTTCATTCCCAAAGGCAGGATCGAATAATTCTAAAACCCAAACTGAGCCAATTTCACTGATGTATCGCTTGACTAAAGCACTACTATCTATAAAGTAAACTGTCATTTAGCAGCGTTCTTCAATAATTGTTTCAGAAATTGGTTTACCTTGAACTTCAATAGGTTGCCGTACTATTGGATGATTAGAGCTTTTCTTAATTTGCTGTACTAATCCAGAATTTACTAATGCTTGATGGAAATCAACTTGTTTGGCTGTGTGTTCTTTGTTGGTAAGGCGTTCTTGAACAGCGTAATTAAGCTGTTGTAACTCTACTGGTTCAAGAAATTGGAGTTTGTCGAGCATTTGGCTCAGAATTGTCTGAGACATCAGTTTTGACCTAAAGTTAGAGTTTTTCTGATATCTATCTTACACAATTTTGCTTTGGACACTCATAAATACTGCCTTTACAGAAAACGATCGCGCCAACGGTTTATGGTTTAGAGAAAGCGATCGCACCAGGGGCAATTTTTTCTACTAACAGTTTATGGTTTAGACAAAGTGATCGCACTATGGGCAATTTTTCTTACTAACAGTTTATGTGTTGGGGAGAGCGATCGCACCTTGGGGCAACTTTTTTACTAATAGTTTATGGTTTAGACAAAGCGATCGCGCCAAGGGCAAATTTTGCTTTGATTCTTGCGCCGTATAAAAGCAAGTCCAACAGATAACCTAAAATATACAGCCAAAGCCTTAGTTAGTTGTATGCAAGGAAGTTTAAGGTAGTGGATTACATCCCAATTACAGTACCTCGTCACATCTCTTTTCCTCACTCACTGTTGTTTTGAAGTTTTATTGTACTATTTTTAGGCAATTCAGGACGTTTAAGTAGGGATGGTACTATCTTACTATCCTTCCCAATATCCCGTTTCAACCTTATTTCTAAATAAAAACCATCATTTTCAATATTAAATTCATCTAGCTTCATCCCCAATTGTTGGACGGCTAATTGAAATGCTTTTTCATTTGATGGATTGATACAAAGTAAGCCTGGAGTCTGGGATTTCACCATAATTTGTATGTTATTCGCCAATCGATCAACTTTATTGAGTTTGCTTTTGCCCACGATCAAACCTCCAATAACAGTCAAGCTAATGCACTCTAGAGTTTAATGTATAGTACAAGTATATTTGTTTACAGAGTCATTTTAAAGTGAGGTGTTAAGTTCCAGGAATCCAGGATGTCCCGGCTAGCGGCAGCTTCGCCATTGCTGCCGCTTCAATAGTTAAAGCTACTAAGTCCTCTCTTTCCAAATGATGGACGTTTTGCTTACCACAAGCACGAGCAATTGTAGTTAATTCCATGTTTAGGGTTTGCAGGTAGTTTTTGACTCTTTTTGTTCCTACTTCAACTTCTAGCCGTTTTTCTAATATCGGATCTTGAGTGGTTACGCCTACGGGACACTTCCCTGTATGGCAGTGGTGACAAGTTCCTGGTGCAGTACCGAGGGCGGCGTAGTCTTCAAGGGCGGAATAATGGGTGTCATTTTGAACGTAGGTTTGGCTGTTGCAACCTAACGCTATTAAAATACCTTGACCTATAGATACCGCATCTGCGCCTAATGCGATCGCTTTTGCCACATCTGCACCAGTACGAACCCCACCAGAAACGATTAATTGCACTTTCCCCTTCATATCTAAGTCTTCTAAAGCTTCTACGGCTTGACGCACGGCGGCTAAGGTGGGGATGCCTACGTGTTCGATAAATACGGTTTGCGTGGCGGCTGTTCCTCCTTGCATTCCATCAACTACAATTACATCTGCGCCTGCGTGGACGGCTAATTTGACATCGTTAAATGTCCGCGAAGCTCCAACTTTAACAAAAATTGGTTTTTCCCAGTCGGTTAGTTCTCGCAATTGCTGAATTTTGATTGTGAGATCGTCTGAACCCGTCCAATCGGGATGGCGACAGGCGGAACGCTGATCCACTCCTTCGGGTAATGTCCGCATTTGGGCAACTCGTGGATTGATTTTTTGTCCTAATAACATTCCACCACCGCCGGGTTTTGCCCCTTGTCCGATGACTATTTCGATCGCATCAGCCGATCGCAAATCGTCAGGATTGAAGCCGTAGCGCGACGGCAAGCACTGGTAAATCAATGTTTTTGATGACTTTCTTTCTTCTTGAGTCATCCCGCCGTCCCCTGTGGTTGTCGATGTCCCCATTTGGGTTGCGGCTTGTCCTAAAGCTTCTTTAACGTTGGCAGAAAGAGAGCCAAAACTCATTCCGGCGATGGTGATGGGAATTTCTAATTCTATGGGTTTGGTGGCGTAGCGCGTCCCTAAAACGGTTTTGGTAGAACATTTTTCTCGATAACCTTCTAAGGGGTAGCGAGATAAAGATGCACCCAAAAATACTAAGTCGTCAAAGTGGGGTAATTTACGTTTTGCACCTAATCCGCGTATTTCATAGAGTCCGTGTGCGGCGGCATTTTGAATATAGTTAAGGATAGTGCGATCGTATCCCCAGGATTGTTCGTTAGAAATAGGTTGATTAGGGTTCATGATTAATTGTTAGATTTAATTTTTGGCTCGGATACAAATTGAATTAATGACAACTTAGATATTTAAGATTTTGATAAACCAAAATCTTTTAAGTGACAAAACTTTTCTGATATACATCCATTTTGACATTGTGGAATACTGTTTTTCTTTCATACTTCATATGTAATTTTTCTAGAACTCTGACTGATGCTACATTGGAAGGCTCAACTATTCCAAGAATGTAGGGAAGTTGGAATTTTTTAAATCCACATTCTAAAGCTGCTGATGCTGCTTCAGTTCCAAAGCCTTTACCCCAAAATTTAGAGTCGAATCTATAGCCAATCTCTCGTTCATCCTGATAATCAATTGTTTCCACTGCTATCCCGCAATAACCTATTAACTCGCTATTTTCTTTTAAAATAACAGCCCATTTTCCAAAACCATACTTTTTATAAGAAGTAATAAAGCTTTCTACTTTCTCTTGAGTTTGTGACCTTGAGAGAATACCTGTTGGTGAAAATTTCATTACTTTTGAATTAGCAAGTATAGATACAAGTTTTTGAGTATCTTCTTGTTTAAACTCTCTCAAAATCAGTCGTTGTGTTTCTAACAACATAAGCCTGAATTCAGCACTAATTTTTGCTATAAGTTAATATTCTTGGTTTGCGTCTGCATTCCAGTGATAAAGCTGCTTTGCGGATGCTACTTTTTTGAACTCTTTGGGATGATGGGGTAAATTTGCTTTACCGAGTAATTCCCCTACTGTGAGATAATCGGCTTCTAACATTGGTTCAATTTGAGCATCTGCGCCTAAAGATTTGATGTTTCCTCGGACATAAATTATTGCTTCGTAAAGGGAATCGCCTAACGCATCTCCCGCATCTCCACAAACTACAATCCTTCCCGCTTGCGCCATAAATGCAGAGAAACTGCCGACATTTCCACCGACAACAATATTTCCACCTTTAAGAGAAATACCGCAGCGCAAACCTGCATTACCATCAATAATTAGTAATCCGCCATGCGCTGAAGAACCCGCAGAAACTGACGCAAAGCCTTTGACATGGACTCGTCCAGACATCATGTTTTCGGCTACTCCTGTTCCGGCGTTACCTGTAATAGTTACGTTGGCTAGTTTGTTCATGCTGGCGGCGTAATAACCTGTATGTCCGATAATTTCTATGTCAACAGGTGCATTTAAACCAATAGCGATGTTGTGTGCGCCATCGGAATTAATGATTTTTATGGGAGTTGGATTATCTAATAAATCGTGATGCAGATGTTGATTGACTTCTCGCAAAGAAGTTTTAGCAAGATCGAAAATTATGCTGTCCATACATACATCTCCTCTGGTACGGGTTCGTAAATATGGGCGTGTTTTACATCGGGTAAATGAGCAAGAGAGCGAAACTCAGATGCGATCGCAACATAATCATCGGTTTCCGCTACTACCGCAGGTTTGCAACCAAAAGCATCTCTTACTAATGCTAGTTTATCTTCCGTACCCATTAAAAATGTATAAAATCCGTCTAATTCTTCAAAACCTTTATTTATAGCTGCTTCTAAGTTGTCTCCTTCTTGCATTCGCCATTCCAAAAACCGACAAGCGGCTTCGGTATCGTTATCGGTTTCAAACTTAATTCCGCGTGGTTCGAGTTTGCGGCGAATTTCGTTAGGATTAGATAGAGATCCGTTGTGTACTAAACAAAAGTCTTCTCCCGCCGTGAAAGGATGTGCGCGATCGGGTGTAACGGCTGATTCTGTCGCCATTCGCGTATGTCCGACTAAATGAGAACCTTTGAGAGATTGAAAGTTGTAGCGATGAGCAACTTCTGTAGGTGTGCCAATATCTTTGTATAGGTCGATGGCGCGTCCCGTTGAAAGTATATGTAACTGCGGGTAATTTTGTTTTATCCATGACTTTACAATCTCTGGGGAAAGTTCAGAAGTTAGTACAGCGCGATCGCCCACTGGTAAAGTTAAATTAGCCTCAATACCAAAATGTGTTTGATAAGCTGGCGCTAATCCATCCCAATTAAAAGCACTTCCAGAATACAAACTATACTTACGATCCTTGTCTGCTAAGGGTTCTGTAAATACTGCAAGTCCCGCCGAATCCGATCCGCGATCGCTCATTCCGATCAACATCGGCAACATTAATTTGCCTAAATCTTCCCGTAAATGGGGTTTTTTAACCAATAATCCAACAATTCCACACATTTTTAGAAAAACTCCAAATACTTTTTGATTTCCCACTCGGAAACATGGCGCATATATTCCACCCATTCCATGCGCTTAAGGCTAATAAATTCCTCGGCGAGTACCCCCAAAGCGCCTGTTATTACTTCGTCTGCTTCTAAAGCATCCAGCGCTTCAGAGAGACTTTGAGGTAAAGTTTGGATGCCTTTATCTTTGATTTCTTGCGCGGAAAAGTCGTACAAATTAGTGTTGTAAGGTTCGCCTGGTTCTAACTCTTTTTTGATGCCATCTAAGCCTGCTGCGATCGCCGCCGCCGTCGCTAAATAAGGATTGCACGATCCATCAGCTAAACGTAACTCTAAGCGTCCTCCGGGGATTCTCACCATGCTGGAGCGATTGTTATCTCCATAAGTTATGTAAGCAGGGGCCCAAGTTGCACCGCTTAAACTTCTCCCTACTACCAAACGTTTGTAGGAATTGATTGTAGGAGCGCAAATTGCTGTCAAAGCTGGGGCATGAGCTAGTAATCCGCCCATGAAATGATAGGCTAGTTTTGATAATCCTAGGTTTCTTGTGTCGGAATCATCGGCAAATATATTACTTTTGCCATCAGAGATTGACATATGTATGTGCATTCCGTTACCGGAACGATTAGCAAAAGGTTTAGGCATAAAAGAGCAAACTAAACCCATTTCTTTCGCTATTTCTGAAGCTGCCATTTTAAAGAAAATGTAGCGATCGCACGATGTCAAACCATCAGTATAGGTATAGTTAATTTCAAACTGTCCGTTAGCGTCTTCATGGTCGATTTGATAAACGTCAAACTCCGCCGCTTGTAAGGAGTCTACCAGTTTTTCAATAAACGCCCGACTGCGCGAAAGTCCTTTGTAGTCGTAACAAGGTTTTTCTAAATTATCTGTGCGATCGCATGGGTAAATCTTCCCATGTCTATCTTGATAAAGTAAGGAAAATTCTGGTTCTAATCCCGTGTACAAAGTCCAACCTTTTTGTTTTAACCTTTCCAACTGCTGCATCAATATAAAGCGAGAATCGTAAGGGTAAGGTTGTCCTTTAACATTACCAACGCAGACTACACGGGCAAAACCAGGCATCCAGGGGACTAATGATAGGGTTGTTGAATCCCCTACCGCCATAAAATCCGGGCTATTTGGCTGCATTCCCAGTCCCCAAACCGCAAAACCTGCAAAACCTGCACCGGGATGAAGGATATCGTCAAAATGCGATGCTGGTACGGCTTTTGTTTTGGCTGCGCCGTGAATATCGACAAATTGCGCCAGGACAAACTTTACTTTGTTTTCGGCTAAAAATTGTTTGGCTTGTTCTGGTGTCATGAATTATTATCCTTTTTTGTGAATGTTTCAAGCGCGATCGCACTTCCATCTAATTCAAATGCGATCGCATTTAAGGTTTCCCATAAATACACCCCAAATGAACAATCACACCAAATTTTGTAAAATGGTTGTTCCTGCAAAACTCCAGGAATTACCGTTACATTTACCCCCGCCATTGAAGTTAAAATTACTGGATTTTCAGTTATTGATAGCGATTGAAAGTTAAAACTACTTGTTTGTAACAGTAATTCGTTTACCTTTGTCCCCATAAGAGCGAGCGCTAAGTCGTAACGTAAAACTGGGTAAACCCTAGCAGGAGGAGATTTACAAGCTTTTATTAACTGGGGTGAAATCGTTCGATCTTCAATCACAAATTCATTAACACCCAAACGAGCGATAATTCCGCCTTTTGAGAGAAAAGACCAACTATTCGGGCGATCGGGTACAGCTATTGATTGCGTAGCCAACCAAGTTTCTGCACCCGTACCTTTAACTCCAAATCGAGGAATAGAAGTTAAATCGGCAATTTCTAAGCCTGTTAAGTTTGATTTGTGAGAATCAACTATAAGATCGCTCATAGAAGTATTCATACACCTACCTCCTGACGTTGGATTGTTTCTTTTTGACGCAGATTATCGGGATCGTAAAATGGAGTAGGACATATAGTTGCAGATATAAATGTGCGATCGCTTAACCTAATTGAAAACTCTCCTTTATCTACAAGTTCGGGTGTGACGTAAGCTAAACCAATGTATCGTTGCAAAGTTGGACTAAAAGTAATACTTGTAACTCGTCCAGCTATATCACCAGTCTCAATAATTAAATGGCATTCTTGCGGCGGTGTAACGATGTCAGCTTCTAACATAAAGCCGATAAGTTGATGTTCTACCGGACGTTTGGCTACTATCTGTAAGCTACGTTGACCGATAAAAAAGGGTTTATCCATTTTTACCGCCCAATTTAGATTTGCTTCAATGGGCGTTGTCAAACCATCTGTATCTTGACCGATAATTAAATGACCTTTTTCTAGCCTTAATATTCTTTGCGCTTCTACGCCAAAAGCATTGATTTGATAGTCTTTTCCCGCTTCTAATAACGTATCCCAAAGTCTCGGCGCAAATTCTGCGGCGATGTGAATCTCATAACTCCATTCACCAACAAAACCAACGCGCATTAATAACGCTCGAATGTCTGCAATTTCCGTTTCGCGGACTGCTAAATAAGGAAAAGCTGTACTCGAAAGATCGATATTAGTTAATTTAGCTAAGACTTCCGGCGCATAACATCCTGCTAGATTAATTGCCGATCGCGCTCCTGTTAGATTAACAATCCCACAATCTAATTGCCACATTGTCAGCAACCGCGACAATTCCCGGTATATCTGCGTTGCGCCAGAGGTTGTAGTTGTAAAGTAAAAATGCTCTGTTCCTAATCTTGCAACTACTCCATCATCAACAATTACCCCCGTTTCATCTAACATTAGGGCGTAACGAGTAGTACCAACTTTCATATTACTGTAACGTCCGGTGTAGACTCTTTCTAGAAACTCCGCCGCATCCGCACCTCTAATTTCAAGTTTACCTAAAGTACCAACATCAATTATGCCAACACGATCGCGCACTGTTGCAACTTCTAACTCAATACACTCTTTTCTACTTTTCCCCTTTTGAACATAATACTCTGGTCTACTCCACATTCCCGCCGACATAAAACACGCGCCCATCTCTGCATGACGGCTGTGTAAAGGTGTTTGTCTAAAAGGTGTGAAACCTTTTCCGGCTAAGTGCGACATCGGTACAGGATGAAAAAATGGTCTAGCGGTAGTTGTTCCTACTTCTCTCGGTGATTTCCCAGTAATTTTTGCCAAAATTCGCAAAGCATTCATATTAGAATGTTTACCTTGACTTGGGCCCATTCCCACCGTTGTATAGCGTTTTAATAATTCAATGTTGTCAAATCCTTCTTGAATAGCGTTGATAAAATCTTTGTATTGCAAGTCTTCGTCAAAGTCTACAAAATCCTTACCTTTTGGATGCGGTGCGATCGCCCAATTGTAAGAAGGTGACTCTATTTCTGGAGCAACATTAATCTCTAATTTATCCCCTAATCCTAAGTAATTAGCGGCTTCTAACCCTGCTCTTTTACCATCAAGTAGTTTTTGTTCAAAATCAAACACCCCATTTACCCGCCCGCAAGCGAACACTCCCGGTGGCAAGGTTTCGGGGACAAATTGCTGCAAAAAGTCATCAAAGCGCATTTTAGTACCCGCTTGATAAAGTAAGTTGGCAGCAGATGCCCAACCTACACTCATAACAATGCCATCACAAGCAATTTTTTCAGTGATTTTTTGATTATCAATAGGAGTAATCACAGCACTTGCAACGCCATCTCCTACAGTGTTTGGCTTTGCCTCATAGATGCAATAACCGGGGTAAATGGGGATAGAAAGCGATCGCACTTTCTCAACCATCTCATTTACTGACGGATCTTTTCTTAAATCCACCACTGCCATTACTTTTACATCATGGGCGACTAAATCTAAAACTGCCTGATATCCATCCTTATTTGCGACTAAAGCGATCGCCCGATTCATCGGCTTAACACCATAGCGATAAATCAATCTCTGCGCGGCTGATGCTAACATTACTCCTGGTAAATCGTTGTTGCGAAATACTGCTGGCTGTTCGTAAGCGCCTGTAGCCGCAATTACAACTTTTGCCCGCATTTTAGATAAATAATTGTCATTAACTAAAGGTATCCAGTTGTCTGCGTAATATCCCGCCGCTTGGGTTGCTGTATATATTCTAATTTTGGGATGATTGAAGACGTTGCACCGCAAAGTCTCTACAATTTGGGCATTTTCATCAACAATTACGACATCTGCACCGGATTCTGCGGCGGCTAATGCTGCTGATATTCCCGAAACTCCCGCACCTATTACCAATACATCGCAAAAATCATAACGTTTTGAGGTGCGAATGTGAGGCGTATTTGGATCTAACTTGCCTAAACCGCTAATGTTGCGAATAGTGCGTTCCCAGAAAGGAAATAGCTTTTTATTGTGAAAAGCTTTGTAGTAAAATCCTACAGGAAGAAAAGCTGAGAAAAAGTTGATAATGCTGGCGCGATCGCTTTCTACTCCACCAAAAGTATTTACAGCTTCTAAAATCATTCCCGGCTGTAATAATGTGACATCTCCTCGCACATTCAGCTTTTGTCCATCTTGCATCAAAGCATTAATATCATGGTTTGCCATGCTCAAAATTCCGCGCGGACGATGGTATTTAAAGCTGCGTCCAAGTATACGTTGTCCTGATGCCCACAACGCACTTGCTATAGTGTCGCCTTCATAACCCCAATAACGCCTACCTTCAAAAGTAAAATCTATACGATGTCTGCGATTTATCCATTCCCCATTTACCGGAGATAGCCGATTACTCATACAACCCCCTGATATAAATAAGTATTGATAATTTCATCTGTTTGCGTGTTTCTTTCTGCAATAAACCAAGTATTGCTAGGAGTATGACACCACCATTCTTTTTTTATCCCCGCTTTACCATTGCGATTAAACACATAATCCGCCCAAGTTGCATCATCTGTTGTTTGCGGATTGGGCATTATCCGCACTTCTCCACTACAAACAAACTCAGATACAGGTCTAGCACCATTAATCGGACAAGTTATAATTTTCATTTAATGACCTACCGAAGCCGCGCCTTTTTCACCTACCAAGGCGTGATTAACAAACCGAGAAGGGGAAAAATCTGTAATTAAGTCATGATTGCGATCGCCCGCCATTGTATAAGCCATAGTCTTACCGCATACGGGAGTT
Source organism: Synechocystis sp. PCC 7509 (assembly GCF_000332075.2). Taxonomy (NCBI): domain Bacteria; kingdom Bacillati; phylum Cyanobacteriota; class Cyanophyceae; order Synechococcales; family Merismopediaceae; genus Synechocystis; species Synechocystis sp. PCC 7509. The sequence continues at coordinate 3,574,893 of NZ_ALVU02000001.1, read as the reverse complement.
GCTTTAAAGCCCCAAGTTCCCCAACCTGCATCTAAATAAAACCCCTCAATATCTGTCTTACCCATAATTGGCGCAAAATCCGGTGTCATATCTGCCATTCCCGCCCATTGTCGTACTACCTTAACGTGGGAAAGCATCGGGAATAATTCCAACATATGCGCCGCCAATCCTTCAGTAAAATCAAAGGTAGAACGGGTAGAATGCAACTCGTAAGGATCTAAAGATGCACCCATAACTAACTCCCCTCTAGCGGTTTGACTAACATAAACGTGCAAACTACCAGAAACTATAATCGGATCTAACCAAGCTTTCATCGGTTCGCTAACCATTGCTTGCAAAGGATGAATAACTATAGGCGATCGCATTTCCACCATTTTCAACATCCGAGGCGTAGATCCAGCCACCGCACACAACACTTTAGGCGTAGAAATATCACCTTTTGAAGTCTTAACACCCGTAATTTTGCCGCCTTTAACCTCAATTCCCAATACTTCCGTCTGTTGATGAATCTCAACCCCGCGCAAGTCTGCACCGCGTCCATAACCCCAAGCCACTGCATCATGACGCGCAATACTTCCGGGTGCGTGGTACAAAGCGCCCAAAACCGGGACATTTCCACCACAACTTATATCCATATACGGACAAGCTTTTTTAACCTCTTGGGGACTAACCAACTCGCTATCAATCCCAAAATGCTTGTTTACTTCCGCCCGCCAACGCATTGTCCTTACCGATGCGTCCGTATGCGCCAGCGTAAAGTGTCCGCGCGTTGAGTAAAACAAATTTAAGTCAAAATCTTGCGCCAAATCTTGCCATAGTTTTACCGATTCGTCGTAAAACTTCACCCCTTCCGGCGTAAGGTAGTTAGAACGAATAATTGTTGTATTGCGCCCCGTATTTCCACCGCCAATGTAACCTTTTTCTAGTACCGCAACATTAGTTATCCCGTAATCTCTTGCTAAATAATAAGCCGCCGCCAGTCCATGAGCGCCACCGCCAATAATTACCGCATCGTAGCTAGATTTTAGGCGATCGCATTGCCGAAACATCCTCGGTTCTGGATACTTCTTACTCAGCGCAAATTTTAGCAAGCGTAACGGCATAAGTTAATTATAAGATTCTTTGTAGGAAACTTTATTTACTAATATGCACTTTTTAGTTATGACTGTCAATAAAACAGACAGGCAAAATAAATGGCAGATGCGACAGAAACTATAAGCGCTACTACAATAACTAGATATAGGTATCTCATAACTAGATTGAAGCACTATGGCTCCTCAAGTCATTACCCCAGTTTTAATGATTGAACCCTCATCATGGTTGCGTTCTGGCATCACCGTTGCTAAGGTTGATAACATCGATCTTGTTAAGTTCACGGATGAGTTACACGATCGCGCTGAAGAATTGTTAGAGCAACGAAAAGCTGGGTTGCTGACGATGGAAGAAGAAGCGGAATATGCTGGAATTGCAGAACTAGAGCGTATTTTAACTTTTATCAATGCGAAATTGATTGCTAGCCGTGTCAGTTAGCGATCGCACTCGGCAATTTGTCCGCCAAAGAGCCAAATATTTATGCGAATATTGTCACTCTCCAGAACGTTCTAGTTCAAGTCGCTTTACCCTTGACCATCTTATTCCACAATCTCTAGGAGGGTCAGACGAGCTTGATAACTTAGCTCTTGCTTGCCGTCGCTGCAACGAACGTCGTTACAATTCTTGTACGAGTATCGATCCCAAAACCAAGCAAGAGATCCTTCTATTCAATCCCCGCAAACAACAGTGGAGAGAACATTTTACTTGGACAGCCGATGAATTAAAAATTATTTCTACAACGGCTACAGGTCGAGCAACCTGCTATCGGCTCGATTTGAATGATGATTTTCACAACCAAAAGTTTATTCAAGAATCTAGACAGTTGTGGACACAAGGAGGCTGGCATCCACCTTCAGAAGATCCCCGTTTGCCAAACTAAAAATAGATGTCAACAAATATTGTTATTATGCAAAATAAATTGCAGTAGAAGATAAATACATGGCAGATAATGTTGAACAAACTGCCCTCAATAGTTCCTTAGAGCGTTATATAGGTAATACAATCCGGCAATTGCGACAAAAACACAGGTTAACGATCGCCGAAGTGTGCGATCGCGCCAATATTTCGCGCGGTATGCTATCAAAAATAGAAAATGCTCAAACTGCAACCAGTTTAGAAACCTTGGCAAAACTTGCTAGTGCTTTAGGCGTATCGCTTTCAACATTATTTCGCAACTACAATATGCCCGAAGGCGACGCGCAACTGGTTAAAAGTGGCGAAGGAATGGAAGTAGTACGCAGAGGGACTAAACGCGGTCATACTTACCATCTTTTAGCCTACGATCGCGGATCTACTAAATTATTTGAACCATTTTTGATTGCAATGGACGATGCTTCGGAGGCTTTCCCAACTTTTGAGCATCCAGGAGTAGAGTTTATTTATATGCTGCAAGGCAAAATTGAATATCGTCACGGACAATCTACCTATCTATTAGAACCTGGCGATTCGCTAACATTTCGGGGAGATATCCCGCACGGGCCAGAAAAGTTGATTGAATTACCGATAGTTTTTCTAGCGATTATTTATTATTCTACGCCCCCTGTTGAAAGCTAGTATTTAGCAATCAAAAGTGCCGAGGTAGCCAACTTCAACTCAATATTTGCTAATCTTAACTTATATATATGTGATTTTTTCACAAATTAGGCGGCTAAAATGGAGCAAAACCTATGCTTATCGAGTTTAGTATTGGTAATTACAGGTCTTTTAAAGATACAGTTACTTTCAGCATGGTAGCAGCAGACATCACAGCAAAAGATAAAAAGCTTGATGAGAATAACGTTTTTGCTGTAGATAACAAACTGAAGTTACTCAAAAGCGCCGCAATATATGGCGCGAATGCTAGTGGTAAAAGCAACCTCGTCAAAGCATTAGGTTTTATGAGATGGTTTATGGTTAATTCATCTAAAGAAACTCAAAGTACAGATGAAATAGATGCAGAACCTTTTAAACTGAGTACCGAAACTAAAGAAAAGCCATCTTTTTTTGAGTTAGTATTTTTGATGGATGGGCGAAAATATAGATATGGGTTTGAAGTAGATAAGAAAAAAGTTGTTTCAGAGTGGCTGTTTTATGTTCCAAAACAGAGAGAAACCAAATTATTTGAACGCCAACTTAATAATATTGAGGTAACCAAAACTTATAAAGCTGATGGCATTCAACAAAGAACGAGGGCAAATGCACTTTTTTTATCTGTATCTGCTCAGTTTAATGTAGAAATTGCTGAGAAAATTCTCACTTGGACAACGGAAAATTTAAACATAAAATTCGGTCTTAATAATATTCAAAGTCTGCAATATACGGTCGATTGCATCATCAAAGATGAAAACAAAAATGAGATTATTCAATTAATTAGAGATTTAGACTTAGGAATCGATGATATAAAGGTAGATCAGGAAGATTTGCTAGTTAATCTTAGAAATAATCTACAAGATGAACACAAGGAAATCATTGCTGGTATTGAAGGGAGACAAGCTGCTTCAATTACTACATCCCACAAGATTTTTGATGAGAATAATAAATACAAATCTTTTGAAAACTTTGATTTAAAAAAACATGAATCTGAAGGCACGCAGAAACTTTTTGCTTTAGCTGGATTAATATTCAAAATTCTTAAAAAAGGCAAAATTATTTTAATTGATGAGTTCGATTCAAGTCTACACCCATTAATCACTAAGGCAATTATCGATTTGTTTAACTCAAAAGAAACTAATCCTAATAATGCTCAATTAGTATTTATGACTCATGATACTAATTTACTCAGTAATAAACTATTTCGTAGAGATCAAATATGGTTTATGGAAAAAGATAGATATGGTGCAACAGATTTATATTCATTAGCAGAGTACAAAGTCCGTAATGATGCTTCCTTCGAGAGTGACTATATCAAAGGCAGATATGGTGCAATTCCGTATATTGGCAAGTTAAGTTACTTAGCTGATTCTCATGTCTAAAAATTCTCAAGGCTATTCAGCGAGAAAAGTCAATACTAGAGAAATTAAGCAAAGGTTCTTGATTGTGTGCGAAGGTGCAAAAACTGAACCTAATTATTTTAAAAGCTTTCGCGTACCTAAAGTTGTAATAGAAATTCAAGGTTTAGGTGAGAATCCCAGTAAGTTAGTTCAAAGTGCTAACGAGCTAAAAAGCCAGGATGAATACGATCAAGTCTGGTGTGTATTCGATCGGGATGATTGGACTAAAGAAGATTTTAATAATGCTATTTCTAGTGCTAAAAAGTATGGGTTTAAAGTTGCATATTCTAATGAAGCTTTTGAATTATGGTATGTATTGCACTTTGAGTTTCTTAATACTGGCATTCCTAGGAATGATTATATTAAAAAACTGACATCCTTATTGGGTAAAAAATATCAGAAAAATAGTACAACTATCTATGATGATTTGCTAGACAAACAAGATATTGCTATCAAGCGTGCTAAAAAACTCTTGGAAGAATACGAGCCTTCAAAGCCAGAACAAGACAATCCATCAACTACAGTACATTTACTGGTTGAACAGCTAAAGAGATTTGTGCGATAAAAATAAAAGTGCGAAGTCTCCAGGAGTATTTTGAGGCGGCTAGTAAGTGCGATCGCACAAATCAGATTACAACAATTATTCCTTAACAACTCCCTTACAAAACCAAAGCTATAATTACTCCTATGCCCGTTGAAGTTCTTAATAACTTACTTATGAGCCAACACCTAACTCTAGAACTTAGCGATGAAGTGTATGCAGACTTACAGCAAAAAGCGAATGCTATGGGACTGCCAATCACAGAATGGATGGTTGCGGTATTAAGCAAACAGAGTAGTGTTGTCAATAAAATTTCCGCTTCAGAGGAGCAACAGGAGAAAGCTCGGCAGAGGTTTAGAAACAATGCTGGGGCGATTAGTCTTGGCTACGCGACAGGAATAGACGGTGATGCATCAAATTAATGTGGGATAGGTAGCAATATCATGCCAACTCCACGCTCTCGTTGCTAATCCGGCTCGTTGTGCAGCAGTTGTTTTGAATCGGCTATGCTGCCAAATCCAGTTGAAGTAACTCACCACTAATCGAGTTGTCACTTTTGTCTGTTCCCACACCTTACCAAACTTGTTCTGTCGTCGATGCCATCTTCCGGTTTGTTGTCGCACAGTACCATTAGTACGTTCTAATCGCTGCGTTTTGTCTTTGCCAATGTAGTGGTGAATTTCAGGAGGTAGAACTCGCTCATACCCGCCCCAAGCATCACTGTTAAATTGCTTGCAATTTGTTTTTCCCTCGGTGTTGAGGACTAACTGACCAATCAGTTCATCAGTGTGTTTGCCAACTCGCGCCGCCAGAATTAAGCCACTTGAATCGGCAAGACTCAGACCGATCCAACAATCCCCGACTTCTAGTTCTTGAGCGCAACACTGTTTCTGTTTTTTGAGACAAATGACCACATCTCATCGGCACTTACCTCCTCTGTTTGTACAGCTTGGACTTCGGCATTGTGAACCAATTGGGCTTTTTGACTGGCAGCGCGAACAATACTCACAACTGTGTTGTAGGCAAGCCCAGTTGTTCTACTAATCCCTCGTAAACTACTGCCCTCACTATGTGCTTGCAACACTTGGCGAATTTGTTCAGGACTAATATGTCGACGATAGTACAAACTGTCGAAGGATTCCGAGAACGTTTGATGGCAAGCGGGACACAGGTAACGTTGATGTCCGTTCGGCATCTTGCCATGTTTATGGGCTTTAATGTGACCACACAGAGGACAATCCATAGAGATGCTTCGAGTTTAAAACCACCCTGTCACTATATCATCCCACATTGAATTGACGCACTACCGAATAGACAATACAAGTATTGATGATGACCTGGCAAGAGCCTATGCAAACGATTATTAAGATTGATACTCCTCGACCTGAAGGTACGAGGATTCTTTAAGAGTCGTCTCTTAAAAGGAACAATCAAAAGTCCCCCTAGACACTTTCAACCAACTACCAGTACGACAGGTATTGCAATTGTGCTTACTTTTTAATTATTTCCGCTTTCCGAGTTCATCACTAATGCCAAAATGGTATACTCCCCAACCCGTCTTTGTTTGCCCTTTAACTGTTCCAGATCAAGCTGGATATGTCCGTTGCCGGAGTCTCACCGCACTAGGATGGTTCAACGTATAGATGTTTATTCCTACTTGCTGTTTTAATTATACCAGACTTTGGAGGGCTAAATATAATATAAAGCCGTCCTTGTAGGACGGGGCTTTAGACCCATTTTTCCGGTAAAATTACTTCGTGCTTTTAGATACGTCCGGCTTACTCTGCTATCTGCATCAAGATGAACCACAACATCAGGAAGTTGTGCAGCTACTCAATGGTGCAAGCAATAATCTACTGACTCATAGCTATGTTCTAGCTGAGTTAATTGTTCTAGCGTTAGTACGTCGTTTTCCTCGTCCTGCTGTATTGATCTTTGTAACAAACTTGCTGGATAGTCCAGATATCGAAACAGTTTGGGTAGATGAGCAACTTCATCGACAAGCAATGCAGCTTTTAGTGGATCGTCAAGACAAGACTTATTCGTTGTGTGATGCGGTTAGTTTTGTTTTAATGCGCCAGCGCGGTATTGATGAGGCATTGACAACCGATCGCCACTTTGAGCAAGATTTGTACGATTGTTGCTACCTACTAACTAACAATTTGTTACATCGGAATTGGGAGAAAACTTGAAAGCTTATCTATTATCTATTGAGGTTTAAAATCCAGGTAGCATTTTGAGGCGGCTCGTAAGTGCGATCGCATTTCTCACAATAGCAATTAATTAAAAAGCGATCGCACTTATTTAATACAATGCGATCGCCCAATAATTATTTCAGCCCTAATCTAGTTAAATGCGTCTTTGATATTTTCAACCGTGCGTTCTACAGCATTCATTGACTTGTCTACAGCTTTTTCCGTCCGAGCCGCATCTTCATCTGCTCTTTTGTAAATTGTGTCTCTGTCGCTCTTGGCTTTGCCCTCAACGGGACTATTGGTATCGGTAGAATTTTCAACTTTTCTGGCATTGCTACTAGCAGCATCTTTTACTTTATCTTTTGTATCGCGGATAAAGTTCTTGGAGCTTTTAGCAACATCCTCAGCTTTGTCTTTAACTTTATCGCCTGCATCCCTAGAAGCAATGGAAATAGGAGCAGCCATTGCTGAATTGTTGGCAAAAAATGTCCCTTGCCATACAAAGGTAATCGCGCTCAGGCAAAATAGAGTTGTAGCTACCCAGCGTCCTAGGTTCTTAAAATGATTTAGCTTCATAAAAATGCGATCGCAATTATAGATTTAGTGATCTATTTTTACTTCATTAAGCTCATCAACCAAAACGTTCCCTAGATAGAGGTTTGATTTTAATAACTTCCTGGGCAAGTTAACTATTTGGATAGATTGAATACAGCAACTTTATGTGTAGCGTGTTGTACTTACAAAAAATTAATCCCTTAAGTCGATTGGTTTCTAGCGTTAGAGCAAGTAATATAGCCTCAGTATATTTAGCCTAAATAAAATGACAAACGCTCAAAATGTCTTGGGGGGAGAATTAGAAACTTGCTGCACTTCGCCCATGACCGGATATTATCGAGATGGAAAATGTAGTACAGGCGCGGGAGATTTTGGTGTACACGTTGTTTGTGCCAAAGTTACGGCCCAGTTTTTGGAATATACCAAGGCTCAAGGCAACGATTTGAGTACGCCTAGAGCTAACTTTCCGGGCTTAAAACCTGGCGATTGCTGGTGTTTGTGCGCTTCTCGTTGGCAAGAAGCAATAGACGCTGGTGTTGCTCCACCTGTAAATTTAGCTGCAACTCATGCCTCGGCTCTAGAACACGTTTCTTTAGATGACTTAAAACAAAATTCTATCTAAAAAAGTTACGCCTTTAGCCACTTATTAATCTTACTGACAACGGTATTTACTGATTGTTTTAACTGATTTTGCCCTGACCATCTTTGAAAAGCTCTTTCGTACTCCTCTCCATTGGAGTAGTAGGTATTCCAGCTATCAAGACCAACTTTTAAGCCCCAAATTAATAGAATATAAAGCGACCAAGAAAGATCGCCGGAGTTGAGCAAGTCGAGTAAAACTAAAAAAGAATTAGCGATCGCATAATTACCAAGTTTCTTTTTTAACTTGTTACGGCGGAATAAGTCAAAGGTTTGTTTTTGACGGACTATAGTGTTTTGCGATCGCCAGTCTATTTCTGATTGTTGCAAAGCTTCGGGGGTAATTTCTAATTCTTCAGCAATTTCTACAAGTTGCTGGTAAGAAAACTCCGTATCGTCTGATTGACGAGCGATCGCAATCGAGAGGATTTGTTGGATATCTTCTTGACTATAAGAGCGGACGATCTTAGTTTCATAACTTGTCATAATTGGTTATTTTTTCCTCTATAGCCATCCTATTTCTAGTATAGATTAGACCTCGATCGCGCATCTTTTTGTTGACTAGGAGCGACAAGAAAGATACCCACCTTACCTTGTCGCTCCATTAGTTAACTTTATACGCCTACAGGAGAAGATTGATAAGGGCTTGTGAGCTTATCTAATTGCTGAACTAAAAGACTGAGAAATAAACCAACATCTGTAACTACGCCCACCGATTCCACCGAACCGCGATCGCTTAATTTTGTCACTACCGCCGGATTAATATCTACACACACCATTTTTACCCCCGCCGCCGTCATATTGCCTACGCCAATCGAGTGCAGCATAGAAGACAACATCAACACCATATCTGCGCCTACTAAAAGCTTTGAGTAATCTTCTTGAGCCTTAATCAAATCCATCTGTGTATCTGGTAAAGGGCCATCGTCGCGGATAGAACCCGCCAAAGAAAACGGAATGTTGTGTTTCACGCATTCGTACATTACACCACCGGTCAAAGCGCCGCTTTCTACAGTTTTAGCAATACTGCCATAACGACGGACATTATTAATTACCTTCAAATGGTGGCGATGTCCGCCGCGCACGCTTACCCCGCGCTTCATATCCACACCCAAAGAAGTCCCCATCAGGTTTTGTTCCATGTCGTGAACGGCGATCGCATTTCCCCCTAGGAGCGCTTGCACATAGCCTTCACGCACCAATCTAGCCAGGTGTTCACCGCCGCCCGTATGAATTACCACAGGTCCCGCCGTCACCACTACTTTACCGCCTTGATCGCGGATTTGGCGCAATTCCCAAGCGACTTGTTCAACTACAAGTTCTACTCGGCGTTCGCTAGAAACTCCCGCCGACATGAAGCTAAATTCTTGAGTGTTGCGTTGTTCTCGCGCTTCTGGTTTGCGGATGGTGCGAATACCTAAGACATCGACTACTACTTGTTCGCCTACTTCCAAATCCCGCAACAGTTTACACCGAGCGATTATACCTTGGGGAGTACGAACTACGGAGATCGCGCCATCCATGCGTTGAGATTGAACTTTTATCCATTCGCCATCGATTCGTACTTCTGTAGGATAAATAGTTGTGACGTAAAATTCATCAGGAGATACCCCCGCTTGAACTACAGGTTCTAACTTTGCGTCGCGCTCGTCTTGGGGTAAATCTACCGCTCCTAAATCGATTAGTTGCGATAAAATCCCTTCCATTACTTCGTGAGAAGGCGCAGATACTTTGACTTCGGCGGCGGAGGTGCTTTGTCTTTGCTCTCCCAAGTTAAAATTGAGAACTTTAAAACTACCGCCACTTTCTACAACTAAATCTAAAGCTTGATTGATTAAGCCCGAATCGAGCAAATGACCTTCTAATCTAATTGTACGGCTTTCTACCGATACATTGGCGCTAACTTCTGCTCTTACAGGTTCTGTTACTCGCAGCGTTAAGCACTTCGCCGCACCTCCAGCCTTGAGAAATTCTGTTAAGGGAGTTTCTAATACTTGAAATCCTACCGCCGTTAGGCGCTCTTTTAAGGCAGCACTGGCTTTATTCATCACGACAATAGAATTAATATTGACCGAATTACAAGCAAAATTTACCGCGTCAGCTTCATCAATCGCTATCCGCTTTTCTTCGGGTACGCGCATCTCAATCACGCGGTTGGAATACGCATCAAAGGCGGCGGGATAATACAGTAAATAGCCGCCACTAAGGGGACAAAAACAAGTATCTAAGTGATAAAACCGCTCGTCCATTAAGCGCAGAGATAATACTTCAATATCTAGCCATTTTGCTAAATAAGGGTGGGAATCGAGTTCGGAGCGAAAGCCGTAACCCGCCCACAACCAGCGCCCTTCCCTGTCTAATAAAGCATCGCCAGCGCCTTCAAAAGGTAAGTCTTTGGGCAATTCGTAGACATTGTAGCCTTTTTCTTCAAACCACTGTTTAAAGTAAGGTTCTTCACCTTGGCGCTCTTTGTGAAAGAAACGGCTAAGAACTACGTTTTCTCCTAAAACCAGCCCCGCATTTGCTGTAAATACCATATCTGGTACGCCTTTTTGCGGTTTAACTAGGTCTACAATGGCATTTCCGGCGAGGACGTGGTGTAATTTTTGCCACTGTTCGACAGCGCGATCGCGCGATGATTTATGTATATTTCCTTCCATCCAGGGATTGATAACATAATCCACATCGTAATGATCGGGGGCGCACATGAGAAACTGAATTTCAGAAGTCATAAAAATAGTTGGTGGGACGAGCAATTCATCAATCTTTTATTGCATACAGATTGCTGTTGCAATTCTGCTAACTTAGCTACTAACAGCTTGGCAGAGTTTCAATGAACTTAGTAGCGATATCTATATTTTACGGGGCGTGGATTCAAACAACTTGATAAATAAAATTAAGACTTGCCCAATTATTAACATCTAAATTGTAAGTGTCTATATCGGGCTTATTTCCACCGGCGTTGTGCAAGTCTTGTAAAACAGCATTAGCAACTTCTACAGGGTTTGATAATGCCCCAATGTACTCTTTTGCGGCGGTGGGTGCTTGGATGCCATTTTGCAAAGCCGCTAACGTAGACGTAAAACTAGCTTTGCTAAAGATTAAATAAGTTTCTGTCACCGCCGCCGGAGTATGGGTTAACCATTGAAAATCAATGGAGTTAGACGGCACGGTTATAGTATCTCCAGGATTAATTACTATATTTTGCAGTAAGGGTTTTTCTAAGCTATGGGGTTCGCTGGTAGGTAAAATTGGATAAAGTGCGATCGCACTTTTATTACTATCCAAACCCATAAGTAACAAATAAACCGGGCGATCGCTCTTATTACTAACTCGATACTGAATCTGACTGCCAATTGCAATAGTTGGCAGTAATATAGAAGCATTGAGGGGCAAGTCTTTGAGCTTATTTTTAGCTAAAGGCGATCGCCCGGAATTTATTTGCATTAATACTTTCTTTTCGGGGTTAATCACTTCTAAAATTGCTTCCACTTCTAAAAGGGAAGATCCCGCATTACTGGTTAGTCGCCACAATTTCACGGCTAAAAGTGTCTTTAACTTTGCAAGAAGACGATTTACAGCTAATTTTGCCGCTTCTCCAGCTTCCCCAACACTGTTAGGAATCAATTCTTGTTTGGGGGAAAATAAACCGTAACGACTGGCGGGAGATTCGGGTACTCTTCCAAATAAATAATCTACAGGTAGCCCCGTAGTTGCAACTAAAGACACGCGGGGAATCGCTGCAAAAGCGCTAGTTGCATCAACCTTTTCAATCCGTTCTAAATTCGGATCTAAAGCAACATTTAGGCTGATATTGCGGGGTAAAACTCTAATTGCTTCTCGTACAAGTTGCCCAATTTGTAAGGAAGTATTGCCTATAACTTGGGCTTTAGCCATTAAACCATTACGCGATCGCACCATTACTGTCAAATCTTTCCCTAAAACCTGCAACTGAGAATTTTCTTTGTAATATTCCAAAACTGTAGGCGGTAATCCTCCTAGCCACAATTGAGCGGTTTTGCTATTGGCTTCTACCGCCGTAATTACCCCGTCGGCGCTTTCTACTTGCGTTTTAGAAATCGCTGCTACTTTACTAAAGCTAACTTGAACAATGTTTGTTGGTGTCGCTGCCCACAAATATTGAGTCAAAGCATAAGTAAATAATCCCGCACTAAAACCCGTCCATTGTCCCTCTACCGCCAACGCACCATTATCAACCGCACTGATAATAGTGGGTTGCTTGCGAACTAATTTTTGCTTGTCTTTAAGTTCTTGCTGAAAAGCTAATTCTGCTTTTGTCAATTGCCATTGTGCTAAAGCAGGTAGAGAACGAACCTTTAGGTAACTAGGCGCAACATTAGGAAACAGAAAACCTGTATCAAAAATGGTTGTGATGTAAGCAGTAGAAAGACTCTGCAATAATAGAGCGATCGCTTCCTCTGTCAAATCATTATCTATCCCATCATCGCTAGTCACCAAACTATTGATATTTGTCTCGTTGCTCCATTGCAAGCGACGACCGTAACCGCTAAAGTGAAATACAACAGTGTCTCCGCTTTGAGCTTGAGCCGTTAAATGGTTTAAAAAGGCGCTCTCAATCCCGGTTCTAGTAGCTTGCTTATTCGTCAAAATCAGAATATCGGATTCTACAAAACCAAAGCGGTGAATTAGTAATTCTTTTTGCAACTCAACATCGGTAAGACAACCCGAAAGCGGCGAATTACCTGGATATTGATTAATACCCACTAATAAAGCTAGTTTACGATTAAGTGGAGAAGCGATCGCATTTATTGTGCGATCGCCTAAGCTTATCCACTCTGCTTCACTTATCCCTAGCGTTGCTAGTATCCAGCCTGCTCTTTTAAAAAAATCCCGCCGTTTCATACCCTTCAGCCATCAGCCCGTAGCTATCAGCCTAACAGTAAGTTATGCTTCCATAGGCGACTTCATAGCACTAATTAATTCGGCGGCGACCTCTGGGCGAGAAAATTGAGGCGGTGGAAGTTCTCCCCGACGTAGCATTTCCCGTACTTTTGTCCCTGATAAATGAATTCGCTCCGAGGGAGTGCTAGGGCTAGTTTTTGTTGTCGCCATTGACTCAGTGCGAGTACAGTAAAAAGCGTGTTCAAACTTCATGGGGACAATGCCCAATTCTGCTGATTCAAACTCATCAAAAATGTATTGCGCGTCGTAAGTACCATAATAATCACCTACCCCTGCATGATCTCGCCCAACAATAAAGTGAGTGCAACCATAATTTTTCCTGACAATCGCATGAAAAATTGCTTCACGCGGGCCAGCGTAACGCATGGCGGCGGGATTAATCGCCAAAATTACCCGATCTTGGGGGTAATAGTTTTCTAAAATAATTTCATAGCAGCGCATCCTTACATCTGCGGGAATATCATCTTCTTTAGTTGCACCAACTAAAGGATGTAAAAATAAACCATCTACCGTTTCCATTGCACATTTTTGGATGTATTCATGAGCGCGGTGAATGGGGTTACGAGTTTGAAAACCAACAATTGTTTTCCAGCCTTTTTCCTTAAACATTCGCCGCGACTCAACTGGATCGATTTGGTAAGCGGGAAACTGGGGATGTCCTTCTCTTGCCAATAGCCAAATTGATCCGGCTAGATTTATCTCACCTTGGTTGTAAACTACTTGTACGCCAGGATGGTTAGCATCATCAGTTTTATAAACATTAATTGCTTCATTGGTTTTGTCATAGCGATACTTTTGGCTTAATTCCAAAACGCCGATAAATTTGCCTGTAGGATCGTCTAAACGAATTAAACTACCTTCTTTTAAGGGAGAAGCAACTTCTTCAGTTACAGACAAAGTAATCGGAATCGACCACAGCACGCCATTAGCGAGGCGCATTTCCATAACTACGCGATCGTAATCCTCTTGCTCCATAAATCCTGTTAATGGACTAAAAGCGCCAATAGCCAGCATGACTAAATCTGAAACTGCACGCTCATCAAGCTGCACTCGTGGCAAAAACTCAGCTTTTTCTAAAAATTCTTGCTTTTGCTCTGGTGTAGCAATGCGATTAATTAACTGCATTCCGTGAGGAGCAATACCGTCTCTATAACTCATGATATTTAGGTTTTGTCTACAAGCACCTATCGTACCAAGTTATCGCAGCATCATCGAGCCAAGGGATTTTTGTTTTGGATTGCTGAACTTATCGTTTGTTCAATTCTTTTTAACCTTGTTTCTGGGCGTTTAGCATTGTCAATCCAATAGAGTATATTTTTTTTTGCTGAATTACTTAATGCTTCAAAATATTTGTTGGCAGTTTCATTTGCTACTAAGACTTGCTTTAAATCTGCTGGAATTATTAACTGTTCTATTTCATCTAACTTAATCCACGAGCCATTTTGCTTTGCTACTGCAATTTTTTCAAAACCTGCCTCTGTCATCAAACCTTCGGCTATAAGTTCTTCAATATATTGCTTATTTAATCTTGACCAAACACTTTTTGGTTTTCGTGGTGTAAATACTTGCTGGTAACGTTCTTCGTCTAAAGAGTTCACTTTACTATCTATCCAACCAAAACATAAAGCTTCTTTTACGGCTTCGCTATATCGAATGCTAGGCTTACCACTTTTTACTTTGTAATAAATAAGCCATACACAAACAGATGTACTGTGATTTTTCTCTAACCATTCTCGCCATTGGTTGCGATCGCTTGCATAAACAGTTTTCATAAATCCAAATTTGTGAAATTTACCCTATAAAGTTACTACCGTTTTTCTGATCTTAAGCTGATTTTTGTAATAGATATATTTCAGTTTTAAAAATACTAAAATTAATTGCAGTCATTTAATTATATACAATAAATTCAAGCCAAAATTTTCATTTAAGTTTTAAATTGACAAATTTGTCAAGGGGGGAATAAGGGATAAATCAATACTTTGTGTTTGACATCTAATTTTTTCTAATTAGATAGCTTACATTTTAACATTTAGCCTATTAAGGCAACAAATCATACACACAAAAGCTTGTAATATTGCCATCTCTATAGCTTGCTTTAGCTTCGTTAATGGTGTTGCTGATTTAGCATCTTCACGGGCTTATGCTATTCTTGCTCAACCTGCTATATATGCCCAACAACAATATACAGAAGCAAATATTGGAGGTTTTTTCTCGTCAACTTATGGGCAACAAGACCTTAGTACGCAATGGTTAACAACTAGAGTTGGACCTAGCATTAACAAAGAAATGTGGGTATTTTTCAATGGCGCATCTGAGTGGATTGAAACAGGTGCTAAAAATGGTGCAGTAGGTGTAAGCCTTACCGATCAGATAAATCAAAAGCTTTGGGCCGGACACTTTTTGGGGTTTAAACTTAAAGACAGTTCTGGTGTAGCAAGATTTTATAATTTAGCTTATGGTTCTCCATACCCTACTGGTACTCATAATTACCAAAACAGCAAGATTAGTAGCACCAGTTGGGCTGTTTATCTTAATTCTGCGAGAGTATTAACTATTCCCAGAACGATTAATTACCCCTCTGCTGAAGGTGTGGTTGTGGGAATTGAATCTAAAGACACCACAAATAGTTTCAGAAGCGGTACATACATTTCAAATTGGCAATTTATCAATACCAGTGGTAACTAGAAAATGGTACAGTCTGCTATTAATAACGATAAGAATCGGACTTACGGTTTAGGATTTAAGTCAGTTTTCTCCTACGCTAACGCGAACAATAAAGTTACATTTACTCACCCATAGATACAGAATTTAATTTTAACGAGGAGATAGTTTAATGAAATCAGTAGCAAAGTTTTTAATTGTAGTTAGCTCTTGTGCAGTATTAACTGCTGCAACTAGCATCACCGTGGCAAAAGGAAATATATTTGGTAAACAAGCGATCGCTCAAACCCCAACAAATCATCTCTCACCACCAACAAATTCTCTAAATCTGAATGATTCCCAGTTGTTGTACAATGAAAATCCTGCCCCTACACTGGGTACAAACAGAGGACGGTCAATTAATCGTTTTATTACTAAAGATAAAGCAATTGGGGTAATTCCTAAAAAAGCTAAACTGATTTCGGCTAAATTAGCACCTTGGTCAAAGTATCAAACGGAAAATTTTAGTGGTGCGATATTACATGATGTATCAACCGAGAGAATGGTGTGGGTTGTAAAATTATTCTTTCCAGAGGGCATTGATACCGAAGGCGGTTTTTTTGGAGAAGCGACGCTAACTACTGCTTATGATGCTGAAACAGGAAACATCATATCTCAAGACGTAAGTTCACCTCCGGGTAAGGATATACCGAGGATATTAGAAGTAGTTAAATGAATAGCATGAATACTTCTTGTACCGAATTTCTAGTAGTTGAGACAATTCCTTAAGTTCACCTCTCAAAAACTTACTTAATAATTTTAAGTCTGCTTTTCAATAATCCCGCCACCTAACACAACATCGCCATCGTACCAAACTGCCGCTTGACCGGGAGTAATGCTAAATTGCGGCTCGTCAAATACTAACTTGACGCGCGAATTTTCTAAAGGAATAACCGTCACAGGTACAGCACTGGAACGATAACGTATCTGGACTTCGGCGCGAATTGGCGTTACTGGTTCGTCAATACTTACCCAGTTGACTCGGTTTGCGGTACATTCGTTTTTATCGGCGCTTGTGCGATCGCCTACTATAACTTTATTGCTCACTGCATCCAACCCCACCACGTACAAAGGCTCTGGGGCAGCAATTCCCAGCCCTTTACGCTGTCCAATTGTATAGTGATGTACGCCGTCGTGTTGACCTAATACTTTGCCTTCCTTGTCAACAATATCGCCTTTTTTGGGAGCAATATATTTATCCAAAAACGTTTGCATCGAGCCGTGACTTTCGACTAAGCACAAATCTTGACTTTCTGGCTTATCCGCCGTTTTTAGCCCGTAAGAAGCAGCAATAAGACGGGTTTCGCTTTTAACGTACTCTCCCAATGGAAACACGGAAGCGGCTAACATTTCTTGACTAAGATCGTATAGAAAGTAGGATTGATCTTTGTTGCGATCTACGGCTCTACGCAATTGATAACGCCTTGATGTCTGATCATAAGTTATTTGGGCATAGTGACCTGTGGCAATTTTGTCAATACCCAATTCTTCACGGGCATACTTTACCATGGGTCCAAACTTTACTGTTTTATTGCAAGCCGAGCAAGGCAAAGGGGTAATCCCTTCACCGTAACCAGCTACTAAGTAATCGATAATATTTGCTTCAAATACTTCCCGGCTATCAACTACATGATGGGGAATCCCTAATTGCTGGCAAAGTTCCGCCGCATCAACCATCCCCTCTGAGCAACATTGACCTTTGCCTTTCATTAACCACAGCGTCAAGCCCACAACTTCATAACCGCGACTTCGCAAAATAGCGGCGGCGGTGGAACTATCTACCCCACCAGATAAACCAACCACAACTTTGTCCATATTCGTCTACCCAAATGCCCGGATTATATTCTAAGTTAACACTTTACTTTGTGGAACAGGCGATTTCTAAGGTAAAACACCGCAGAATTACGGAGTTTTAGCGCTAATAATTATTCTTTGGCTAAATTTTTCCGAGAAATTGCGCTTGAATTTAATTTTCCCGCAACCTAATGTTACTGTAACCGTCTAATTATTTGCGCTTGTTTAGCGCGATCGCACCTTTTCACACTATTACTTCTTCAACCATGTTTCGGATAAATCAACGTTTTACCGCTTTTTTTGGCTGTCAATTTTTACTGGGTGTAGGTATAGCAACTTCAACAGTTATTCCCCTATTTTCAAGTCCCCTGGCGATCGCTCAAACTGTAGTTGACACTTTACCCGCACCGCAATTAAATAAGTCTAAGGACTCCCCAGGACTGGAAGAAGTATTTGTTCCCCGCGATCTTGATTTTCGCGCCCCAGAACCGTCTATTACCCAAAAAGCTGATAGTTACTTAGTTTATATTGACGATCCCACTCAACTAGAACAAATTAAACAAACTATTCCAACGGCTTTTAGGCGACAACTTCAAGGAAAAACTGTAATTCAAGCTGGAGTTTTTAGCAACCAATTAAATGCTATTAGCCTAGCTCAAAACTTGCAATCTTTTGGCATTACTTCCTACATATTTAATTTAACTACTGTCAAGGCAGTAGCTGTGACCACCGACAAGTCTAGGTTTTATTCTGTCGTAGTTCCCACCATTTAGACTTAAATCTACTAGATTCAACCCCTAAGCTGATTAGCTTCAATGCTTGTAGCCTGTAACCTCCATAGCAACGCTAGGTAGCGATGCCAGCCTAAATAATAAATGCACATTTATTATAAATTAGTTGTTACTTGCTATACGAAATACTATAAATAGGCACGAAACATTAAGAGATTAAATTAATCTTAATTAAGCTTTACGTTGAGATAACTTAGCTATAGAATTTTCTTAGTGTGGTTATTTATCGAAGTGTACGTAAATTGACAGACGGTTTAGCCGTCGGCAATCGATAATTTTTTAATTGAAGGTGTGAGGAATAAACAATGTCTAAAATATTTTGGCAAGCTTTACTGTTATACCCAGCAGTAATAGGCGCAATAGTAGCGATCGCACCCGTGGCAATGGCTACAGAAGAAATCAAAACAACTAAAGCGCAATTACCAGTTGTTGTAGCAGAAAAAGAGCTAAAGATCGCGCAAACAAGTGTAGAAGCTCAACCCCAAGAAGCGATCGCACCCGTTGATACACTAAGAGCGATCGATACTTACAGCAACGAAGGCAAAGGCAACAGCAATTCAATAGCGCAAGTAACTTCAGTATCGCAGTTGTCGGACGTACAGCCTACTGACTGGGCATTTCAGGCATTGCAATCGTTAGTAGAGCGTTATGGCTGTATAGCAGGTTATCCTGACGGCACGTACCGAGGAAATCGAGCGACCACAAGATATGAATTTGCAGCAGGCTTAAATGCTTGTTTAGACAGAGTTAATGAATTAATTGCCACCGCTACTGCCGACGCAGTAAGACGAGAAGACTTAGCAACTTTGCAAAGACTACAAGAAGAATTTGCCACAGAACTTGCGACCTTGCGCGGTAGAGTAGACAGCCTAGAAGTCGTCACCGCCGAACTAGAAGCAAATCAATTTTCAACTACGACTAAGCTACTTGGTGAAGTAGTTGCTGCCGTCTCCGATACTTTTGGCGATAATGTAGACGCTGAAAACAATACCGTCTTGCAAGCTCGCGCTCGCCTAGAATTTCAAAGTAGCTTTAACGGCACAGATATTTTACATACCCGCCTAGCTGCGGGGAACGCCCAAACCTTTAATACAGGGGGAACGTTTGAAGGACAGCAAACCTTTAATCTCGCACCATCAACAGACAATAGCGTTTTCCTTGACTGGGCAGCTTACGAATTTACAATATTTGAGAAAGCCCGCGTTTATCTCGCCGCCGTTGGGGGTATTTATACCGACTTTGTGCCGACATTGAATCCTTATTTTGAAAACTTTACCGGGGGTAATGGTGCGCTTTCAACCTTTGCCGAACGCAACCCAATCTACAACATTGGTGGTGGCGGCGGTGGCGGTATCAACATTCCTTTTGGTGAAAGAGGAGTGCTAGGTGCTACATCGATTAGTTTGGGTTATTTTGCAGACAATGCCAACAGCCCTGATGATAGTTTAGGCTTGATTGAAGGTGACTTTAGTGCCTTGGGACAAATTAACTTTAACTTAGGTGATCGCTTTGGGATTGCGGCAACCTACGTTAGAGGCTATCACAATGCTGGAGATGGAATTTTTGATCTTGGCAGTTCTGCCTCAAGAGCTATTGGTGCGCCTATAGAAGGTTCGGCTCAGGCAAACGATCCTAGTTCGTTGTTAAGCGGGGCAACAAGACTAAATACCGACTCCTATGGATTATCAGCAGCTTTGCGCTTAAGCGATCGCATTTCCATTAGCGGCTGGGTAACTAAAACCGATATTGAAATTGCTGATCTCGGAAGTGCGGATGTTTGGAGTTACGCTCTTGGTGTTGCCTTCCCAGATTTAGGCAAAGAAGGTAACGTACTCGGAATTATTGCTGGCGTAGAACCAACATTAAGAAGCTTGGATACTCCCGGCGTAGCACGTCGCAGCTTCGATCCTAACTATGGTTATCACATCGAAGGCTTTTACAAGTATCAGTTAACCGATAACATCTCCCTCACTCCTGGTGTAATCTGGTTAACAGCTCCAGGTCAAAGTGCTAATAGAGAAGACATCGTAATTGGCACTTTAAGAACAACATTCACTTTCTAAACTTGGTAATATCTACTTGAATGCTCAAAACCCCGCAACTAGGCGGGGTTTTTCTTTGCTATTTTTAACTAAACTAGCAAACCCCAGTGGAGAACCGTAGTATAATGAACCTAAAGCCGATAACAATTTTAATTATCTTTCGCGCTCATTTTTGCCTGTGGACATCTCTTGTAAATCTGAATATGCTTTGCTTGCCTTACTAGAACTAGCAAGTCATTATGCTGGCGGCGAACCTCTGCAAATTCGGCAAATTGCAGCAGAACAACATATCCCCGATCGCTACTTGGAACAGCTATTAGCAACCTTGAGGCGTGGCGGAATAGTCAAAAGCCAACGCGGGGCAAAAGGTGGTTACATTCTCGCAAGAGAACCTTGGAAAATTACTTTATTGGAGGTGATGGGATGCTTGGAGGGGTTAAACTCTAATTCATCGGAAGAAGAAGCTAATCCCAAAACATTAGAAAGTGCGGTAATTCAAGAAATCTGGCAGGAAGCACGGCAAGCGGCGGACTTAGTTTTGCACAATTACACGCTTCAGGATCTTTGCGATCAACGCTCTGCTAGAAAGCAATTGAATTTAATGTATTACATCTAAGTAGATGAGAATTTCCCTGAGTTTTTTGTTTGCTGTTAGACCCATCGATTACACAACTAACTAAGACTATGCGTATTGCTCACGATATTACAGAATTAGTCGGTCGCACTCCTTTAGTGCAGTTGAACCACATTCCCCAAGCGGAGGGATGTGTAGCGCAAATTGTGGTAAAGCTTGAAAGCATGAATCCCTCCGCCTCGGTTAAAGATCGCATTGGCGTGAGTATGATTAATGCCGCCGAACAGGAAAAACTAATTACTCCTGGCAAAACAATATTAGTAGAACCAACTTCAGGAAATACCGGAATTGCTCTAGCAATGACCGCCGCCGCTAGAGGGTATCGCTTAATTTTGACCATGCCCGATACCATGAGCAGCGAACGCCGGGCGATGTTACGGGCTTATGGGGCGCAATTAGAACTAACTCCCGGTATTGAAGGTATGAGTGGGGCAATTCGGCGGGCGCAAGTGATCGCGGATACAACCCCCAATGCTTATATGTTGCAGCAGTTCCGCAACCCCGCAAATGTCCAAATTCACCGCGAAACCACGGCTCTAGAAATTTGGGAAGATACCGACGGACAAGTAGATATGATTGTCGCCGGAGTCGGCACTGGGGGGACACTGACGGGGGTAGCGGAAGTGATTAAGGCGCTAAAACCTAGTTTTCAAGCGATCGCCGTTGAACCCGTCAATAGCCCAGTTTTATCGGGAGGCAACCCCGGAGCGCACAAAATTCAAGGCATTGGGGCGGGTTTTATTCCCCAAGTTTTGAATGTAAATATGATTGATGAAGTAGTTAAAGTTAGCGATGATGAAGCGATTGCTTACGGGCGGCGTTTGGCGCGCGAAGAAGGGCTGCTTTCGGGCATTTCCTCTGGTGCGGCATTAAAAGCGGCGATCGTTGTTGCCCAGCGCCCAGAAAACGCCGGAAAACTGATCGTGATGATTCAGCCAAGTTTTGGCGAACGCTACTTAAGTACGCCATTATTCCAAGATTTGGAGCCGCGAATGCCAGCAATTGCAGGGATTAGAGAATAGAAACCAAGAGGGCAATATATTATACTTTTGCCCTCTGCTTTCTTGCGCTAAAGTGGTTAAATGGCAGATTTTAACAACCACTACAACACCCTACAGGTGCTTCCTGATGCCACAAGTGGGGAGATTAAACAGGCTTACCGCCGCTTAGTCAAGCAATTTCATCCCGATCGCAATCGGGCTGATGGCGACAGCGAACAGATTATTCGGATTAATGCAGCTTACGAAATCTTGAAAGATACGGCTAATCGGCGCTCCTACGATCGCCAATTGAATGCTAGTAAAGTTCAAACTAAGCCTACAAGTTCGGTAAAGAGCAATAGCATTCCTCGCAAACGAGGTAGGGCGGCAGATGAACAAGTACAAAAATGGCTACAACAAGTTTATCAACCAGTCAATGGGCTTTTAGATAACATTCTTAATTCTCTAGACGAACAAATCGACGAACTAGCGGCAGATCCTTTTGATGATGAGTTATTAGAAGGATTCCAAGATTATCTAAAAAACTGCCGCGATTTTCTTAAAGAAGCTCAAAGTATTTTTCGTTCTATGCCCAATCCGCCGATTGTAGCTAGTGCGGCGGCTCATCTTTACTATTGCCTGAATCATTTAGCCGACGGACTGGACGAGTTAAACTATTTTCCCCTCAACTACGACGATCGCTATCTTCATGTTGGTCAAGAATTGTTCCGCATTGCGGCGGGTTTACATGACGATGTACAAAGTGCTTTAGCTGACTTTGCCTAAAATCACCGTTTTGAGCCAGGGAGTTAAATAAAACTTGCTTTATCCTGTAAGAAGGTAGGTTAAGATTTTTTACAAACTGCGTCTAAATACTCATGCAATGTATTGTCAATCGCCGCGCTCAATTTTCTGCCAGTCATCGCTATTGGTTGCCAGAACTTAGCGAAGCTGAAAATAATCAACTTTTTGGTTTATGTACCCGCAATCCTGGACATGGACATAATTATGTATTGTATGTGGCGATCGCCGGAGAATTAGACCGCTATGGCATGGTAATGAATTTGTCGGAAGTCAAGCAGGTAATTAAACGCGAAATTACAAGTCAGTTAGACTATTCCTACCTTAATGATGCTTGGTCAGAATTTCAACAAACTTTGCCTACTACCGAAAATATTGCCCGGATTATCTGGCAAAAGCTAGAATCTCATTTACCTCTAGTCAATATTCAACTATTTGAACACCCTCAACTTTGGGCAGATTATCAAGGAAACGGTATGGAAGCTTATTTATCTATCAGCACTCACTTTAGCGCCGCTCATCGTCTGGCGCATCCCGATCTTAGTTATGAGGAAAATGTCGAAATTTACGGTAAATGCGCTCGTCCCAACGGTCACGGGCATAATTATCATTTGGAAGTGACTGTAAAAGGGGAAATAGATCCTAGGACAGGTATGTTAGTTGACTTAGGCGCTTTGCAAACCGTTATTGACGAGCAAGTAATTGAATCATTCGATCACACCTTTTTAAATAAAGATATTGCTTATTTTGCCCAAATTGTCCCAACGGCGGAAAATATTGCCGTCCGTATTCAGGACTTATTGCGACTTCCTATTGAGCAATTGGGCGCAACTTTACATAAAATTAAGCTAATTGAAAGCCCCAATAATTCTTGTGAAGTCTATTGCCCTCAAATTGCCGCAACAAGTACCACTAGCAATGCAGTTTTGACCTCGGTATAGTCAAAAATACTAATGACAATTTAATTACACAATTCTACTTATGCCATTAAAATAGTTACGGTAGTTGCAATAATGTAACTCTATAGGCTACTGCACTTAAATGATGCTGGAGGCGCGAGTAATGGTAGAAACTTTGAGCTTTTCTAAAAAAGACATTGCCGTCATGTCTGCGGAAGAAGTGGAAGACTTAGCAATACGTCTTGAGCAAGACAATTACACAAATGCTTTTGACGGATTGAACGACTGGCATTTGCTCCGCGCGATCGCCTTTCAGCGTCCAGAGTTGGTAGAGGCTTTCGTTTATCTATTAGATTTAGATCCTTGCGACGAGTTATAAATGCTCGGCAGAAAAGTTTTAGTTGGCGTAGGCGGCGGTATTGCCGCTTACAAAGTTTGCGAACTTGTATCAACACTATTCAAAGCTGGGGCGGAAGTACGAGTAATTCTCACGGACTCCGCCCAAGAGTTTATTACACCTTTAACTTTAGCTACTCTGGCTCGTCACCAAGCTTACACCGATAAAGATTTCTGGCAACCCTACAATCGCCCTCTACATATAGATTTGGGCGAATGGGCAGAAGTTTTAGTTATTGCGCCTTTAACAGCCAATACTCTTGCTAAACTAGCTCATGGGATGGCGGATAATCTGCTAACTAATACTGTTTTAGCTTCTAATTGTCCGATTTTACTCGCTCCTGCCATGAATACAGAAATGTGGCAGCAATTATCAGTACAACGCAATTGGCAGCAGTTATTGACAGATAAGCGATATTATGGTATGCAAACAGGTTATGGGTTATTGGCTTGCGATCGCGTAGGTGCGGGGCGTATGGCAGAACCAAAGGAAATTTTTACTAATTTGCGATCGCTTTTGTATGCAAAATGGCAGCAAGACTTAGTCGGAAAGCAAGTATTGATTAGCGCCGGAGGAACGCGAGAATATTTAGATCCGGTGCGGTTTATCGGCAATCCCTCTACAGGCAAAATGGGTTTAGCTTTAGCGCAAGCGGCAATAAATAGAGGCGCAATAGTCACCCTCGTTCACGCACCAGTTAGCGGCGATATACCTGTAGGAGTACAAGCAATTGGGGTTGTAAGCGCTGACGAAATGCGTCAAGCAATGTTAAATAACTTTGCTGATGCGGATATTACAATCATGGCGGCGGCGGTAGCGGATGTAAAACCAGCAACTTACAGCAGCGAAAAGTTACCAAAAAAGTCCCTCCCTCAAAGCTTACCTTTAGCACCAGTTGGGGATATTGTGGCAGAATTGGGACAATTAAAACAGCCGCATCAACGTTTGATTGGTTTTGCTGCACAGACTGGAGATATTGTCAAGCCAGCGTTGGCGAAATTGCAGTCAAAGGCGTTAGATGCGATCGCAGCTAACCCCGTTGATTTACCTAATAGTGGTTTTGGGAGCGATTCAAACTCGGCAGTTTTTATAGACGCTAATCGTCAAGTAGAAATCCCTGCTTGTAGCAAACTCCAACTAGCCCATCATTTATACGATTTTATCCAAATGTTATTTTAGATTCATTCCAGTTGATAGAGCATTTTTGTAGGGTAAATTGTTAAGATTTAAAGAGTTTCAACAAGATTAGTTAATGAAAACTGCTTTAATTACTGGAGCTTCGGCGGGAATTGGGGAGACATTCGCCCAAGAACTAGCACAAAAGCAAATGAATTTAGTTTTGGTAGCAAGATCCGAGGAAAAGCTGGAATCATTAGCGCAACTGTTGCGATCGCAGTTCAAAATTGAAGTAGATATTATTGTTCAAGATTTGACAGCACCAAACGCTGCAAAAGATGTATTTGACAAGGTAAATCAAAAAGGTATAACTATTGATTTGTTGGTCAACAATGCGGGTTTTGGTGACTACGGAGATTTTGCCGAGCGAGACGGTGAAAAGCAAGTAAAGATAGTTCAAGTGAATATATTGGCTTTAGTAGACTTAACTCATCAATTTTTGCCAGGAATGCGCGATCGCCGCTTGGGAGGCATAATTAATATGGCATCAAGCGCCGCCTTTCAACCGATGCCATACTTTAGTGTTTACGCAGCTAGTAAAGCCTTTGTATTGAGTTTTAGCGAAGCTTTGTGGGCAGAAAATCGCCGTTACAATGTTGATATTCTTGCGGTTTGTCCGGGCCCATCACCTACAAGCTTTTTTGCAGATGCAGAATTTCCCAGCTTTTTAGCCAAAGCGTCGGAACTTAATTCTACGCCCCCCGAAGTAATAGTAAAAGAAGCCTTAGAAGCACTAAAAAACAAGCATTCTAGTATTGTACCGGGAGATATTAGAAATCAAGTGTTGGTAAATATACCGCGATTTTTACCTAGAGAAGCTTTAGTAAATTTGTGGAAAACTATTTTAGGTACAGGTGTAGATAAAAATTAGTGGAGACGTTGCACTGCAACGTCTCTACTCATCAGCAAAAATTGCAGTCGATGATTTTCATCCCTTGAAGTATGCAACGCCGAGTTTCTGTTACCTACATATATCTAGTTAATTGAATGCGATAACGTTCTTTTTTAGTAATCATAATCTCGCCAACTTCCAATCTTCCTTTACCGCTAACAGCAATTAAATCGCCAGACTTGACTTGATAACTTGCTTGAGTAATATCTTTCCAATTGACGCGCACATCGCCGCCATCAATTAAATCAGACATTTTGCTGCGCGACATTCCAAAACCCGCAGAAGCGATCGCATCCAATCTCAAAGAAGCTTCAACAGTAGTCGATTCCTTCTTTTTGGGTTCTCTAATTTTTAACTCACTTAAATCGATACGCTGAGTTTTTACGGGAACAGAACGCACTTGTTGCAAACTCATTTCTAAAAATTCGGCAATTTCTGGAGTAACGATCGCCTGCGCTCCCCGTTCGCCTAGTACAATCACATCGCCCGTCTTCTCGCGGACAATTCCCGTCCCCAACATCGCCCCCAAAAAGTCGCGGTGAGTTGCTGTATCAAATAGAAAGTTTCCGGCAATTTCTAGCGCCACTAACTCCACTTGATGGCGTTCTAAAGGCATTTCCGAGCGAGCGACAGCCAAGCGTTGACGTTCGGCTTGTTCGTACCCACCCCAAGCCAATAATTGCACCTCTGTCAAGCGACTAAACACCTTTTGTAGCTCTGCAAGTTCGGGGGGGGAAAGGAAATCTGTTAACACAACTTCCCACGTTTTAATAGCTTGTTCAGCGCGATCGATTACCCGCGCTATACTGTCTCGATTTTCTACACCCTTTAAAATTTCTTCTCTTGGCAACATTTAAAACTTTTAACTTAGATGAATTTTATTACTGCTCGTCGGGATCGTTATATCCTTGTAAGTTTTCTGGCTCAAATTTTCTCAAAACTCGATTAGCTTGACGAGTAACCAGATCCGATCCCTTGACAACTACTAAATATTTGCCTGCGTTCAAACGGTTGCGATAAGGAAGCGCATCGCCGCCACCTAAAGTTAAACCTACGCCACCACCAGCGAAAAAGCTGCCCATAAAGCCACCCATCGCGCCTAAAAGCGCGCCAATAGCAATGTTACCCGTTGTCCCCGCCCAAGGAAAAGTATTTAAACCAGTGAGCCAATTAAAAGCCCCACCCGCAATAAATCCAAAAGGTACTAGCCAAAAAGAGAGTAAACGCGATTGTTTTTTAGCTTCGGCGTTGGGATCGATTAAACCAAACTCATCTGCCGTTTTGTAACCTTTACCTAAAATACTAATATTTGTAAGCGGGATACCTTCTTTTTCCAAAGATACATAGGCGGCTTCGGCAGAAATGCGATCGCTCATTACGGCGATAAGATAGTTCATAAAAATGCGATCTTATTTTGTTAGTGCTTGTTTCGGCTTTGGGTTATAGTTTAACTTGCTGCGAGTATGCCCTAAACTTATAGTTATTTTAAAGATGACAAGAACAATTATTGCTGGTGTCGCTGTGACGGGGAAGTGCGATCGCACTTTTGACTTGCAAACAATAATAAAGTGAAGTCTTCACCCTCGAACCCAAGCCTAGCTAAAGTTAAAACTTATTGACCACTGTAAAAGCAAAGTATAGCGCGACTTCCTCCAGAAAAATGCCCAAAGTTCTTGTATCTGACCCCATCGACCAAGTTGGAATTGACATTCTCTCCCAAGTAGCGACGGTTGACATCAAAACCAATTTATCGCCCGAACAATTTATCCAAATCATTCCAGAGTACGACGCACTAATGATCCGCTCTGGTAGCCGGATCACCAAAGAAATTATTGATGCTGGAACTCAGCTAAAAATTATCGGACGGGCAGGCGTGGGGGTGGATAACGTCGATGTACCTGCCGCTACCCGCCGAGGCATCGTAGTTGTAAATTCCCCTGAAGGTAACACCATTGCCGCCGCCGAACACGCCCTAGCAATGATGATGGCGCTCTCTCGCTACATTCCCGATGCCAATACATCAGTAAAAAGCGGACAGTGGGATCGTAAAAGCTACGTCGGCGCAGAAGTTTACAAAAAAACTCTAGGAGTTGTTGGTTTAGGCAAAATTGGTTCTCATGTAGCCAACGTTGCTAAAGCAATGGGGATGAAACTAATTGCTTTTGATCCCTTCATTTCTAACGAACGCGCCGAACAATTAGGTTGTCGTTTGGTAGATATGGATTTACTGTTGCGAGAATCTGATTACATTACCCTACACATCCCCAAAACTCCCGAAACAACCCACCTAATTAACGCCGAAGCTTTAGCCAAGATGAAGCCCAACGCTAGAATTATTAACTGTGCTAGAGGCGGAATTATTGACGAAATTGCTCTAGCTGAAGCCTTAGAAAAGGGACTTATTGGCGGCGCAGCCATAGATGTCTACGAAACCGAACCTTTGGGAGAATCGCCCCTTCGAGCTTTGGGCAAACAAGCAATTTTAACGCCTCATTTGGGCGCATCCACCGCCGAAGCGCAAGTAAACGTAGCCATAGATGTCGCCGAGCAAATTCGGGACGTACTGCTAGGCTTACCCGCCCGTAGTGCGGTAAATATTCCCGGTATTAGCCCGGATGTAATGGAAGAACTACGACCTTATATGCAGTTAGCCGAAACTTTAGGTAAGTTTGTCGGTCAATTGGCGGGGGGTAGAGTAGAGTTGCTCAATGTCAAACTTCAAGGAGAACTCGCCACCAATAAAAGCCAACCTTTAGTAGTGGCATCGCTAAAAGGCTTGCTATCTGAAGCTTTGCGCGAACGAGTAAACTATGTAAATGCCAGCATTGAGGCAAAAGAGCGCGGAATTAGAGTTATTGAAACGCGAGATGCGGCGGTGAAAGATTATGCCGGATCTTTGTATTTAGAAGCCAAAGGTTCGTTAGGCTCTCATTCAGTTACTGGCGCATTACTAGGAGATGGCGAAATTCGGATTACAGATATTGACGAATTTCCAATAAATGTTCCCCCAACTCAACATATGTTATTTACTTTGCACCGCGATATGCCGGGACTAATTGGTAAAATTGGCTCGTTGCTAGGAAGCTTCAATGTCAACATTGCCAGTATGCAGGTAGGACGTAAAATTGTCCGGGGTGATGCGGTAATGGTGTTGAGCTTGGACGATCCTTTACCCGATGGAATTTTAGCGGAAATTATCAAAGTTCCCGGAATTAGAGATGCTTATACGGTCACTTTATAATGTTGCTAATTTATGGCAAATAGTTGGTGGGAACTACAAATTAATTGCGATCCAAGCCTGGAAGAATCAGTTTTCTGGCGCTTGGAAAAGTTTGGCTGTCAGGGGACAGCCAGTGAAAATAAGGGCGCTACCAGCTTAGTAAAGGCTTATTTGCCCAGAAATCAAGTCCAACTGCTAGATTTGGCAGCGCTGTCATTGTGGCTAAGGCAAGATGCTTTAATTGCTGAACTACCTGCGCCATCGTTGCATTGGCAATTGATGGATGAAGAAGACTGGGCTAGTAGTTGGAAAGACTACTGGCAACCAGAGGAAATCGGCGAGTATTTTTTAATTAATCCAGCTTGGATAGAAGTACCAGAAAATACAACTCGTTTAGTTCTGACTCTCGATCCGGGAATGGCTTTCGGTACAGGCAATCATGCCACAACTCAGCTATGTTTGGAATCATTGGAAATGCGGATTGATGAAGATTCCCAAGGCGAAGTTTTGGCAGACATTGGCTGCGGTTCGGGCATTCTTTCTATTGGTGCGTTGCTACTTGGTGCTAGTAAAGTTTATGCCGTAGATACGGATTTATTAGCTGTAGAATCTACTACCAGCAATCGGGAGCTAAATAAAATTACAAGCGATCGCTTACTTGTAGATAAAGGTAGTGTAGAGCAAGTGCGAAAGCTACTCCACAACGAACAAGTAGACGGCATTATGTGCAATATTTTGGCAGAAGTAATTATTCGCCTAATTCCCGAACTAAGCGCGATTTGTAAGCCGACAACTTGGGGGATATTTAGTGGTGTATTACTCGACCAAGCGGCAGATGTAGCCGATGCTTTAGAGCATAATGGCTGGGTTGTGGCGACTATCTGGCGGCGCAAAGAATGGTGTTGCTTTAATGTTCGCCGCTCTTAAAGCTAGACTTGGGGCGGATTTGCCCCATAGTAGTAATTAGAGAATAGGTTAGGGCGAAGTCTAACTTACAATAGCTGGGGTAGTGTCTTTAAACTAGCAATGAGTCAAGATAAAATAATAGTTTTGAGAGCATTTACAACCCCTGCCCTATGACTATTGCTGCTTTAAGCTGGACAGAACTAGAAGCCCTCACTAATTTTGAAATCGATACCGTCAATGGTGCAACCAATGCTCAAGCTCAGTTGCGTCTGTTTGGTGGTAGCGAGTCCCAAGTGCGGGTGACACTATACAGAGACAATCACGCCTGGTGTCCTTATTGTCAGAAAATTTGGCTGTGGCTAGAGGAAAAACAAATTCCCTATCGCATCGAAAAAGTAACTATGTTCTGCTACGGGGAAAAAGAAAGCTGGTACAAGCGCAAAGTACCTTCAGGAATGCTACCCGCCATTGAGCTAGATGGTCGCATTATTACTGAAAGCGATGATATTTTAATTGCCTTGGAGCAAGTTTACGAACCCTTGGGACTAAGTATGTTGCATCCCAAAGTCCTACCACTAAGGCAACTGGAGCGACGGTTGTTTAGAGAATGGTGTAGTTGGTTATGCTATCCCTCTTCGGCTCGAAAAGACCAAGAAAACCGCGAGCGATTTATAAATATGGTGGCAAAAGTCGAAACAGCGATCGCGGCTACGCCAAGTCCTTATTTTCTAGAGGAGTTTGGGACAGTGGATGTAATTTTTACTCCCTATATCGAACGTATGAATGCTAGTTTGTATTACTACAAAGGTTACTCCCTACGCGAAGAACATCCCCGTTTATCTGACTGGTTTACAGCCATGGAAACTAGACCAACTTACCGAGGTACTCAAAGCGATTTTCATACTCATGCCCATGACTTGCCGCCCCAAATGGGAGGATGCTTTGCTAATGGCGAACCGCAAAACCTGATTAACCAGCAAAGAGTTGATTGTGGCCCTTGGGATGGTTTACCCGATGCAACTTACCCCGAAGAACCTACTACCTCGCGCCTAGAGGCGCTTTATCGGGTAATGAAGCATCGCGCCAATATTATTCGCGTCAATCCCTCTGATGACGCATTGATAGATACGGCTTTGCGATGTACTCTGACTCATCTGATGACTCACCAAGCTTGTCCGCCGCCGCCGGGATCGGATAAGGCTTTGCGATACTTGCGCGATCGCATTAATGTCCCGCGAGATATGTCAATCTATGCAGCTAGACGGCTTAGAGAATCTTTAGAAATAACTGCCGCCTTAGCAGGTAAAGAACAAGGTACTCCTATTGAAACTAAGCATCGGCGCGACCAAAATCCGGCGAACTTTGTCAAACTTTAACTAAGCCTTTTGCCCTCTCCCTTTCTTTAAAATATTGGTTAGGAAAATCAGGGCAAAATTCACAAAATTGGTAGCTAATTGTTTAGCTATCAAAAATCACTAAAAAAATAAATTCCTTTCCATCAAGCGGCAGGCAATAGTCAAAAATCTAAGTTGTAATAGAGCAATACAAAGCAGTAAATCATGAATCCCGAAGAAGCAAGATTACAAGCCGATCGCGATCGCACGGGCTACTGGAAACGCTGGGGATCTTACCTAGCCGATCGCCAATGGGGTACGGTCAGAGAAGATTATAGTCCTGATGGGGCGGCTTGGGATTATTTTCCTCACGAGCAAGCCCGATCTCGCGCTTACCGTTGGGGAGAAGATGGGATTGCGGGTATTTCTGACAATCACCAAAGATTGTGTTTGGCGATCGCTTTATGGAATGGTGAAGATCCAATTATTAAAGAAAGATTCTTTGGCTTGTCAGGTAATGAAGGCAATCATGGCGAAGATGTCAAGGAATATTATTTTTATTTAGACAACACTCCCACTCATTCTTATATGAAGTGTTTGTATAAATACCCGCAGGCTGCTTTTCCCTATCAAAAATTAGTGGAAACAAACAAACAGCGCGATCGCACTAATCCAGAATTTGAATTAATCGATACTGGTATATTTGACGGCGATCGCTATTTTGATGTATTGGTCGAATATGCCAAAAATTCCCCCGAAGATATATTAATGCAAATTAGTATTACCAACCGAGGAACTGAAGAAAAGCCCATACATCTATTACCTACGCTTTGGTTTAGAAACTATTGGACTTGGAATAGCAAAAATCCCAAGCCAATTATGAAAGTTGTTGAATCTAACAATGATTTTAGTATTATTGAAGCTGCTCATCCAACTTTAGGGGAACGCTGGTTATATTGTCACGGTAAAACTAACTTATTATTTACAGAAAATGAAACCAATAATCAAAAAATCTTTAATACACCAAACACTTCGCCTTTTGTAAAAGATGGAATTAATAATTATTTAATTCACAATAAACCTACCGTAAATCCTGATTTAACTGGTACTAAAGTGTCCGCTCATTATACTTTAATAGTTAAACCAGGCGAAACAGAAACTATCTGGTTACGTCTTAGTGATTCGCCCCAATTAAAAGCTGAAGAATTTACAAATATATTTCAAACTCGTAAAGCTGAAGCCGACGAATTTTATCAACGAGTTTCTGCTAGTAAATTATCCTCAGACGAGCGCAATATTCAACGTCAAGCTTACGCCGGAATGTTGTGGAGCAAGCAATTTTATTATTACGTTGTGGAAGATTGGTTGAAAGGCGATCCCGATACTGTACCGCCCCCAAAAGAACGTTACAACGTTAGAAATAGCGAATGGGTACATATATTTAATAATGATATTATTTCCATGCCCGATAAATGGGAATATCCCTGGTATGCAGCCTGGGATTTGGCGTTTCATGTCATCCCTCTAGCAGTTATCGATCCCGATTTTGCCAAACGTCAACTTAGCCGCTTAACAAGAGAATGGTATATGCACCCAAATGGGCAACTGCCAGCTTATGAATGGACTTTTGGCGATGTAAATCCCCCCGTTCATGCGTGGGCAACTTGGCGCACTTATCAGATAGAAAAACAAATATATGGACGAGCGGATCGGCATTTTTTAGAAAGAGTATTTCAAAAGCTACTATTAAACTTTACTTGGTGGGTGAATCGAAAAGATATAGAAGGCAAAAACATCTTTCAAGGTGGCTTTCTGGGAATGGATAATATTGGAGTATTCGATCGCAGTGCCAAGTTACCCGTAGGCGGCTATATTCAACAAGCTGATGGTACGAGTTGGATGGCAATGTATGCCTTAAATATGCTGACAATTGCCTTGGAATTAGCAATAGAAAACTCAGCTTATGAAGATATTGCTAGTAAATTTTTTGAGCATTTTCTTAGAATTGCCGAAGCAATGGATGGTATGGGCAATCACAAAGTGTCCCTATGGGATGAAACAGATGGTTTCTATTACGATGCGCTGCAATTTCAAGACGATCGCCAAGTCACAATGAAAGTACGCAGCTTAGTAGGTTTAATTCCCTTATTTGCGATCGCATCATTGGAACCGGAAACCTTAAAACAGCTTCCCAACTTCAAACGCAGAATGGATTGGTTTATCAATAATCGTCCTGACTTGAAAAGAAATGTTGCTTGTATGGAAACCCCCGGTGTGGGTGCAAGAAGACAACTTGCGATCGCCTATCCCGACAAACTCCGCCGTATTTTGCACAAAATGCTCGATGAACAGGAGTTTTTAAGTCCCTATGGAATTCGCTCAGTTTCTAAATACCACAAGTCTCATCCTTATATCCTTAATATTGATGACACCGAATACCGGGTAGATTATGAGCCAGCAGAATCAAAAACAGCTTTATTTGGTGGTAATTCCAACTGGCGCGGGCCAATCTGGTTTCCCATCAATTATCTGATCGTTGAGTCGCTGCAAAACTTTTATAACTACTTAGGTGATGATTTTTTGGTTGAGTGTCCCACAGGTTCGGGGCAAAAAATGAACTTAAAAGAAGTAGCAACGGAACTATCACGAAGGCTAAGGCAGATTTTTCTGACTAATGATACAAATCAACGTCCTTTTAATGGTGGAGTAACAAAGTTTCAAACCGATCCCCACTGGCGCGACTTAATGCTTTTCCACGAGTATTTCCACAGCGACAACGGTGCAGGATTAGGCGCAAGTCATCAAACAGGTTGGACGGGCTTAATCGCAACGTTGATTGAGCAATGCCAAGAAATAAAACATCCCCAAAAAAATTAGCTTGTTAGTCTTCATAATGCAACGAACGTAACAACATCCGCCGTAGACCCAAACAGCTTTACATTACTTCACTTAATCCTAGCTTGCTGACTCGGCTCAGAGGCAAAAAATTCGGTAAAATAGTATATCTGCACTACTGCTGAACAAACTTACAATTTTTATATACCTCCCTACTTTGAGGCGCGAATGGCAATCGAAACAACAGACACCTCTGGAAAGCAAAAAGCCCTAAACTTAGTTCTTACCCAAATCGAGCGCAGCTTTGGTAAAGGTGCAATCATGCGCCTTGGCGATGCCACCCGCATGAAAGTAGAAACAATTTCTAGCGGTGCGCTTACCCTAGATTTGGCTCTAGGCGGCGGTTTACCCAAAGGGCGGGTAATTGAAATTTATGGTCCAGAAAGTTCTGGTAAAACAACTTTAGCCCTTCATGCCTTGGCGGAAGTGCAAAGAAATGGCGGTGTTGCCGCTTTTGTTGATGCCGAACACGCTCTCGATCCTACCTACGCCGCAGCTTTGGGTGTAGACATTGCAAACTTGCTAGTTTCCCAACCAGACACCGGAGAATCAGCATTAGAAATTGTTGACCAGCTAGTGCGAAGTGCGGCGGTTGATATTGTCGTCATTGACTCTGTAGCGGCGCTAGTACCACGAGCAGAAATTGAAGGCGAGATGGGCGATGTCCATGTTGGCTTGCAAGCTCGGTTGATGAGTCAAGCTTTACGGAAAATTACTGGCAATATTGGTAAATCTGGCTGCACAGTTATCTTTTTAAACCAGTTACGGCTAAAAATTGGCGTTACCTATGGTAGCCCCGAAACAACAACGGGCGGTAATGCGCTAAAATTTTACGCTTCGGTGCGCCTAGATATTCGTCGGATTCAAACTTTGAAAAAAGGTACAGACGAGTTTGGCAACCGCGTCAAAGTTAAAGTCGCCAAAAATAAAGTTGCTCCGCCCTTTCGCATTGCTGAGTTTGACATTATTTTTGGCAAAGGTATTTCTACTTTAGGTTGCATCGTAGATTTGGCTGAAGAAACTGGAGTTATTGTGCGTAAAGGAGCTTGGTACAGCTACAACGGCGAAAATATTTCTCAAGGTCGAGATAATGCCATCAAGTACCTAGAAGAAAAACCAGAAATTGCCGAAATTGTCCAGCAACAGGTACGCCAAAAACTAGAAATGGGAGCGGTTGTTTCTGCCAACTCTGTAGCGGTAGTTAATGAAGATGATCCTGTTGATGAAGTCGATGAGCTAGATAACGAGTAGATACCATTAGAACCAAAAAATAGCGCTCCTAGTTGGGGCGCTATTTTATGTGAAACTAATTCTTATCGTTATATTTGTCTGTACTGATTAAATTGTTTTGGTAACTAGAGTTGGAGCCTCGCAAGGAGCAATCGAGTATTTGACCAAGTCTGCCAATTCTTGAAGTTGACTAATGGCTTCTGCCCCTTCCAATTTCATCAGTTCGCGATCGTCTCGCATTTCTGTCCAGGTGATTCCATAGTCGGATACCAAAAACCGGATCAGATGATCTTTATTCAAACTTACCATAAATGAGGCACTGCTCATTTGACCGCCACAGGTATAACAAGATGCTGGGTAGCCGCGACGCTCTAGTACAATAGCTAAAGCTTGTAGGTTCATTACCAGATCCTGAACAAATTGCCGGTGTTGCTGTGCTAGTCTTAGAAACACTGTTTTCCTCCAAACACCACACTTAATTGTAAACCCTTTTTTATATTTTCTTTAGATTTACTCCTAATTTAGTTGAATAAATTTGTAAAGAAACTTTGTAGGGGGTTGCTTTTATTACGCACTTACATATCGAGACTAACCGATCCCCGATAAAACTGCTAAATCTTTAATAAATAAAAATGCTGTTGCTTTTATTGGCACATAGTCAAGGTACTGATTGAGCAAGCATAATGAGTATATTTTTAATTAAAATAAGTTTCCTGTATTTCATACTTTTGATAGACCAGGGTTTCAGCCACCTTGCGGCGCTGATTATTCAAATAAACAGGAAGTATATTTCTTTTATAAATATACTTCCTACCTCTGTTTTGAGCAGAGGTACAACAAATTATCAACCCTCAACTAATCTAACCAAGGGTGCTGAGGCGGTGTGGAGTCGTTTTTGGACGCGACTTTTTGGCTTGTTGCGGGGGAGTCTTGGCTGGTGTCGCGGACTTTGCCCAGTTGCTGCGTCGTTGCTGAGAGCGTTTGGGCGGCGATCGCTTAATGTCAGAATTTACTGGTAGAGAGCTAGGCTCGTACCCGGAAACTACTTCTTTGACAAGGGTCTGATTGAGCAACTTTTCGATGCTCTCTAAATATTCATATTCCTCTTTACAGACTAAGGAAACGGCTCGCCCTTCCTTACCAGCGCGACCTGTACGACCAATACGATGTACGTAGTCTTCGGGGACGTTGGGCAATTCATAATTGACAACATAAGGTAGCCGCTCGATATCCAATCCCCTAGAAGCCACATCTGTAGCAACTAATACCCTTACCTTGCCTTGCTTAAAATCGTTTAAAGCTTTCATCCGGGCTGATTGACTTTTATTGCCATGAATTGCGGCAGTTTGTAGCCCGTCTTTAGCAAGTTGCTCGGCTAAACGACTAGCACCGTGTTTTGTGCGGGTAAAGACTAATACTTGTTTCCAGTTGTGAAAACTAATCGTGTAAGACAGCAATTCTCGTTTGCGATCGCGATCAACAAGATGAACTACCTGTTCTACTTGCTCTGAGGCGGTATTGCGGGCAGCAACTTCAATTAAGGTAGGAGAAGAAAGTAAAGTATTGGCAAGTTGCCGGATTGTGGTTGAGAAGGTGGCGGAAAACATTAATGTTTGCCGAGAGGAGGAGGGCAACTTTGCTAAAATTTTGCGGATATCGTGGATAAAACCCATGTCTAGCATTCGATCGCATTCGTCCAGCACGAGTATCTCTATTTGGGAAAGATTCAGGTTTTTTTGCTCTAAGTGATCGAGTAAACGACCGGGAGTAGCGACAACAATATCAACGCCTTGGCGCAGGGTTTGAGTTTGCGGTCTAATTGCCACCCCACCATAGATTACTGCCGAGCGCAGAGATAGGTATTTGCCATAGGTGCGGACGCTATCACCTACTTGCTGTGCTAGTTCGCGAGTAGGCAGGAGGATGAGGGCGCGAGGAGCGCGATCGCCCTTATTGGCGCTAGTGTTATTGAGCAGTTGCAGTAAAGGTAAGGTAAAACCTGCGGTTTTACCCGTTCCCGTTTGAGCGCTGGCGAAAACGTCTTTTCCTTGTAGAATAGCTGGAATTGCTTGCTTTTGAATGGGCGTTGGCTGAGTGTAGCCCTGCTCGGAAATCGCTTTAAGCAGTTCTTGCGAAAGACCGAGATGAGAAAATGTCATAGCTGCAATTGCTCCTAGTAATGCCCCTATCCAAATCAAAGGTCTGGAACCAGTCTAAGAGCAAAAAATTTGTGTGTTTAGTTGGATGGCTCGAACAAGCAAGTCCAATCCGCCAGCAACAGACCGGGATGCACTAGCAGAAATTCATCTTAACAGTAATTTTCATAAACTACCTGAGCAAGGGCAATGGTGATTTCTCTATGGGGAGAAGGCGATCCTCGCTTGCTTCCCTGGGAAGCGGTCAGTTTGATTTTGTCGCCGTTGGACAAAAGTATCAAAGGTGAGTAAGCATTAGGGCAGAAATTGGTACTTGCATCGGGTGTACCAATGGCGCGATCGCTACTTCTGCCCCACCACTCAACTAATTATTAGCAGTAGCAAGGAATGCCACCGTTAAAATTTGGTTGCTTTTGGCTATTAAGCTTAGGCGCTACCTGTAAACGCAATTTCTGGAAATTTTAATTGGGCTTCAGCAATGGGTCGCCTTCTACCTTCTTCTTGCCAGTAATTAATCACTTCGGTAGCTTGATTGAGTACGGAAACTCGATCTTGTTCGGCTATCCAGTGTTTAGCTTCCATTTCGCTTTTTAATTCTTCCCACGCATCATTGCGGGGCCAAAAAAAGTAACGAGTTAACGGGCTAGTTCCTTTTCCTACTATTTGATCTACTGCTAAAGCTACGTTTTCATCTAACCACAGCACTTTTAAAATAAACTTGGTCAAATCTTACCTCCGCTTGTTTGTATTGAACTTGCTTAAAACCGTGCGATCGCTTATTGTAACTCAATACAGATTTATCTGCCTGACTAGGTATAAATATTTTGAGTAGTGCGATCGCAATTTTTGATATTGATGGAGTAGTCCGCGATGTCGGTAATTCCTATCGTCGGGCGTTGGCGGACACGGTAGAACGCTTTACAGGTGGAGCTTATCGTCCCAGTGAATTAGATATAGACACTCTAAAATCTGTTGGGATTTGGAATAACGATTGGGAAGCGTCTCAAGAATTAATTTGCCGTTATTTTCGCTCTCAAGGACAATCAATTAAAACTAACTATCAGGAAATCGTAGCTTTTTTTCAATCTCGTTACCGAGGCGAAGATCCTGATAACTGGGATGGTTACATTTGCAACGAACCCTTATTATTGCAACCAAGTTATTTAAACGGGCTAACTAATGCTGGTATTCCTTGGGGCTTTTTTAGCGGTGCAACTCGCGCCTCTGCTAATTATGTGTTATCAAAACGTCTAGGTTTGCAATCTCCTTTACTAATTGCGATGGAAGATGCCCCTGGTAAGCCCGATCCTACGGGACTTTTTGCCGCCGTGGAGCAGTTAGAGCAAAACCTTGATAAAATGCTGCCCGTTGTGTACGTAGGGGATACAGTAGGGGATATGTATACAGTAGAAAAAGCGCGATCGCGTTTTCCTCAAAGAGCTTGGATTGGTGTAGGTATTCTTCCCCCTCATGTCCAGGTATCAGAGGAACGCCGCAGTGACTATACCAAAACTCTAATTGAGTCGGGAGCGACTAAGGTTTTTAGCAATGTTCAAGAACTTACACCCGCAGAAATTGAGCAATTAGTATTATTGTAATTTTTGGAACTTTTCTAAAGCTGCAACCATTTTTGACGGCCAACGGCGGACTTTAACCACCCAGTCTAAATCCTTATAACGCTTGTCAAGTCCAACTGCTGCAACCCAGTTACTTTCGGCTTCTCCTCGTTTTCCCTGTTCCCAATAAGCTGCCGTTAGTGCTGCTCGCATATCAGCAAAATTAGGATACTTGCGGACAATATTTCTCATATTACGGATAGCTTCATCAGTTTGACTGTTTTGATAAAGAGCGATCGCATAATTAGCTCTAGCAAAGGCAAAGTTGGGCGCTAAATCGGCAGCAGTACGGTAGTCAGAAATTGCTTTTTCCCAATTACCTAAACCTGCTTCGGCATTACCCCGATTGTTGTAAGCCATTGCGT
This sequence comes from Synechocystis sp. PCC 7509, assembly GCF_000332075.2. Lineage (NCBI taxonomy): Bacteria > Bacillati > Cyanobacteriota > Cyanophyceae > Synechococcales > Merismopediaceae > Synechocystis > Synechocystis sp. PCC 7509. The sequence goes on along the minus strand of NZ_ALVU02000001.1, from coordinate 3,535,130 downwards.
CTTTGGGATCGAGGGACAAAATTTTGTTGTAGTCGGCGATTGCTTCATCCCACTTTCCCAAACCTTCTAAAGCTGTACCGCGATTGAGATAGGGATCTGTAGCAGTAGGTGCAAGCTCGATGGCTTTGTTGAAATCGGAAACAGCCTCAATTAATTTATTTTGACTAATACGCGCATTTCCCCGATTGCTGACGGCGGCGGGATTATCGGGAAATTGCTCGATAATTTCTGTCCAATAGGTTTCGGCGGTGGCAAAATCTCCCGTATTAGTAGCTTTAATTGCTTTTTGCGCTAGAGTGTCTAGTTGTTGCAACTGTTCGGGTGTGGGTTTATTTTGCGCCAACGCGCGATCGCTATAGCCAAATACTAGAAGTACACAAAGTAAAATAATCGAAATTAAACGCATCATAGTAAAGATAACTGTTGATTTGGAGGGGTAAAACCCAAGTGTTTGTAGGCGGCGGCGGAAGCAACCCGTCCGCGCGGAGTGCGGTTTAAGTAGCCAATTTGCATTAAATACGGCTCATAAACTTCCTCTATTGTCTGCGTATCTTCTCCGGTAGCCGCCGCCATTGTTTCTAAACCCACTGGGCCACCGTTAAACTGTTCGATCATCACGCTCAACATCTGTCTATCCGTCCAATCTAAACCGCAAGGATCGACCTGGAATAGCTCCAAAGCAACCGATGCAATGGATTGATCGATTATGCCAGCGTTTTTGACTTGGGCGTAGTCTCGCACTCGTTTTAGCAATCTATTGGCAATTCGAGGAGTCCCGCGCGATCGCCTAGCAATTTCTTCTGCGCCATCATTGGTAATAGAAGTTTGCAGTAGTTGGGCGGTGCGTAAAACAATTAGAGTTAGTTCGTCGTGGGCGTAGAACCGCAGGCGTTGAATTAAACCAAAGCGATCGCGTAAGGGTGAAGATAGCGCCCCTACCCTAGTTGTTGCCCCCACAAGCGTATATTTTGGCAATGGTAAAGAGCGAGTTTTGGCACTCGAACCTTTGCCGATAGTAATATCTAGGCGAAAGTCCTCCATAGCTGGATAAAGTATTTCCTCTGTCATTCGCGACAAGCGATGAATTTCATCAATAAATAAAACATCGCCAGGTTTAAGACTATTCAATAACCCTACAATGTCTCGTGGACGCTCTAAGGCGGGCGCACTGGTAATTTTGCAATCTACCCCCATTTCGGCAGCTAGAATCAGCGACATGGTGGTTTTTCCCAGTCCTGGGGGGCCGTATAGTAATAAGTGATCTAAGGTTTCGTTTCTCCCTAGAGCGGCTTTAATGGCAATGTTGAGAACTTCCTTTAGCTCTTTTTGCCCAATATAATCCGCAAAGCGGTGAGGGCGAATACTATCTTCTTGCGGCTCTTTTTCTTCGGCGGTAACTTCGGGTTTTAGTAATGGTTGCGATAATGGGCGATCGCGTTTTACAGTGTCAGAGCGCTGTTTATTTGGTTGGTTCGGGTCTTGTTTTGAAGAAATAATTGCCATATTGCCAGCTATTAGCCTTTTTTAGCGTGGGTAGAGTGCAATAAAAAATTCTCAATATAATTAAAATCTTTTAAAATTATTATGCTTGCCAAAAGAATTTTACCTTGCTTAGATGTCAATGCCGGACGAGTAGTTAAAGGTGTTAATTTTGTTAATTTAATCGATGCTGGCGATCCGGTGGAACTTGCCAAGGTTTATAACGAGGCTGGGGCGGATGAATTGGTATTTTTGGATATTACAGCAACCCATGAAGATCGAGACACAATTATTGATGTTGTGTACCGGACTGCGGAGCAAGTTTTTATCCCCCTAACTGTTGGTGGTGGTATTCAATCATTAGAACATATTAAAAATTTGTTAAGGGCAGGGGCAGATAAAGTTAGTATCAATTCCGCCGCCGTGCGCCAACCAGACTTAATTAACCGCGCCAGCGATCGCTTTGGCAATCAATGTATCGTTGTTGCTATTGATGCTAGGCGTAGGCAAGATCCCACAAATCCCGGCTGGGATGTGTACGTGCGCGGCGGACGAGAAAATACAGGGTTAGATGCTTTAACTTGGGCAAAAGAACTCGAACAGCGCGGTGCTGGGGAGCTATTGGTTACAAGTATGGATGCGGATGGTACGCAAGCTGGGTATGATTTAGAACTAACAAAAAAAGTCGCATCTTCGGTACAAATTCCCGTTATAGCTTCTGGTGGTGCGGGCAACTGCGAACACATTTATGAGGCATTAACCGAAGGTAAGGCAGAGGCGGCGCTATTAGCTTCATTGTTACATTACGGACATCTTAGCGTCTCTCAAATCAAAAATTACTTGCGCGATCGCTCTTGTCTTGTCCGCAACCCTTGACAAAATCTCCCTTCCTGCTGATTTTTTGTACTTATGTTAAGATGTACTAATAAAATTTAAACTTCTTAATATATGCTCGTTTCTATATTAGTTTTTGATGTGGCGCTGGTGGCTTGGTCGCTGCACCTCATGGATGCGGCGGTGCAGAAGCGAGAATTTTCCTTAATGTTGGCAGGAACTTTAGTGGCTTTTTCGGCAGCAGCAATGTTAGTAGTTTATTTTCTTATGCACAACTGTCTTAATTATTTACTGAAGATTTCTTAATTAATTTATAAACTTTTATCAATAAGCTTGACAAGTAAACAACTATTAAGAGATGCTAACAAAGCACTGTGACTAAGTAGAACTTAGTTATTAGCACGTCATCATCCTCTAGAGTGTGGACAATGGGTTCTAAGAGGTGCTAGAAAAAAGACAGTGTAATGATTCGGGGGATTAGCTCATTTGGTAGAGCGCTTCCATGGCATGGAAGAGGTATGGGGTTCGACTCCCCAATTCTCCATTATTTTCAGGCTAACTTAATAATTGCTCAAAACACTAACAGAGTGAGAATAAGCCGCTTTGATCAAAGCATCAACTGATTCATTGGTTGTATCAAACGCAGTTACTAGCCTTACCATTGTTGAATGCTCTCCTTCCCAACGGTAAAACTTAAAACCATCGGCTATTAGTCCCGCAATAACAGTTTCGGGTAGCTGAATAAATACTTCGTTTGCGTCTACCGGATAACAAAGTTCTACTCCTGGTAATTTAGTAAGTCCCATTGCTAGTTTCTTTGCCATTAGGTTTGCGTGAGCGGCATTTTTTAGCCACAAATCGTTAGTTATATATGCCTCTAACTGTGCTGACAAAAATCGCATTTTTGAAAACAAGTGTCCGCTACGTTTACGGCGATAGTCAAAGGTTTGAGCTAAATCGCGGTTGAAAAATATTACAGCTTCCGCCGCCATAGCGCCATTTTTAGTCGCGCCAAAACACAATACATCTACACCACAACGCCAAGTGATATCGGCGGGAGAACAACCTAAAGTTGCTACCGCATTAGCAAATCGCGCTCCATCCATATGCAGGCTAAGGTGATGAGTACGAGCAACTTCAGCAATTTGTTGAACTTCAGATTTGCTGTAAACTGTACCCGCTTCTGTTGCTTGGGTAATACTAATAGCCGCAGGTTGGACGTGATGGACAACACCAATGCCTGAAAGTGCGATCGCATTTTGCAATTCTTGTGCAGATAATTTACCATTATTGCCAGGAAGTGTAAGTAATTTTGCCCCACCTGTATAAAACTCTGGCGCACCGCATTCATCGACATTTATATGTGCGGACGAATGACAATAAATTGCTCCAAAAGGTGGAACTAGCACAGATAAAGCTAAAGCATTAGCCGCCGTTCCGGTAACTACAGGAAAAACTGTAACATCCGTCTCAAATAATTCCGCAAACTTGGTTTGTAGCCTTTTGGTACATTCATCTTCGCCATAAGGCATAGCTGCACCTTGGTTTACTTTAGCTAAAGCGGTTAATATTTCTGGCGATATTCCCGTTACATTATCACTACAAAAATTCATGCTTATATTAATAATTAAAATTGTTAGTTTAAAAACACGAATAGATCATTAGCCATAGTAGCTAGGAGCATTCCCAGGCTTCCACTTAATATTGCAACCCACACTTGGTTTTTGTTCTCCATCAACAGCTTTTCCTGCCAAAACTGCCTCAATGGCTGCGCGTAAATCTTTACCATTAACAGGTTTGCCATTGCTGGGTCTACTATCATCAAGTTGTCCGCGATAAACTAGCTGTTGATTAGCGTCAAATAAAAAAAAGTCCGGTGTACAAGCTGCGGTGTAAGCTTTGGCTATTTCCTGACTCTCGTCATAGCAAATAGGAAAAGTTAAGCTAAGTTCTTGCGCCATAGCTTGCAAGTATTCCGGCGCATCGTCTGGGTGATTGCTGACATCATTAGAACTAATAGCAATAACCCCCAAATTACTATTAGCATAATCGCTGCTAAGTTGCGCTAATTGAGTCTTAATATGCTTGACAAAGGGGCAATGTTGACAAATAAACATGACTAAAATTGCCTGTTTTTTTGTATAGTCAGTTAACGAAATTAATTGACCAGATAATACATCGGGTAATTTAAAGACTGGCGCTTTAGTACCTAATAACAACATAGTTGAAGTAGTCAAAGCCATGATATTTTTTCCCTTTGAATTTACTTAATATTAGCGGTGCTTGTTTATTTACTAATTTTAATAGATAAATTCTTGGAACCTTTATCACAGGTTTAGCATCTTTTTACAAAACTGCTAGACAGTCAGGTGATAATTAGTGATTGAGTTAACTAAATTCATGTAACTATTTACACTTTTTGTATTTATTGGTGTAGGAGACTTCGCACGTAGAATGAATGAATTTTCTGCTAGTAATGCAAGTAAATCGGTTGTTGAGTGGAGTAAGCTTCAGCAAATAGCTATGATTGGGGGAGAAATTTTAGTCAAAACGCGATCGCACTCTGATTGGGGCGGGGCGGTAACAGCTACAATGTACTTACCTTTGGTGCGATCGCACGTTTGGCAACAAGTCACAGATTACCCTCGTTGGGTGCAGTATTTTCCTGATGTGACTAAAAGCGAAGTTTTGCACCGAGGGGAAGCCAAGCGCTTATATCAAGCGGCGAAAAAAGCCTTTTTGTTTTTTACGGCGCAAGTAGAAGTTTACTTAAATGTGATTGAAGTAGTGCAGCAGCAAATTCAGTTTCGTTTAGAAACTGGTACTTTTATCGATTTTGCTGCCGATTTGAGCTTGCAAGATTGTCAAGATGGAACTCTGCTTACTTACGCTGTGCAAGCAACCCCAAATATTCCCATCCCAACAATGTTTATACAGCAAGCGATGCAGCTAGAATTACCTGCAAATATGCGAACAATGCGCCAGGTGATTTGTGGATTGTAGAGACGTTGCAGTTCAACGTCTCTACATCTATGACGCTCCAGGTTGGGTTGTAACTAATTGCGATGGCAATCGTTTAAAAGCAATCCGTTCATTTTCGACATCTACAAAAATAGTATCGCCGTCGTGAAACTCGCCGCGCAAGATGGCTTTAGCAATTTGAGTTTCTAGCTCTTTTTGAATTGCACGTTTGAGCGGACGCGCACCAAATACGGGATCGTAGCCTACCTCTGCCAAAAAGTCTAAAGCAGAATCAGAGAGTTTTAACGATATTTTGCGATCGCTCAACCTATCTGCTAGTCTCACTACTTGCAACTGAACAATTTGCCGCAACTCATTTTTTTGCAAGGCGTGGAAGATAATTGTTTCATCAATCCGGTTGAGAAATTCAGGACGGAAACTACCGCGCATTGCTTCCATTACCCGCCGATACATCTCATCATACTGAGAATCATCGCCAGCCAAATCGAGAATGTACTGCGAACCGATATTGCTAGTCATGATAATAATGGAGTTTTTGAAGTCCACCGTATGACCTTGAGCATCAGTAACGCGCCCATCATCGAGAATTTGCAGCATGATGTTAAATACATCGGGGTGCGCTTTCTCAATTTCATCAAACAAAATCACGGCGTAAGGACGGCGGCGCAGCGCTTCCGTTAGTTGTCCCCCTTCGTCGTAACCTACGTACCCTGGAGGCGCACCAATCAGCCTAGAAACAGCGTGTTTCTCCATGTATTCCGACATATCAATCCGAACTAGCGCTTCTTCGGTATCGAATAAGTAGGCAGCTATTGCTTTAGCTAGTTCTGTTTTACCTACTCCGGTGGGACCAAGGAAAATGAAACTAGCGGTAGGACGGTTAGGATCGGCAAGTCCAGCGCGCGATCGCTGAATAGCATCAGCAACGGCGGTAACGGCTTCATTTTGACCGATAACGCGGTTATGTAACTCGTCTTCTAATTGCAGCAACTTGTCTTTTTCCGATTCCACTAACTTGCTAATCGGTATACCCGTCCACTTAGAAATAACTTCGGCGATATCAGACTCGGTTACTTCTTCTCGTAGTAAAGATTGACCGCTTGTTTGCGCTTGACTAAGCTCTGCTTCGGCTTCTTTTAGCTGCTTTTGCAATTCGGTTAGTTTGCCGTATTTTAGCTCGGCGGCTTTGTTGAGATCGTAGTCTCTCTCGGCTTGCTGAACTTCGACGTTAACGCGATCGCTATCTTCTTTAATTTTCTGAATTTTTGAAATTACATCCTTTTCCGATTGCCATTGAGCGCTCATTGCTCTTTGATCTTCCTTAAGATCGGCAAGTTCTCTTTCAATTCTTTCTAACCTTTCTCTAGAAGCTGCGTTTGTTTCTTTTTGCAGCGACAACCGTTCCATTTCTAGCTGTAAAACCTTGCGATCGATTTCGTCTAATTCTTCTGGTTTAGACGTAATCTCCATCTTCAGCTTGGCGGCGGCTTCGTCTACTAGATCAATTGCTTTATCTGGCAAAAAGCGATCGCTTATATAACGATTGGACAGCATAGCAGCAGCAACTAAAGCACTATCAGAGATTTTTACCCCATGATGAACTTCGTAACGTTCCTTCAAACCGCGCAAAATTGACACCGTATCTTCAACATTTGGCTGCTCAATATACACCTGCTGAAAGCGTCTTTCTAAAGCCGCATCTTTTTCAATGTACTTGCGGTACTCGTCTAGAGTTGTCGCACCAATACACCGCAATTCTCCCCGCGCCAACATGGGTTTAAGTAAGTTTCCCGCATCCATCGCGCCTTGACTTGCACCCGCACCAACTACCGTATGGATTTCGTCAATAAATAGAATAATATTGCCGCGCGAATTGGTAACTTCTTTGAGTACAGCTTTTAAACGCTCCTCAAATTCTCCCCGAAATTTAGCACCAGCAATCAACGAACCCATATCTAAACTAATGAGTTTGCGGTCAGTGAGAGATTGAGGTACATCACCTGCGACAATTCTTTGTGCTAATCCTTCAGCGATCGCAGTTTTTCCTACACCAGGTTCGCCAATCAGTACAGGATTATTTTTAGTTCGACGGGACAAAATTTGAATTGTGCGGCGAATTTCGTCATCGCGTCCAATTACGGGGTCAAGTTTGCCTTGTTTTGCGGCTTCGGTAAGGTCGCGTCCGTATTTTTCCAGTGCTTCGTATTTGCCTTCTGGACTTTGATCGGTCACTTTTTGACTCCCACGAATATCTTTAATAATGTTTTTAAGCTTAGTTTCATCCAAGCCGAATTCTTTAATTAAGCTTTTGCCAAAGCGCTCATCTTTGACGTAACCCAATATTAGATGTTCTATAGAAATAAATTCATCGCTAAATTCTTTGCGGTAAGTGTCAGCGCGATCTAGTAGCGTGTCTAGGCTGCGTCCTACATATACGTTATCGCTCCCCGACACTTTGGGTTGCTTTTGAATAAATTGGTCAGTGCGATCGCGCAGTTTTTGGATATTTGCTCCTGCTTTCGTCCAAATACTGTTAGCTAAACCGTCTTGCTCTAAAAGAGCCTTCATTAAGTGTTCGCTTTCTATCTGTTGTTGGCTATGAGCTTTAACTATATCGGGAGTATGGGCGATCGCTTCCCAGGATTTTTCTGTAAATTGGTTAGGATTGGTTGGTTGCATAGATTTTATGAACCGCCTTAGCATAAATAGTTCTTTATAAGCTCATTGTAGAAACAGATAAGTTTTTGGTGGATCGGACTTCACGTACTATTTAAGGTGTATTTCCACCCAAAAGATATTTCTAAGCATCAGGATCGATACCTAAAGCGCGTAACTTTGCCGCTAGTTCTTCTGCTCTTTTTTCGGCAGTTTCCGCCCTTTGTTGTGCGTCTGAGGCGTGCTGTTCGGCAGTTTCTCTTTGCCGATCCAATTCTACATAAGTTGCAAAAGGTCGCCCGTCTGGTCGATAAATCTGCATAGTTTCTGAATTTAGCTCAAATCTAATGCCTAAACGCGGACTTACCCAACTTGGAGTTACTTCAACTACAGTTAAACGTCCTTCAACCCTGTTCCAGATCCTTAGATCGTTCTTATCCAGGTCGTATAAATAGTATTCTTCTACACTATAGACTTCGTAAAACTCTAGCTTTTTCGCCATCTCTTTAAGGGTGTTACCTGGAGAGAGAATCTCAAACACTACCTGTGGCGCAATATTATCTTCAAGCCATTGTTTGTACGAACCTCTATAACCTTTGGGTCTTCCAAACGCTACCATCGTATCGGGAGCTACTCTAAGCTTATTGTTGCCGTATACCGGATACCAAAGCAAATCCCCCGCAACAAATACATTGGGGTCATCTTTATATAGAGCGTCTAGTCCTCCTTTGATGGTTACTATCCACTCAAACTGTTTGGTATTATCCGACATTGGCTGTCCGTCACTGTCTGGGTAAATAATGTCTTGGTCTACACTCAGATTTGCTGCGGCAGTCATAATTATCTCCCGGTTAATAATATAAGGTAGCGATTTCTTTTATTGTATAGACCTCCCGTTTACAGAAATATTTGGCTACCATTCTTGCAAAAAAGGTCTAATTTTTATAACCGCCAATAACTTATAAATTATGCAAAAAAAACAAAAATTTCCTTACTTAGTTGGTTCTAAATGGACAGCACAGCAAAAAATAGACGGTTGGCGGCATTTTCAAGTTGTCAATCGCAAAAATCAAGGCAAATGGGTTTTTGCGGAAATGGTCGCAGCTTGCGATCCTCTGGTGCGTTTCTGGGTAAATGCCAAATTGCTCAAAAATGCTTCCCAATGGCAAGCAGGTTGGCAGTCTTTGCAGGAAATAGAAGAAAACATTGGCGATGTTTCCTAGAAATACAGCTATTTGGACAAAATTTATTATTTTTAACATAAGTAGCCAGCTTTGCTCTAATCTCGTTCTTAGCTTAGTTACAAACTCTGGGCAAAACTATCTGTTCTCCAAGTAAATACCGCTTACAGGCTGTTTACACTGGCTTAGACTTCAGATAACAAGTACGTGTTGTGTTCTATCTTTATCGCTGAACTCTTTTTTTTAGCAGCTTCTAGGGCTTGTGCATATTTGTTTTTTGTTACCTTTTTTATAAAAAACAGTAATTAAATAATTACTTACAGCTTTATAAATGATTGAGAGGGCTTTTTGAGTCTTTTTTTATTCACAAGCATTCACATAAAGGGTTTAAACGTGTTTTAAACCTATACTTATCTTTCAACCCCCTTTCTTTTGCGCCGGAGTTGAACAATAATTCAATCACAGACCGGAAAGATAAAAAACAACCAAGCTAGTAGACTGATTTTTTTAACTAGCAGTTCGATAAACAACGATAGGAGCCAAAAATAAAGTGAAACTTGCAGTTTACGGAAAAGGTGGTATCGGCAAATCTACAACTAGCTGTAACATCTCTGTTGCCTTAGCCAAGCGTGGCAAAAAAGTATTGCAAATTGGCTGCGACCCCAAGCACGACAGCACTTTTACCCTGACTGGGTTTTTAATTCCCACAATTATCGATACGCTTCAGGAAAAAGATTATCACTACGAAGATGTTTGGGCGGAAGATGTCATTTATAAAGGCTACGGTGGCGTAGATTGCGTAGAAGCTGGCGGGCCTCCGGCGGGTGCTGGCTGCGGTGGCTATGTGGTAGGAGAGACAGTAAAATTGCTCAAAGAACTCAACGCTTTTGATGAGTACGATATTATCTTGTTTGATGTTTTGGGTGATGTGGTATGCGGTGGTTTTGCTGCGCCTCTAAACTACGCCGACTATTGCCTAATCGTTACCGATAATGGCTTTGATGCTTTATTCGCTGCTAACCGTATCGCTGCTTCTGTAAGAGAAAAAGCGCGGACTCATCCTTTGCGCCTAGCGGGATTGATTGGCAACCGCACTTCCAAGCGTGATTTGATTGAGAAGTATATAGAAGCTGTCCCCATGCCTGTATTAGAAGTATTGCCTTTGATTGAAGATATCCGCGTATCTCGCGTTAAAGGTAAAACTTTGTTTGAAATGGCAGAAACAGACCCTTCGCTAAATTATGTTTGCGATTACTATCTCAGTATTGCCGATCAAATTTTGGCACGACCAGAGGGTGTTGTACCTAATGATGCTCCAGACCGCGAATTGTTCTCCTTGTTGTCTGACTTCTATCTCAATCCCACAACTCCCGCCGCAAGTCAGGAAGAAAAACTAGATTTGATGATGGTTTAATCTAGTTTGAAGGATGAGGATAAGAAACAATGGCTTTTTTTGGTAGTCTAAAAAACTCGTTGAAACAGAGGTGGTTGCAATATTTTCAAAGCAATCGTTTCTGGATTAGCTTGCATTCTGGCGTTGCTACTCCTGACGGTGGCAAACGCCCGCCGTCTTACCTCATCCTGGGCGCAATTAATGCGCTAGAACCGCAGCTTGCAGAATTAATGTTGCCTTTCTCGAAGCTGAATCCGAATGTAGATACTTTAATTGATGTATTAGGGTTGAATTTCGATCCAGATTTGATGTTGGGTAACAGTTCTCAAGCCACTATTGATGCACAAAAACAACAAACGCAATGCAATGATTTGTTGCAAGTTAACCTTGATGATGAATTTGTTGTAGTTGTTGACGAAGCGGAAAGCTTGGGGGGCGGTTCATCCGTCCCCAAGGCTTTCCAAGAACAAGCAGCATTTACTATCACATCTCTCGATGAAATTGCCTTTGACGAAATGGAGGAATTTACAACAACAGAGAATAATTCTGTTGTAAATTCCTTAGATGATTTTGGCGATGTGTTTTTGGGTGAAGGAGATGAAGTAATGGTTGAACTTACATCCAACAAAGTCACAGCAGATGAACAGCAAGAAGTTCAAGGCTCTCAAGATATTTCTGGTCTATTTCCCAACTATTAACAGAGGGTAACTTGAAAAGAGCGGAATTTTTTTTGCTCAAAAATTAGCAGTTATTCCTGTTGCCGTATCTTTAAAAACACAAATTTTACTGAGTCCTTAAAAATTAAAGAGGAGAATACTAAATTTATGACCGTAGCTCAAACTGAAGCTTTAACCTTTGAATGCGAAACTGGTAACTATCATACTTTCTGCCCGATTAGTTGCGTAGCTTGGCTTTACCAGAAAATTGAAGATAGTTTTTTCTTGGTAATTGGCACAAAAACTTGCGGCTATTTCCTGCAAAACGCTATGGGAGTAATGATTTTTGCCGAACCTCGTTATGCAATGGCGGAACTAGAGGAAGGCGATATTTCGGCGCAACTAAACGATTATGAAGAACTAAAACGGTTATGTTTGCAAATCAAGCGCGATCGCAATCCTAGTGTAATAGTTTGGATTGGTACTTGTACCACCGAAATTATCAAAATGGATTTGGAAGGATTAGCACCCAAACTAGAATCAGAAATTGGCATCCCAATTGTAACTGCTCGTGCTAATGGCTTAGATTATGCCTTTACTCAAGGGGAAGATACGGTACTTGCTGCTATGGCAGCGCGTTGTCCAGAGAAAGTATCGGTAGTAGAATCGGAGAAAAAAGAACGCAATGCGATCGCCTCTCTACTCAATTTTGGTAAAAAAAAGGAAGATATTGCCACCGATGAGTCGGAGTATGTCAACCATACACCCTTAGTTTTATTTGGTTCTTTACCAGATCCTGTAGTTACACAGCTAACACTGGAACTCAAAAAGCAAGGGATTAAAGTATCTGGGTGGCTACCATCTAAGCGATATACCGAATTACCTGTAATTGAAGAAGGCTATTATGTCTCTGGTGTCAATCCTTTTCTTAGCCGCACTGCAACAACTTTGATGCGCCGTCGCAAGTGTAAGTTAATTGGTTCACCTTTTCCTATTGGCCCCGATGGAACTCGCGCTTGGATTGAAAAAATTTGCTCCGTACTTGGTATTACTCCCAAGGGTTTAGACGAGCGGGAAGCGCAAATTTGGGCAAGTATGGAAGATTATTTGCAGCTAATTCGCGGTAAATCGGTCTTTTTTATGGGCGACAACTTGCTAGAAATTTCCTTAGCGCGGTTTTTGGTGCGTTGTGGGATGACTGTACCAGAAATTGGCATCCCCTATATGGATAAGCGCTTTCAAGCGGCAGAGTTGACGATGTTAGAGAATACTTGCAAAGAAATGGGCGTACCTTTGCCCAGAATTATCGAAAAGCCGGATAATTACAATCAAATTCAACGCATTCAAGAAACTCGCCCAGACTTAGTTATTACAGGGATGGCGCACGCAAATCCGCTAGAAGCGCGGGGAATTAATACTAAGTGGTCGGTAGAATTTACCTTTGCTCAAATTCACGGCTTTACTAACGCTCGTGACATTTTAGAATTGGTAACTCGTCCTTTGCGTCGCAACAATAACCTCAAAGATTTGGGTTGGGAGAAGTTGGTTAAAGAAGAAGCTAAAATCTAAGACATTAAAAAACTGCTATGTCTAGAGACATAGCAGTTAAAAAGAGCGATCGCGCTATAGTTTACTATTCGGCAACTTTTTGCTTGCGCTTCAATAGCTTCTTACCACCCAAAGCACCAAAAGCTAATATACCCAACATTGAAGCAGGCTCAGGTACAGTTTCAGTGCGAACATTGTCTACTAACAAGCCGGATTGAACTTTAAAATCTCCTGAGTTTATTACGCCTAAGCCCAAAGTATAGGTTCCAGCCGTAGTAATGGTGTAAGAAGTCGTCTGATAGCCAGTTTCTTCGCGAAATGGTGACAAAGAATCGAAAAAGGAGACATTGGTATCTGCTAATTCTGTCAAACCAGTAAGAGAGAAGAAAGCAAAGTCGTTGTTACGGGCGTTTGGCGTACCTTCATCGGTGAGGAAGTTCCAATCAAAACTAATAACATCGCCAACATTTGCTGTGAAGGTTTGTCTAATCGCTGCACCGCCTCTTGCTACGCCATTTCCTAAAGTACTTAGGCTACCAACACTTAAACCTAAAAATCCTTCTAAAGAAGCAGCAGGAGTGCTGTTGTAAGTAGCTAAACCAGCTTGAAAATAACCATCCGTGGGGTTAACACCTAGGGAATCGTCGATAGCTCCTACTGAACCCTGACTCTGCCATCCAAAAAGCCCCTGCTCAAAACTACCATTGATAACTGCGGCTTGAGATGGTGCAGCAGAAAGGACAGTTGATAGACTTAGTAAGCCCAATACACTAGCGGTTAAAGTTGAAGTTTTTGCGAGGTTAGACATGGAATTGAATGCTCCAAAAAAGGTAACTGTTGATATTACGGAGATTTTGAGGTGTTATCTGTATCGAGTTACTCGCAGGTAAGGCAACCTTTGCGGAAAACACTAGAGCCTCACTGCAATATTTATACTTATGTAAGCTAATCAGTAATTAGATTTACGTAAGTTTGAAATTTGTTTCTTTATCAAAGATGACATAATTTCCCTTGCTAGTTACGGTTTATACTTATAGTTCATCAAAAAAATATACTCACTAATAGATAAATAAAAGTATTAAATGCTTTGCGTAATTAGGTTTGCCAGTGTTTATGTATAAAAAATTGTACGAATAATTTATAAAAAGTTTATAAATTATTCCTATTCAGTAATTTTTTTGCTTAATTTATCCATGGCAACTCAACAGGCAAAAATGCGCTCGCATTTTTGCCCACAAAAGTTTGTAAGTAGATTTCCGTACCCAATAAAACTAGCCCTGCCAGCTACTTTTACCCGGCTAGAGCAAAAAAAATGATGCCAGTTGCTACGTACAACTACTTAGCCTGTGGCTCTACTTCTTCTTTGACGCGGCGAATAGGCAAATTAGCAATTAAAGCCGTTGCTCGTTGGTTGTTTTCTAAACAAAACTCTAGCCCTTCTAGGTCAAGTTCGACGTAACGCGACACTACTTCCAAAATCTCTTGGCGCATTTTTTCCAGCATTTCTGGATTTAGATCGGCGCGATCGTGGGAAATCACCAATTGTAGCCGTCGCTTGACTTCCGCACGACTATTATCATTACTATTACGAGGCAGAGGAAAAAGCCGATCCAAAAGTTCGCTAATCATAGCAGTAGAAACAGGAGAAGGAACATCGCTTAAATGATTTTTGTCCGCAATAATTTGCGGATTCGAGAAAATATATTATCTGGAGGCGCACTTAGATCGATAAATTCAACGGTTTGTCCTTCCAAACGACGAGCGATGTTATCAAAAGCCGTTCCCGCCAAGGATGGTGTTTCCGATAATACTAATGGTTCGCCACGATTGGTGGAAACAATCACGCGCTCGTCTTCAGGAATTACCCCAATTAAGGGAATTGCCAAAATTTCTTGCACGTCTTGCACTGACATCATATCGTTTAGCTGTACCATTGCTGGACGCAGACGATTAACTATTAGATTAATGCGCTTGATTCCTTGGGCTTCTAGTAAGCCTACTACGCGGTCAGCGTCTCGGACTGCGGAAATTTCTGGGGTAGTAACAATTAAAGCTTCCTTCGCTGGTGCGATCGCATTTTTAAACCCTAATTCAATGCCTGCGGGACTATCAATAACTACATAATCGTAGGTTTTAGTTAAAGTGCCAACAAGTTCGGTCATTTGTTCGGGACTTACGGCTTCTTTAGTCCGATTTTGCGCGGCGGGTAACAGCGCCAAATTGGGGATGCGCTTGTCTTTAACTAACGCTTGTTCTAACCGACATTCGCCAGCAAAAACTTCAATTGCCGTGTAAACGATCCGGTTTTCTAAACCAAGTAATAGATCCAAATTTCTTAGACCAAAATCCGCGTCAACTAAAGCAACTTGTTTACCCAATCGGGCTAAAGCCATACCTAAGTTTGCAGTGACGGTGGTTTTACCTACTCCGCCTTTACCAGAAGTTGTGACGATAATGCGACTCATGATGGTAGAAACTGGGACGACAACTTAGAAAAATCAGCAGCTTTGGTAAGACGAATACCGTCAGGAGTAACGTAAGCAACTTCAGGATAGTATTCCTCCAGTGGGTTAGCTGGCGCTCTGGCTACATAATTTGCAATTCGTAGTTGTGTTGGTTCCATTTGCAAAGCCATAATTAAACATTTGACATTACCATTAGCACCCGCATGAGCAACCCCCCGCAAGCGACCCCAAACTAGGATATCGCCATTTGCAACTACAATACCACCAGGATTGATGTCTCCTAACACGACTACTGTACCAGAATGGCGAATCTCAGCGCCAGAACGAATCGTCATTTGTAAATATAACGGTTCTATCAAGGGGGGAGTAGAGGAGGTAGGCGCAGTTGCCAAAGTTGTTACAGAGGCTTGTTGTTCGACGCAATAACCAGCCGTTGCCGCCGCTACAGCCGTTTGACGGCGGCTAGTGCGAACTCGCTCCATTGACAGTTTTACTTCGCTTAAAGCATCGGCTATTTGTTGTAATTGTCTGCCATCTAATAAGCGATCGTTAGCCAGTAGTTCTACTTGGGTATGAGGTTGCCAAAATCTTTCGCCAGCATTTAAGCGTTGTTTCATCTGTTGCCAAATTTCTGACCAATTGTTTGCCGAGGCGGGTATTTCTGCTTCGGTAGGCAAAATTAAGAGCATTCGATCCGCCTCGCTTTTAAAGCGCACTTGGAAATTAACCTTTATTTCTTCTGTAGCGGGAGTAAGGTCAGAAACAACTTCAGGTAGGGCAGAATCAGAGGTCATGCAAAAATAAGGGCAGGCAAGTTTAGGATTTTCGGTAAGGACGACTTTTTTTATTAAGTTAAAAAAGCAAATCTACTCACTTAATGAATACCATACTAAATTATTTCTAATTAGAATCTCTAGAAAATAATCCTTTGGCGATCGCGCTTGATATTTAACTGCAATGATAAAAACTCCTAAACAAATTGGGTATGGGGCGATCGCATCTTTAGCTACTTTGCTATATTTGTCGCCAATTCCCAAGTTAGTTTTTGCCCAAGCTACGTTTAAAGAAGTCGTTCAATCCCAGGAAGTTCTACCATTACCAGGCAAGTTAGACAATATTCCGGTATTCAATAGCAATAGTCCTGAAGGGGTAAAAGCTGACGGGATTTTACTGTCAACTTTTCCCTCAACAAACAAAAAAGTATCATCCGCCCACCTTAACTATCCTTTGGAGGGGCATTTTGATTTATTTGCTCACCATTTCAGCTACTATCCCAAAGATTCCCAAACGCTTTATTTAGGGATAATCGTTAACAACCCAGGTAAAAAGCCTGTAACTATAGATGTTTTAGCCGCCGCTAGTTATTTGTTGCCAGAAGCGCCTTATGTCACTTTATTATCTTATTTAGAAAATAATGATGGTAAAACTTATTCTGGCCCAGGCGATCGCGCTGTGAGCGATGTTTTACGAGGTGTCCGTCAAGCAGGGTTTCCTCAAAAGCTAGTAATTGCCCCAGGAAAAAGCAAAATGTTACTAAATTCGCCGATTCCCGTCCGCGATTTAGTTAAAGCTGTTAACGGGCGATCTACATTGATGCAATTAAATAGTAGTGGCAAAGTTTATGTAGCAAGTCTGGCAATGTTTGCCAAACAACAAAGCGATCCAGCGCCCACTTTAGCCCAATGGGAGCAATTACTAACTACTAGCAGCCTTTCAAGTCCCCGTGACAAAACTCCCACTCCTCCCGAACAAACTAGCGGTCAATTAATCTACGGTAGAGTTGCAGGTATATCGCAAGGTTCGCAATGGCAAGCTTTGCTTACAGACAATCCCCAAGCTAAAAACTTGACAATTCCTGCCCCAGGGAAAGCTATTTCTTATGCTGTAAATACGCTCAAAGGTGGCAGATTGGGGACAGGACAAGTGCAAACAGCCAAGATGTTAGCCCGATACCCAGATACAGCTTATGAATCTCATGGGAATTATGGCGTTCTTTACAACCTTTCTATTCCTTTGCTTAATTCAACTCAAAAAGCTCAAACAGTAACTTTAACCCTGGCTACGCCTTTAAAAGAAGACAAACTAAGTCAAAAAGGGGCGCGTTTTCGTCAACCATCCTTAGATTTTCCTTTTTTTCGGGGTACAGTCCGCCTGCGTTACAGTGACGACAACGGCAAACCACAGACGCGCTACGTGCATTTGTGGCATCGTGTTGGGCAAGTGCTAGATCCCATGCTTTCAGTGAAAATGTCTCCTTCAAGCCGCCGTATGGTGCAGTTGGAATTGATTTATCCCCCAGATTCTACGCCACCGCAAATCTTAACTATTGGGACTTTAGAGTAGCTAGCGGATCATAAAAAATTTAAATGCCATAACTCTTTTGGGCTAATGTTATGAGTCAGACAAGCGTTGCCTTTCTTCACGTCGTTCTTCACTGTTAATTTGAAGCAATTTTATAGTGGTGCGTCCTTCTGGGGTGAAGCCAAGGATTAAATAGCAAACTAAAAGCACCTGTTTGAGGATCGAAGGAGCCGAGATCGCTTCCTTTGTAGCGATTGCAACGCCAACAAGTAAAAGCTAAGTTGTTGGCATCAGTTGCACCGCCATGTTTTTCAGCTATTACGTGGTCTATTTCATGAGAGAAAAAGGCGACCTCTGCCAAAAGTTGGCAATACTCACATCTGTAATTGGCACGTTTTTCTACCAAGCGGCGCAACGCACTAGGAATGTAAGTAACACTCACGGATTACTTGTCAGATGAGGCAAATTGCCAGATTTGAGCATAATTATTAAATGTTCTATATGCTCGTATTCATCTAGTTCAGCAAGTTCTGAAGTGGTGAGTTTGCCTAATTGACTACGGTTGAGTAAAATTTGTAAGCGATCGCTCATTTCTGTAGTTGGTTTAAAAGCCGCAATTTGTGCAGGTGTAGGTGAACTTGTCAGAAAGTTGAGGATGTAGCGATAAATAGAGGCTGGCACTACTGGGTTTTGTATACTCTGGCGTAGGAGTTCAGGGAGTTTGTCGCCCATAGTTGCCAATTGTTCTGCCAGTTCTTCGCTGACTTCTAAAGTGATTTTAGGCATAGTTTAATATTGAGTTGAGAGCCGCTAGATTTTTGAACTTGCATTTCTACCATAGCTAGTTCAAGCAGCATTATTGACCATACTTATTATTTTTTTGCCATACCTTGCATAAGCTGTTTTGTCAAGCTTAATAGTGTTAGCTGTAAATATTGGCATACTACTTTTTAGTTTATACCAGCAACTAAATATATTTATAAGTATCTGCTAAATCAATGAGCATTCTGGAATTAGCAATACATTGTTTGTATTTGAATGCAACTACTTAAAAAATGGCTGCAACTCCCGACAGTATTAGCTTGAATAAATATGAACAGTATAAATGCGATCGCTCAATCATTCAATTTGATTGAATTAATAAGTAATAACATTACTAACAACTTTATTCCTTTAGCTTTTTATTCTGGTTTGGCGGCAATTGTTTATTCGTTATTAGGCGCTTTTATTTGGCTAAAACCCTTAGAAGTAGCAAAGAAGCCTTTCTTAACTTGGGCGATTTTGTTACCGGTAATTTTTATACCTTTGTGGCTGGGTTCGGGTGCATGGGCGATCGCAATTACTTTAGTTTCTATCTATGGTTTTAAAGAATTTGCCCGTAGTACAGGACTTTACGAACATCGGGCTTATTGTATTATTGTCGATATTTTAATTGTCGGATTGGGTTTGTGTGCGGCTTTTAATCAGTACGGGCTATTTATGGCGTTGCCAATTTGGGGAATAGCTGGAATTACAACTTTACCTATACTTACTAACCAATCTAAAGGGGCAATTCAACATATTTCCTTATCAGCGATTGGACTAATTTATTTTGGTTGGTTTCTAGCGCATATTAGCTTTTTAAGTCAGTCTTGGTATGGGTTAGGGTATGTGTTGTTTATGGTACTGGCGACTCAATTTAACGATGCTTTAGCTTTTTTGTGGGGTAAATTATTCGGTAAAACTACTTGGACGGAAATATCGCCTAAAAAGACTGTAGAAGGTTCGCTTTTAGCTTTATTGTCAAGTATTGCGATCGCATTTCTCAACTGGCAAATTGCTTTTCCTCATTTTCAGTGGTGGTTAGTAGGAATAATTGGTTTAATAGTAGGTATCGGCGGTCAAATTGGCGACTTGGTAATGAGTGCCTTTAAACGCGATTTGGGAATTAAAGATTTTGGCGCACTTTTACCCGGACATGGCGGAATTTTAGACAGAATCGATAGTTTGCTGTGGGTTGCGCCAGTATTTTTTCACACAGTCCGCTTTTTTCATGGAGGCTTTGGCTACTAATGGAAGATGTACGCCAGTGTAGTGTTAATCTCGATTATTGGTGGACAGTTGCCCATCTTAAAAGCTTTCCGCGTAGTGGAGTTAAAGCGGCGAAAGTGGGAACGGTAGAATTAGTTGTTGTCAAAAATAATAATAGCTACAGCGTCTTTGAAGATGCTTGTCCGCATAAACGAGTACGTTTAAGTAAATTTGGTCGCCGAGTTGGGAACAAACTTGTTTGTAGTTATCACGGCTGGAAATTTGCCCCTAGCGGTCAATGTACCGATATTCCGGGTATGGATATACACAAGCAATTTTGTCTTAAGTCTTACCCTGTTAAAGAGTATGGCGGCTGGTTGTGGGTATTTTTAGGTGATGCAAACTTAGCCGATTCTGTACCATTACCAAAAATTCCCCCAGTTCACAGCAATAATTATCATCCGATTCCGATGCAAGGAGAAGTTGGCTGTCATTTTAGCTATATTACCGAAAATGCCACCGATTTATTTCATGCAGACTTGCATCAAAGCGCCCAACCTTGGGCAAATCCTAAACTATTGTCTTTAAAAAGTGACTTACGGACTGTAAACGCCATCTATGAAGTTGATACCCCCAGGCTACTCGCGGCGCTGATTTCTCACCCCGGCAAAAATCGCGTCCATGTCATGTATGAGTATCCTTACTTTCATTTATGGTCGGAGGATGGGGCATTTTATTTATTTGTAGTTTATGTCCCTATTGCACCACAAAGAACATGGGTTTATTCAACATTTTACTTTCGCCATATACGCGGGATGCCTTGGATTTTAAAATTGCTGCACCCAATTTTAGATAAAGGTACATTTCGCCAAGTGTTTGCTGAAGATATCCGCGCGGTACAAGAAGAACAACGGGCGTATAACTTACATAGTCAAGACTTAAGCCGCGAAACTAATCCAGTTTCTCACGCCGTCCGCAAAGTTATTTTAAATCAGACTGATGGAAAACAGCCTTTAACTTCTGAACCCTTTGTTTATCAAGGTAAACCAGTATGAGATTCGAGTATGCACCAGCGCCGGATTTGGGAGATCCTTTAACTAAAAGATTAGGGAGTTACCCGCGCGTACCAGATTTAACATGGGACACTTTGCGGCTTTGTGGTAGTTGGCTTGCAGTAACACTATTAAGATTGCAATATCGGCTAACGGTAAAAGGGCAAATTCCTACAGGCGATCGCATTGCCATTGTAGCAAACCATCAATCACACCTAGATACTATTACTTTACTTGCCGCCTTACCTGCCAAAATCCGATGTCAAGTTGTTGTATTAGCCGCCGCAGACTACTTTTTTTGTCAACTTAATCGGGCGTTAGCCGCATCATTATTATGTCAAGCTGTAGCTTTTGATCGCCTTAGCGTCATGGAATTAAAACAATGGCGAAATCGCTTAAAAGCTGCAACCTCTGGCTGGATTTTGTTTTATCCCAGTGGTAGCCGTAAAAGTTGCCAACTTCAACGCGGATTACTAAAAATATTACTAAAAGAAGGTTGGACAATTTTACCCGTACATTTGGCTGGAACTAAATCTGCGTGGTCAGTAGACGTGCGGTGGTGGCGACCATTTCAGCATTTAGAAGTTACCTTTGGAGAACCTTATACAGGTAATGACTTAGACAAGTTAATTACTCAACTTAAACAAGAATTATTTTTATGACTCCTAAAATTGATTTGGGTTTGTATCAAGCTAAATATACGTTACGGGCTTTACTCAGGAAAATTCCTGGAATCAATCAATTATCACCCAATTGGTTATCGTGTTCGACACTAATACCCGGTTTAGCTACAGCTTACTGTTTGTATAAAGGTTGGTGGATTGGGGCGATAATTGCGATCGCATTACGAATGTTACTTAGTACCTTAGATGGCTTAGTTGCAGAAGAATTTAACAAAACATCTCCATTAGGGGCTTATCTCAACCGTTTACCGGGAGAAATCACCGATTTACTGATTATTTTGGGCTTATTTCCTCACAGTCAACTTACATGGATTATTGCCCTAATTATCCTGACAAGCTGGGTGCAAACCTTTGGTTTACTTGGTTTAACGGCGGGAAGTAAAACCCAATCGGTAGGCCCTTGCGGACAAACTGACAGGCTGGCAATTATTGGTATTAGCTGTATTGTGGCGGCGTTTGGCTTCCCTGTATGGCAATACGTTATACCCGGAATGTGTATCGGTTGCGGTTTAACTATTGGCTTACGGATATTTCGATCTATCCGTGACATTAACACCCAAACAGCCTAATGATTCCCGGAATTACTTATCTAAACTGGGCGGGACTTGCACCTTTAACTTTACAAAGCTACTTGCACAGCCTAATCGCCCCCGAACTTATGGGCAATATTCTGTTACCAAACTGGGTTAAACGAGTTGATAAGCTACGAGAAAGTGTAGCTTTATGGTTAGGGTGTCACAGCGAACAAGTTGCCTTTGTACCTTCTACTAGCATGGCATTAACGATCGCCGCCCACAGTCTAAATTGGCAAAACGGCGACACCGTGATGTATCCAGCTAATGATTTTCCCGCTAATGTTTTACCTTGGCAGAGTTTAGACCGCTTTGGAGTTGAAGCGCAAGCCGTGCAAGATTGGGCGCAACCTTGGGATGAATCTGTAAAAATGGTTAGCATTTCCACCGTTGACTTTACAACTGGGATAGAACAACCTTGGCAACAGGTAGTAAAACAAGCAAGCGCTAAAGAGATTTGGACTTGTGTAGATGCGATTCAATCGGCGGGAGTTAAACCTAGTTGGTGTCCTGAAATTGATTTTTGGTGTGCAGGGACGCAAAAATGGTTAGCTTCGGGTTTGGGACTCGCTTTATTAGTTATTAGTCCCAGAGTTTTAAGCCGATTATCTGCACCTTTTCCTACTTGGCTGGGATTAAATCAGCCGCCTTTGGTGCAGTCAGAAATGAGTAAAACCGCGCGGGGTTGGGAATTAAGCTGGTCTTCTCCGCAAGCGATCGCCCGCTTTGAAACTAATTTAAAATACTTTCAAAACTATGGTTGGGAAAATATAACTCAAGGTGTAAAACAACGCCGTGATTACCTGCACGAACGCTTGTTAGAAATGGGTTGGAAAGTTGTATCTTGTCCTGAAAGATGGTCTGGTCTTCTTTGCTTCGATCCAGGATTGGGACAAGCAGAATTAATTGTTAAAAATGGCTATAAAAAACGCATTATTACCGCCCAAAGAGGTGATTATGTCCGCCTATCGCCGCATATTTTTAACTCAATGAAAGGTTTATCCAAAACCGTTGATTGGCTATGGAAATGTAAGCTCGAATACCGTTAAATCACCCCTAAAAGCAATGAAATATCAAATTTTACGTTTTTTACTCAAAACTGTTGGTAAACTCAGCAAAGGCATTAGTTTAGGCTGGAGAACGGGCTTTGATTCTGGTGTAATGTTGGAGTACGTCTATGAAAATAAACCCCAGGGAATCACACCATTAGGGGTATTAATTGACCGGATATATCTATCAAATAAAGTTTGGGATGGAGTGCGATCGCGCCGTCAAATGCTAGTAACTCAACTTAATGATGCAATCTCTAATTACAACCATCCTCAAGTGTTCGATTTAGCGGCGGGTGTCGGTTCTTATTTATTTTTATTACCCTTCGATCGCGCAACTATTATTGCTGGCGATTACAACGATGAAGCCGTCACTCAAGGAAAAGCAAAAGCTACTAACCAAGGACGCAGCGATATTATTTTTAAACATAACGATGCTTTTAATTTATCTGCTTTTGCCAGCCAAAAAGCCGATATTTTAGTATCTTCTGGATTCTTTGACATTTTGACAGAAGACGAGCAGATTAAAAAAGTTTTAAATAATGGTTCAGCTATTACTCAACCCGGCGCAAGATGGGTTTTTACTATTGAAGAAAATCATCCAGATTTGAAACTATTGCAAGAAACTTTAGTCGATCTAAATCAAAAACCTTGGAAATTAGTATTGCGTCCAGCACAACAATTAATTGATTGGGCAAAACCCTATGGTTGGGAACTAGAAACCCTGCAACGTAACGATTATTTTGCTGTAGGAACAATGGTAAAAAGATGAAATTAAGCAATCAACCGTTTTTATTAGAATCCACAGGCGATCGCGCTTGCTTACTTCTACATGGCTTAGGTGGCGGTGTATATGAGATGCAGCTATTAGGAGAATACTTGCATAAACGCGGTTTAGCTGTTCAAGGTATAAATTATCCAGGTCATGCGGAACTTATGCCTAAAATGCCAGCTTCTAAGTGGAAAGAATGGTACGAACACATAGAAGAAACCTATCAAAAGCTAAGTTTAAAATATGCCAACGTTTCAGTAGTTGGATTTTCTACAGGTTGCCCACTAGCGTTATATTTAGCTGCTACAAATCCTGTGGAAAATTTGATTTTACTTAGCCCATTTTTAGCAATCAAGCACGAATGGTATTACTTACTAAAACCCGAAACTTATCTAGCTTCGGTAGGTAGATTAATTAATGATGTACCTCGATTAAGATTGCCAATTAGCGATAAAGTTATGCGAAAAGCGGCTGAAGAAGCGGCATTTTTTAAAACCTTTAATTTACCAACAGTTAAAAGCGCATTGGAATTGATTAACGCAATTAAACCTTTGTTACCGCAAATTGAAGTACCAACATTAATTATCCAGTCGTTAAAAGATACAGTAGTCGATCCTAATGGTGCAAAAATAATTTATCAGCAAATCGGCTCTAAAGAGAAAAAACTTTGCTGGTTAGAAAAATCAGACCATATTATTTTATTAGATGTAGAACGCGATCGCGTATACCAAGAAATTAATAACTTTCTCCTACCATGAAAACCGCTTGGGTGACAGGTGCTACAGGGTTTTGGGGTCGTAATGTAGTATTGAGTTTATTACGGCTAGATTGGCGCGTAGTGGCGTTAACGCGATCGCCTCCAGAAGATTTAATATTGTGGGCGCGATCGCAAAACAAAGAATTAGTATGGCATCATTGCGATTTGCGACTTTTACAACTACCAGAATTAGAGACACCATCAGCATTGTTTCACTGTGCCGCAGTTTTTGATGACTTAGAGACAATGATGCAAGTAAATGTGATATCTCCTATCCATCTAATTGAAAGCGTTGTACCACAAATGCAAGCGGCAGGAGAAGGCAGAATTGGTGTATTTTTAGGTCAAAATGGGCGAATTGGCTTACCGAATTTAGGGCATTTTAGCGCGACTCAGGGCGCTTTATGGACTTGGGCGGAATCTCAATCGCGCACCTTAAAAGACAATGTTTCTCTAAGCTTAGTATTTCCGCCCCGTGCGCCTTCAGATTTGCAAGGAAAATTAGCAGAAAAACTCAGTAAACCACCAAAATTATCTACTTGTCCAACGGCGGATAAGTTAGTTAAAAATGTACTATTAGGGCATCGTTGTGTAGGTCGTCGTCCTATACTTGCAGGTATAGCAACTTTATTGTGGTGAATTGCGATCGCGCTAATCAATAGCAAAGTATAAAACGCGCTCTTATCAATCCCCCAATTAGTTGCAATAAGCTAGATACTAGAGTTAAAAACACGCTATGTCTCTACAAGAAACCAAAGAACAAGCTTTTAAGTTATCTGTGAGCGATCGCCTTACTTTAGTAAATCTCATTATTGAATCGCTGCAAAATGAGCTAAATAGTTCAGTGAATCAAACACCGCTTAAACAACCATTTACTTCTAATCCTAGTAGTCCTATTCAAGATTCCTGTGCAGAATGGGAAGCTTTAATTCAACAAATGCGTGGTTTTTTGAAAACAGATAAGCTCGCTCCTACGGATACTGAAGTTCAAACCATGTTGGAGGAGAGGATGATAGAAAGATATTTGCAATGAAAGTTTTAATTGACACCAATATCATCATCTATAATGCTGCCTAAATATGCAAATACTACTGCTTCATGCACTCTCGTAAACTTTTTAGCGATCTGCTCGTCTAGATAACTTGAATTTATAGAAGGTTTGATTAGTTCTACTGCTGCTTGAATGAGATAGCAAACTAACTAAAATTTTAGACAGCAAATACTTGTCCCCAAGTTGTATATAAAAATACTCCTACCACCGCGATCGCCAGCACTCCCTGAATTAAGTTGCCAATCAAAGAACCGACAACAATACCTATTCCCGCTTTTAATGCCAGTTTCAAATCGCGCTGAAATAAATATTCACCGATAATTGCTCCCAGTAATGGCCCGATTAAAATACCTAATAGTGGGCCACCCACAGGCAAAGCAGGCAATAACCCAAGAATACCGACTACTAAACCGACAATTGCGCCAATTTGCCCCCATTTACTCGCGCCAGCGCGTTTTGCTCCCCAGTAAGTAGCAAGTAAATCAATCCCAATTCCCATAATTAGAACAGCGATCGCAACTCCCAAAGGTAAACCGATACTTGCCCACGATCCTTGTACAAATCCCCAAATCAAAATCGCCACCAATATCAAGCTAGTACCAGGAATTGCAGGTACAACAGCCCCAATAATTCCTATAACCATTACTGCCACAAGCGACCAGTAGAGAGCTAACATAAAACAATTTCAACCTGTATCGGGTAAATGATTAATAAGAGTGACAGCGATTTTATCGGCAATACCACTAATCCAGTTCTCATCTTGCTTGGTATAGCTGCGCGGAGCATCTGCCCCTAGAATTAATACCCCGCGATCGCCTATGGGTTGCGCGATCGCTCCTTGAGTATTTTCGGGCAAATAATCAAACTCAATTTTTCCGGGATAAATAGTCAGATTGACTAAATAAATAGCTTTTTGTTTATCTAGCACTCGCTGCAAAATCGCACCGGGTTTAACTTCTGTTTGTTTTCCCAAAATTCCCCGCCGCAGCAATACTTTATTTTGGTAAAAAACTACTATTGCTTTGGTGACGGTGTTAGTTAGCAATAAGTGACTTGCCCAAGCTAATTCGGTTTTGACTTCTTCGGGCAAATCGGGCGCAAGCTCAAAACCTTGTTCGCCAATCAAATTAACAGCATCAGGCGATCGCGGTGTCACTTGCTGCCACAATAAACCCGTCAAAATTAATACCGCACTCAAAATAACTCCCAAAGCATCCGCCCGCGATTGAGAACTGGTAAGCTCTGGGGTGAGTAGGCGGTTAATCAGTAGCAATACACCTGCGATCGCCCCTACCACAATTGGCAAACGGCGCAAAACTTGGTTTTGGTCTGGTTTCGCCATAAATTGCTAGTTATTCTTCTCCAGGCTCAATAATGCGTTGAAACAAATAACCCGTACCCCTAGCTGTCAAGATTAGTTCGGGATTGCTAGGATCGTCTTCTAACTTGGCGCGTAACCGGGAAATATGCACGTCAACCACGCGAGTATCAACGTGTCTTTCGGGAGTATAACCCCATACTTCCTGCAAAATCTCCGAGCGCGAAAAAGCTTCCCCAGAGCGGCTAACAAGTAGCTCTAATAGGCTAAACTCCATGCCTGTAAGCCGGATGCGCTCGTCGCCTTTGTAAACTTGCCGCTTATTGGTGTCAATGCGTAAATTGGTAACATGGATAACTCCAGAACTGGGAATACCCGATGTACCCGTTTTATCAACTCTCCGCAGTACCGAGCGAATTCTTGCTTCTAGCTCTTTAGGGGAAAAAGGTTTAACTACATAATCATCCGCGCCCAATTCTAACCCCGTGATGCGATCGGCTACATCTCCTAGGGCTGTTAGCATAATAATGGGTACGTCTGATTCTTTACGCAATTCTTGACAAACACCATAGCCATCAAGCTTAGGCATCATCACATCTAAAACTACTAAATTTGGTTCTGCTTTACGAAAAATCTCTAAAGCTTCTTCGCCATCGGCGGCGGTAACGACATCATAGCCAATCATCGACAACCGAGTTTCTAAAATCCGGCGAATACTAGCTTCGTCATCTACTACTAGGATTTTTTCTTTATGGTTTTCCAATTTTAATAACTCTCCTACGAGTGAAATCTGGCGATAGCGCAAGCGCGCACGCAGGGCTTCGTTAATTTTTTGTTCTATTCCATTAAGATTATCACTTCATTTAATCGTTTTAAGAAGCCGGGAGTATTACTAATACTGGATTTGCAGCTTTCTTAAGATTTACTTCATATAAATATTTCGTAAAACTTCAAAAACACCAATGGCAAAACCTCGAACTTACTACGTTTGCAATGATTGTGGAGGCGATTCACCGCAATGGTTTGGCAAGTGTCCCCACTGTGGAACTTACAATTCTTTAGAAGAGCAAATAGAGTCAAGTAGTTCTATGCTTCCTAGTCGAGGCGCAGTCCAATCCGGGCGCAATAATGGTAAATCAAATAAACCCGCCAAAGCACGCGCCGCTTTAACTTTTGCTCAAATTACTCCCCGTGACGAGGAGCGCTGGCTTTCTGGCTACAGTGAATTAGATCGAGTGTTAGGCGGGGGAATTGTACCAGGCTCTTTGGTGCTAATTGGCGGCGATCCGGGAATTGGTAAATCTACTTTACTATTGCAAGTATCTAATCTTTTGGCTGAAAACTACCGCGTTCTCTACGTTTGTGGCGAAGAATCTGGGCAACAAGTCAAGCTCCGAGCTTCTAGATTAGGGGTTTTTAACAAATTGCAATCTCAGAGTCAAGTTGCTGAAATAACTAACAATAAACGAGAGGGGGCGGATCTTTATGTTTTGCCAGAGACAGATTTAGAAGAAATTTTGCGCGAATTAGAATCCCTCAAACCAAATGTGGCGGTAATTGATAGTATTCAAACAATTTACTTACCCTCTATGACTTCTGCGCCAGGTTCGGTGGCGCAGGTGCGGGAATGTACGGCGGCGTTGATGAAAGTAGCCAAGCGAGAAGATATTACACTACTAATTGTCGGTCACGTAACCAAAGAAGGCGCGATCGCAGGGCCCAAAGTATTAGAGCATTTAGTTGATACGGTACTATATTTTGAAGGCGATCGCTTTGCTTCTCACCGCTTGCTGCGATCGGTCAAAAATCGCTTTGGCGCAACTCACGAAATTGGCGTATTTGAAATGGTTGAGCAAGGCTTAAGAGAAGTTGCTAACCCCTCAGAATTATTTTTAGGCACTCGCGATCAAAGTACTCCCGGAACTGCCCTTGTCGTCGCCTGTGAAGGCACTCGCCCCATTGTTGTAGAGTTGCAAGCCTTGGTAAGCCCTACTAGCTACAGTTCTCCCCGCCGCTCTACTACAGGAGTTGACTACAATCGACTATTGCAGATTTTGGCAGTTTTAGAAAAACGGGTAGGCATTCCTCTATCAAAATTAGATACTTATGTTGCGTCCGCCGGGGGTTTAAATGTTGAAGAACCTGCGGTAGATTTGGGTATAGCGATCGCCGTTGTGGCAAGTTTCCGCGATCGCGTTGTCGATCCGCATACAGTATTAATGGGTGAAGTTGGTTTAGGCGGACAAATTCGCCCAGTTTCCCAAATGGAACTACGATTGAAAGAGGCGGCAAAACTTGGTTTTAAACGGGCGATCGTTCCCAAAGGTCAAAACTACCCCGAAATTAGCAGTTTAGAAATTATCCCGGTGGCGAAGGTAATAGATGCGATTATTGCCGCTATCCCTCCTCAACACCTAGCAGAATTTGATTTGCCTGACCAAGAAGACGAAACTTAAACTTTCATCGACGGTCATTGTTAATTAATAACTTGTTAATTGATACTACAATGCGCTCTCTAAAACTATTACTATTGCTGCTGACGCTAATTGTTACGACTCTTGGCTGCTTCGATCGAGAAGTAACAATTAGTTCTAATTTGCCTTCTACAACACCAAATCCAGCTTTTGCCGCCACTTCCAAAGCTGCAAAGCCTGCCTATAGTTTTGTAGATAGTATGTGTGTCACCACTCATTGGTCTTATTACGATACTCCCTACGGTCAAAATTATAATGCTGTCAAGCAAAAATTAGTCGCTCTTGGCATTCGTCATATCCGCGATAGTGGGGCAACCAAAGATGTAATTGACAAAACAAAAGAACTAGGACGTTTGGGTATTAAAACTACTTACGTTATGTATCCAATTTTGGGAGTTACGGCTAATTCATCCTACTGGGCTACCCCTCCCGCTTACAACATTACTGATTTTGTCAAAAACAAAGTTGGGACTAATGCCATTGATGCGGTTGAAATCGCTAATGAAATCGATTTCAACTACAAAAGATTGTCTTGGTATAAAGGTGATACTACCAAACTCAGTGACGATCCAAAGTCTTCTTTATACTGGGTTCGCTATATTGAGAGCTTGACTAAAGATACCTACAAAGCCTTAAAAAGCGATCGCGCTACAGATCAAATTAAAGTCATTGGGCCATCTTTAGGGCGTTCCTACGATTACGGCAGCAAATCACCTTTAGGAGATTTGAGTAAGTACGTAGATTGGGGAAATTTTCATCCTTACCCAAATGGTGGCAATCCTTTTAATAATCCGTTTAAATACAACACAATTGAAAAATACTATTGGCATGGCAACTTTCCCTCAGTAAATATTAATAGAAATCCTTATGCTTTTGATGTTTACGCCCCGCCTTTTAAAGGCAAGCCAATGGCAGCAACAGAAACGGGCTACTTTACGACAAAAGGCGAACGAGGTATTTCTGAAAAAGTGCATGGAAAATATATGCCGCGTTTGTTTTTGGAGTACTTTCGTCAACGTGTTCCCCGCACTTGCTCTTATGAACTTGTAGATGAGTGGAATCAACCAGACAATTCTGAAGCTAACTATGGATTATTACGCCACAACTTAAGTCCAAAACCCGCCTACACTGCCTTAAAAAGTTTAATTAGTCTCCTTAACGATCCACAAGGCTCGAAAATAATTCCTAAAACGTTAAATTATAATCTCTCAAGTACAGCACCCCCAGGTTATAACCGCACAGAGTACGTACACGACCTTTTATTACAAAAACGAGATGGCAATTTTTACCTAATAATCTGGCACGAAATTTCTAATGGAGATACCAGTACCACCCCAGTTAGAGAAATTAATCCGCCACCTATTCCAACCCAAGTAAATCTATCTACCCCGATTCGTAGTGCTACTATTTATACTTTTGATGATGCGGGCAATTTGTCTACCAAAGCTACCTCGATTAAGAATAATAGAATTAGCCTCAACGTCACAGATAAAGTAACGATTATCAAGCTTGTACCACGCAAATAATTAAGAACCAATTAGAAACAACTAGCTACCATAATCTCAGCTTGAACAAATTTTAGCCCATTGCTTATAGTTACTTCTTTAGACAGAGGAAGTAGTGCTTGGGGATACTGTAGGCAAAAGCTGAAAACAGTTAAAATCGCAATCAGCTTAAGTATCAACTCAGCTAATAAACATCAGCACCTAGATATTAGGTTAAAAAGAGGTTAAGAAGCTAGAATAAGGTTTATATTACCGTTAGGTTGAGAGATATTTAGAGAATCTGGCTAATAAATATAGGCTTAATTCTCATTAACAAAATACATTTTAAAAAAATACGGAGAAGCAGTGGATCATAAAACAGACTTTCTCTACCCGCGCGGCCGCTATTACGGTCAAGTTAAGCCAGAAAACTTAGTTTTTAATGCAAATTTACAAGAATTTGCCCAAAGGGTAAGCTATATTTGCAATTTGGAAACAGCGGGTAAGCTTTCTCCTGAAGAATCCTATGAGAAAATTCGCGCTCTTTGGAAGCAACTCAAACGCTCAAAACAACAGCTAGGAATTGGTAGTCAATCTTTTGACAACAAGAACAATGCGGGCGAAAGTTGAAAAACAGTAGTAAATAGACTAACCTAAGGCGATCGCTCTTACGAACAAATAACCTCAAAATCCCCAGAGTTTGTTATTTATTGGGCGATCGCAATTTAGCTCTAAGAATAAGCCAAACAAAGACTTCTGACTTTTTCATAGTAAGCCACCAACTGAAGCGTCGCCGCCGCCCAGCCCCAGCGTTCGGCTTCTAGGCGGGCGTTTTGGCGGATAGTTTCTCGTTCTTGCGCCTGGGCGAGTAACCTTTGCGTAGCTAAAATCGCTCCTTCATCTCCCATTTGCGGGTCAAATAAAAATCCATTTATCCCCGACGTAATAATATCTGGGATTCCTCCAGAACTAGCTGCTACTACAGGACACCCCGCCGCCATAGCTTCGAGTAATACTAAGCCCAGCGTCTCAGTACGGGAGGGAAAAATAAAGGCATCCGCCGAAGCAAACGCCGCGCCTAAATCTCTCCCAGTGAGATAACCCACAAAATGCGTGGGAGTACCCGCAAAATGCTGTTCTAACGCGGCTCGATGCGGCCCATCCCCCACTAAAGCTAAACGAGCATTGGGGATAGCTTCTAAAACGGGTTTAATTCGTTCAACTTCCTTTTCTACCGATAGCCGCCCAACGTACAGTAGTAGAGGGTGTTGGGGAAAACCTTGGCTAAGGTGCGATCGCATTTCTTCCGTTGCCAACTCTGGGTGAAATAACTCTGTATCTACTCCCTTTTGCCACAAATCTACTCTTTCAATCCCATGAGCGGTTAATTCTGCCACCATCGCCGTTGAAGTACACAAGTTTAACTGTGCTTGGTTATGAGCAGATTTAAGCAATTCCCACAGCAAACCCTCCAACATTCCTAAGTTGTAATGATGCAGGTATTGCGGTAAATGAGTATGGTAAGAAGCCACCAAGGGAATTTTTAACGACTTGCCATAATATAAGCCCGCCAAGCCTAAAACGGCGGGATTAACTACATGAATAATATCGGGCTTAAACTCCTCTAAAGCATGACCAATCGCTGGTCTTGGCAATGCCATTTTTAGTTCTGGGTACAAAGGCAAAGGAAACCCCGTTACACCGTACACTTTAGCCCCTTTATACTCTGTTATTCCCCCATCGGGAGCAAAAACAATTACTTCGTTCCCACTGCGCTGCAAATGCTCTACAGTATGGCGCAACCGTGTGACAATTCCATCAACTTTGGGCAAAAACGTTTCAGTAAATAAGGCAATTCGCATACAAAAAATTGTTAATTACAGGCAGGATTTGGTGTTAGTTCCAGTTTGATAGCAGTATCAAGTAAGAAATTAGGCTCAATCCAACTCGTACGCCCAAAACTAAACTCGCCGCCAAAATAACCCTGGGTGGCGGCGAAGTTGCCAATCGCTGGACGATAAGCTTGATAGACGACAATTGAGGACTCATCAAACTGCGCCAGAATGTGATTGCCTACTTTTGGCAATCTATCAACTTGCGTCAAGTAAGGTTCGGTAATTGACCTCATCTCAACGCCAATTTACCTTGGGAAGCATTTGGTTTTTGTCTACTCGGTGTTGGTACTTCACAGCAAAATTGAGCAGAGAATCAAGCAACGAATCTGATAAATAGTGCGGTTGCAAACCTAAATTGAGCAAGTTAGTGTTTTTGGCGTTAAAGTAATGCTCTTCTTTTTCAACTCTGGGATTGTCTATATTGTCGATTTGTACTTTTAATCCCATTGCTGACCCAGCTTTTGCCACCATATTCGCCAAGTCACCTATGCTAAATAACTCGGTAAATTGATTAAATACTCTAAATTCCCCAGGTTCGGCAGGAGATGCGATCGCAAGTTCCACGCACTTTACTGTATCTCGAATATCTAAAAATCCCCGCGTCTGTCCGCCTTTGCCGTATACCGTCAATGGGTGCGAAGTCGCTGCTTGAATACAGAATCTATTTAACGCCGTTCCAAATACGCCATCGTAATCTAAACGGTTGATTAACAGCTCATCCATTCCCGTTTCTTCGGTCAACACCCCATAAACTATCCCTTGGTTCAAATCGGTAGCCCGTAAGCCCCAAATTCGACAAGCAAAGTGGATATTGTGGCTGTCGTGGACTTTGCTTAAGTGATACATCGAACCTGGTTGCTTGGGATAAGGTAGCGTATCTTTGCGTCCATTGTGTTCGATAGTAATGTAGCCTTCTTCAATATCTATATTTGGCGTGCCATACTCGCCCATTGTCCCCAGCTTAACTAAGTGGCAATCAGGGAAGCTTTCGCGCATGGCGTAAAGCAAGTTCAGCGTCCCAACGACGTTATTTACTTGCGTCAATACTGCGTGTTCGCGGTCAATCATCGAAAAAGGCGCAGAACGTTGTTCGCCAAAGTGAACAATCGCTTCCGGCCCAAATTGATGCAGCGACTTATCTAAAAACTCGTAATTATTGATATCACCAATAAATAAATCAATAGATTTACCCGTCAAGTCCCGCCAGCGCTCAATTCTTTGTTGAATCGATGCAATCGGCGTTAAGGTATCTGCCCCTAACTGTAAATCCCAATACCGCCGCACCAAACTATCTAATATGCCAACTTCATAACCCCGACTCGACAGATATAGGGCGGTTGCCCAGCCGCAATAGCCATCACCACCAATAATTAGGACTTTCATCTTAACCAATGCTTACTCGCTTGATACTCGCTAAATTTATCAGGTTTGTGACACCCATAACCTATTTGAGCGTACTTCCCTTGTTTCGATTAATTATTACGACTTGTAACAATATTGCTGTCATAACAGCATACTGTCTTGACAATTCAAAAAGAGGCAAGTAAGGTGATAAACATACCCGGGTAACAAGACTGAAAAACGACATATGCAAGCTAAGCAAAAGGTTACATTTTACCTAACTCCAGAAATACATAGAAGGCTCAAAATCAGATCGGCAATTGACTCCGAGCCAATGTCCGAACTAGCCGAAAAAGCAATTGGTTTTTATCTAACTCATCCAGAAATGGTAGAGGAATTAGAAACAATTCACGGTCGTACTCATCAGCTATATGCTTGCCCAGAGTGTGCCACTACTGTAGTAATCTCTGACGGTGAAATGGTAGCCATAGGTAGCTCTAGCGGAGTATTAAACGAAGAAAAATTGACTGTAGCTCAAGTAACACCCGGTACGGCGGCAGGTCAAGAAGAATTAGTACCTTGTTTGAAGTGAATTTAGGACAGGCGATCGCCTAAGTGATTTTCCCAAAGTATCCAAAATTGTTTTTATTCGGTTCCAAGTAGGTTGACGGTCATGCAAGAAGAGCTAAATATTCTGATTCAAGCTCAATATCCCTTAATCTACCTTGTGACCTCCGAGGAAGAACGGGCAGAGAGCGCGATTTCTACCATTGCCCAAGTAAGACCAGTGCGTCGCATATTTCTCTGGACAGTAACTCATGGAATTGTCGAATACGGTCAGCCCCGAAATGTTACCCAACATAACACCGTATCGCCAGAAGCCGCTATTGAATGGGTTATTAGACAGAAAGAGCCAGGATTATTTATATTTAAGGATTTACACCCGTTTATAGATTCCCCGGCGACAACACGGTGGTTAAGAGATGCGATCGCCAGCTTTAAGGGAACCCAAAAAACAATTATCTTGATGTCACCAGTACAGCAAGTACCAATTGAGCTAGAAAAAGAAGTTGTAGTTCTTGACTTCCCCTTGCCAGACATGACGGAGTTAAATCAAGTCTTGTCCAAGCAACTAGACCAAAACAAAACCCGGAGAATTACTACTGAGGCACGAGAAAAGTTACTAAAAGCAGCACTAGGCTTAACCAGGGACGAAGCCGAGAAAGTATATCGTAAAGCTCAAGTTACCAAAGGCAGCTTGACAGAGAACGAAGTAGACATCGTACTATCGGAGAAAAAACAGCTAATTCGCCGCAATGGAATTTTAGAATTTATTGAAGAAGACGAAACTCTAGAAGCTGTTGGCGGACTAGACGAACTTAAGCACTGGCTGAAGCAACGCTCTAACGCCTTTACCGAAAGAGCTAGAGAGTATGGATTGCCTCAACCCAAGGGAATGCTAATATTGGGCGTACCCGGCTGCGGCAAATCGTTAATTGCTAAAACCACTTCTCGTCTTTGGGGTTTACCCTTACTAAGACTAGATATGGGTAGAGTCTACGATGGCTCGATGGTGGGGCGAAGTGAAGCAAATTTACGAAATGCTTTAAAAACGGCTGAATCGATTTCCCCAGCGATTTTGTTCATCGATGAATTAGACAAAGCTTTTGCTGGAACTACAGGTTCGGCGGATTCTGACGGTGGTACATCAAGTAGAATTTTTGGTTCTTTCCTCACCTGGATGCAGGAAAAAACGTCACCGGTATTTGTGATGGCAACCGCCAACCGCGTCGAACGCTTACCAGGGGAATTTTTACGTAAAGGACGCTTTGACGAGCTATTCTTTGTAGATTTGCCTACAGCAGACGAGCGCAAAGAAATATTCAACATTCATTTGCTCAAACGCAAGCGCGACATTACTCGCTTTGACTTAGAGCAATTGGCAAAAGTTGCCGATGGGTTTTCCGGTGCAGAAATTGAGCAAGCATTAGTTGCAGCCATGTACGAGGCTTTTGCTCAAGACCGAGAATTTACCCAGCTAGATATTATTGCGGCTATCAAGTCCACGCTGCCTCTGTCGAAGACCATGACAGAACAAGTCACCGCCTTGAGAGATTGGGCAAGACAGCGTGCTAGACCTGCTGCAACCTCCGTAGCTGAATATCAGCGCATGGAGTTTTAAAAGCTTTCTCCTGCTACCACAGGGGGAAAGGCTGGCAATTGCCAGCAGTTGACAAAAAGTCGCCTTGGTTATCCCTTTTCAAACAGCGCGACGAAACCTGACTGAGACTGTTGTCGTTTTAATTCAGATTTCCTAGGAGGAAACCCAAATGTCCCATTTTAGCACTCTACGCACCAAGATCGCTGATGCCGAAATCCTCAAGGCTTCCTTACGCGACTTAGGCATCAACACCAAGACCGAAGCTGACGTTCGCGGCTACAACGGTCAAAGAGTTCGTGCTGACCTAGTTGCAGTATTGGAAGGCGAATATGATTTAGGCTGGTCACGCAATAGCGATGGTTCTTTTGACCTAATCGCTGACCTATGGGGCGTTGCTAAAAAGCATAACCAAACTGAGTTAATCAACTCTATCAACCAAAAGTACGCTGTTAACAAGACTTTATCGGAAGTCAAGCAACGCGGTTTACAAAATGCCAACGTCAAGCTAGTTGTGCAGCAGTAATCCATTCCAGCGCGTTTCAAAGTTTAGAGGGTTAACCCAGTTTAATAGGGGTTAACCCCTTTTTCATGTAATGAGTTAGATAACAGCTTTAAGTTTTTGAGCCGCTTCGTTGAGTTGTTCGGTGCTGACTTTAACTTGAGTAATACCTGTAGCGCTTTCTTTGGCGCTTAAATTAAGCGAGTTCATGGCTGCAACTACCTGTTGGACAGCTAAAGCTTGTTGTTGAGCGCTAAGAGCAATTTGTTGGCTGTTGAGAAATACATTATTGATAGAATCAGCAAATCCAGCAAAGGTGGTAGCTGTAGAATTAGTAAGCTCTAAACCTTTATCTACAGTTTTAGTCCCTTCATCTGTCACCATAACTGTTGTATTAATCGCAGATTGGATATCTCCTACTAAAGCGGTGATTTTATCGGCAGATTTTTTACTTTGATCGGCAAGTTTGCGAATTTCACTTGCTACTACGCCAAAGCCTTTACCATGTACCCCCGCACGCGCGGCTTCTACGGCGGCATTTAGTGCCAGCATATTAGTTTGGTTAGCCAAATCGCCAACTAAACCAGAGATACCGCTAATTTGATTGGTCTGTTCGCTTAAGCGGATAATTGCTTGAGCGATCGCTTCCACTTTGTCTTTAAGGGTAGACATTCCGGCAATGGTTTGATGTACGGCTTTAGTTCCTTCCTCGGCTAAAACCAATGCCTGACGCGCTCCTGAAGCCGAAGCGGTTGCTTGTTCGGCAGATTGACGAGAAGATGCACCCAATTCTTCGATTGTAGTTGTAGTTTGATTAACTGAACTTGCTTGTCCAGCGATCGCTCGTTCCTGTTGTTGGACGGTGACAGCAATTTCATGAGAACTTGTGGAAATTAGCAACCCCGCACTATTGATCGCTTGGTCGTAGCGCCGCATGGTTCGCAATACACTTATCCAGGCAAATAGTAAAATAACTAAAGCAATTATAAGCAGGGCGATCGCACCAAATGCCTGTTGAGATTTTGCTTGTATATTTGAATCTACATACTTTTGTAAAGCTGCGGTTGCTTCTTTTAACCCTTGGGAATAAATTTCTTTTTGCGCCTCATACTCTGAACCTAGTAACAAGGCGGCGGCGGCTTTTTGATTGCCTTTATTTACTAGCTCAAAAGCTTGGGTTTCTAGAGCAATTAATTTTTGGTTGGCGATGTTAGTTTTAGTAAATGCGTCACTTTTAAAGACATTTGGTAGTAATTTCTGAGCTTCGGCTAGAGCCGCATCTAGTTTTGGGACATAATCGAGATAACGCTGTTCCCAGCGCTTGTTGCTGGTAGTAGCTGCTAAACGAGCGCTAGAAGTTAATACTTCATCTAAATAAGTAATATCACCGCTCAATTTTTGAATTTGTAAGTCTTGAGTTTGAATTTTTTTAAAAGCATTATAAGAATCCCACACATACCAACCCATACCTGCACATAACGACACCGTAAGAGCTAGAGGAATAGTTAGCAGTTGGAAACGATTTGTAGCGCCTGATGAGTTTTGGTTGGCGAACCAAGATTGGGGATTTGGGAGAATATCTGTTTTTTTAATAGCTTGGTCCATAACTTTAGGCGATTGATAGATAAGGTTTACTCCTGATACTATCTAGTGTTCCCGCTATCTAATAGAAACTAACTAAGTTTGAAGATATTTCCCATGATTTTTTCAAAAAATATTCATGCCTTATTGTGTATTTTGACGAGACAAGGTAAGAATATCAAGTTCGCGGTTTAAGTCTAAAACATTTACTCCCGGTTCGCCAAAAATACCTAAAAATCTTCCTTGAGTATGTTTGACAATTAACGGCGCGATATCTTCACTAGCTAAATTTCGGGCGGTGGCAACTCGATCCAACTGGGCGATCGCACTTGCTACAGTAATATGGGGATCTAAGCTAGAGCCTGAAGTATAAACTAAGTCGGCGGTAGGTCGTACATTGATTTCCTGCAACCTTGTAACTTCTTCTTGAATGCGTTTAAGTAAGTCAGGATTGCTAGGCGCAAGATTACTAGCACCCGATAAACCCGTCGGTGCAGCTTCTTTTCCTTGGCTGTAAGTGCTGGTACTGGGACGAGTAGAAAAATATTGCTCGGTAGTAAAAGCTTGACCAATTAAAGCTGAACCGATTAGTTTTCCTTCTAGATTTTGGACTAAGCTACCGTTAGCTTGATAGGGAAACGCCACTTGAGCGACGGCTAAAACCAATACAGGATAAATAATCGCTGTTAATACCCACAATACTAAAGTCATCCGAATTGCTTTGGTAGTTTCGCCAATGACTGACATAAGCTAAAATCGCTCCGGTTGAAAAACGACCACAAATAAGTAAATAACAAGTCCAAAGGTCAATAAACCCAGTATCCCCAAAGCGTAAGCATGACGGCGTTCTAATGCGCCACTAGAAGCAGCATAAACGGCGGGTGCAATGACTAAATTTAAACAAAGGAGTAAAAAGGCGAATAGGGGCATTTTTTGCCTGCGCCACTCAATTCCCTTCAATAGATTAATTATTTCCATGTTTTTTTTAAGCTAAACCCACTAATGCGATCGCTAAATCAATGATTTTAATCGCTATAAAGGGCGCAATCACGCCCCCTAAGCCATAAATTAAGATATTCCTTTGCAACAATTGATTCGCCGTCAAAGGTCTAAATTTTACCCCTGTTAATGCTAAAGGAATCAAAGCCGGAATAATCAAAGCGTTATAAATCAGTGCCGCTAATACGGCGGAATTGGTGCTAGTCAAACGCATAATATTGAGACTATCTAACTTCGCTGAAGCAAAAATTACCGGAATAATGGCAAAGTATTTCGCAATATCGTTAGCAATCGAGAAAGTAGTCAAAGCACCGCGAGTAATTAGTAATTGCTTACCAATTGCCACAATATCAATCAGTTTTGTGGGATCAGAGTCCAAATCGACCATATTGGCGGCTTCTTTGGCGGCTTGAGTCCCCGTATTCATTGCTACGCCTACATTTGCCTGTGCTAAAGCCGGAGCGTCATTAGTGCCGTCTCCAGTCATTGCTACCAACTTACCTTGAGCTTGTTCTTGCTTAATAACTTCGATTTTGTCTTCCGGGGTAGCTTCAGCAATAAAGTCATCAACACCCGCCTCCGCCGCAATTACCGAAGCCGTAATGCGGTTGTCTCCCGTCAACATGACACTGCGGACACCCATACGCCGCAATTGGTCGAAACGTTCGCGGATACCAGGCTTGATAATATCCTTTAAATAAATTACGCCGTAAACATCGTTATTTAAAGCTATAGCTAAAGGCGTACCACCAAGATTAGAAACTTTTTCGTAAGCAGTATCGAGATCGGGAGTTAAAGTTCCACTACGCGATCGCACAAACCCTTTAACCGCATCTACCGCACCTTTCCTTGTCTCTCTCCCATCGGGTAAATTTGTGCCACTCATGCGAGTTTTAGCTGAAAAATCCAATCCTTCCGCCGCACTGCGATCGAAGTCTACCGTTGCGCCTAGTTTTTCCGCTAACCGCACAATAGATTTACCTTCGGGTGTTTCATCAAAAATACTAGCAGCTAGAGCTACTTTAGCCACTTCTGCCATTGAGTGACCGTTAACGGGGATAAATTCTTCCGCTAGGCGGTTTCCTAGAGTAATTGTCCCGGTTTTGTCTAAAACCAAGGTATTCACGTCGCCGCAAGCTTCTACCGCTCTTCCAGAGGTGGCTATGACATTAAATTGAGCTACCCTATCCATCCCGGCAATACCGATCGCACTGAGCAAGCCGCCGATAGTTGTAGGAATTAATGCCACAAGTAAAGCAACTAAAACCGTAACACTAACGGGACTTCCAACATAATTTGCGATCGCGTTTAAAGTAGCGACTACAAACAAAAATACCAGCGTCAACACCGCAAGTAATACTGTTAAAGCTATTTCGTTGGGGGTTTTAGAACGTTCCGCGCCTTCAACTAAGGCAATCATGCGATCGATAAAGCCTTTACCAGGGTCTGAGGTAATCCGGATAGTTAATTCGTCCGATAATATCCGCGTTCCCCCAGTAACGGAGCTTGCAACGTCCGATCCTGGCTCTTTCAGTACCGGGGCAGATTCGCCAGTTATTGCCGATTCATCTACTGATGCGACTCCGGCTATAACTTCACCATCGGCGGGGATAATGTCGCCAGCAATGACTTTAACCGTATCTCCTCGATGCAGAGTTGTTGAGGATACTTCTTGCATTGAACCATCTGGTAATAGCGAACGTGCGATCGTATCGGATTTTGTGGAACGCAAAGCATCAGCTTGAGCTTTACCTCGTCCTTCGGCTACCGCTTCGGCGAAGTTGGCAAAAACAACCGTAAAAAACAAAATTAACGCAATTAAACCGTTAAATAGCCGTAAATTCTCCCCTTGCACCGGGCCAAACAAATTCGGATCGATAGTTAATAAAGCAACAACAATTGTGCCTACCCAAACCAAAAACATTACAGGGTTTTTGATGGATTGCTTGGGATTTAGCTTGACAAAAGCCTCTTTGATGGCTCTTGAATAAATCCCTTTAGTGTTGGTTTTAGGCTTATTTCGGCGTGACGAACGAGGAGCGCTTGGTTGAGTATTTGCATCCATTATGGGTAATTGGTAATCTCGAAGTCTGATAAATGTTTCTACTGTTGACTTGCAAGGCTAAAAGCTTCCGCAATTGGCCCTAAAGCTAAAACTGGGAAAAATGTCAGTACGCCCAAAACTAAAATTATTCCGGCTGTAACTGTGGTAAATAAAAGCGTATCAGTTCTCAATGTCCCGGAAGTTTCGGGTACGGGTTGTTTGTGCCTCATACTATCTGCTAATAGCAAAATAGCGATAATCGGCACGTAGCGACCCCCTAGCAAACTCACAATCGTGCTGAGATTCCACCAAATAGTCGCGTCTCCCAATCCCTCAAAACCCGAACCGTTATTAGCGGCGGCGGAGGTATATTCGTATACTACTTGCGCCAGCCCGTGAAATCCTGGGTTGCTAATTCCTGATAAAGAATCGGCAAAGCCAAGGGTAATCGCACTAGGAATTAAAACTACAATCGGGTGAACCAGTAGCACTACACTAGCCAGCACAATTTCTCGTTGTTCTACTTTGCGCCCCAAAAATTCTGGGGTACGTCCCACCATTAACCCGGTGACAAATACCGACAAAATTAAGTAAATAAATAAGTAGGCTGTTCCCGTTCCCTGACCGCCCCAAACAATTTGTAAGAACATATTGAGTAAGGTTGAAAAGCCTCCATTGGGCATCAAAGAATCGTGCATTCCATTGACTGCACCGCACATAGTCCCGGTGGTGGTAACTGCCCATAATGCAGTTTGCGCCCAGCCAAACCTAACTTCTTTACCTTCATAGTTTGGCTGCGGTGTATCTAATAGAGTATTTACTAAGGGGTTTCCTTGAAATTCTCCTACAGCAGTAAGGAAAGTTAGAAACGTAAAAAGTAAAAATACCATCCCAAATAACAGCCAAGCTTGTTTAAGATTTCCGGCAATTATGCCGTAAGTAAAAATCAAGGCGGCGGGAATACATACCATTCCCAGAGTTTCGAGCAAGTTTGTGGCAGGATTAGGATTTTCAAAGGGATGGGCGGAGTTGATGCCAAAAAAACCGCCGCCATTTTCCCCTAATTGTTTAATCGCTTCAAAATGAGCTACGGGGCCTCTAGCAATAGTTTGAGTTGCTCCTTCTAAAGTCGTCACTGTTTCCGGGGCGGCTAGGGTTTCTGGTACGCCTAAAATTACTAGCAATATTGCCCCCACAAAAGATAGCGGTAGCAGTATTCGGGTAATGGAAATAGTTACATCAACGTAAAAGTTGCCTAATGGTCGTCCCGTTAAGCCTTTAATAAAAGCAATACCTACCGCTAAACCCGTCGCTGCTGAGGTAAACATTAAAAATCCCAGCCCTAATACTTGACTGAGATAACTTAATGTTGTTTCACCGGAGTAGTGCTGCTGGTCGGTATTAGTTAAAAAAGAAATTGTTGTGTGTAAAGATAAGTGCCAAACTGGAGCAGTTAAGCTTGTAGGGTTTAAAGGTAATAATCCTTGGGTGCTAAGGAGCAAAAATACTATTATTCCCATGACTAGGTTGCTATATAGTATTGCTCTGGCGTACTGCCAGCCCGTCATATCATCTTTTGCCTGTACGCCTCCTATTTTGTAGAGAATGCTCTCTATCGGATTCATTAACGGGTCGAGGAGGGTTTTTTGCCCTAAAAACAAACGAGCTATGTATCTGCCAAGGGGATAGGCGATCGCTATTATGAGTAATAGCGTCAAAGCAATTTGAAAAATTCCTTGCAACATTGATGAAAATTACTTTCCATTTGATTAGTTTTGGATGTGCTAGTTGGTATCATTAGCCACATCATCAATATCTTGATTTTAAACGAGCGATCGCTATTGATATCTGACGATTTTGTCGCTGCTTTAAATAGCATTAGCAAGCTAACAGAACTTATTTGATACCAATTGCTTATACCTAAGATAATCCGACTTGCACGGATGCTTGTTATTCTCCTGTTGGGGCTGCCAATTGCTTGTATCTATGACTTTTTCCACAGATAACAGAATCTCGCACTATTAATAGCTATGTCAAGTAATTATATAGACTTGATGCTTTTTAGCAAGCTCTTTGTACTTCTCAACTTTGCATCTATCTTCAGATAGATTATTGTAATTATGTAGCTTCGGTAGATAGCGGCAGTTATTAGTCTGCTAAGGGTTTTGCCTTAAATAAATATTCAAATTCGGCAATTTTATCGCCGTTATATTCAGCTTTTTAGTATAGAAGGTACTAAGTAACGAAGTAAAAGCTTACTAAAAATCAGCCTTCAGAAAAACCTATTTTGTGATAAAAAATGCAATGTAGAAAGATTTTATGATTTAATAATAAAATTAGTTATTTGTGCAGAATAAATATATATTTAATAAATACTTATAAAAACTTAGTGTTTAAAACAGCTAGTAGAGTTAGCTATCAGCCTGAAGGAGGAGATTAAAATATACTAAGTAATTAAATGGGTAGATTTTACAAATGCAATTATTTTAATTTCTTATCTTAATTATCAAATCTGTTTTGTATTCATAAGTAACCCAGCTAAGTTTCTAAGTTATTCCAATATTGTATGATAGTAAGATCGAAGCGATCGCTAAAAGCGTCAAGCCAAGGAATTAACCTTGCAAAACAAGCTGTTCTAGCCTTTCCTACCAAAGTTGACTTAGCCGCCGATTTAGAAATGTCTCGCGCTACTTTGCAAAAGTTTTTTGCAGGAAAACCTGTAGGAAGAGAGAATTTCCATCATATTTGTCAAAAGCTACAGTTATCTTGGCAAGAAGTCGCTGATTTGAGTGAAAATCACACAACTAAATTAGCAGAAACCAGCATTAATGACGATAATATTAATGATTTAGTAGCAGAAGTAAAAGCAAAAGGATACGCGAGTATTCAGCAAAGGTGTGGCATAATGCGCGTGCTAGATATGTCCCAACCTGTTGAGTTAGATGATATTTATACCAACGTCAATGTCTTGGAAAAAATTATTGGAAGACGGCGATTGGGCGTTGCAGACCTACTTCAAGTATGCGTTGCTGATGATTTTGATCGTCCTGGATTAGGACAAATAATTCAAAGCCGAGTATCGGGATTAGAAGCTCTTAAA
The DNA here is from genome assembly GCF_000332075.2 of Synechocystis sp. PCC 7509. Taxonomy (NCBI): domain Bacteria; kingdom Bacillati; phylum Cyanobacteriota; class Cyanophyceae; order Synechococcales; family Merismopediaceae; genus Synechocystis; species Synechocystis sp. PCC 7509. Next base: position 3,490,794 of record NZ_ALVU02000001.1, on the reverse strand, counting down.
AATCATCCTAAACTGTTTGTTTTGGGCAAACCAGGAGCGGGAAAAACAACTTTTTTAAAATATTTAGCAGTGCAGTGTAATTCTGGCAAATTAGAAGCGGATAAAGTGCCAATTTTCATTACTCTTAAAGACTTTGCTGAAGATGAAAATTGTTTGCATTTGCTAGATTATGTGACGGAGCAATTTATTGGTTATGGGGTCAACAAAGTTGAAGCAGCAGAAGAAATACTTAGCCAAGGCAAGGGGCTAATATTATTAGATGGACTTGATGAAGTTAGAGAAATAGATTGCTATCGCGTCCTGCAAGAAGTGCATATTTTTAGCGAAAAATTTCATAATAACTACTTTGTAATTACTTGCCGCATTGCCACCCACGAATACACTTTAGAACAATTTACTGAAGTAGAAATTGCCGACTTTGACCAGGAGCAAGTAGCTAAATTTGCCCAAAATTGGTTTGCCCAAAAAGAGCCAAGTAAAACCCGTAAGTTTTTAGGGAAGCTCCATAAAAACCCGCCGATTCAAGAAATAGCAACTAATCCGCTATTGTTAACTATGCTATGTTTGATGTTTGAAGAAATAGCCGACTTCCCTGCTAATAGCTCTGAGCTTTATCAAGAAGGGTTGCATTTACTATTACGCAAATGGGATGCAAAAAGAAATATTGAGCGATCGCAAATATACAAAAAATTATCCTTACAGCATAAAGAAGACCTACTCAGTCAAATCGCTTTATTAACCTTCAAGCGAGGCGACTATTTTTTTAAACAAAATGAATTAGAGCAACATATAGCCGATTATATTTGCAATTTACCTAATGTCAGTACGGAAACTGAGGTGTTACAACTAGATAGCGAAGCTGTAGTCAAATCAATTGAAGCTCAACACGGACTATTGGTAGAAAGAGCGCGAGGAATTTACTCTTTTTCTCACTTGAGTTTTCAAGAGTATTTTGCTGCTAAAGAAATTGTTTCAAGTTCCAATCCGCAAGTTTTAGAAACAACTTTACGAGATTTAGTTAGCAACATCACAGAAAAACGTTGGCGAGAAGTTTTTTTACTAACCGTCGGAATGCTCCGCAATGCTGATTATTTGCTTTTGATGCTCAAAGATCAAATTGATGCGTTAGTTGCGGATAATAAAAAGCTACAAAATTTTATTAAGTGGATAGACAACAAATCTCATGCAGTATCTTCCAAGCATAAACTAAACAAAGTTAGAGCTTTTTATTTAGATTTGGATATTGCCAGAAAACAAAACTCTGTTGGTGGTACGCTCGACTTAGCAAGACTGATAGATAATAAGTTTACACGAGAACTTTGCCCCGACTTGGCGCTGGATTTGGCTTTAGATCGAGCTTTGACTCTTAACTATATTCTTGACTTTGCAAGTCAGCCCGTGCGAGTGTTTAAAAATGTCTTAGATAGAACTAAGCAGCGATCGCACAACGTCAATCGAGAACTAAAACAAGCTATAGTTCAGCTAGAAAAGCAAACACCATTTACGGATACCAACGAAAAGTTTAAACAATGGTGGGTAGTAAATAATCATGACTGGACAGAAGAATTAAGAGCGACTATTGTTTCTCACCGGGATTTTGGTTACAACTGGGACTTCAATCATCAAGAATGGGAAAGGCTAAAACAGTATTATGAAGCCAACAAATTGTTAGTTAGTTGTCTTGGTACTAATAGTTATATGAGTCGGTCAGTCCGGCAAACAATTGAAGATACTTTAGTATTAATAACTACGCCAGAAAATTAAGCTTTCTGCTTAGAAGTATTATCTACCATTTGCTTGATAGCTTGAAGCAATTCATGTTCGTTGTAGGGCTTAGAGAAATAAGCTGTTGCTCCTAGTTGCATGGCTAACTGGCGATCTTTAGTCCCGCTACGAGAAGTCAGCATGGCGATCGGTAATTGTTTAAATTTAGAGTTGGATTTAACCCGCCCTAAAAAGCCGTAACCATCCAAGCGAGGCATATCAACATCACAAATTACAGCTTTAATGGGCAAAGCAGTTAAGAGTTTTTCCAAAGCTTCTTGTCCATCTTGGGCTTGTTCTACGCGATAGCCAGCTTTTTCTAAAGTTAACGATAAAAAACGTCGGACATTAATAGAATCATCTACTACCAAAATGGTATCTTTTTTGTTTTCTAATTCAAAGTCAGTAACTTTTGGAGGCAAATTAGCGATCGCGCGATTACTTTTAGCAATCCATGTAAGTAAAGCCGGAACATTTACTAGCGGCGCAACTCTCCCATCGCCTAAAATCGCACAGCTACTAAAACCTGGAGGCATAGCTATTCCCGGTTCTACCTGACGAATTACAACTTCCTGTTCGCCTAAAGAACGATTTACAAGTAATCCTACCCATTCGTTATTATCTTCGACTGTTAATACTGTGGGTTCGGTGTAAAATGCCATTTGTTCAAACTGTTGACGTGGTTTTAACCATTGATCTAAACGAATTAAAGGCGCAATCAATCCTTCCCAACTAATCGCTTCCTTGCCAGCAATTTCACAAAATTGGTTGGGATTGGGTAATAGAATTTCTCTAATAGACTCCACAGGAAACGCTAACAAAATACTATTAGTTTCAACTAAAATTACTTTGGCAACCGATAATGTCAAGGGAACGCTAAGAGTAAAGGTTGTCCCCACCCCTAACTGGGTATCAACTTTGATATCGCCGCGAATTTGTCTTAAGTTGGTGCGCACAATATCCATACCTACCCCTCTACCAGACAAAGCCGTTACTTGACTTGCGGTGCTAAATCCTGGCTCGAAAATTAAACTTAAAAGTTGTTCTTCCTCGCTAGGCGGCTCGATGCCTAATTGTTGAGCATGAGCGCGAAGCAGCTCTAAATTTATGCCCCCACCATCATCTTTGACGGTAATTATCGTTTGGTTGCCAAGATAAGCCGCTTTAATTTCAATTGTCCCTACGGCTTGCTTACCCAAACCAGAGCGAATTTCTGGCTTTTCGATCCCATGATCGAAAGCATTGCGTAGCAGGTGCATCAAAGGATTATTTAATGCTTCCAAAATAGTGCGATCAATGAGAGTTTGTTCGCCGCTAACTTTGAACTCAACATTTTTGCCATATTCTGAAGCAAGTTCGCGAATAAAGCGAGGAAATCTAGCCACTAGGTCAGCAAAAGGTCGCATCCTGACTTGAGTTAAGCTAGTTTGTAACTGCTTGGCAACTCGGTTTAGTTCGCCAACACTTTGATCTGTTTCTGCCAAAGTCAAATCAATATCATTAGTAACTTCTTGCAGGCGCACAAGGTCTTGTAGCATAGTTTGAGGCAAAAAGTAATCGCTGGGCTCAAAAATATTGGCGCTGCTAATTGCTAAGTTACTATCCAAGTTTTGCATTGCCCGGACTCGCAACTTAAGTAAGCTACTCAAATCCCGGAGTCTTTCTGTATATACATTGACGCTATTACGAGCAATAGTTAGTTCGCCAAACCAATCATTGAGGCGCTCGAGTAATTTAGTTGGTACTCGTACCGTGCTGTCTAAGTAGGCTTCCGGCTCGTCGTTAGTTGCGGCTAATCCTGATAAGCTAAGGCTTACAGCCCCTTCCTCTAGCCCTACAGATGGTGCTAATTCCTCCTTTTCAACAGGAAGCTCAAAGTCTGCGAGCATAATTAGATCGAGCAATTGGGAGTCTTCTTGCCTGTATTGGTCGGTAATTAGACTTTTTGGCAGGGTATGAAGTTCGCCAACTAAGATAGTTGCTTGGGTTGTACGCCAAGCTTGCAAGGCTTGTTGAGCAATTTCTAGAGTGCGATCGCTCTTTGCTTCTAGTTGCTCCACTACAGACTGACACAAGCTCGTAAAAGCTTCTATCTGTAACATTTCCCCCAAACTACCCAATTCCTGCGCCATATTGATTACTTCTGCTTGCAATTCCATCGCTGGCAGATCGGCAATTAGTAGCGATTCTAAGCGTTGTAGATATTCTTCTACTTCCGTTTCAAAAATCAACCCCGCCATGTCTTGCCCATCTTCGGACACAATGGCTATAGTGTCGGCAATTGTTTGAGATTCACCGAGGATTTGGTGTAGTTGCTCAAAAGCTGGATTAGCAGATTCTAACCATTGCTCGTCCTTTAAGTCGCCGCGAAAATTTAATTTGACGACTTGACTTAGACAATCCACCCCAGTTAGCAATAACTTTTCTACTTCTGGATCGATTAAACTTGGCTTAATTTTTAAGATTTTAAAAAAATCTTCCAGACGATGAGCCAAACTGCTTAATGTCTGAAAGCCCATCATGGCTGCACCGCCTTTGAGAGAATGGGCGGCTCTTAATATAGCGTCAAAAAGGCGATCGCTTTTAGTGCTTGCAAGTTCTAACAGCGCCGATTCAATTTTGGCGATATGTTCTTCAGCTTCTTCTAAAAATTGATGTTTAATTTCTGCTTCTTTGTCTTGAGACATAGCATTTTTTTAGTTATATACTTTTTACTATTAAATTTATCTGCTAACTTTTATTTTTATTAATTGGTTGCGGTTTGGCAATACTTGGCAATTGGGGATTAGTTAATAAAGACTGGCAATCATTTTCTATGGCTAAACAGATATTTCCCAAAGTGTCTAAAGCCTCTTGGTATCGCTCCATATCTTGGCGATCGAGAAATATTTTAGCTGCTGTTTGTAAGTTGGCGATCGCTCCCCAATAATCGCTTTCGTTTTTGCCATTAATTTTTGCTAATTCGTATAAAATATTACCTTTTTCTACATAAGCCTCGGCTAACTTAGGATCGAGTTGCAGCGCCAAATCAAAGTCTTTAAGAGCTTTTTGGTAGCCTTGATTTAAGTCGCCGCTATTTTTTTTGGCTAGTTTTTGCTGGGTAATGCCGCGTTTGACATAAGCAAGGGCATTAGTGGGATTTTTACTAATAGCTTGATTAAAATCAGCGATCGCTGCTTTGTATTCGTCGATAGCATCAGGACTATATTCGGCGATGTCGTAGCGCACAGTTCCCCGACTAATATAAGCTTCAGCTTCATTGGGATTGAGTTTTAGAGCGTTATCAAAGTCTTTAAGGGCTATTTTGTATTCTTCATCAGGGTTGCCGCTATTTTGAGCATTTTCATACAGCGCATTTCCGCGATCGATATAAGCTTGGGCATCGTTGGGATTATGAATCAAAGCCTGATTAAAGTTTTCAATTGCTCCGTCATAATCTTCATATTTAGAAGATATTTTCCCTTGATGGTTATACTTGGAAGCAATTTTATTAACATCAGCCGTTTGATTGGAAGTCACAACTTCTGCTGGAGGAAAAAGCGTCTCGCTAATTTTGCTTGAAAGTTTAAAGTCTTTAACTATTAGTGTTAATCCAAATAACCCCACAGCCCCTACACCCACAGCGCTCAACATTGCGGCGTTAATTTTTTGTTTGTGGCGGTACTGACGAGGACTTGTGCTAAGGAGATTTTGACGGTAAAAGCTGCTAACGGGCTGACTTTTTGGTAGTACCAAGGTAGGGTTGCGCTTTTTGAGGGGTAGTAAATGCTGACCTTTTTGGACTGTTTGAGAGGAAGGGAAGGGATCTCGCCCACTCAGCTTAAAAGTTCTTTCGCACCAAGGGCAATAGCTTAAATGCTTGCCGTGACGATGGTGACTATTGACTTTACAAGTAGTTAAATCCCGTTCCGCTTCACTTAACGCACTTTGCCAAATTTGAGCCGTAGGGCGCATTTGGGGGTTGTTATGCCCTTCTTCAAAACAACGGATAAATAGCTGTTGCAATATTGGGTGCAGTAGCTCAAATTTGGGGGAAATTATGGTCGGTAAATAAGGTACGCGCCGCCGACTGTAAACAAAATGACCTTCAGCTATTCTCGTTTCATAGGGTGGCGCGTCGCCGCTACCTTGATAGATGCCTGCAAAGGGGTGTGTACCCTCCATCAACAACTGAAATATTAAAACTGCCAACCCAAATAAATCGTGTTCTGGCGCTCGATCTAGCTGGGCGAAACTCTGCCCCTGGAGTTCGGGGGGGGTAAATTCTGGTTTGCCCACAGCGCAACGGTAGATTTCGCCGTTGCGTTCGTTTCTAACTTGAAAAGAATCTGTATCTACTAATGTAATTAAAGCTGTATTACTAACTAAAATATTTGATTCATTCACATCGCCAATACAGTAACCGCGAGCGTGAAGTGCGCCAAAGGCGGCGGCAAGATTGCGTGCGGTACGATGCAAATAAAGATAGTTAAAAAAGGGACACTTTTGGCGACGGGTTTTTGGGTTATAAAAGTCCAATAGCGAGTGCATTTCTTTGACTCGCGTCATCAAAAAACCCACTACTTTTTGTTTTTCATCTATTGTCCGCAGTACGTCCACAGGCCAAGCAATAGAGATATGATCTTTACTGGCGGCGGGGTTGTCGGGTGGGTTTGCCAGCATCAACATTAATTTATTGGCATGGGCTTCGGTGGGCTTATGATAGACTTTTGCCACCAGAGTCTCATCTTGCGGCACGCTATAAACTTTTGCTTCCCCGCCATGTCCTAAGCTTGAGGTGGGGTCTATAGTAATAATTTGGGTGTCGAGTTGACGTTTCAACCTCATGGCATTAATTGACTATCGTCGCCAGTAAAAGTGTTAGATCGTCATCAGTCCGCGTGCTAATGCGTTCCGATCGCAAAAATGCTACTAATTGCTCTTGAGCGTCTCCTTCGTCGGTAACATCAGCAACAAATTGAAACATTGGGAAAAAAAAGGGTGCATGGGGTTTACCTCCACTCATTTCTAAAGCCAACATTTGCAGTCCGTCAGAGAGCATGGCAATATTAGCTACAACACCACGCCAGACGTTTACTTGAATATTCTCTAAAGCATGGGGGGAAACTAAAAAAATTGTTTCGTTGGCGTATTCTCCCCGTTGCGGTGCGGTGAGGGCGATCATGTTGCCCGTGCGATCGCACCCCACCGCTACGCCGTCACCTACTTGGACTGCGGCTATTAGGTTTGAGGTGGCAACGACAATAATTAAAGTAGTAGCTAATTCTCTAGCCGCAACTTTACAGGCGAAAGCTTCTTCTTCTACAGCTTTTTTCGCCGCTTCTAGGGCGTTACTTAGTAATAATTGCCATTTGAGATCGTTTTCATCTTCCGCACTTTTGCTGATTGCATACTGCAAGCGGATGGTTTCAACGGCGGTTTGGGAAGCTACAATTGCCCCTACTTTCCCCAAACTTGCACTCCCCGCACCATCTGCTACGGCTGCTACTAATACCCCTTCTGGCAACAACTCCCAATGATGGGCATCTTGACAATGTTGCTTTACTTTTTCATGGCTTTTTCCCAGCACGGATGCTGCTACCACTCGCCAACGATCTAAGTTTTTAACTATGGGTTCGTCTGTCTGCATGAATTTTTGATTAATATCCACTTGCATTTAGTCGCAGGGGTAGTCATGATAATTTTTAACTGACAATAGGGTTAGCTACTTTACAGATTCTAACTATACTAAGTCTCAGCGAGCCTACATTTTGCCATGCTGTTTAGGTATACAAAGAATTATTTTGAATTAATGGTTCATTTTTAGCTTACATCATTTGTTTAAGCGCCGAATAGTTGAAATTTTCTTGACGACTTTTAACTTACAGGTAAATAAGTCTCTTTTTTTACCGCCTAGATTATCTATCAGAGTCTTGATTTCAGCCATCTAAAAATTACTGTATATTTTTATACAAATATTTGGGAACGAATCCCGCCAAAATTAGCAAAGTTTCTCCTGGATGTTACAGGTTGAAAATCTTGATCTAGAATCATTTGTATAATAGATTATTCTTAGGTACTTATAGCTTTGACTAAAAGTGCTACTGCCAAACTTGAGTTGTGATGGTCGCAAATAAGTCTAATTTTATTGAGATAGTTTAACTTAACTTAAGTTTTGGGATTTCTTGAAGCTTGAAATTACTAACATTTGCTGTAAGGAATAAGTGCTAAATGACTAGCTGTGGAACATTTCAAAAATTACGCCCGCTCAGTTTGTTAACCCACTTATCAAATTCTTACGATAGCGCTCACTTAAAGGTACTTAGCAATTCAGTTGCTTGGTCGATCTATCTAGATAAAGGTAAGATAATTTACGCTTCTCATTCTGTAGAACCTTTTGATCGTCTAGATTGCCATTTACGCCGCCTAGCTCATAAAATCCCCTCCTTAAGCAGCGATACTCGCACAAAGCTAAGGTTAATGTTTGAAAATGAGTCAAGAGGAGAGCAACTAAATATAAATGACTATCAAGCTATTTGCTGGTTAATCGAACATCAGCATTTAACAAACGTGCAAGCAAAAAATTTAATTGAAGGATTGGTTAAAGAAGTTATTGAATCATTTTTATTGGTAGAAGAAGGTAGCTATGAGTTACATAGTTTTTCGGAGACAAATTCAGGTTTTTGTCAATTAGATTTGCCAAGTTTAGTTAAATATGCGGAAAAGCAATTACAAGCTTGGCAAGCTTTAGCACCGGAAATAGTTTCGCCTTATCAATGTCCTTACTTAGCTTCTTCGCCCATCAATCAAAAACTTTCTTCAGAATTACGCCAAAAATTAACCGCGATTTTAAAAGGATTTAGTTTTCATCATTTAGCAATTTTACTCAATCAAGATGAACTACGGTTAGCACAAAGTTTATACCCCTATATTAAGGCAGGAAATATATTACTACAACCTCCCTCTGCGCCCTTTGATCGGTTGCCTTTTATTCAATCGCCAAAAACCCCAGTAAATAACTATTCATTAGCTTTAAAAATACCGACTTCTAAAATTACTGTAGCAAGTTCCTTACCGCCAACATCTACTGCTCAATTACCACAAATTCCCTCACGCCCTCCTCAGAGCGTGAATGTTGTTTCCGAACCAATTAACAATCTACCAGAAGCACCAACCAACAAAAAAACTTACAAAATTGTTTGTGTAGATGATAGCCCCGCAATGTTGAAAGAAATCAGCTACTTTTTAGATGATGAAAGTTTTGCGGTTTCTACAATTAACGATCCAGTTAAGGCTTTGATGCAAATAGTTAGGCTCAAACCAGACTTGATATTACTAGACGTAAAAATGGCAGGAATAGATGGCTACGAGCTATGTCGCTTATTAAGAAATCACTCGTTTTTTAAAACCACACCAATTATTATGGTGACGGGAAATACAGGAATTATCGATAGAGTTAAAGCTAGAATTGTAGGGGCATCAGGCTATTTAACTAAACCTTTTGCTCAGTCAGACTTATTAAAAATTGTATTTAGACATCTATCGGAATAGTAGGATATTAAAAAAATTGTGAGTACAGTTTTGTTAGTGGATGATACGCGAAGTCTATTAAACTTGATAGCTGGCTATCTGCGCGATAGTGGTTACACCGTAATTATGGCAAACAATGCCAAAGATGCGTTAATTGAGGCGATAAAACAACAGCCTGATGCGATTATAACTGACGTAGTTATGCCAGGAATGAGTGGTTTTGAATTATGCCGTCAACTAAAAAGTAACCCAGCAACAGAGCAAGTACCAATTATTATTTGTAGCTCAAAGTCTGGAAAAATAGACCAATTGTGGGGCAAAAAACAAGGGGCTGATGCTTACGTAACAAAACCATTTACAAAGGAGCAATTATTAGTAGCGATTCAATCGGTGGTGGGTTAATGAATACACAAATTGCACCGCCCATTAAGCCATGCGACGATCGCTATTTAAGTTTCTACTTAAATCAACAAACCCCCGCATTATTGTTAATGGAGTATGCTCAGGAAGTAATAATTGTTCCCAAAACTCGCCTTTCCCCCATGCCAAATATGCCGGAATGCGTATTAGGATTATTAAATCGGCGCAGCAAAATACTGTGGGTAGTAAATCTAGCACAAATGTTAAATTTACCTGGAACAGAACCAATTGCTCAACAGTATCAAATTGTAATTATTCAGGTAAAACAAGTTAAGTTAGGGCTAGTTGTACAATCGGTTAAAGGTGTAACTTACTTTGCCAATCATTGCCGCCAAACACCAACAAAGTTATATACCGGGCTTGCTCCTTATGTAAGTGAATGTATTACACAAGGGGATGAAATTTTAATAGTTTTAGATGTAGAAAAAATTACTAATTCCCCTAATTTAAAAACTTAATCGCGGGGTAAAGGAAGGATATTATGAGTACAAATTTTGAGCCGGAATCAGCCGTCGAGCAACAGGTAGAAAAAAGGAATTTTCAAGAACAATTGAACAAATTGAAAGCTAGTGTACAAAAAAAAAATCGAGCCAAGTTTAGTCAGCAATTAAGTTTAAAAACTAAAGCAACAATTTCAGCAATCGCTCTAAGCGTCATCCCAATTATTGTAATTGGAGCGATCGCCACCTATGTAACTACAGAAAAAATTACCGAAAACTTACAACAGCAACAAAAAGCCAGAGTAATTGGTTTATCTAACCAAATCAATCAATTTATAGTTCAACAATACCAAGATATTAAAACTCTATCCCAACTAAGTATTTTGAACAATCCGGCAACTATAGCTGCAACTTCAACTAGAGCGAAGCAAGCAATATTGGACCGCTATATCAAAGATAATCCGATATATGACAGTATTGCTGTTATAGATTTAGAAGGAAATGTTTTATTACAGTCCGCCGGAGCGGTAATCGCCAACTATAACGAAATCAACTATTTTCAAGAAGTTTTAAGAACAAATCGCCCCGTAATTACTCCCCCAAGAAGATCGTCGGGAACTGGAGAATATTCGATATTTGTAGCCGCACCAGTAATAGATACGCGCACCGGAGAGACAATTGCCATCGTGCGATCGCGTACTCCCCTAAAATATTTTAATAATATTATTCAAGCGGAAGCTAAAGAGTTGACGCAAACCATTAATGGCTACGTACCAGAAGCATACTATGCAATTAATGACATTGGTAAAATTGTAGTTTCACCCACAGAGCATACTAACTATATCGGTAAGGATGCTAAAGAAATTTTTCCTCAAGTAGCGGCGCGATTACAAACAGTAAATAAGGTTGATAGCGTTGTTGAAAAAGATTTATTAGAGCAAGAATGGTACTTAATATCTTTTACTCCTGTAGGTAAGTTTGCTGGAGCATCTCAACTAAATTGGAGCGTACTGGTTAGTCAAGATGAAAACCAAATATTTGCTACCCGCGATGTTTCGATAGTAACTTTGACTATAGCAACAGGTGCGATCGCCCTGATGGTCGCAGCTTTCGCCGCCTGGCTAGTAAATAGAGCCTTGCGCCCAGTTATGGCAGCATCAAACGCCGTGCGTCAACTAGGAGAAGGACACTTAAATACACGCCTAGCGGTAGAAGGTGCTGATGAATTAGCCGTTTTGGGCGCTAATATCAATGGCATGGCTCAACAACTGCAAAATCTCCTTTACAAGCAAGAATCAGCCACAGAAGCAGCGCAGACTTTTACAGATATTACTTTACGCATTCGTCGCTCTTTAAACCTAGACGACATTTTAAAAACCGCCGTTCGAGAAGTACGAAAAGTCATGCACACCGAACGAGTAGTTATTTACAGCTTTAACCCCGATTTTAGCGGTACTGTGGTTGCCGAATCTGTTGTACCTGGGTGGACGCAAGCACTACAACAAACTATTGACGATCCTTGTTTTAAGGAGCATCATATAAAAAATTATAAAAATGGTCGAGTACGGGGAATTAATGATATTTACCATGCTGGACTTACCGAGTGTCATATCCAAACTTTAGAAAAATTTGAAGTTAAAGCAAACTTAGTTGCACCAATTCTTAAAGATAAAAAATTGCTTGGTTTGTTGATTGCTCATCATTGCTCAGAACCGCGCAACTGGCAAGAGTCAGAAATTAATTTATTTACCCAATTAGCGGCGCAAATCGGCTTTGCTTTAGATCAAGCAAATTTGTTAGAACAAGTGGAACAATCTCGAAAGGCTGCGGAAGTAATGTCTCTTGAGCAGCGAGAACAAAAAGAATTACTCGAAAATCAATTAGTAGACTTGCTTAGTGAAGTAGAAGGAGCAACTAGAGGCGATTTGACAGTCAGGGCGGAAGTTACCAAGGGAGAGATTGGTACAGTAGCAGATTTTTTCAATGCGATCGTTGAAAGTTTAAGAGAAATTGTCATTTCGGTAAAACACGCTACCGACAAAGTAAATATTTCTATTAATGAAAACGAAGGGGCAATTCGGCAACTGGCGGAAGAAGCTGTCAAACAAAATGTAGAAATTGTCAATACTCTTGATTCGGTGGAGCAAATGACGCTATCTATTCAATCAGTCGCAGATAGCGCCACCCTAGCGGCAGAAGTTGCCCGCGATGCTTCAACTAGCGCCCAAACTGGAGAAATAGCAATGGAGCGCACAGTATTTAGCATTATAAATTTACGCGATACGATCGCCCAAACCGCCAAGAAAGTTAAAAACCTAGGCGAAGCATCTCAGCAAATTTCTAAAGTTACAACTTTAATTAACCAAATTGCCTTGCAAACCAACGTCCTCGCCATTAATGCCAGTATTGAAGCCTCTCGTGCGGGAGAAGAAGGGAGAGGCTTTGCGGTAGTCGCTGAAGAAGTAGGGGAACTGGCAACTAAAGCCGCCGGAGCAACTAAAGAAATTGAGCAAGTGCTAGAAAATATCCAGCAGCAAACTAGCGAAGTGGTTAGAGCTATGGAACTAGGTAATATGCAAGTTAATGAAGGTACTCAGCTTGTGGCAGATACGAAGCAAAGTTTGGGAGAAATATTGCTTGTATCGCGCAAAATTGATGAATTAGTCCAAGTAATTTCTCGTTCTACAGTCTCCCAAGCAAAAACCGCTCAAGTTGTAACCCAGTTGATGAAAGGGTTGGCTATGAGTTCGGAGGAAACTGCTTCTTCTTCGCGCCAAGTATCGAAGTCTCTCAAACGAACGGTAGAAGTAGCGCAGCAGTTGCAAACTTCGGTAGGTACGTTTAAAGTGCGTAAAGATTAATGGCTAATCAAACTTTAGGACTTGGGGCGCAGCTTTACAACTACTTACTTTCTGTTTCTTTACGGGAAGCCGATATATTAGCTCAATTAAGACAAGCTACCGCCATAAGTCAACCGATGGCGCAAATGCAGATTGCCCCCGAACAAGGGCAGTTTATGGGGTTACTAATTCAGTTAATCGGCGCTAAAAAAACTTTAGATATAGGAGTGTTTACAGGCTACAGTGCGCTGGTAGTGGCGTTGGCATTGCCCCAGGGAGGCAAAGTAGTAGCTTGTGAGATGAACCAAGAGTACGCACAGTTCGCCCGTCATTGGTGGCAAAAAGCCGGGGTAATAGATAAAATTGACCTGCATATTGCCCCTGCTCAAGATACTCTGGCGTTGCTAGTAGCTAGGGGAGAAGCTAATACTTTTGATTTTGCCTTTATTGATGCTGATAAAAGTAGTTACGATACTTATTACGAACAAGCTTTGCAATTAGTTCGTCCTGGGGGGTTGATTGTGGTAGATAATGTACTGTGGTCAGGACGAGTTGCCGACACGAGTATTCAAGATCATCGCACTATAAAAATTCGCGACTTTAACCAAAAACTGCATCAAGACGGGCGCATAAATCTCAGCTTAGTGCCGATTTCTGATGGTTTGACGTTGGCTAGGAAACTTCCTTAGTGGTGCAGTGAGGACAGGAGTACGATCGCGCTACAGGATTGCCACAACTGCGACACAATTGATAATTTCCCGGCTGCAAACCGTGCTGTAATGCCACTCGTTCGTCAAATACAAAACATTCTCCTTGCCATAAACTCTCACCTTCCGGGACTTCTTCTAAATATTTGAGGATGCCGCCTTTGAGATGGTAGACTTCTGCAAAACCTTGAGATAACAGTAAGGATGATGCTTTTTCGCAGCGAATCCCCCCAGTACAAAACAAGGCTACTTTTTTATGTTTAGCTGGGTCTAGGTTTTGCTCGATATAGTTGGGAAATTGATTAAAAGAGCTAGTGTTGGGGTTTTGCGCTCCTTTGAAAGTCCCAATATCTACTTCGTAGTCGTTGCGAGTATCAATAATTGTTACTTCTGGATCTTTAATTAGGGCATTCCATTCCGTCGGACTTACATAAGTACCAACTTGCTGAAGTGGATCTATTTCTGGTAATCCCAAAGTAACAATTTCTCGCTTTAGGCGCACTTTCATCCGCTCGAAAGGCGGAGATTGAGCAAAGGACAATTTGTATTCCAAGTCAGCTAAACGCAAGTCAGAACGCAAAAAACAGATAACTGCATTAATACTGTTTTCGGAAATACTAGCAACAGTGCCATTAATCCCCTCTGCTGCCAAAAGGATTGAGCCTTTGACTTCTTGGTTTTGACAATAAGCTAGGAGTTGTTGTTGCTTGGTGGCAAAGTCTGGTAGATGTACAAATTTATAAAAAGAGGCAACAATGTAAGTCATTTCTGGGCGCAAATTGAGATGTTTTTGCGAGTAGGCGATCGCAGATTGATTAAAAGATCGCTATCAACTATAATACAATTTGTCCTAGGGGGGTTTAGCTCAGTTGGTAGAGCGCCTGCTTTGCAAGCAGGATGTCAGCGGTTCGAGTCCGCTAACCTCCATTATTTAGTTTTTTTACTCAATAATTCCTAATGTGCTATGAAAGCGGGTGAGACAGGAAAGTAGTTGCACTAGAACAATCCTTATACCTTCAGCAACGCCAAAATAATAGCAAATCAACTTAGGGGGAAAACTAGCGATCGCTTTTTGCGTCTTACGACTGACGACACAATGTAGTAGATCACCTAAGTTCTATTAATAACTATCGGAAAATTATTAAAATTTTATAAAATATTCTATGAAAACCTCTGAAGTAACTGCTATTGAAGCACCTGCCAAGTTACCTCATCCACCTCGCCGCCGTTATTTTAAATGGGTGGGTATACCTCTAGCTATCCTGCTATTAGGCGGTAGTAGTTTGGCGTTGGGGAAATGGTGGAGTGCCAAAAATGCCGCCCCAGCAGAAGCGCCACCAGTCATTTCGGTAAAACTACAAACTATAGAACCAACGCAAGTAGAGGCAAGTTCGGAATTTGTGGGGACGCTAGAAGCGCAAAAACGTGTTTCTTTGCAGCCGCAGATTCAAGGACGGATTGAGCGCGTGTTTGTTAGTAGTGGCGATCGCGTTGCTCAAGGTACGCCCGTTGTCTCTCTTAGTCTTGACCAAACTCAAGCAGAAGTAGCAAGTGCGACCGCCGCCGCCAATTCATCTAGATCGGCGATTGGCACGGCGCAAGCACAACTTCAAGCTGTAGCCGCCGAGCAAGTTAGAGCCGCCGCCGATGTGCGGCTACAACAATTGCAGTTTGATCGCACAGAAAAGCTGGTAGTAGCGGGCGCACAGGCGCGGCAAGAATTAGACCTAGCGCGCAATAGATTAGAGACGGCAAACGCCACCTTGCAAGCTGCCCAAAAACAAGTCAACGCCTCCAGAGCGCTTGTTAATGAAGCAACGGCGAACTTTCAAGAGTCGGAAGCAAATATTGCTTCAGCTAGAGTCAATCTTGGCTACAAAATAGTTGCCGCTCCGATTTCTGGAATAATTGGAGACTTTTCAATTAAAGCTGGAGATTACGTCACCATAGGTCAAACTTTGACGACCGTAATTCAAAATAACTTGCTGGATATGCGAATTTCCGTTCCTGCCAACAATGCCCCACAGTTGCGCCAGGGATTGCCCGTAGAATTACTAGATGCCAACAACAGCAAGCGGCTGACAACAGGTAGTATTAGCTTTGTTTCTCCACAGGTGGCGACTAATGCCCAATCAATATTAACCAAGGCGCAGTTTGCCAATACTAATGGCAGTTTGCGAGATGGGCAATCTGTACGGGCAAGAATTATTTGGAGCAATAGTTCAGGAATTTTGATTCCGACTACGGCAATTAATCGTATTGGTGGGCAAAGCTTTGTATTTGTTGCCCAAACAGATAAGTCACGCCCACAAAAAGTAGTGCGTCAGCAACCTGTAACCCTAGGAGAGGTGCAGGGAAGTAGCTATCAGGTGATAAAAGGACTCAATACTGGCGATCGCATCGCCGTTTCCAATATTATCAAGCTGCGCGATGGTGTGGCAATTCAACCAGAATCATAGGCAGGTTTATTCATGGTTATTTTATCTGTTGCCGATACCTTCATTCGGCGACCAGTCTTGGCAACAGTTTGTACTCTGCTGATTTTGCTGGTGGGTGGTATAAGTGTCCCCTTACTGCCGATTAATAATCTGCCAGAGATTGCCCCGATTCAAATTCAAACTACTAGCGCCTACATTGGAGCCGATGCCCAAACTGTTGAAGACACGGTAACAACAGTAATCGAGCGGCAGATAAACGGGGTGGAAGGATTGCAATACATGACTTCCACCAGTGGAAACGATGGTACTAGCTCAATTTCGGTACAGTTTCCGCCTTCTACAAGTCGCAATATTAACCAAGTCAACGTTCAAAACCGAGTGGCGATCGCCACTCCCACACTACCAAGTTCCGTTCGCCAAACTGGTGTAACTACTCTTGCGCGTTCTAGTAGCATTTTGTTGGTCTACGGTATATACAGCGAAAACAATGAATATGACAGCATCTTTTTGAGCAACTATACCGATTCCTTTTTGATTGATTCAATTAAAAGAATACCGGGAGTGGGAGATGTCAATATAGCCGGTAGACGACAGTATGCTATGCGATTGTGGCTCGACCCTAATGCCCTTGCTAGTCGAGGTTTGACCGCCACCGATGTATCGACAGCCCTAAATTCTCAAAATATTCAAGTGGGGGCGGGATCGATTGGTCAAGCGCCTACAGACCCAGACCAACCTTACAACTTCGCGCTGCGAGTACAGGGCAGATTTAAGGACGCGAAAGGATTTGAAAATTTGGTACTCAAGACCGAAGCTGACGGCACATTGGTAAAGCTCAAAGATATCGGTCGCGCAGAATTAGGAGCGGAAGACTACAGTTCTACGGCTTTAGTTCAAGGTAAACCGGGCGTTGCCATGATTATCTACCAGCTTCCAGGTAGTAATGCCCTCCAAGTTGCCGCCGCTATTGAAGCCCAGATGGAGGAATTAGCAAAAAACTTCCCCCCCGGAATGGCAGAGGAAATTGTTTATGACACAACTACTTTTGTGGAAGTTTCCATTGAAGAAGTGCTGAAAACATTGGAAGAAGCGATCGCTTTAGTTGTGCTAGTAATTTTTATTTTTCTGCAAGACTGGCGAGCAACAATTATTCCGGCGATCGCTGTTCCGGTGTCTCTACTGGGGGCGTTGGCTTTTGCCTATATGTTGGGATTTTCTCTAAATACATTAACCATGTTTGGGTTAGTGCTGGCAACAGGTCTAGTAGTAGATGACGCGATTATTGTTGTAGAAGGGATCTCCGCCAAGATGGAACAAGGCATGAACGCGCGTCAGGCAGCATCGGAGGCAATGGAGGAGCTAACAGGAGCGGTAATTGCTACGTCTTTGGTGTTAATGGCAGTGTTTGTACCAGTTTTGTTTTTTCCTGGCGCAACGGGAATTATGTATCGCCAGTTTGCAATGGTAATTATCTGTTCTATTGCTATTTCTGCCTTTAACGCTCTTAGCTTTACCCCTAGTATGTCGGCGATTTTCCTGCGCCACACCCACGGAGAAGGTAGAGGCCCGCTTGGCTGGTTTTTTCGCAAGTTCAATCGCGGCTTTGGTTGGGTAACCGATCGCTATCAACAGACTGTCCGCTTCTTAATTCGGGTGCGGATAATTGTTATTGGCGTATTTGTGCTGGGATTATTTGCTACGGCGATCGTGTATACTTCCGTTCCCTCTGGTTTTGTCCCTCAAGAAGATCAAGGGTTGATTGTCGGCATTATTCAAGCTCCCGATGGCGTTCCCCTTAACTACACAGAGAAAGTAGCAAGCACGGTTTCTCAAACTCTTGCCAAAGTTCCCGAATTAAGAGCCTCAGTAGTTCTTCCGGGCTTTGGACTTAATGGTAACGGGCCAAATCAAGGAACTTTCTTTATCCGGCTCAAACCTTGGGAAGAACGAAAAGGCGAAGAACACGCCGTTCCCGCCATTGTGGAACGCCTCAACGGGCAGCTAGGTCAAAATCAAAATGCTTTTGTAACTACGTTTAATGTTCCCGCCGTTTCCGGCTATGGAACCAGTGGCGGCTTTGAGTTTCAGCTTCAAGACCGCACTGGCGGACAATTGAGCATCGATCAATTTTTAGCTGCGGCTCAACAGTTGATTGCTAAAGCAAATGAAAATCCGCTTCTAAGTCAGGTTTTTACGCAATTTACGGCGGGTACTCCCCAATATCAAATTGATATCGATCGCGATCGCTTGGAAGCATTGAATGTTGATTTTGGTCAGGCGATTGGTACGTTAGGGGCTTATATGGGCGGGCAATATGTAAATGATTTTACCTTTGCTCAACGCAGTTATCGGGTCTACATTCAAGCCGATCAGCAGTTTCGTAACTCCCCTGATGATATTGGACAAATTTATGTACGAAGTCGTAGTAATAATTTGGTGCGCCTCAGTGAAGTTGCAACGGTAACACCGATTACCGGGCCCCAAACGATCAGTCACTTTAACTTGTTTCGCACGATCAAAATCCAAGGCAATCCTGCACCGGGTTATAGTTCAAGTCAAGCTATTACTGCTATGCAGGAGACTTTTGCCGAATTTGAACAATCGGGGCTTGGCTACGACTGGACAGGGCTTTCTAGAGAAGAAATCAGTTCTGGGGGACAAGCTGTATTGGTGTTTGGGCTGGGGTTGTTGGTGGTTTTTCTAGTTTTGGCGGCTCAGTACGAAAACTATGTCGATCCATTTATTATTCTCTTGACTGTACCGTTGGCAATTTTGGGCGCGATGATATTTGTTTCCCTGCGGGGTTTGGTAAACGATATCTACTGTCAGGTGGCGCTAGTGATGCTGATTGGTTTATCGAGTAAGAACGCAATTTTGATTGTAGAGTTTGCCAATCAGTCCAGAGAACAAGGAATGACGATCACCCAAGCGGCAATTCATGCCGCCCAACAACGTTTTCGTCCGATTTTGATGACCGCTTCGGCTTCTTTGGTTGGCTTTTACCCGCTTGTGGTGGCAACGGGTGCAGGTTCAGCAAGTCGCTGGTCGCTTGGTACGGCGGTTTTTGGCGGCTTATTAGTTGCCACATTGTTGAGCTTTTTATTAGTTCCAGTGTTGTATGTAGTAATTAAAAATCTCTACGAATTTGCGTTCAAACGTCCCAAACCTCCAAGTTCTCCACCACCAAATTTAGGCAAGGATGATGCCAACGCATCCGTTGATGGTAAAAATCGCACCGAAGCTATAGTTAAGTTTCAAGGGTGATGGGGCAAGTAGTTAATGCACCCAATGACAAAGCCAAAATCTTTGTTAGTGTGCGATCGCTTTAGTTGGAGAAATGTTGTGGTTCTAATCTAGACAACTCTATACACTGTGCTTCCGCAGCTTGATAGGCCGCTAGATATTCTTTACCGCCTAGCATAACTTCGCCGTAGTATTCGTAAGGTGCATTACCGTAAATGGGTAGAGGATCATCTTCGGGATAATCTTCTTTTGATTCGTCAATGATGGCTTTAAGTTTTTTGACTTTTAAGCTTTGGGCGGGAAAATAGTAGAGATTTTGCGCGTCTAGACTCAATGAAACAAAAGTAGGGTCGATAATTTTGTCGTCAAGCTCAATCCAGCCATATTCCCTAATTGCATAAGGCTCAACTCCCACAACTAAAAAGCCTTGCACGTACAAATAATTGTTATCGAGCATTGCTGCTTGATAGGCATTGTCAAAGCATTTATTCGCCTTACTACCAATCTGTTCGGCGATTTGGGTGGAAAGATTTATGTCTAAAGATTTGCTCATGTTTAAGCAATTAAGCCGGAAATATTTTTATTGTACTTGCTACATTCAATTTTACTTTCGCACCTACGGGTAAGACTTGGCTAATAGCTGTCCTAGCGTGTAATTCTTTCCCCGAAGGCGTAAGCAAACAGTAGCGATACTCTCTCCCCAAAAAGCGCCGACTGTGAATCATTACTGCTCCATCGGATTCTGTCGGTTCTATTAGCAAATCTTCCTCACGAATCATTAAGTCGGCTTTTTTTTCTCCCACATCAGAGGCGGCAAAACAGCCAACTTCCGTTGTCCACAAGTCGCCCTGACGCTCGGCAAAGATGAAATTAGCTCCGGTGACAAATTCGGCGACAAACCGGGAGGAAGGTTGTGTATAGACTTCTTGAGGCGTACCGATTTGTTCTAATTTACCTTTACTCATGACTGCTACTAAATCGGCGATCGCTAATGCTTCTTCTTGATCGTGAGTCACAAACACTGCCGATGTTCCCGTTGCTTTTAAAATATCTCTAATTTCTTCTCGCAATCGTAACCTTACTTGCACGTCTAAATTGCTCAAAGGTTCATCTAACAACACTAACGGCGGTTGAGGCGCTAAAGCACGCGCAAGAGCTACTCTTTGCTGCTGTCCTCCCGATAGTTGATAAGGATAGCGTTTTTCTAACCCAGTTAAACCTACTAATTCAATTAATCGTCTAGCGGCGGCTTTTTCTAGCTTTTTCAACCCAAAAGCTACATTTTCCACAACTGTTAAGTGCGGAAACAAAGCATAATCTTGAAACACCATCCCCAAACGGCGTTTTTCTGGCGGAATCCAACAATTATTACTTGCAACTTTGCGCCCAGCAATTTCAATACTTCCGGTTTCTGGATGCTCAAATCCAGCAATTAACCTTAGTAAAGTAGTCTTTCCGCAACCAGATGAACCCAGTAATGCTAGGATTCCTTGGGGTAAGTTCAAACTTACGTCCGCCACTGCTTGACTTTCGCCAAACCACTTACTCACACCATCAAGCTGTAAAATTTTCTCCATAACTCTTTTTTATCTTATCTTTGGCTCGTTTTCTGCTCGTGCAACAATAGGGGCAAAGTTGAACCTATACAAATTACTAACATTGCCAATGATCCCACCGCCGCATCGCTAAAGGATACATTTTCTGTAGCTTTCCAAATCTCTGTTGCCAAGGTATCAAAGCCAATCGGGGCTAAAAGCAACGTTGCGGGTAATTCTTTAATTGCGGTCAAAAATACCAAAACTGCCCCATTCAACACCCCAGGACGCACCAAAGGGAAAGTAATTTCTTTCAATGTCTGCCAAGGCGATCGCCCCAAAAGCCTAGCTGATTCTTCTAACTGCGGATGCAATTGCAACAGTGAAGTTCTAATTGTGCCTACAGATTGGGGCAAAAATAGCACCAAGTAAGCAAATACTAGCATCGGCAAAGTTTGGTACACCCAAGGCAAGTATTGAGAACCTAGAAATACTAATGATATAGCGACAACTATTCCCGGTAAGCCAAAACCAATATAACTACACCTTTCAATTGCTGTAGTTACGCGACTGGGAAACCTGACGGCTAATATTGCTACAGGAATGGCGCAAATAGTGGCAATTATTGCTGTAGAACCCGCCGCTACGATAGAGTTAAGGGCGGGATTTGCGATCGCACTCCAAGAAGCCGTACCATACGCCCCATCGCTACTTGTCAAGCCTCGCCACCACCAAAACACTGTCACGCCAACGGGCAAAACTAAGCTTAAACTAACGACGATCGCACAAAATAATAAAGCAATTACTTTACTAGCGCCCAGTTTTACAATTACAGGTGGACGATTAATTGATAAATTGCGACTGTAATAAGCAGCGCGCGATCGCACTTTATACTCTAACCACAATATCCCCAACACCAAAGCCACCAATAGCATCGCCAGCGCCGCCGCTTGGTTGCGATTGAAACTTGACTTGTATTGCAGAAAAATCACCCGCGTAAAAGCATCAAACCGCATTAATGAAGGTGTACCAAAATCCCTTAACGCATACAAAGCTACCAGCAAACCGCCAGCAATTATTGATGGGCGCAATTGTGGTAACAATACCCGAAAAAATGTACTTAATTGATTTAAACCCAAACTCCTCGCCGCTTCTACTGTCGCCGGATCGATTAACATCAATCCCGCTCGTACACTAAGAAGTAGGTAAGGATAAGTAAACAGTGTCAGCGCCAAAATAGTCCCAAACCAGCCGTAAATCTCCGGTAATTGAGTTACGCCCAAGGGTTCTAACCATAGCTGCAATAAGCTACCTGTGGGTCCAAAAGCGGCAATTAAGGCAAAACTACCTACATAGCTAGGTACAGCTAGAGGTAAGGTAGTCGCAATTAACCAAAACTTTCGCCCAGGTAAATCGGTTTGTAAGGTTAAAAATGCAAGAGGTACGGCAATTAAGGCACTAAATAGGGTTACTAAAGCTGCCATTCCTGCACTATTGAACAATACAGTTAAGGTGCGGGGACGAGATACTAAATTAATTAGCTTTTCTGTACCTACACCTGCCGTCCTAATTACAAGATAGGTCAATGGTAAAGTAATTGCGATCGCTGTAATAGTCGCGATCGCAATTAAAAATAACGGTGGTGAAGAAGCCTTACGCCTCAAAGTACCTCTGCTTCTTGAAGTAACTCTATAGTGCCTTGCAAATCAGACAAGTTGCTAAGGTCAACTTTAGGTGGTTTAAGCTGACTGAGAGGAATTTGTTTTTGCGATGCTTGAATGCCTTTTACCAACGGATACTCGTTAGTTTCTTGAGCAAAATAAGCCTGGGCTTTGGGAGTTAGCATATAAGCTAAAAACTTGTCAGCATCGCTCTTTTGGTCAGTAGTATTTAATACTGCCAATCCTGCTACATTCACCATTGCGCCAGCATCTCTGCGTGTATAGTGATGGGCTACAGGAAAATTAGCATTGTCTTTGGTAAATCTATAGAGATAGTAGTTATTTACTAATCCTAAAGAGATTTCGCCTTTACCTACCGCTTCTACGATCGCGGCATTTTTGGCATAATCTTTTGTCCCGTTGGCTTTCATTGCCTTTAACCATGCCAAAGTCTTTTGATTGCCTTCTAGCAAACGCATAGCAGTAACAAAAGACTGAAAAGAACCATTTGAAGGGGCCCAACCTATTTTCCCGCGCCATTTGGGATTAGTTAATTGGGCGATCGCTGTGGGTAATTCGCTGGGTTTGACTAGCTTTGTATTGTAATCAATTACTCGCGCCCGTCCTGAAATACCGATCCATTGTCCCGCCGAGGAGCGAAATTGTGGCTCTACTTTGGCTAGTAAGGTATTAGAAATAGGTAATGTGCGTTTTTCTTTGGCTAAAGCCCCTAAAGCACCAGCGTCTTGAGCAAAAAATATATCGGCGCGGCTGCGATTACCTTCTTCTATTAATGCGATCGCAAGTTCCGCCGTATCGCCGTATCGTACCTCAATATCCATCCCCAAATCTTTCTCAGCTTTGGCAATTAAGGGCGCAATTAATTTTTCTTCTCTACCAGAGTAAATAGTCAGCGTTTTTTGTTGTGCTGCTTTACTACTAAACGCTATTCCCCCACCTACAACTATTGCCGCCGCTACGATCGCCGAAATTTTCCCTAACTTAGTCGCCACTAATTTTTTATCCTCATATATTTAACTAGCTATCTATTCGAGCGCCAAGTTTGGCGAAGAAATCCTTACTCCCAACTTTTTTGCCTGAACGACGTTAGCTTTACTTTCAAAAAATACCATTAAATAGCTACTTATTTAAGAAGTTTTTGCAAACCATTTTTGTTAAAAACAAGGTAAAAATATTAACAAGTGCTTATTTTACAGTCTTTACAGGCTATTTTTAGCTTCAACTTATTGCAAATGATTATGACTAAGCTTTACAATTAGTCTGTTGCTGTTAGGAAACTTGGTTGAAAGCGAGTTCAAAACTTGGTGGAGTAAAAGTAGGGAATAATAAATTCATGACGCACACCAAACACTCACCGCCATCATTAAGTAAGATGTGGAAACCAATGTGGTTAGCCTCTTTGGGCTTGCATGGCTTGCTACTGGTAATTCCCATACCTTCAACGGAAACACCTAAACCAACGAAAAAGCCCCAAGAGTTAGTCAAGCTAACTCCCGTCACACCTTCGCCCGTCAATAAGATAGTCACGCCAAAACCAACGCCTAAAGCTAGTAGTCGCCCCCCAGTACCACAAAAAGTAGTAGCTACAAAACCAATACCGCGTACCGTCGCGACAAAACCAATACCGCGTACCGTCGTTAAAAATTCTCCTCGTCCAGTTGTTGCACCGACTCCTCAAAAGCCTGCAACACCTGTGGCAGTTAATCCTTTACCGCAACCTACAGAAATTGAGCTAGATTCAACAACTCAAGAATTACTCCCGCCGCCTCAAGCTATTCCTTCGGTGTCTCCTAGCCCTGTAACCATTGCAACAAAGGCAATTAATGGTGTACCTGTCGATCCAAATTGGCAAGCTGTAGAACAGCCCAACGAAGTCATGGCGGAGGCTGAAATGTTTACCCAGCCTGACGGGACGCTACATCCCGATATTGTAGGTAAAGTTGCTCAAATTCCTGACAAAAGCCCCGATATAGTGTTTGATGAGTTCTTTCGTTTGCAATTAGCAACTGCCAATTTTAATGTTGAGCCTTCCGGTACTTATGCGGCGGGGGGCGGACTTTATAAATTAACTCCTAAAGATAATTCTCCTGCTCTTTATTTAGCTTTAGCGCCGGATAAACAAGGTACGGGTACAGTAGTGACTATTTGGAATAAATACCCCAGTCCCGTTGAACCCACAGAAAGCAAAATTTTAAATTAACATTGAATAATTCAATGTAAAGATATTTAATGGGAACTCGATATTTAGGAACAATTGAGGAAGTTACAGCTTTAGATGCTTACATTAAACTCGTTAGAGCCACAGAATCAGTAACTCATCGCCTCCAGCCTTATTTAGAAACTTATAAGCTAACGGTTACTCAGTTTGGCGTACTAGAAGTATTGCTTCACTTGGGCGCAATGCACCAACGCGACTTAGCCGAGAAATTACTTAAAAGTGGCGGAAATATTACTTTAGTAATTGATAACTTAGAAAAACGACAGTTAGTAAAACGCGATCGCGAAGTAGGCGATCGCCGATGTATATCTGTATCCCTTACCCCGGCAGGCAAACAGCTAATTAGCGATATATTCCCGGCTCATGTAGAGGCGATCGCCGAGCAAATGAAGATTTTGAGCTTAGACGAACAAGCAGAGCTAGGGCGCTTGTGTAAGAAGCTGGGAAAACAAAAATAAGCCTTTTTACTCAAACCCACATATGCAGTCCTAATGTAAAGCATCCCCAAGTCTTGATACTTCCCGATCAATTTAATGTATCAACAGCTCCCTTTTCCCATCGACAACAAATAGCTATAGCCTATGATTCAAAGTTTTGGAGTCAATACAACGCCGCATTTAATATGAGTTTTTTAAGCGGGTAACGCGATTCGAACGCGCGACTTTCACCTTGGCAAGGTGACGCTCTACCACTGAGCTATACCCGCAGTTTTTGACCGCGAAACTCATTCTCTCAAATTTAAGAATTAATGTCAAGCTTTTTGCCCAAACTATTCCGCCGTCAACTCACTTAGCTGCGCCGAGGCACTTTTTAACGACGATGGCAATTGATTATAATCGCTGCTAGCGCGCATACTACGCATTAAACTCGCCATTTCTAGAGCATTCATGGCATAATCCCAGCCTTTATTGCTTTTAATGCCTGCTCTTTCCATTGCTTGTTGCATGGTATCAGTAGTCAAAATCCCAAATATTACCGGGACTCCCGTTTGAAAACCTACCGCCGCAATCCCTTTAGCCACTTCTCCCGCTACATAGTCAAAGTGGGGAGTTTGACCTTTAATAACTGCACCCAAACAAATAATTGCATCATAGCGCCCAGTTAAAGCTACTTGGTGGGCGACTAAAGGAACTTCAAAACTACCAGGAACCCAAAAATAATCTACTTGAGTACCGTGAGGATTGGGGTCTACACCGTGACGCTTCAGGCAATCTTGACAGCCTTCTAATAACTTAGTTGTAATCAAGTCATTGAATCGCCCAATCACTATTGCTAGTCGTAACGGTTCGGTTTGAGTAAAAGTCCCCTCAAAAACTGCCATCAATCTCTCTCACATAAACAATACAAAAATTAGCTATTAGCTTTTTGGGCAATTGCAGACTCAAAAATAAGCTAATAGCTACAGCCTAACTTAAGCAACCAAAAAGTTTAAAGCACCTACCAAAAATACTAGCCCAATCCAGGCAAAAGAGCCTAGCCAGAGCAATTTTTTCGATTCGTTCCAGCTTTGGGGAGTCGCGTAAGCAACGGGAACGCCAATAACCATTGCAAAGGATAAGCCAACTAGGGCTAGTAAAGCAATTTGGAATAGGATTGTGAACATTGATATTTCTCCTAGGGGGACAAAAAAAATTGAGTATAAAACTTGCTATGTTTCTAGCATTTCCTATAGTTACGCTATCAGAAATTGAGCCACTATAGAAAGTAAGAGTAGAGAAAGAATTTTTGCCCAGATGAATCTAATTTTGTGCCACACCACCGCCGATTTTGATACGCTGGGAGCGGCAGTAGGTTTGACGCGCTTGTTGCCAGGTAGCCGAATTGTTATCCCTGGCGGCTGTCACCAAGTAGTACGGGATTTTTTGGCACTGCATAAAGATGAGTATGCAATTATTGAGCGCCGCGCCGTTAATCTCGAACAAATTAGACTAATTGCGGTAGTAGATACGCAAAATAAGACTCGTTTGGGAGTCGTCGCCGAATGGTTGGATTTACCGCAGTTGGAATCGGTAATCGTTTACGACCATCATTTGGATAGTCAGCTAGATATTCCGGCTACAGAAACAAACATAGCGGATGTAGGTGCAACTACGACGCTAATTGTCGAAGAATTGCAAACAGCCAATATTGACCTCACCGTTGCGGAAGCGACAGTTATGGCTTTAGGTATTCATGTCGATACGGGTTCTTTGACCTTTCCCACTGCTACCGCGCGAGATGCTCAAGCTTTGGCGTGGTTGATGCAGCAAAAAGCCTCCTTAGCAATGGTTAATGAGTACCTAGAGCCGGGTTTATCCAAACAATTACAGCCACTACTATTAACGGCAATTAATAGCCTGCAAACCACAAAAATCAATGGCTACAGTGTTGGTTGGGTAATGCTCAAAACTTCCGACCATGTACCGGGTTTATCGGGGTTAATTTCGCAATTAATGCAGCTAACGGAAAGTGACGCAATCCTATTAGGGGCAAGCTATAAAGATAAGTTAACAGTAATTGGGCGATCGCAAATTCCCCAAACAAACCTCAATACTTTGTTTCAACCCTTGGGTGGCGGTGGTCATTATCAAGCTGCGTCTTTATCTTTGCGCGGAGTAGCTACAGAGGAAACTTTAAAGCAATTGGTAGACAGTTTTATTAATCAAGTTCCCCACCCACCCACAGCGCGAGATTTAATGTCGTCTCCAGTGCGGACTATATTGCCAGAAACGACGATTGCAGAAGCTCAAAGAATTTTACTGCGCTACGGTCATTCGGGTTTATCGGTGGTGGATGAAGCGGCTAAAATAGTAGGGATTGTATCGCGGCGAGATATTGATATCGCTTTACATCACGGCTTTAGTCACGCTCCCGTTAAGGGCTACATGACTACAAATGTAAAAACTATTACTCCCACTACAACTTTACCGGAAATTCAAGAAACGATGGTAACTCACGATATTGGGCGCTTACCTGTTTTAAAATCGGGTCAATTGGTGGGTATAGTGACGCGCACCGATATATTACGGGAAATGCACCAAGAAAAAGCCCGAAAAATCCAAAATAACGATAATTCCCTAGTTGTTAATCCCTCTCTGCTCAATTTACTCAATAATCGTCTAAATCCAGCCTTACAAACTCTGCTGAAAACTGCTTCTGTAGCCGCAGAAAAACGCGGTTGGCATTTGTACTTAGTTGGTGGCGCTGTCCGAGACTTATTGTTAGCTCAGGGAGAGGCGGCGGTACTAATTCAAGATATTGATTTAGTAGTTGATGGCTTTCATAGTGCTACAGATGTAGGCGCGGGGGTAGAACTTGCTCAAGCCTTACAAAAATCTTACCCTCAAGCTCGATTAGAAGTACACGGCGCTTTTCAAACGGCGGCTTTGTTGTGGCATAAAGACCCAATTTTAGATTCTTTATGGGTAGATATTGCTACCGCGCGAACGGAATTTTATCCTTATCCGGCGGCGAATCCTGAAGTTGAAGCAAGTTCTATTCGTCAAGACTTGTATCGGCGCGATTTTACAATTAATGCTTTGGCTATGCGGCTAACTAATCCGCGTGAGGGGGAATTATTAGACTTTTTTGGCGGAATGCGAGACTTGCAAGCCAAACAAATTCGAGTTTTACACGCCAATAGTTTTATTGAAGATCCTACAAGAATTTATCGCGCTGTCCGCTTTGCTGTACGTTTGGGTTTTGAAATTGAACAGCGCACTATTGAGTATATTCGTTACGCCATTTCTAGCGGCGTTTATAGCCAAACAGATCATAAAACTAGACCCGCTTTGCAAACTCGTCTCCGCAGCGAGTTAAAATACCTTTTACGATCGCCTTATTGGCAAGCTGGACTAAGATTACTCGCAGACTTGGATGCGACAAAGTGCATTCATCCCGATTTAAAATGCGATCGCACTCTATGGCAGCAGTTACGGCTTTTAGAACTATTAAAACGCGGTTTCTCTCCTAGTTGGTTGTTACGACTAGAAGTATTAATCGCTCAGTTACTACCAATAGAGCGCGGTTTAGTAGCCAAAAACTTACAATTGCCCGATGACAGTATTAAAAGGCTAGAAAATTTAGCGGATGCAGAAGCTAAAGTTAGAGAATTACTACCAACTTCACCCAAAAGTCAAGTAGTCCAACTACTGAAACCCTACGATGAAGCGACTTTAATGTTGGTTATGGTACGCACTTCTAAAACTGTTCGCCGTCAAATTTGGCTATACCTTCATTGTTGGGCAAATATTCAAGCGCCGCTTAATGGTGATGACCTCAAAAAACTAGGCTACAAACCAAGTCCACAGTTTCGGCAAATGTTAGAAGATTTACTTGCGGCGACTTTAGACGGAATTATAAGCGATCGCTCTAGCGCTGAAAAGTTTTTATCTATTCACTATCCATTGTAAAGTAAAGTAAAGAAGTTTTTAGTTTCTGATGCTCCCTCAATCTCTACTACGGTGGAGGCGGCGACTTAAACAACCAAGCTATAATTTTCGCGTATGGAGCGTTGAAACAATTTATGACTAATCCTTTAATTCATGCCTTTTTTGTTGGTCGGGCTGTAGCTGAAATTGCTAACGAACATTTAGAAAACGCTTTAACCGATGCTTTAAGCGAACTAGGTAAATTTGATGCCGAACAGCGCGAACGCCTGCGCCAGTTTACAACGGAAGTCATGGAAAGAGCTAACCGAGAAACAGCAAACAATTATAGTGGTTCTAGCACTACAACAGTTTCCTCTCCCGGTTCAGCGCCCACAGACGTACAAGCGACAATTGACGAACTTAGAGCCGAAATTGCTCTACTAAGAGCAGAACTACAACGTCACCGTAGTAGTTCTACTTAAAGTTGGGAAAAATAATTAAATTTGTGTTTGTAGGGATAATTTACCCTAAAAATCTTAATGGCTTGCTGCTGCATTTTCTAACCTCCTGCAAAAATAACGATTAGGAATTCGAGTGTCTCTTTCTCCTCCTGTCAAAAATTCCATCAAAACTAAGTCTGACCGCAAACGTAGTTCGATGGTGTATAAAGATAATGCCTATCGCTGGAATCGGAACAATTACTCCCGAAATCGGCGCTTTTTTGACATATGGTCGTTTGTGCTGTCTTTAATGACGGGTTTTTGGGTCAACAAAAAATCTTGGAGCTATCCCGGCGGAGTTACGGAAGAAAAACGCAAGGCTAGACGGATTGAGCAAGCGGTTTGGATTCGTAACACTTTGCTAGAACTAGGACCAACGTTTATTAAAGTCGGTCAATTGTTTTCTACTCGCGCCGATTTATTTCCCAGCGAATACGTTGATGAACTTGTCAAACTTCAAGACAAAGTTCCGGCTTTTAGTTACGAGCAAACAAAAAATATTATCGAGCAGGAGTTAGGAAAAACCATCCCCGAACTATTCCAAAATTTCGAGCCAATTCCCATAGCGGCTGCTAGTTTAGGACAAGTTCACAAAGCTACCCTGCATTCTGGAGAGATTGTCGCTGTTAAAGTTCAGCGTCCCGGATTAAAAAAATTATTTGAGATTGATTTAGGAATTCTTAAAGGTATTACTCGTTACTTTCAAAGTCACCCAGAATGGGGTAGAGGTAGAGATTGGCTAGGAATTTATGATGAGTGTTGCCGAATTTTATGGGAAGAAATTGAATACTTAAATGAAGGACGCAACGCCGATACCTTTCGCCGCAATTTCCGCGCTCACGATTGGGTAAAAGTACCGCGAGTTTATTGGCGCTATACGTCTCCCAGAGTGCTGACTTTAGAATACGTCCCAGGCATTAAAATCAGTCACTACGAAGCCTTGGAAGCGGCGGGTTTAGATCGCAAACTTCTAGCACGTCAAGGAGCAGAATCTTACTTAAGACAGTTGCTTAATCATGGATTTTTTCACGCCGATCCCCATCCTGGTAATTTGGCTGTAAGTCCCGATGGCTCGTTGATTTTCTACGATTTCGGGATGATGGGACAGATTCGTACAGATGTGCGAGAGCAATTGATGAAAACGCTGTTTGGTATTGCTCAAAAAGATGCGGGTCAAGTAGTTGCGTCTTTAGTGGAATTAGGAGCGATCGCACCTACCGATGATATGGGCCCAGTAAGGCGCTCGATTCAATATATGTTAGATCACTTTATGGATCAACCCTTTGAAAATCAATCGGTCAGCGCCATTAGTGAAGACCTCTATGAGATTGCTTACGATCAGCCTTTTCGCTTTCCCGCTACCTTTACCTTTGTCATGCGGGCTTTTTCAACCTTGGAAGGTGTAGGCAAAGGTTTAGATCCAGAATTTAGTTTTATGGAGGTTGCAAAGCCTTTTGCAATGGAAATTATGACAAACGGTAATGGTTCTCAAGGAAATACTTTTCTCAATGAATTAGGTCGTCAGGCGGCGCAAGTCAGCACCACAGCACTCGGCTTACCGCGACGGCTAGAAGACACCCTAGACAAGCTAGAACGCGGCGATATTCGGATGCGTGTCCGTTCCATTGAAACCGAGCGCTTGCTGCGTCGTCAAAGCAATATTGGACTAGCTACTATTTATGCCTTGGTACTTAGCGCTTTGACTTTATCGGCAACTCTATTACTAATTAATCGTTATTTGTGGTTGGCAGGAATTGCCGCGATCGCGGCGGCAGCATTGGGGGTTGTTTTGATGCGGACAATTATCCAACTCGATCGTTACGATAAAACCTTTTAGGTAATGGGTTAAGCAGTTTCCAATCACCAATTCCGCAGCAAAGAAATCTTTGCTGCGGTTTTTTAAGTACATATACTTACCTTTGTTCAGTTTAAGCATTTTTGAGCTTGTCAACTTGCTAAAACTACCTGTAGTTTTCCGTATTAACACTATTGTGAAATTTATCTCTTAAGGTTTATATGGAATTACACATTTAGAAGTAGGTGCATTTTGTCAAATCTTTGTTATATTTTTTAATACAGCAAGGTTAGTTTTGACAAAGCGCCAAGCTCTTAAGCAGAAATGCTATTAACGCCTCTATATTTTTTGTTGGAGTCAATCATGAGTAACCCAATTGAACTATCACTAGAACAACAGTTCAGCATTCGCTCCTTTGAAACTCAAGTACAGCAAATGAGTCACGAACAAGCTCAAGACTTTTTAGTGAAGCTATATCAACAAATGGTGATGCGCGAAGCTACTTACAAGGAGCTAATCAAGCACCAATGGGGTTTTGAAGGTGGAGTTTAAATTCAGCTAATGTTTTTTAACAGTCCACTAAGGGCGACCTCCTTCTCTAGCTGAATTCTGCGGGCAGAAAATGGCTGGGGCTGTCGGGGCGTTACTTTAAAACTATTAAGGTGGAAAAAACCTCTAAGCTGGTAACTATAATAATTGTCACGCCAAAAATATAGCGCTACAAAGTTACATTAAAAACCGAGTCCAAACCAGAAGGTTGCAACTTGGCTAAAATCTGCGGTTTCAGCTTCTCAAACTCTTGCCGGAGAAGACTTTTACTAACTTGAGCCTCGGCAACAGAAACCAGATTTTGGCTAGTCATCACCCACTGTTGCAATTGTTGGCGCTGCAAAGGCGCGATCGCCATTAACAAAGTCTTACAAACACACTCCGGGGACTCCCTAGCAAATAGCAACAAACGGTAAGAACCAGATTCTCCTAATAATCTAGTTATTTCTTGACCTTGACGAGTTTTTAAGTCCATATAATAAGCCAGCCACTTAACACCGTGTTGGGCATTGTAAAGTGCTGTAATCCACAACATCATTGGGTGAGGAGTGCTGATAAACAAAAATTGATTAAAGCGTGTCCCCTGCAAGCGCTTTTGAATTTCCTGTTGGGGTAACATCACCCAAAGAGCCGAAATAATTTCGCCTTTAGTGCGAATGGGTTGGGGAAAAACAATATCGGCGATCGGCTTATTTTTGGGCCAGGCTGTAGGTTGAAAAACTGGATCGTCAGAAAAAGATCGATCTAAAAATGGCACTCCCATCGTTAGAGAGCGGTTAATACTTTCCTCTTGAAGGAGTGGTAAGGGTGGTGAAGGATTAGATACAACTACCAGACTTTGTTTTTGTTCCAAAGCGACGATCGCCTCAAGAATTTCCCCGATAGTTTGGGGGCGATCGTCAGGAGACTTAGCCAAACAACTAAGTACCAAATCTTCTACCTCTTTGGGGATAACTAATTTAGTACCAGTAGAGGCAAAAGAACGCGGAATTTGGAAGTGATGAGCTTTGTACCAACCGCCAAAGGACTCGGTATTTGCTTGAAACGGCATACTACCTGTAATCATTTCAAACATCATCACGCCCAGACTATAGATGTCAGAGCGCGGATCGATATCATTGCCTTCCATTTGTTCCGGGGAAGAATAAGCTAGAGTCCCCAAATAATATTTAGTTTGGTTGCTATCACCCTGGATTAGTTTAGCAATTCCAAAATCTAATACTTTGACCAATTCACCAAAACTTGGATCTTGGACTACAAGCATATTGCTAGGCTTAATATCCCGGTGAATAATTGGACAGATTGCCCCATCAACCAAAATACCTTGGTGAGCGCATTGTAAGCCCAAGCAGATTTGCCGCGCCAAACTTAAAAACCTAGCTAAAGTAACTGGTTGCAAACGAACCGCATCATTGAGGTTTTCGCCTTGCAAATATTCCATCACATAAAAAGGAGTGTCATGTTCGTCTACACCGTAATCCATGACGCGGACGATATGGATGCTTTTTTGTCCTAGTAGGGCGCAAGTTTTTGCTTCAGTCTCAAAGCGCTCTTTGACACGAATTTTTTTGTTTTGAATTGACAGGGCGAGAA
Organism: Synechocystis sp. PCC 7509; assembly: GCF_000332075.2. Lineage (NCBI taxonomy): Bacteria > Bacillati > Cyanobacteriota > Cyanophyceae > Synechococcales > Merismopediaceae > Synechocystis > Synechocystis sp. PCC 7509. The sequence continues at coordinate 3,457,212 of NZ_ALVU02000001.1, read as the reverse complement.
ATTTGACAGCTACTGGTACGCCACCCAACAAAATATCATTGGCACAATAAACTTGCCCCATCGCTCCAGTGCCGATTAATTTTTGAAGCTGATAGCGTTTAGCTAATAAACGACCAATGTTGGGATCTGTCATAGGAGGAGAGTAACTATTCAATCAATTGGGAGCTTGTAAGCAACGAGCTAAATTTTTACAGCAATTAAGCAGTGACGAACTTAGGATACCCATTTTCTTTACTGTACTAACTAATAATATTGTCAAAAATTTGATGAATATCTCCTAGGAGCATTTTTTGTCTTGCACCAGTAACGGTGGGTAAATTGCCAGCAATACCCAGATTGCGCCAGTAGGCTAACACAGCAAAGGCGATCGCTTCTTTAAAGTCTGCACTTAATCCTACTTCATCGGTAGTTATTACGGCGGAGCTTTGTAGAAGGGTTTGCAGCCGATTAGTGATATAGAGATTTTTACTACCACCACCACATAATAAAACTCGATTCGGCAGTTGAGGTAAAAAAGTATGGTAGCTATGCACGATTGAGGCAACAGTCAATTCGGCAAGAGTAGCTATTTTATCGACGGCACTAAGTTTGTAAGCTTCCATATCCGCGAAACATTCTTGGAGGTATAACGCACCAAATAACTCTCGCCCGGTAGATTTTGGTGGTGACTGTCCAAAAAAATTTTGCCCCAGCCACTGCTCTACTAATTTATCGCAAGGCTTACCGCTTGTTGCCCAAAGCCCATGGCGATCGTAAGCTTGAGCGCCATCGGTTAAGTGCTGCATGGCTAAGTCAATTAGGGAATTTGCTGGGCCTGTATCCCATCCGCGAATTTCTGCTAGCCAATGGGGATTGCTGCGAGGAGGTAAGTAAGCTACGTTTCCAATCCCGCCTAGATTTTGAACGCAGGTAGATTTTTCTGGATGACTGAGAAGATAAGCGTCTACTTTTGGCACTAAGGGCGCACCTTCTCCCCCGGCGGCGATATCTCCGGCGCGAAAGTTGCTGATAGTTGGAATTCCCGTAAGTTGAGCAATTAAGTCGCCCCTACCGAGTTGGAGGCTATAAGCTAAAGAATGAGGAGTAGTGGGGTCAAGGGGTCGATGATAGACTGTTTGTCCGTGAGAACCAATTAGTGACGCGCCGCCATGCTTTTGAATATCTAGGGCAGCTTGGGCGAAGCTACAAGCAATCTCGTCGTCAAGCACTGCTAGTTCTGCCATTGATAGTTCTTTGCCGCCGCCAACTGCCAAAATTTGCGCTGACAATTTTTCTGGGTAAGGATAGGTTTCCCCAACTAAAAGCTCAACTTTTAAGTCTAATTCTGTTCCTGTTATGTCTACTAATGCTGCATCAATGCCATCTACGGATGTCCCACTGATTAAACCAATTACACGGGTCATAATAAAGTTAGTTTTTTATTTTTAGAGTTTAAACCCGATCGCCTACTTAAGCTCTGCCTTCGATAAGGATGGGGCGGTTATTTTTTCAGTGGCGATGATGTGCAAGTCAATATTTCTCAGCAATCGCATCAATTGTTGAGTCAAAGAGCCTTGAAATAACATTTTCCACCGCGATCACTGACTTTCGCCAATCACAATTTGGGTAATATGTTTTTCTTGGGCAACTTGAGCGATCGCACTGGGAATATTTTGGTCTTTAATATGGATAAATTCGCCGCCAAATTCTCGACATAGTTTCTCGCAAGTCTCAATATGCAAGCTTTCTTCTTTGGTAAGAAAGCGATCTTCATTGGCAACATACAAGGCATAAAGCGGCGCATTCATATAGCCCGCTATTCTCGCTCCCCGGCGCAATAATTGCATAGAATTGGGATAAGTGGAGACACAAACTAAAACTCGTTCGTGAATATTGCAAAATTTTCCGGCGGGAGTGGAAGAAATGGCATCATCTTCTACATTGTCGGCGACTTCCCGTAGCGCTAATTCTCGCAGCGCAATTAGGTTGCGGCGTTGAAAAAAGTTTTGTAAAGACTGTTGAATTTTTTGCGGCGCGTAGATTTTACCGTCTTGGAGGCGCTCAATTAAAGTTTCGGGGGTAACATCAATTACAACAACTTCGTCAGCTTCTTCCAACAGGCGATCGGGGACTCGTTCGCGGACTACAACCCCAGTTATCCTAGCTACTAGGTCATTAAGGCTTTCTAGGTGCTGAATATTCACCGTAGAATAGACATCAATACCAGCATTTAAAATTAGTTCCACGTCTTGGTAGCGTTTTTCTGTGGGAGAACCGGGGACGTTGGTATGAGCTAATTCATCTACTAATACTAAAGAAGGCGATCGCTCGATAATTGCTTGAGTGTCCATCTCGGTTAGTGTCAATTCACCGCGCTCAATTTGTTTGCGGGGGATTATTTCTAAATCGAGGGCTTTAAGAGCCGTTCCTTTGCGCCCGTGAGTCTCTAGCAAGCCAATAACGACATCAATTCCCTCTTGTTTGAGCATTTTGGCTTCTTCAAGCATTCGGTAAGTTTTGCCTACCCCTGGAGCCATCCCAATAAAGATTTTATGTTTACCCCGACGCGCTGAACGAATAAAAGAGTTTGTAGAAGTCATTGCTGGATGGGTAATTGGTAATTGGTAATAATTTTTATTTTGCCTTTGGACTTAGCAAGACAAGGGAAGTTTAAAATTGGGTTGATTTTACTAAGTGCATTCCCGCCTTAGCAAATTTTTCAAAGGCTGACTCCGCTTGTTCGGTGTAGTCTACAACGCCGGGGACTACTACAGGGCTTGTACAATCTTCCAAAATGTATATCTTCTGTGCCAGAAGTGGATCTATTTGGTTAATTTCTGTTAGTAAGTCGTCAATTGTCCAAGCTACACAATGACTTTTTGCTTGTCCGGCAATAATTACTTTATCAAATGCTAGTAATTGTTCAATTAAGCGGGTATTTTTTGGCGCTAGTTGCTTTCCACCTACACCTTCTAGCACTTCAGGACGCAAAACTGAGTAGTTTTCTGTTAAAGGATTATTACCTTTGATTTCAAACTGAGTTTGGCTGTCGCGAGCAATGCAATGGAAAAATACAGCTTCTTCTACGGCGGAAACTAAAGCGTGACCAATACCACCAAGCATAGAATGATAAAACCAGACGGTTAATGGATATTTACCATTTTGACTTAATTGCTTGACGTAATGCAGGGCGTGGTTTTGCAGCGTTTCGTAATCGGATTTTAAACTATAGGCAACGGCGGGGTTGACTTTCCACTTTCCTTGTTCGATATCTTCTGGCGTGATATTGGTAGCGGCAGGGGTGGGGTGATTTCCGGCGGCATTTATCCAAAATATCGGGTGAAAAATTTGCATTGCTGTGTGAGTATCAAGGGTAGGTGCGATCGCGCTTATTGACCCTAAATTGCGATAAATAAACTCACACAGCCTTTTATTATCCTCTACAGCACCATTTCCCGATTGTCCGCCTACAAACAGTTCAAAGCCAGGAATGCAAAAAGTATTTTGCACATCGATTAATAGCAAACAAGTTCGCTCTTTGTCCTCAAAAGCTGGCTTAATATTATACTTTTTTGCCCAGTCTCTAGCTTGTTCTGCTCTTTCAAGGTAAGGTACGCGCCAAACTTCTCCTACTTTTTGAGCATCGAAGTGTGGGGGAATTGGTAACTGGGTTTTGGTTTCCATATATAAGCAAGCAAGGTTTAAGGGCTTACTTCAATTTTATATTTTTAGCCAGTTATGACACTAATCAACAATTTGAGCGTAAAAAAGCTAATCGCTAAGATACCGACGCTGAATATAAATAATCCAGCTATCAGGAGAAAAATAAACCAGGGATTTTTCTTTTCAACTGCTTGAGGAATATTGAGATGAGCTTCGACTAATTCAAAGTTTTTGGTGTTAGCTTTCCAAGCCACATCGAACAAATCCCCAACTACTGGAAGCGTACCTACAGCACTTTCTAAAACGATGTTAGACACCATTTTAAGTAACGTTTCTTTGGGTAAACCTAGCCGCGCCGCTTCTATTACTAAGTAAGCTGAAAGGACTGTACCTAAAAAGTCTCCCGCACCGGGGATTAGTCCTAATATGGGATCTAAGCCAAACCGAAACTTTGTCCCCGGAATGCCAATAGCACTATCTAGCAAGCGGCTAAACTTACGCAAACGGTTGAGAGTAGCAAGTTTCGAGGGAGCAACCATAGAGGCAAATTGAACAGGTTGAGACATAGACCTAATTTATCGCGCTTTATCTATGCAAATATAATTGAGTGGCGATCGCGCTCTAGCTACAGCTAGATTTAGGAAGCGGAAATTTTTGGCGATCGCATGGCTTCGCCCACGGTAACATTTAATTGATCGCCCACTAAAAGCACTACAGCACTCATATACAGCCACAGCATCAAAACAATTACCGCTCCCACTGCGCCATACACTTGATTGTAGTTGCCAAAATTGGACGCATACAGCCGAAATAAACCAGATACCAACGCCCAAGAAACCGCCGCTAAGAAAGCTCCGGGCATAATTGGTGTACCAGCATCCCAAACACTTGGCCCATAACGGTAGACAAAAGCAAAAGCCGCCGAAACAATCGCTAAAGCCAAGGGCCAGCGCAGCAGTTGCCAAACAACTAATAAGATGTAAAAACCACTTTCACGGACAAAATAGTTCAGCAACCAATCGCTAATAAAAACTAAAAAAGAAGCTAATACAAGCAAACCAATTGTGCCAATAGTTAAGCCAATAGAGATAATTTTTGCTTTCCAAAAAGGACGTATCTGTTTAGCAGGAATTTGATGAATTTGATCTAAAGCATTCATCGCCGCACTTAATGCCCCACTAGCTGCCCAAATTGCCACAATAAAACTCAGAGAAAATAAGCCTGTATTTTTGGTTTGGGTAATTTGCCTGGCAAAATCCCGAATTAATACTAAAGCTTCATCGGGGGCAACTTTACTAATTTGCACGGCTAAATCTCGAAAAAATGATTGCAACGATTCTTCAAATAAACCGATCGCTGTCAAGATAGCCAAAATAGCTGGAAATAACGATAGCATTGCATTGTAAGCAATTTCTGAAGACAATCCTAGTAGCCGTCGTTCGCCTACACGAGCAATAGTTTTGATGATTGTCGCCCAACGCAAATAGTAAAAAAACCTAATAAAGCGAATTGCGCGCATAAGTTAGCAGGCGTACCAAGGAAAAATTAGTATATTTAGATATTTTTATTAGCAGAAATGCTCTGCAATAACTGCTCGATTTGCTCAGATTTTTGCTCGTTGCGTTGGGACTTAAATAAATTTTGGGCTTTTTCTAGAGATAGCGTTGCTTCTGGTAACTTTTCTAACTTCATAAAAGCCGTTGCTAATCTAACTTGAGCCTCAGCATTTTTGGGAGCGCGAGCAATCAACGTTGTAAACTGAGTCACCGCCTCCTCTATTTTATTTTGCCCCATTAACGATTCGCCTAACAGCAGACGAGCAATATCGTTACTAGGATGTCTAGAAAGCACGTTGACAAAAACAGACTCCGCACTTTTATAGTCTTTTTTTTGGTACAACTTGACACCGCGATCGTACAGAGAAGCCATTGTTATTCCTTCCCACACAAAAAAAGCAAGTGCAATCAAGCTCGCAGCAACGACAACCGCCGCAATTAGATGAGTTTGTCCAGAGGTTTCAATCATTTATAGCTTTTATCCATTACTTGTAACGAGAGTAACTTTATTAGAATTTGCGTAGAAGTAGCTCGTTTGTGCAAAATACTCCTTTCTCATGATAAGCAAGTCGGAATTCAAAAAATCCCAAAAATTTTCAGCCATTCAACAAATTATTAAAAGGTGTGAAAGTTTACCAGTAATTGACGAGCGGACTCCCGATGAGATATTGGGCTATGAGCAGAGTCCGAGCGGACTGTGGGGTGATTGTTGTAGTTATGCGATCGCCAAATATCTCAATCAGTCATTATTGTTTAAAGGCGACGATTTTTCTAAAACTGACATTCAAACAGTTACCTAGCATTCATCTATGACTACTCAAATCGAAGCCGAACTAGAATCAGCCTTAATTGCCCAACTGCAAAGCCTGAAATGGGGTTGGAGTAGCAACGGAGAAAAAAAATGTTTTGCCTGAAACTCTGTCATAGCAAAGTTTTAATAAGTATAGAATTACTAATTATACAGGCGGTCTAAAAATTTCAAGTGCGATCTCGCACCGGTGAAAGCCCACGCGCGCTCGTTGACTTAACTTGGCTAAAAGCTCTTAGAGTGGTTTTTGTCACACTTGCTACTCAAACGCCGTCTATTAGACCTCTTGAATGAATCTTAAGATCGTCCCCTAAATCCCCCAACTTTGGGGGATTTCAAACTCTGTCTCCCCCCAGAATTGGGGGGTTAGGGGGGCAAAAAATTATTTACGCAAGAAGTCTATTTAGGATTGATATAAAATATTTAAGCAAAAGTTAAGTTACTGCCGATTATCTGACGAATTTCGGTAGTTAAATGTTTATAAGTATCATCTAGCAAAACTGGGGAAGTGCGATCGCAATCAATACCCAAACCTAGATCGACCCAAGACGTGCAACCGCCGTATTCAGTACGATAATCGATAACTTGGGGTACTGGTAGCTTGTAAGTGCGTAGTAACAGAATGTAGATAGGTTGGCGCGGTTTCCATTTTAAGCGAGTTGTGATAAATTCTTCGTTCCAGACATGGAAAGGTAAAAGCGCTTTTACTGTATTTTCTTCACTGACAGGCAAAACATCGGTAATTTCTGCCCAGCTAGATATAGTAACTTGCTGAGGATGCCAGCCGGAAGCTACGGGGGTAACACTGCTTTGATACTCAGGTTTTAAAAGTGCTGGTTGTTGATGTTCGTAAGTGGGATAAAGGAGAATGCGATCGCGCGGGACAACAAATTTACCATTGCTTTCTTTGATGCCGCCTTTACGCAGCAACATAATTGTTTTACCTTGTTCTAAGGCATTAATGGCGATCGCCCATTCTTTGAGTGCGTGACTAATTGAGGACATAGATAGGATTATTTGGGTTCTCAAGCTTATACTAACGCTGGAAACTTGCAATAAAAGTAGTTATGTGGCGGTTAATTTTAGTTTTAGTGTTATTGCTGACAGGTTGTATTAGCGGAGAACCAAACAGAGAAATAGTAACTAATGCGATCGCTTTGCAAACTCGGCAACTTCAACAGCAGTTACAGCAAAACGTTAGTAAATTGGACATTTCCCAAGTAAATATTACCCAAAAGCAGCCATTAAGCATTGACAAATTAACAGGTTATCGAATCCAAGGTACTTATGACTTTACAATTGAGCGGAAACTTGAGCGCGGGAGTATTCCTGCGTCTAAGTTTTCAAAAAAAATAAGCCAACAGAAAAACCCCTTCGATCTTTATTTGCAGCGCCAAAAAGAAGGTAAAACTTGGCGTTTGGCATTGCCGAAAGTGGCTAAAAATGGTGTTTTTACCTGGCTGACTTATGCGATCGATTAGAAATTTAATCAGTAATTAAAGGAATATGCTTAAACCCCAAGTAAATATTATTTTAGGTACGCGCCCCGAAGCAATTAAACTTGCTCCCGTAATTCAAGAGTTTCAAAAAGCCCAATCTGTAGACGTGGAGGTAATTTTAACAGGTCAGCATCGAGAAATGGTCGAACAAGTAATGCAGCTATTTGACCTCAAAGCCGATAAAGATTTAGAGATTATGCAAGCGGGACAATCGCTTACAGATATTACCGAACGTAGTTTACGCGGTTTAGAGAAGTTGTTTAAACAAAATAAGCCGGATTTTGTCATCGTTCAAGGCGATACTACTACAGCTTTTGCAGCGACTTTAGCAGCATTTTATCAACAAATTCCTGTAGGTCACGTTGAAGCAGGATTGCGAACCGACGATTTATTTAATCCCTTTCCCGAAGAAGCCAATCGGCGGTTAATTTCGCAGCTTACGCAATTGCATTTTGCACCCACAACTTTAGCAGTGGAAAATCTGCAACGTTCGGGAGTTGTGGGGGAAATTCACCATACAGGAAATACCGTTATTGATGCTTTACTCGCTGTCGCCAAACGTCAACCAGCTTGCGATATCAAGGGTTTAGACTGGTCAAAATACCGCGTTTTACTCGCAACCGTGCATAGAAGGGAAAATTGGGGCGAACCACTTCAAGATATTGCTCAAAGCTTTTTACAATTATTAGAATTATTTCCCGATACAGCTTTACTATTACCCTTGCATCGCAACCCTACAGTGCGCGAACCTTTACAGCAACTATTAGGCAATCATCCGCGAGTATTTTTAACAGAACCCTTAGATTATGCTCAATTAGTCGGCGCGATCGCCAAATCCTATCTTTTACTAACTGATTCCGGCGGATTACAAGAAGAAGCGCCAAGTTTAGGCAAACCTGTATTAGTATTGCGGGAAACTACCGAACGCCCGGAAGCTGTAACAGCAGGTACGGCAAAGCTTGTAGGCACTAATCCCGATGTCATTGTCTCGAATGCAAAGGAATTATTAAGCGATGAAACTGCTTATCAAAAAATGTCTACAGCAATTAATCCTTTTGGTGATGGTCATGCGTCAGAACGGATTTTGAAACTTGTGGAAAATTATTTAGGTAAAATAACCTCTAATTGACTAAAGCGATCGCGCAGCAAGCCAGATAATGACCGCAATCCCCATTCTTCACTGCGTCTGTGTCCAATAGCTACGCAACTAATCCCAGTTTCAGCTAAAGCTAGTTTACCTGGTTGCCTCAATTGTCCGGTAATGTAAATATTTGCCCCTCGATCTTTAGCTTCGCGGACTAAAACATCTGTCATTGCACCCACCACCGCCACCCGCGAAATATCGCCTGTAGTGCCGGGAATTACGCGATCGCACCCATGAAAAATTTGGTTGAGGCGATCGCAATATTTATCGAAACTATGGCGCTCAATGTCTCCTATCATCCCAATAGCGCGTCCCTCTTTTTCCCCTAGCACTTCCAAATTAGATATTTCTAGTACCGTTGCGAGGCGAGGATTAAAACCAATAGTTAAAGATTCATCAAAAGCTAAATGATAAGCAATTACACCAATATCAACCGTTGGCATTTGCCAAGGGCGATGTAAAAATAGCCCGTCTAAGCGCTCTTGCTGCGTCCAGGCAGCGAGTTCTGACCAAGGTTCTAAGGCAAGTCCAAAACGGGCGATCGCTCTTTCTGATGGTATATACACCCCATTTTGGTCATTGCTAAAACGATCTACCCTAAAAAAGTTAGAGAGAAACTGAGCAATATCGTCTAGATGAATTTGAGAATGGGTAATTATCATTGCTAGGGCGATCCTCGCATCAATTACGAACGTGTAGGGGCGCAATGCATTGCGCCCCTACGGAAAATGTTTATAAATCAAAACGGATTGCTATAGGGCGATCGCGCTTTAAAATAATTTTCACCATAACAAAAGCGAAATTGCCTCACACTAAGGGTATTAATGCGTTTATTTTTGCTGATGTTTAATCCTGATTTCTATTTTGCTGTAACTAATATTCAAAACTTAGTAACTCTATTACAGTTTCCTTTCATGCAAAGAGCGCTCGCTGGTGGGGTATTAATGGGACTCCTAGGCGGCTTACTAGGGAGTTTTGTTACCTTACGTCAACTATCGTTTTTTAGCCATGCAGTCGGTCATGCGGCTTTAATTGGTGTGGCTTTGGGCGTATTACTGCATATAGAACCCACTTTAATGCTTTTGCCCTTTACTTTAGTATTTGGCTTAGTGGTGCTGTATTTAATCGATCAAACTGATTTAGCTAGTGACAACGTACTTAGCATTGTTTTATCGGGGGCTTTAGCTGTCGGTGTTATCCTGACAAGCTTAATTAAAGGCTATCGCGGTAACTTAATGGCGGTACTATTTGGCGATATTCTTGCCATTAATACTACTGATTTAATTTTGACTGCGATCGTGCTAGTAGGTGCGGCGGTTTTTTTATTGTCTACACTTCGCCAGCAAATATTACTCACTCTCAATCCAGCAGTGGCGCAAGTTCAGGGGATTCCTGTACAGTTATATCGTTACTTTTTTGTAGTTTTGCTGTCTCTAGCTGTCGCCGTAGCAATTAAAGCTGTAGGAGTGTTGCTAGTCAATGCTTTTTTAGTCATTCCTGCTTCTAGCGCCAAACTTCTCAGCCATCACTTTACACGCTTTCTCACTCTATCTGTATTTCTTGGGGCAATAAGTAGCCTCGCTGGAATGGTGATATCTGGTTTATTCAACTTAGCTTCCGGGCCTAGTATTGTTTTGGTGCAATTTGTGCTATTTTTGGCGATTTTTGGTACTGCTAAGTTGATAATCAAGACAGCTTAAGTTTTTTTGATTATTTGCTTGCCAAAACTATCTATATTTGCTAGCTTAATAAAGCACTCAAAACACAAGTTGCTGTGCGCCGGGATAGCTCAGTTGGTAGAGCAGAGGACTGAAAATCCTCGTGTCCGCAGTTCAAATCTGCGTCCTGGCATTAATTAAACACAAGCAATTCAGTCACTTCAAGGGTTTTCAGCCTATCTTGAAAAGATTGATTTATAGTAATTCCGTACTATTATTGGTGCTTTTTGAGTACGTTTGTGTAAATAATTGGTGTAAAAGTTATAGAACAGAGGAGTTATTACTATTCATACCGGAGGTCTAATCAATTGTGGACTTGTAGGGGCGCAAGGCCTTGCGACGGAAAATGATTATCAGAAAAGTGGGTAAAAACCCCGTTGCTTCAGCACGGCTTTTCTTGATTCTGGATATACTTTTTCAGAACCTCAATAGGCGCACCACCAACAGAACTAACAAAGTACGATGGACTCCAGAGAGCTTCCTTTCCATAAGGCTTAGGGTGTCCAGCTTGACCGTAGCGGCGGCTAGATACTCCCTTTAGCGCGTTAACCATTTGAGAGATAGAAAGCTTAGGGGGAAATTCAATTAGTACATGGATGTGGTCAGATTCTCCATTAAATTCAAGTACCTGAAAATCCATTTTTTTTGCCACTTCATTAAATGATATTTCAATCAAACTAAGGCTTTCCGAAGTAAACACCGACCGACGATATTTAGTTACGCACACCAAATGTATTTTAAGGCTAGAAACAGAGTGTCTTTCCCTGCGTAATTGGGTTGTCATTTACTGTAGACCAAGTTAATATATAGCTGTAGACCAATTTTAGCATAAGCAATGAAAGCTAGGTATCAATACCGTTTCTATCCGACAAACCAACAGCAAAAGAGACTGCGATCATTGTTTGGTTGTGTGCGAGTAGTTTGGAATGATGCCCTAGCTTTTAGCAAAGAGACGGATAAGTATCTGGGCTACAACAAATTAGCTGGATTGTTAACTCAAACTAAAAAGACTGATGAGCGTAAATGGTTGTCTGAAGTATCTTCAGTCCCCTTGCAACAGTCTTTAAAAGCAATAGACTCCGCTTACAAAAACTTTTTTGATTCCTGCAAAGGCAAAAGAAAAGGTAAAAAAGTAGGTTATCCCAAATTTAAAAAGAGGACTAACAAGCAATCGGCTACCTTTGTGACTTCTGGGTTTAGCATTAAAAATGGTTCTGTCTATTTAGCTAAAATTGGCAATCTTACGCCTATTTGGTCAAGAGCTTTGCCATCTGAGCCAAGTTCAGTAACCGTCATTAAAGATTGTGCCGACCGCTATTTCTTAAGCTTTGTAATTGAAATTGAATCAGTTTCTACAGAAGCTATTAATCAAAGCATCGGGATTGATTTAGGTATTAAAACCTTTGCAGTGATGTCTGACGGAACTAAAGCAGTAAGCCCTAGCTATAAAAAGTTAGATCGTAAAGTTCGCTCATTTCAAAAGAAATTAGCCCGTCAACAAAAAAATTCTAAGCATAGGAATAAAACCCGCCTAAAGATAGCAAAAACCCACAATCGAATAGCTGATACTCGTAAAGACTTTTTGCATAAACTATCTACTAAAGTTGTTAGTGAGAACCAAACAATAATTTTAGAAGATTTGAATGTCTCTGGTATGGTCAAAAATCGCAAACTATCTAGAGCAATTAGTCTCTTAGGATGGCGTGAATTTAGGACTTTTTGTGAAGCTAAAGCAGAAAAATATAACAGAGACTTTCGAGTAATCAGTAGATGGGAACCCACTAGCCAAATATGTAACGATTGCGGCTATAAATGGGGGAAGCTAGACCTATCAATAAGGTCTGTACTTTGCATCAATTGCGGTATTCAACAAGATCGCGATGAGAATGCAGCTAAAAATATAAACAAAGTCGGCACTGGGCATAGGCACGACTCTAAACGGACGCAGAGACAGAGTAAGACTACTTTGGTAGCATCCGTCGTTGAAGCGTCAAGAATCACTGCGGCTTCAGCCCAGTGAGTATGTCAAAAAACATATACAATCGCTATATATTAAACAAAAAAGCGATTGTATTAAACAACCGCTTTTTTAACTTCTCTAATATTTTCCTTTTTTCCGAGCTAATTTTTCCTGTTTATTGCGTCGCCTATGTGCCGCAACTACCGCCTCATCTACGGGATATCCAATTAGCGGAATTGCTTGATATTGGCGTTCTTCTTCGCGTTTTTTGACTTCTGTATAATCTAACCAATGGATGCAATCGACTGGACAAGTATCAATGGCTTCTTGAATTAATTCTTCTGAGTCCCCATCTTGGCGAATTACCCGCGATCGCCCATAATCTGGCTCAATATAAAAGGTATTTCGGGCTACATGGGCGCAATGCTTGCAACCAATACAGATTACTTCATCTACATATACGCCATTTTGCCGGACTATACCCCCCAATTCTGGCTCGAAACCAGAACGCTCCGGATTGTCTCGAAAAATTCCCCCTAATTCTGGTTCTAATTCCGAGCGCTCTTGTCCAAATTCAGCCATTAATTACTCCAACGCTGCACTAAAAGCCGAATTGAACCATCGGTATTTTGTTGTTGTTCGGAAATTTGAAAACCTTGCTTTGCTGTTTCGTTAACTACTGTATGGTAAGCATAACGTTGAGTTACCTGGCGCAAGAAACCCTTAACGGATAAAGGTTGTTGCCAATATTGTAAATCCGCTACCAATTCGTATTCTTTGCCATTCCAGCTAAACCCTAAATCATAGCCGTTTTCTTGCTCAATTGCGATCGCCGCTTCCCGGCTTTGTCCCCGATAACCCCGTACTGTCTCAGGTTCGGCTTTCCACTTAATTCCTAAATCCGTAAGCGCAGCTTGTAAAGAGTTTAAGTTGCGGATTTGAGTTTTGATTTGGCTAAAATGTGACATGGTGTTTGTAAGTAAAGAAGACTAAACAAAATAAAAAATATAAGCTACCACGAATTCAAGGCATTTTGAGTTGTAGTAACGTTAGTTTGATAAACTTGAGCGGTAAAAAAGTCTGAGGTTTGTTCTGTGTCAACTACTGTTCCTAACTGGGCTTCAATGGCTGCGGTAACTTCCGCACAAGAAGCGCCAATAATTCCGGTAACTGTTTCCATCACTCTACCGTCTGGATAAATAACAAACTCTAAAGTTTCCATATATCGCTAAATTTCCTACAGCATAGAATTACATAACTGTACTAAAAATTTACATAACTTAAGCAAAAATTGCTTATAACTAATTTGTCAGCTATGTAGCTTACTTTTTCATCTATCAAATTAGATAGAATCCAAAAGATACAAAAATTATAAATAACTGAGCGGTGGCATTAGTTATATGTAAGTTTCCCTTAACTATACGCTGCCGTCAAGGGAGATAAAAAACTTTACAATTAGCGCGATCGCTTTCTAACGTTACAAATAAAGGAATTTTTGCGCTAAAAGAGGCGAAATAAAGCGGCAAAAGTTTACGATAATTAAAATTCGTTCAGTATGGGTAACAGGCATGAGTGCCGATATTAAAAGTTTTACTACTCCAATGCGCGTAGGAGTATTGGGTTTTGGTGGATTAGGACAAGCGGCGGCTAAATTAATTGCCCCCAAAAGCGAGATGATTTTAGTAGCAGTAGCCGATCTCAAAGGCTATGCTTACGCCCCCCAAGGGTTAAATGTAGATAAATGTATTAGTGCTTATAGCTCTCAAGGCTCGGTAGGATATTTACAAGCCGAGGGAATACTCAGTAACCAAAGTATTCAAGAATTAATCGAAAACTCGGAAGTAGATGGTTATTTTTTAGCCTTACCTAACTTGCCAAATACCTTTATAGCGTCTGTAGCGCAAATGTTTATGCGATCGCATTGGCAAGGAGTATTAGTAGACGCAATCAAACGCACAAGCGCTGTAGAGCAACTATTAGCCTTAAAATCAGACTTCCAAGCTGCCAAAATTACCTATTTAACAGGCTGTGGCGCAACACCAGGATTACTAACCGCCGCCGCCGTTTTAGCGGCCCAAAGCTACGCCGAAGTTCATAGCGTCAAAATTACCTTTGGCGTAGGAATTGCCAACTGGGAAGCTTATAGAGCAACAATTAGAGAAGATATCGCTCATTTACCAGGTTATAGCGTCGAAAGAGCAAGAGCCATGACTGACGCACAAGTAGAAGCTTTGCTAGATGAAACTAATGGCGTATTAACTTTAGAAAATATGGAACACGCCGACGATGTGATGTTGGAATTAGCTGGGATATGCGATCGTGATCGCGTTACTGTTGGAGGCGTAGTCGATACTCGTAATCCCAAAAAACCCCTCAGCACCAATGTTCAGGTAACGGGTAGAACCTTTGAAGGCAAAATTTCCACTCATACTTTTACTCTAGGAGACGAAACCAGCATGGCAGCAAACGTTTGCGGAACTGCTTTTGGTTATCTCAAAGCCGGAATTGGACTGCAAAAGCGGGGAATTTACGGTTTATTTACGGCGGCGGAAATTATGCCCCAGTTTGTCAAATAGAATTGTAGAGACGTTTCACCGAAACGTCTCTCTAAACATTTTCTTTGGTCAACGAAGCTATTTCTTCATTATCCGCCGTAATTACTTGCGGCACAAAAGGCAAATTTGCACCTTGCAAGCCTTTTTTTATTCTTTCTGGAGTTTCTGGAAAGACCACAAACAAAGGGTGAATAGCATTAGCTCCTTCACTAAAGATATGTTTGTAGCGGGGAGGCATTACCCATTCATAATCCTTATCTAGCCAAACTTGAATTTGTCGCCAGCGCCGCAGTAAATCAGAAAAATCTTCATCAGGGCGGTGAATAAAAACAAAAAGCTCTATGCCTGTCTTGATTTTCCATTCTGGATCGCACATTAATATAGCCACTTCACAAGGTAGCATTCTAGTTTCCGTAGTTTTTTCAGAAAAGCTAGAAGCGGGTTGACGCAAGCGCACAACTGGTAAAGGAATAGTAATTAAACTTTCTTCAGCGCGACGGAGACTAGGAATAGCCTCTAAATAAGGACGGTGTTGCTTGAGAAGTGCGATCGCAGATCCTGGATTGCTGTATTGTGCCAATAACTGTTCGTAATCAGATTTTTTACTCGTCATATTTTAAATTAGCTATTTTTTAGGCAAACAAAAACCTTTAGAACTAAAGGTAAATTGCAGGGGTGTTAGTCTCCCCTACACAACTTTTTTGTTTTAACCTAGAGTTTCAAATACCTTAAACATTGGTAAATACATTGATAGCAAAATTACTCCTACCATTCCGCCTAAAACCACAATCATAATTGGTTCGATGACGCTGGTAAGCGCTTTTACTGCTTGTTCTACCTCGTCTTCATAAAAATCAGCTACTTTCATCAGCATTTGATCTAATTCCCCAGTTTCCTCACCAATACTAATCATTTGAATCGCCATAGTTGGAAAAACTGCATCTTTCTTCAAAGCCAAACTAATCATGCCACCTTGCTGAATCTCTAACCTTGAAGCATCCAAAGCATTAGCAATTACTTGATTTCCCGCCGTATCGCGGACAATTTCTAAAGCCGTCAAAATCGGTACGCCTGAACGAGTCAAAGCGCCAAAAGTCCGGCTAAAACGAGCTACGGCAGATTTTTGAATCAAGTCGCCAAACAAAGGTACTTTTAAAGAAAGGCGGTCTATGGTTTCTCGACCAAGCCGAGTTCTGTAGTATTGCTGCAAAAAGAAACTACTACCCATAAATACAACAATCGGAATAAAAACCTTCCAACTTGTAATTGTTTCGCTAATGGTAAGCATAAACTGCGTTAGAGGCGGTAACTCTACGCCTAATTGTTTGAAAATATCCGCAAAAATTGGAATTAGAAATATTGTCATACCCAAGAAAATCAGTAAAGCTAATATGCCCACAGCGATCGGGTAAGCTAAAGCGGATTTAATTTGATTTTGTAGTCTTGCGACATCTTCCAACAACTTAGATAAACGATTCATAACTTCGTCAAGTACACCGCCAACCTCTCCTGCTTGCACCATGCTGACGTACAAATTATCAAAACATTGCGGGTGCTTGCGCATTGCATCAGAAAGGTTTACTCCCTGCTGCACGTCCTCACTAATTTCAATTAAGGCTTTTTTTAGCTTTGGGTTAGGCGCTTGTTCAGCTAGTACCCCAAGGCTGCGAACGATCGCTACTCCCGCATTGGTCAACACCGCAAACTGACGGGAAAAAACCGCTTTGTCCTTAACAGAAACTTTTGCCAAAGCGGCGGTAAATTGACTGAGGTCTAAATCTCCACTTAGTTTAAATTCTTGAGCTTGCTTCAAGTCTTGAATTACAAGACCTCTTTCCCGTAAGTTGGAACGGGCTATAAAGGGGGAAGCTGCAATAACTTTTTCTTTTCTCGCATTCCCTTTAGAATCTCGAACACGGGCAACGTAGGTAGGCATAGCCTTTCTCCTAATAATTTGTAATAGATAACTTAGTAAATAGAGAAGCTTTTATAACATCTCTAGAGAAAACTAACGAGCTTGCATACCCGCCATTCCTGGTTTTGCGCCTGGTGTTGCGCTTCCCGGAACTCCACCAATCAAACGCTGTAACTCATCAACTTTAGACGTTTTAGACATCGCAGCTTCAAAAGAGATAGTTCCAGCTTTGTACAAGTCCGATAACACTTTCTCCAAAGTTTGCATTCCCAACTTACCCCCTGTTTGAATTGCTGAGTAGATTTGAGCGGTTTTGCCTTCCCGAATTAAGTTAGAAATAGCCGGGGTAACAATCATAATTTCTTGCGCCATTACCCGTCCAAATTCGTTAGGTTTAGGCTTTTTCTTAGATACTAAAGTTTGACTAAATACGGCAATCAAAGAGTTAGATAGCTGGACGCGGATTTGTTGTTGTTGCTCAGGAGGGAAAACATCCACCATCCGGTCAACAGTTTGAGCGGCAGAACTTGTGTGTAAAGTTCCAAATACTAAGTGACCAGTTTCCGCCGCCGAAATTGCCAACTGGATAGTTTCTAAGTCGCGCATTTCTCCTACCAAAATCACGTCTGGATCTTCGCGCAAAGCTGCTCTTAAAGCGTTAGCAAAGCTTCTCGTATCTTCTCCCACTTGACGCTGGTGAATCAAACTTTTCAGTGGTTCGTAGATAAATTCGATCGGATCTTCCACCGTCAAAATATGCTCGGAGCGAGTCATATTGATATTATTGATCATGGAAGCTAGGGTTGTAGTCTTACCCGATCCCGTCGGCCCCGTTACCAGTACAAGTCCTCTGGGCTTTTCGGATATTTCCCGGACGATGTTGGGCAAATTTAATAATTCCATCGCCGGAATTTTGGAAGACAAAGCCCGCAAACAAGCCGCATAAGTACCGCGATCTTTATATACGTTTACCCGGAAGCGAGCTAACCCCTTTACACCATAGGAGCAATCTAGTTCCCAGTTTTGCTCTAAGTTTTTGCGTTGGGTGTTGTTGAGCATACTAAATATTAGTCGCTGACATTGTTCTGGGGTCAATGGTTCGTGTTCTGTGGGCGTTAATTTGCCACTGACACGAATGTAGGGAGGTAAACCCGCCGATAAGTGCAAGTCGGAGCCACCACTTTCCACTACTTGCTCCATTAAGTCTTCAATCATGTACTCCATGTTTTTTCTCCTAGTTAAATATATTTAAGGCTGGAAATAGCAACGTCGTTGTTTTAGGGCAAATCTTAAACTTAAAATTGTTTATTCTTGAAAACGATTAGTCATGCAGTAAGGACAATCTAACCATTCTTGTTGTAATTGAGCATGGCAATTACGGCATTCCAAAGAACTTTTGCGTTTGGCTTTGAGTTCAGACTCTAATCCCGAATCGGTAAAGGTTACTCGTTCTACTTCTTCCAAAGTTGTACTTCCTTCTCTTACCAAGTTGAGGCTATAAGCTAGCAAAGTGACCATTCCTTCTTCTACGGCAACTTCTTTGAGCCTTTCGGTGGGCGCTCCTTCAGTAATCAAAGTTTGCAACCGCTCGGTGATCCGCATAACTTCATAAACACCACAACGTCCTTTGTAACCTATTCCACTACAGTTTGAGCAAAGTTCCCCAGTATTTCGAGCTTGCTGGATTTGTTCTGGTTGTAAACTATTGGCTTTGTAAAGACTAATTGCGACTTCTTGAGAAGAACTTGATAAGCCAAATCTAGCAAGTTCTGCCGCCGTTGGGGTGTAAGCAATCTTGCACTGAACACAAACGCGCCGTACTAGACGTTGGGCAACTACCCCCAAGAGCGAACCCGATACCATGAAGGGTTCTACACCCATTTCGTCTAACCGCGAAATTGCTCCGGCGGCATCGTTGGTATGGAGAGTAGTTAAAACTAAGTGTCCGGTTAAAGCCGCTTCAATTGCCGTTTTAGCTGTTTCTTTATCGCGAGTTTCCCCCACTAATATTACATCAGGATCTTGGCGCAAGAAGGAGCGCAAAATTGAAGCAAAATCCATGCCTTTTTCCCGAATTACCTGTACTTGGGTAATTCCTGGTAAGGAATACTCAATTGGATCTTCGGCGGTACTAATATTTACGCCCGGATCGTTGCGTTCGGCGAGGACTGAGTATAGAGTGGTGGATTTGCCGGAGCCTGTAGGCCCAGTAACGAGCAATAACCCAAAGGGACGACTTGCCATATCTCGGACAATTTGGAGGCTTACAGGGTCGCTAATTAATTTGTCTAAGCCAAGCTGGGTAGAAGCGTTATCTAAAATCCGCAGCACGACTTTTTCCCCGTAGCGGCTAGGTAGGGTACTAACTCGAAAGTCTACTTTGCGCCCTTCAAACATTCGGCGGATGCGTCCATCTTGAGGCATCCGCCGTTCGGCAATATCTAAGTCCGAAATAATCTTAAACCGGGCGGTAACGGCGGGGACAATTTGTTTGGGCAGATGCTCAAAAGCTTTACGCAACACGCCATCTTTACGAAACCGAATGCGCAGATGTTCTTCTTGGGGTTCGATATGGATGTCAGAAACTTTTTCTTGCAGCGCTTTGACAAGAATTTTATTTACTAAAGCAATGATGGGAGCCGCCCCCGCATCTTGCACCGCCGCCCCCAAATCTGCGTCTACGTCATCGGGGTCCTCTTGCAAGTCCAGATTTTCGAGTTCGGATTTTACATCAACGGACTTTTCTATATCTATCAGCTTTTGTTTTTCAACTTGCTCGTCTAGATATTTGGAGAGGATTTGCTGAAAGTCCTCTTGGGTAATCACCATCCTTTGGAGGCTCAACCCTTTGGGGCGCAAAATTCGGTTCAAAGTGTCTTGAGCATCTAGGTTATCAGGATCGACCATCGCCACCAGCACCGAAGGCGGTGAAGTATCATTTTTGGCTAAAGGAATTAACCGATAGCGACGACAAGCATCTACAGGAATGAGAGTATCAATTAAGTTTCCGGCGGCAGGGATGCTAGTTTCACTAACTTCGGGATCGAGGAATTCAACCCCGTAAAGAATTTTTAGTTCAAATAACTGCTGCTTTTTATAGTGTCTAATCAAGTCGGGGGTGAGTTGTTTCCCCGTAATCGATTCTAAAGAATCTGTCAGAGATTTTCCCGATTTGCGGCTCTCTGTTAAAGCTTGATGCACTTGATCGCGGTTAGCATAGCCCGCTTCAATTACTTTATTGCCAAAAGGAGATAGGTCATTTTTAACAATTAGCGCTCGTCGCTGCTGTGGGGAGTAAGTCATAAATAATTTGTGATAAAAGTTGCTATAGATAGAGTATGCCCCAACCCTAGGTTAGAGTTGCTATGCAAAAGCATTTTGTGGCAAAAAATATAAATAAATAAACCTAGGAAGAAGTTTTAGCTGTCTAAGGCTGCCAAAAATGGCTGGAATAATCTAAATACAAATTTCTGTTTGGTTAATTGTAAGTCAACTTAGACCTTGGAGGCGGCTAGAAAAGAGGTTCTAGCCATCGAATAGCAACAAAATGTCTTTTTCGGGCAATTTATTTTTAAAACTTTGCTATTCCAGGGTTAATTGGTGCATCCTAGAGAAAGTAAATGAAGAAAATATGCCTCTTAAAGAACAGTTTTGAGCATCTAGGATTAGTGCATAATGGTTGAGGAAAAATAAACAAACAATACACTAAGTCAATTACAGAACCCCTAGAAAACTCAAAAGTAACAATGGAGACAACACCAGCAAAAATGAATTCTAACTTTGATGCCAATAGCGAGGAAAATCCCCAAGTCGTCGAATCAGCTAATTTATCAAGGGAGGAAATCCCCCTAGATGAAAATACTGTCGCCTCGGCTAGTGAAAATAATGGCAATTATCAACAAGCATTAGCCCAAAAAGAACAAGAAGTAGAAGCGCTAAAAACTCAAGTAGAAGAACGTACCAGCCAATATTTGCGAATTGTGGCAGATTTTGATAATTTCCGCAAACGCTCTCAAAAAGAAAAAGACGAGTTAGAACAGCAAATTAAAGGCAATACAATTACGGAGATGCTGCCAGTAGTAGATAATTTTGAACGGGCGCGATCGCAACTTAAACCCCAAACCGACGCGGAGATGAACATTCATAAAAGTTATCAAAGCGTATACAAACAACTGGTAGACTGTCTCAAACGCCTGGGAGTTGCCCCCATGCGCCCCGAAGGGAAGGAATTTGACCCTAGTCTTCATGAAGCTGTCATGCGCGCTCCCAGCGCTGAACCGGAAGGTACGATATTAGAGGAATTAGTACGCGGATACTTCTTAGGCGATCGCATTTTGCGCCACGCTATGGTCAAAGTTGCGGCTCCTATAGAGTCCGTGGTAACCTCAGAAGAAAATTCGGCAACTTCTCCAGAAGAAAGTTAGCTTGTCTTGACTCAAAAAATTTTCCCCGCTTCTAACTTCTAAGCCTTGTAAACACCACTTCCCACCCACTAACCCTTGAAAACAACTGCTACTAAGTATGGGAAAAGTCATCGGTATCGACTTAGGCACAACAAATAGTTGTGTTGCCATCTTAGAAGGTGGTCAACCAACAATCATTGCTAATTCCGAAGGCGGACGCACTACCCCAAGTGTATTAGCCTTTGGTAAAGGTAGCGATCGCTTAATTGGTCAATTGGCAAAGCGCCAAGCCGTGACCAATGCGGAAAATACAATTTATAGTATCAAGCGTTTTATTGGTCGGCGCTGGGATGATACGGCTAGCGAACGCCAAAGAGTCACTTATAAGTGCGTGAAAGGGCGAGACGATACGGTAGATGTGCAAATTCGCGGGCGCAACTACACCCCTCAAGAAATATCGGCGATGATTTTGTACAAGCTCAAACAAGATGCGGAAAATTTTTTGGGGGAAACGGTAGACCAAGCAGTAATCACCGTACCAGCCTATTTTACTGATGCTCAAAGGCAAGCTACTAAAGATGCTGGCACTATTGCCGGATTAGAAGTTCTCCGCATTGTCAACGAACCCACCGCCGCCGCCCTTGCCTATGGGTTAGATAAGCTCAATCAAGAACAAAAAATTTTGGTATTTGACTTAGGGGGTGGCACGTTTGATGTCTCAATTCTGCAACTAGGATCGGGAGTATTTGAAGTTAAAGCCACCTCTGGTAACAATCATCTGGGTGGCGATGATTTTGATAACTGTGTAGTTTTGTGGATGCTATCCCAATTCCAAGAACAAGAGCAAATTGACTTGTCTCAAGACAATATGGCAACCCAAAGGCTTAGAGAAGCCGCAGAAAAAGCCAAAATAGAACTTTCCGCGCTGGGATCAACGTCAATCAATTTACCCTTCATTACTGCCGATGCCACAGGGCCAAAGCATTTAGCAATGGAACTAAGCCGCTCCAAATTTGAGGAGATAGCTGGACACTTGGTAGAGAGAACTATCGAACCAATGGTACAAGCGCTTAAAGATTGTGAACTCAAGCCTTCAGACATTGATAAAGTAATTTTAGTTGGCGGTTCGACGCGGATTCCGGCGGTGCAAAATGCGCTACAAAAATTCTTTGGTGGCAAAGCTACTGATAAATCAGTTAATCCCGACGAAGCTGTAGCTTTAGGAGCAGCAATTCAAGGTGGCGTTTTGGGTGGCGAAGTTCAAGATGTATTGCTATTAGATGTCACGCCGCTATCGCTGGGAATTGAAACTTTAGGGGAAGTATTTACTAAAGTAATCGAACGCAATCGGACAATTCCCACCAGTAAAGCCCAAATATTTTCTACAGCTACCGATGGACAAATTTCTGTAGAAATTCATGTCCTTCAGGGCGAACGGGCGATGGCAACAGATAATAAAAGCCTGGGTAGATTTGTTTTAGCCGGGATTCCCCCTGCTCCGCGCGGAATGCCGCAAATTGAGGTAAGTTTTGAAATTGATGTCAACGGTATATTAAAAGTTGCTGCTCAAGACAAAGGCACAGGTCGAGAACAAAGCATTCGGATTACAAGCACTGGAGGATTAACTACTAGCGAAATAGAAAGGATGCGCCTTGAAGCTGAAGTATATGCAGAGCAAGATAAAAAACGCATTGAATTAATCGATTTACAAAATCAAGCAGAAAATTTGATCTACAGTTACGAGTCCACGTTAAAAGACAACGGCTCTTTGGTTGCAGAAGCGTTGAAGGGTGAAGCAGACGCAAGCGTAATTTTGCTGCGAGGACTATTCAACGATCCGGCAATTACAATAGACAGAGTCCAACAACAGTTAGACCAATTCCAGCAGTTATTGCTCACAATTGGCACAAGCGTTTATCAAAAAGCTAATTCTTCAGGAGCGCACGACTTCGTAGAAACTACAGTTTCACCGCAAAACAAAGAAACAATACCCCAGTCTACCAAGGCTTCTGTACCAATAACCGCAGAAGTATTCGATCTAGACTTTGCCGAAGAAGATAGCACAGTAACCGTTGATTATGAAGCAATTGAGTAAAGTAGGCTTGTTGTAGTTGCAGTTATTTGTCTACATTTAATTAAGAGAACTAACGCTAATAGCTATTAGCTTTCCGCTCTATCCGTAAACTTTATCTATAAACGAAGCAGCGCTCTATGGCCCGCGACTACTACGAAATTCTGGGTGTCTCTCGTAATGCAGACAAAGAAGAACTAAAATCCTCTTACCGCCGCCTAGCCCGGAAATATCATCCTGATGTCAATAAAGAAGCTGGAGCCGAAGACCGCTTTAAAGAAATTAGTCGTGCTTATGAAGTCTTATCGGAACCCGAAACCCGCGAAAGATACGATCGCTTTGGCGAAGCTGGAGTAGCCGCCGGTGCTGGCGGAGCCGGATTTCAAGACTTTAGTGATGTGGGCGGCTTTGCGGACATATTTGAAAATTTGTTTAATAATTTTGCTGGCGGTGTCGCCGGAGGACAAAGTCAAAGGCGGCGCAATGGGCCAGTACGCGGCGATGACTTGCGTTTAGACCTCAGACTAGACTTTCGCGAGGCGGTATTTGGTGGCGAGAAAGAAATTCGCATTTCCCACCTAGAAACTTGTGAAATATGTAGCGGTTCTGGTGCTAAACCTGGTACTCGTCCCCGCACTTGCTCAACTTGTACTGGTTCTGGTCAAGTGCGCCGCGTCACCAGAACGCCCTTTGGCAGTTTTACTCAAGTATCGGCTTGTCCTACCTGTAACGGTACAGGGCAGATGATTGAAGATAAATGTGAAACTTGTGATGGCAAAGGCGCGCACCAAGTTACTAAAAAACTGAAAATTACTATCCCTGCGGGAGTAGATAACGGTACGCGTTTACGCATCTCCTCTGAGGGTGATTCCGGGCAGCGCAACGGGCCTCCAGGGGACTTGTATGTGTATTTGTTCATTAATGAAGATGCGGAGTTTAAACGCGACGGCATCAATATTTTATCGGAAATTAAAATTAGCTATTTGCAAGCAATTTTAGGCGCTCGGCTGGAAATAAATACTGTAGATGGCCCGGTCGAACAAGTTATTGCCCCTGGAACTCAACCACATATAGTTTTGACTTTAGAAGATCGCGGCGTGCCGCGTTTAGGCAATCCGGTAAGTCGTGGCAATCATTTAGTTACAGTTTTAGTAGATATTCCTAATAAAATTAGTAGCGAGGAACGGGAGCTATTAGAAAAATTGGCAAAAATTAAAGGCGATCGCACGGGGAAAGGTGGTAGAGATGGCTTGTTTGGTAAGTTGTTTCAATAATGAGTAATATATCTACTCCTGATGCCAAGCTAGATTTACGCGGTACACCTTGTCCGATCAATTTTGTGCGGACTAAACTTCGTTTAGAGCAGATGCCGCCAGGGGCATTATTAGAAGTATGGCTAGACCCCGGAGAACCGATCGAGCAAGTCCCTGATAGCCTAACTATGGCGGGTTACAGTATCGAACATATAGCACCCGTTGCCAGCTATTATTGTTTGTTAGTTCGTTGTCCTCTGTCTACAGCATGAAGCCAGAGGACGAGCTACAATTACCCTCTAACTTGCCCTTAACGGGTACAGTAATTGCTGTTCAAGCCAATTATTATCAAGTTAAGTTAGAGCTTAGTGCTTCGCCCTTATTACTCTGTACTCGGCGAGCATTGCTCAAGAAAATGGGGCAAAAAGTCATGGTAGGCGATCGCGTAGAAGTGGTAGAACCCGATTGGGCAGGCGGACGCGGAGCAATTTCCCAAGTTTTCCCCAGACATACACAATTGGATCGTCCTCCCGTTGCTAATGCCCAGCAAATTTTATTAGTTTTTGCCTTGGAAGAACCAAAAATAGAGCCTTATCAATTAAGCCGTTTTTTAATTAAGGCAGAAACTACAGGTTTAGAAGTGTACTTATACTTAAATAAAAGTGACTTATTGACCCCCGAACAGTTGCTTGATTGGCGTAAACGATTGCATAAGTGGGGTTACGATCCCGTTTTTATCAGCGTCCATCAAGCCGCTATCGAACAGATCCAAGGTCAACTAGATAACAAAATTACTGTCGTTGCTGGGCCTTCAGGGGTGGGAAAATCTAGCTTAATTAATTATTTAATTCCTAATGCTAAAGTGCGTACTAGCGAGGTTTCGGGCAAATTGGGCAGAGGTCGTCATACTACGCGCCACGTTGAACTATTCCAGTTGCCTAAAGGGGGCTTACTTGCCGATACTCCAGGTTTTAATCAACCAGACTTGGACTGCGAACCAGAAGAATTAATTAATTACTTTCCCGAAGCTAGGGAGCGTTTAGCCGTTGCTCATTGTCAGTTTAATGACTGTACGCACCGAGACGAGCCAAACTGTGTTGTCCGGGGGGATTGGGAACGCTACGAGCATTATTTAGAATTTTTGGCAGAGGCGATTACTCGTGCTACATTACGCGATCGCACAAGCGACCCCGAAGCTACTACGAAGTTAAAAACTAAGCGTGGTAAAAATCAGTACGAACCGAAGCTTGAAACTAAAAAATATCGTCGTACATCTCGCCGCAGTCAGCAGCAAGGATTGCAAAAGTTTGATGAAGATGGGTAATGGGTGACAATGACTAGAAGGCTTAAAATTAAAAATCATTATTCATAGTAGAGATCAGATCATGGCTGCCACTGTTGAAATTTACACTTGGAGAACTTGCCCCTATTGTATTCGTGCTAAACAGTTGCTCCAAAGCAAAGGCACGCAATTTACCGAGTACAGTATTGATGGCGATGAAGCCGCGCGCAGCCTAATGGCTAAACGTGCCAATGGTAGAAGGTCTGTACCGCAAATATTTATCAACGACAAACATATCGGCGGTTGCGATGATATGTACGAATTAGACTGGCAAGGCAAGCTTGACGAACTGCTGACGGCTAACAACAGCGTATAATTTGGTGATACTTTAGTCCATTGCCCATTAATCATCAAACAATACTTGTGTTAAAAATTGCCTTTATTATCGATCCCATTGCCCTTCTCGATCCCCTCCACGATACTAGCGTCGCGCTGATGGAAGCCGCGCAATTGCTAGGTCATCAAGTTTGGATAACTCAGGCAAACTCACTAAGTGTCGTTGCTAGCAAAGCTTGGGCGACCTTAGAATCAGTGCAGTTGCAAAAAGCGGAATTAGTAGCAGGGCGATGGGTAATAAAATCTCCTTGGTATCAACTAGGCGATCGCATTTTTGCCCCGCTAGAAACGATGGATGCCGTTTTTATGCGTACCGATCCCCCGATAGATTCCCTTTATCTCTACGCTACTTACATTCTGGATTATATAGACACCAAAACTTTAGTGGTCAATAATCCCCAAGGATTACGGGCGGCTAATGAGAAAATGTACGCTTTGCAGTTTACAAATTCTATCCCCGAAACTATTGTTAGTCCCGATAAACAAGTTATTCGGGAATTTATGGAAGCAAAAGGGGCGGCAATTTTGAAGCCTTTGGGTAATAAAGCTGGAGAAGGAATACTTTATTTAGAGCCGGGCGATCGCAATTTTAATTCTATCGTTGAACTAAGTACCTTCCAAGGCAGAATTCCGGTGATGGTGCAAACGTTTTTACCTGCCGCCAAGCAAGGAGACAAGCGGATTATCTTACTTGATGGCGAACCTATTGGCGCTCTCAATCGACTTTCTAGCGGTAACGAATTTCGCAATAATATGGCGGCTGGAGGTACAGTAGCCCAAACGGAAATTACCGAACGCGAACAGGCAATCTGTAGCGAACTTGCGCCCAAACTGCAAGCTGATGGCTTGTATTTTGTCGGTATTGATGTTATTGGTGGCTACTTAACCGAGGTCAATGTCACAAGTCCTACCGGGATTAGAGAAATAGATCGCCTAGAAGCTACGCACCTAGGGCAACAAGTAATTCAATGGGTAGAACAAAAGCAATAGGGAAAAATCTAAGTTATTTTTCCCTATTGCCTTCTTAACGGGAAGGTCGTCTTCTTTGCAGAAAATCAGGAATATCTAACCCGGTTTTTTCTTTGGGTTCGTAACTTGCGGCGCTGGGTGGGGGTGTAGTAGGCTGCGGCGTTTTTGTCGTCTGGGCTACTTTAGTAGCCGTGGGCGATGCAGCCACCGCTTCGCCAGTAAACCCGGTGGCAATAACTGTAATCCTGACTTCTCCTTGCAGTCTTTCATCAATTACAGCGCCAAAGATAATATTGGCATTGGGGTCTACTACTTCGTAGATAATTTCGGCGGCGGCGTTGACTTCATGCAGTGTCAAATCGCTGCCACCAGTGATATTAAAAATAACCCCTCTAGCCCCTTCAATCGAGGACTCTAAGAGCGGAGACGAAATCGCCGCATTGGCGGCTTCTTGGGCGCGAGATTTGCCCGATCCTACGCCAATACCCATCAAAGCCGAACCCGCATCTGCCATAATTGCTCGGACATCAGCAAAATCTACATTCACTAAACCGGGAATCGTAATAATATCCGAAATTCCCTGCACGCCCTGGCGCAATATATCATCGGCAAACCGAAAAGCCTCCTGTACGGGGGTTTGTTCCGAAATTACTGACAACAATTTGTCGTTAGGAATCACAATCAACGTATCTACTCGGCTTTCTAGCCCCTCAATACCTTGCTCTGCTTGGCTTGTCCGCCGCCGACCTTCAAATATAAATGGGCGAGTCACAACTCCAACGGTCAGCGCTCCCATCTCTTTAGCTATTTCTGCAACTATAGGTGCAGCCCCTGTACCTGTACCGCCACCCATTCCAGAGGTGATAAATACCAGATCCGCATTTTCTAAAGCCGCCGCAATTTCATCGCGAGATTCTTCCGCAGCTTTTTGACCAATCGCTGGATTACCCCCAGCTCCCAAACCCCGCGTTAATTTCTGCCCTATTTGCAAGCGTTTGACGGAGGCTGACTGTACCAAAGCTTGAGCATCGGTATTAATTGACCAAAACTCAATTCCCGATACGTTGCTTGCAATCATGCGGTTTACAGCATTTCCACCACCACCACCAACACCAATTACTTTGATATTTGCTACTCGACCGGGGACAATAGGATTACTTAAGTCGTCTGTTGCTGGCATTCCCTTGTCGTCGTGACCGAAATTAAGCCCTGTATTGTTAAAAGGATTGTGAGAATTTACTGCCAGTGTAAACGCTGACTGTCCTGGTGATTGAGAATTATTATGGGCAAGCCCTTGTTTATTGTTGAGCGACATTGCAATTTTCAAACTACTTTTATAAACGACTTTGGGCAATTTGGCTAAGAGTCTACTATAATCCCGTACTTTTACGAATCCGTCTGAGTGTTCAGCTTATTTGATTACAAAAAATTTGGAGTATAGAATCAACTTTTGGGCAGTTTTGAGGATCGTAGATCCTAGGACAAGCAATTTACTCCTTAGCTTAAAGTTTTGTTAGATAACTAACAAGGTAGTTTTGAGCAAAAGTAATGCCAAACTTGTTTGCTAGTGCGATCGCACTTAAACTCCCCTAAACTTTTTGATTCAAGGAGCGAATAAACTCTCGAATCACGTCAGTTTTAGTCCTTTGGGCGTTGTGACAATATTGCTCTAAAACTTTCATTTCTGTTTCTGGAAGTCTAATACTAAGGTGACTTTCTAACATAGATGCTGCAATATGCTTTACAGTCCCTAGGTTACACTACCTACAAGAATTTCGCTTAACTAATGTGTTTTTTTGCTCTCCAAAAGTTCTATTGAGGGCGGGGATCAGGTTTTTTGGTTCGTTTATCTAGCTGTGAACCTACCAAAGTCATTTGTACCGATGGAGTTGCAGGATTTGTGAGGTCAATATAAGCAACGTCTTGAAGATTTATTTGCTTAGGTAAATACCGCATTTTTTCGAGAACTTGGAGCTTATCGTTTAATTTTGAGCTATAAGCGCCCAAATGTACGACTCCTAGCTCAGTTTTTAAAATTAAATTGTTGGGATTTTGCCAATCAATTTCGCTGACTTGAATATTAAGACTATTTACAGCTTGATAAACTTGCGTCCAGTGAGATTGGTACTGTTTTACTTCTCCCACAACTTTTAGTTTGGGCATTTTAAACGATGTACTATTAGGCGGGTTGTAGCTTTGCTGAGGTATCCATACACCATCAAGGGCAATTAGACCTGGCGAAGTTGGATTTTTGGTTAAGGCGATCGCTACTGGTACTCTTTCAATAACTTTTACGCTCAAGCTAGGCGGAAATAGAGAGCGCGTTACACTCGCTTGGGCGATCGCTGGTTGGGCTTCCAAAGATTGTGCCAATGCTTCGGGCTTAATTTCTATCAACGTTTGTGGATAAGCAATTTTTAATAGCGATTGAATTGCTTGGGTAGTTAAAAGCTTATTTCCTGTAACATTAATTTGTCCAGCTTCTCGCACTATCCACACAGGCTGAGTAACTCCCCATACCAATCCTCCCAATAGTCCACCAATTGCCACAGTTCTCCAAACTGATTTGATCTGTTTTAATCGTCTATGACGACGCAGCAGGGAACGGCGTTGAGTCAATTCTCCTTGAGAAACGGAGGCAATATTATTCATAGTAATCTGACAATTTATGTTGGTGTGATTTCCTTGCTTTTAAAAATAGGCTTTTTGCTGCCAAATCCAGCAGTTTTTTAAGCCTTATTTTTCACGAATAAATAAAATTAATCAGCTAATTTTAAAGGGTATATTACCACAACTGGCTAAAATTGCTAGAAGGAAAATCCCACAGAAATTATCAGGATTTAGGCGTTTTTTTTCCTGTCGGAATAGAAGCAATCAGGCGGCGGGTGTAGTCTTGTTGTGGGGATCGATAAATACTTTCGGCGGCTCCTTGTTCGACAATTTGCCCTTGATTCATCACTAAAATGCGATCGCTCATAAACTTAACTACATTCAAATCATGAGAAATAAAAATGTATGTTAGGTTAAATTCTTTTTGCAATTCCTTCAGCAAGTTTAATACTTGTGCTTGCACTGAGACATCTAAAGAGGAAACCGATTCGTCACAAATGATAAATTTAGGTCGCAACGCCAACGCCCGCGCAATACAAATTCTTTGCCGTTGACCGCCAGAAAATTCATGAGGATAACGATTGACTAAGACCGGATCTAGTCCTACTCGCTCCAAAAGTTCCGCCGCAATTTTGCGCCGATGGCGATCGCTATTGCCTCTACCATGAATTACCAATGGTTCAATTACCGCATCGCCAATTTTTAGGCGGGGATCGAGGGAGCTAAAGGGGTTTTGAAAAATAATCTGTATTTCCTGGCGCAGTTTTTGCAAAGCCATACCGCGAATTGTCGCCACATTTTGCCCCTCAAACATTACACTGCCGCTAATGGGGGTAATTAATTTTAGTAAAGTCCGTCCCAAGGTAGTTTTACCGCAACCAGATTCGCCGACTAAACCTAAAGTTTCCCCAGGGTAGACTTGAAAAGAAACCCCTTTAACTGCCATAAAATAACGTTTTGTTTGACCAAAAGCTCCCGCTTGGCGAAAACCTACTTGCAAGTCACGGACATCTAGCAAGGGGTTTTGCTTAGTTAGATTTGCTAAACGCTGCTCCAAGGCATCTGTTGTAACTTCTGGGGGTGGTAAAGGGCTTTTTTCTTCAATGTGGACGTGACCATTTTCTACTCTTGTCATGCCCATAAAATCAGCAACTGTAAGCAGGTATTGCGATCGCACTTCTAAGTTGGGACGACAAGCAAGTAACCCTTTAGTGTAAGGGTGCTGGGGTTGAGTAAATACGCTTTCTACAAGTCCACATTCGACAATTTGTCCTTGGTACATCACCGCTATTGAGTCGGCAATTTCTGCCACCAGTCCCAAATCGTGAGTAATAAAGATCATTGCCATTTGACGGCTTAAGCTCAATTCCCGCAGCAAGTCTAATATCGTAGCTTGTACCGTAACATCCAAGGCGGTAGTGGGTTCGTCAGCGATTAAAATGGCGGGGTTACAAGAAATTGCCATAGCGATCGTTACTCTTTGCAATTGACCGCCAGAAAGTTGATGCGGATAGCGATCGAGCATGGCTTGTTTTTGCTCGTCTACGGCTTGAGCTAATTTGCGCTTATTTTGTCCTAAAGCAGTTTTAGTTGCGATTAATTGAGCTTCTAATTCTTCGTTGCTAGGTATGAGCTTAACTTCTTGGAGCAAACCTAATGCTATGCGTCGCGCTTCTATAGTTGATACTTTTTGGTGGCGCAGTATAGCTTCTAACAACTGAAAGCCACAGGTGTAGACTGGGTTTAAAGCGCTCATTGGCTCTTGAAACACCATGGCAATTTTGCCACCTCGGTATTGACGCATTTGCTCTTGAGATAGCTTTAATAAGTCTACCTTTGGCTGGTGTTCGTCTTTGAACCAAATTTCACCGCCGCTAATTACTCCAGGACTTGGCACTAATCCCATTAATGCTAAAGATGTAACAGATTTACCAGATCCCGATTCGCCAACAATTCCTAGAGTTTTACCTTGTTCTAACTTAAAAGAGATACCTTGCGCTGCCGTAGTTACTTTGTTGTCGGTAATAAATTCAACTTGTAAATTGCGAACATCTAAGACTGTTTCACTCATAGGAATTGTGGGTCGGTCGCTAAAAATTAACTGGATTTTAACAGTGCTTTTGGTTGTTTTCTGTGCATTTAACTAATATTTGGATTTTTAATCCGTCAGCTACGTTCTGTAGCTGACGCAAGTTTTAAAACGGAATATCGTCGTTGTCCGCACTGTAGTCCGGTAACGGCGCTGGAGGTTCGGGGCGAGTAAACCTGTCACTACTATGATCGCTTTGCTCGCCTTCGGGATCGCTTTGAGGGCTTTGGTTGTAGCTACTTACACTCACCGGCGATCGCATTTCATAATTATCTGATTGGTCGCCGCTACTTACGGAGGATTCAAGATTTGTTCCCGCACCCAAAGGATAAATCTTTTGTACCGTTAATTCGGCTCTTTTTTCTTTGTAACCATCTTGTTGAACGCTATTCATGGTCAAACGTCCTTCGATAATTACGCGATCGCCTTGATGGTAAGACTTTTGAATCTCTTGAGCCAAATTTCCCCAACCGACTACTTTTAGCTGGGATGGAGCGTTTGCGCCGCGCTCAGTAAATTCTACCAACATTTCGGCGATCGCCATTTGGTCAGAGGTAAAGCGCAACTGCGGTTCTTGAACAATTTGAGCCATTAAAATGCAACTATTCATAAAATCATTATGCTGCCTAACTAATTTTGCCTGACTTTGAGTAGATAACAGTTCTGTCTGTTGCTTATCCCATTACCGTTTCTTGATTGATTTCTACACTTGCCTCTTGCTCTTGCTCCACAAATAATTGAACGCGAGCGCGGTAATCCCTCAAACTGCTATCTACCCACTCTCTATCATTACTGTTAGCGTACAAATGTACCAGTGGTTCGCTGGCATCAGGCAAAATTAGCACCCAGTTGTCATTTTGAGGATTAATAATTTTGACTCCATCAACCAACTCTAAATCCTGGGCGGGATGAGTTTCAACCAAATGGCGCATTAACGCACCTTTGACCGTCCAGGGACAACGTACAGTGTAAGTTTTGTGATAAACGCGCGGTAACTCTGTTCGCACCGAAGCTAAACTGCGCTCTTGGATAGTCAGCATTTCAATAAGTTTGGCGATCGAGAACATGGCATCAAACCCTGGATGTAGCTGCGGGAAAATAAAGCCAATATCGCCGCTTCCCCCCATAACTACATTGGGATCGTTTTGACATTCTTCCATCAACGCGGTGGGGTTAGCTTTGGTACGAGTAACTTTGGTTCTTCCGAGCTTTTGGTGATCTAGTCATAATGTGAGGAACTGATGATGCTTGGATATGGCTTACTGAGACAGAATAAAGCGTTTGCTGAGTAATGCTAATCCAGCGCGTCCATACATCTGTCGTTTCAACATCTTTAATCGATTATTCAATCCTTCCACTGGACCATTACTCACGCTTAACATCATGCTTGCCTTAACAGCTGCAAAGTCATCAAAAAGACCTGATGCAAGTGATTGAAAGGGCTGCAATGAACTTTTGAGAGCCTTAGTCAACCAAGCTGCAAACGCCTCACCTTGTCGCTGGCGTAGCAGTCGTAAAAACTCCTCTGCTAACTCTACTGCCATTGCTAAGTCTGGGTGCTGTGCTACTAGCTGCCCCAACAGTTCGATGTCTTCGCACGCTCGATTCTCCTGGCGCTTCACAACTAAATAGCTGGCTCGACGAGCCGTCAAAGGCGGAGACTGCTCGTCAATCACTTTGGTTAGGCTTTGAGCAGAATGCCCAGGTTTTGCAAGCAGCCCCTGAGCCTGACGCAGTTGACTAATGTAGCGAGTCACAGTCCGCTCGCTGCCACTGTATCCCTGCTGTTGCAGCAAGCTCACCAGCAGTTTAGGCTGCCGGATGCCCCCATTCCACCACTCTAAAAGAAGCTGCTTGTGAGAGTCAAGTACACTTCTGCCAAAGGATTTGCGCCGAGGCAGTGTTGCTGGTAAGTTTGGCCGCGTCAGGTAACGATGTATCGTCCGAACACTAACCCCAAGGGCTTGGGCAATAGCGATTTGAGACCATTGTTGCTGGTGGAGTTTCTTTACCTGCTGCTGTTGCTCCACCCTTCGCTCATAAGCAGTCTGGGTCTGGGCTTGAGCCGTTACGGTTGCCGTTGGTTTAGCCTTGACAATCGCTGGCTTCGGTGCAGTGACATTGGGGCGCTGCCGTTGCTCAATGGCTTTGAGTTCAGCACTATAGCTGCTAAATACTTTTTCCAAGGTTTCAACTAAGTTTTGCACTAGATGAAATCGGTCAGCCACTTGCAAAGCATCCGGTGCGCCTTGGTTTATCCCACTTCGATAGACCTTAGAACGGTCGCGCGACACAACTTCCACCCCAGGATGGTGCAATAACCACTGTGCCAACGTTTCGGCTTTGCGATCTGCCAGTAGAGCTATCGGTTGATGCTGCTCTAGATCCACCAAGATAGTGCCATATTGCCGTCCCTTACGAAAAGCAAAATCATCCACCCCCAGCAGTTTTGTCACCTCCAATTGTGGTAAGGGTAACTGTTTGAGGTGGTTCAACAGGGTACTTCCACAAGCTTGAATGCCCAGTTGGTGCGCCAGACGTGTCCCGGCGGCACCTCCTAAAGCTAAACCAATGCTCTGCAACCAATGCACCAAGCGAACGGTCTTTCTTGCCCAAGGAGCAGCGACTCCCCCAATCCGCTCGGTGAAAATACGACGGACACAAGCGCAATTATCGCAAAAGAACTTACAGACTTGGAGTGCTAAGGTCAAACTGAAGCTCACACAAGGAATGTCTGCTAGTGTTCGTTTATAACGGCTATGGATGCGCTGCGTTGACGTAGCGCAGAGTGGGCATTGGGCTGATATCTGGGTTGAGGATACGTTCAAAGTAATCAGATAGTTATCCGTGTCGATTTCACAGTCTTCTAAACGGAGCAGGTTGCAATCAGGAAGTAGGTATTGGAAGAATTGCACAGTCATAAGCTTTAAAGGTGTCTTATCCTCCTAGAATTATCCAGCTTTATGACTAGATCACCAAAAGCTCGGAAGAACCGTAACTTTACCATCATGACGACGAGCAATTTGCTCTACGGCGCTAGAAGCATGAATCGGTACTACTACAGTGCCTCTAGGATGAGCCGTCAAAATTGTATTTACCATTAGCGCTGTGAGCAATTCACCCCTGATTGGCATCCCCGACTCGTCCACCAAAATTAATTGTTCGCCATTTGCCGACACTTGCACCCCAAAACTAGCTTTTAAGACTTCTACCACCTGACCTAATTGAGTCAGTAATTGCTCCTTTTCTACTGGAGAAACCGCCGAAGGTTTGAGACTGGCATTTAGCACTACCGCATCGCAGCCAAATTTAGCTAGTAGTTGCGGTAATATTGCCCCAGAAACAGAGTAAGTATAGTCAATAATTACCTTTGAGTTACTGTGACGAATTGCTTCCACATTCAAATTTTTCTCGAAAGCCGTGCAGTAAGTGTCAATCATCTGAATTGGATAAGTTACATTACCAATTTCATGAATTTGTACCCGCCGCAAGTCTTCTTTGAAGTAAGAGCCTTCAATTTTCTTTTCTTTGGATTTAGAAATATTAATGCCCTTGCGATCGATAAATTCAATTAAGATCGAATCTGGGCGATCGGGATGCAAGCGCACGTGAATACCTCCAGCTACCGAAAGCTTAGAGACTACCGTTCGCGCCATTGGTAAAGCCGTCGCATCTAAGTTTTGGATATTCACGCCCACAGACATTAAACCCGCAATCAGACTTCGCGTTACCATCCGAGACATACTACGCTGGTCGCGCGATACGGTAACTTGGCTACCAGGCTTTAAGGTCGAACCGTAAGCTGCACCTAACTTGACCGCAAATTCTGGCGTAATATCAATATTTGCCAGTCCCTGTACCCCACGCTGACCGAATAAATTACGCTGGGCGGTGTGACCCCAAATTAAATTAATATTTAAAGTTGCCCCCGATTCTATTTGTTTGCTGGGCCAAACACGCACTCCAGGGCTAATTAAAGCTTCTTCTCCCACCGTAGACAACGAACCAACTACAGCACCCTCCAACACCTGAGCGCGGCGGTCTACGCGCGTACCACGAGCGATGACACAAGCTCGTAAGTTAACTTCTTCTCCAATGGTTGCCCCATTCCAAATAATCGGACGCTTAAGATTAGCATCAGCGCTAATTGTGACATTATCGCCAATTACTGTTCCAGCTTCAATTTGGACTCTAGCTCCAATTCGGCAGTTATCACCAATCAAACAGGGAGTGGAAATTTTTGCACTAGGATCGATAAAAGTATTTTGCCCAACCCAGAGATTCGGGGATTGCTCCTCGTAAGCATAATCAAGTTTTACTTTTCGCTGCAAGCCGTCATACTGACTCTCTCTGTAAGCTTCTAGGTGTCCGACATCGCACCAGTAGCCTTGAGCAATATATCCGTACATTGGCTCATCGCTTTCTAATAGCCGGGGAAATAAATCTTTAGAAAAGTCACACTCTTGATTTGTCGGTAAATAATCCAAGACTGACGGTTCTAATATGTAAGTGCCAGTATTAACAGTGTCCGAAAAAATTTCGCTTGTAGAAGGTTTTTCTAAAAAACGGCGAATCCGGTAGTCTTCATCGGTAATTACTACCCCAAACTCAATTGGATTGGGGACGCGAGTTAATATTAAGGTTGCTTTTGATTTTTTGCGTTTGTGAAATTCAATCGCGGCGGTAAGGTCAAAATCTGTAATGCTATCACCGCTAATTACTAAAAAAGTTCGATCTAAAAAATCAGCAATGTTTTTTACGCAACCCGCCGTCCCCAATGGTTGATCTTCTTCAACGGCGTAAGTCATCTGTACGCCAAAATCGCTACCATCGCCAAAGTAATCTCGAAATACATCAGGTAAATAATACAGCGTCGCAATTACTTCGTTAATTTGATGTCGTTTGAGGAGATTAATAATATGTTCGGCAATTGGGCGATTCAAAATCGGCACCATCGGTTTAGGAAAGTCACAAGTCAACGGTCTTAGCCGCGTCCCCGATCCTCCAGCCATCAATACTGCACGCATAACTTCTCCTTGAGGTGTGGGCAATTCGTCTTTAGACTTAAAGCTGACGAAATCGCACTTTACTAATAATTAATCTATTTTCTGATTTTTCTTGGCTTTTAAGATACTCCCACAAGACACATCCAGGGGAGCAAACTAAAATCAAGTTTTTGGAAGCGCTCATCTACACTGGTAGTACCAGCAATTACTTGTGCCTAGTATACTCAAGCGATCGCTGATAACCTATTTAGGGAGTAACACAATCTCCGAAATGTATAATTATCTAATTGGCAGATTCAATTTCTATTTTGTCATTCGCTCAAGAGGTTGAATAAAATGGGTGGTCTTATTACTTTTGGTTTGATATTGGTTTATGGTGGTGGCGTGTGGAAGTTTTGGAACGGTTTTAGGCGCACAAGTTTCAACGGTGCTTTCACCAATAAGTTGCGTTTAGCAATACTTTGGCCTTTTCTGTTAGCGTACAGCAAATCTTATCGCCAGAATTTTAGAAAAGCGCTTAAAGGCTAAAAAGTATTGCCATTAATAGATTATACCCGCCGTCTATGGCTAATTGGCGGTACGACTGAAAGTGCCGCCATTGCCGCAGAACTTTCTTATCACAGTCATATTTCTTGTGTAGTTTCTGTAACTACGGTTTGGGCGCAAAATCTTTATCCCCCTAGTCCTAATCTCCAAGTCTGGGTAGGACGTTTAGATTCTCAACAGTTAGAGGCGTTTCTTTGCCAACAAAAAATCACGGCGGTTTTAGATGCGTCTCACCCTTATGCTACAGAAATTTCCCAAAGGGCGATTTCTATTACTCAAAAGCTACAAATTCCCTATCTACGTTACGAAAGACCTGCTATAGATGACGCTTCAGTAATAAATGTAGATAGTTTTAATACGCTACTATCGGGTGATTATTTGCACTCTCATCGCGTGCTATTAACTGTCGGCTATCGCACATTACCGCTATTTCAATCTTGGCAAGAAAAATCTACTTTATTTGCGCGAATTTTACCTAGTGCGATCGCACTAGAAACTGCTTTAAATTCTGGCTTCCCTAATAGTCGCCTCATCTGTTTGCGTCCCCCTATTTCCCTGGAATTAGAGCGCAGTCTGTGGCAGCAATGGCAGATTTCTTTAGTGGTTTCTAAAGCTTCTGGAGCGGCGGGTGGTGAAGCTGTCAAGCGCCTTGTAGCCCAACAATTAAATATTCCATTAATTGTAGTTGCTAGACCTGTGATTTCTTATCCTCAGCAAACTAGCGACTTGGCAACCGCGTTAGAGTTTATCCAAATTCATTGTTAAGTTTTATCTAAAAAATTTTGGTTATTTTAACAATTTTTAGCTTTTTATTGACAATGTTTAAAGTATAATTAAATAATGGAAATATCAGAATTTTTTTTATTAAAGTTTGACTTTCCATTATAAAATAAATTTTATCAAAAAATCAAGCAAATTTCAAGTAATTTAACAACAAAATTTTTTAATTTTTCTTAACAAAAATAGATGCAAAACATCTCAAAGTAAAAAATGTGCTTGCTAAAAGTCGAGCAGATTTTAGCAGTATTTATGTTTTCAAGATATCCCGGCAACCAGTGAAATCGCCAAACTAATTCCTAAAGATAGAAGTGCGATCGCAAATCTAAGCCAAAATCTTTATAGAGGGTATATTAGGTAATCTGGGCATGGATATCAAAAATGGATTCATAGATACTGTAGGCAATACGCCATTAATTCGCTTAAATCGCTTCAGCGCTGAAACTGGCTGCGAAATTCTTGGTAAAGCCGAATTTTTGAATCCCGGCGGTTCTGTTAAAGACCGGGCGGCATTGTATATGATTCAAGAGGCGGAAGAAAAAGGCTTACTCAAACCCGGTGGTACGGTAGTGGAGGGAACCGCCGGAAATACAGGTATTGGACTTGCCCATATTTGCAACGCCAAGGGCTATAAATGCCTGATTGTAATTCCCGATACTCAGTCCCAAGAAAAAATTGAGGCATTAAAAACTCTAGGTGCTGAAGTACGAACCGTTCCCGCCGTACCCTACAAAGACCCTAACAACTACGTCCGACTTTCCGGTAGAATTGCCTCCGAAATGGAAAATGCTATTTGGGCAAATCAGTTTGATAATTTGGCAAATAGGCGATCGCATTACGAAACTACAGGTAAAGAAATTTGGGAACAAACCGACGGAAAAGTTGATATTTGGGTAGCAGCGACGGGAACTGGTGGGACGCTGGCGGGCGTTTCCATGTACCTTAAAGAAAAAAATCCAGCAATTAAAACCGTTTTAGCCGATCCTATGGGTAGCGGGCTGTATAGCTATGTCAAAACGGGCGAACCCCACGCCGAAGGTAGCTCTATTACCGAAGGTATTGGCAATAGTCGCATCACTGCTAATTTAATCAATGCTCTCATAGATGATGCAATTCAAATAGACGATGCTGAAGCCGTCCGCGTTGTTTACCGATTACTACAAGAAGAAGGGCTATTTCTGGGCGGCTCTACAGGGATCAATGTTGCCGCCGCCGTCCAATTAGCAAAACAGCTAGGAGATGGACATACAATCGTGACAATTTTGTGCGATAGCGGTACTCGCTACCAGTCGCGGTTGTTTAACCGAGATTGGTTAGCCCAAAAAGGACTTTTGCCCGATTAATGGCTTTAAAAGCCAGCCTAGTTATCCTATTCCCTCTCCTAAAAAAGAGGGTTATTTTAACTAAATAACAAATAAGTTTTACTTTTTGGAGCGTGTATTTTACCGATCTCAAAATTGGATAATTTTTAAAAACTATGTTTAGCTAATAACTGCGGGCTAAATTAAATATAGCCAAGCTAAAAGTAGAGCATACTTAGACTTTAATTAATCGATTATTAAATTAATTTAATAATATTTAGCTAAAAGCAAACATTTTTTGTTATTATTTACACTTGAGAAAGTTGGAGTTAACAAGTGCGATCGCAATGACCATTTACTTTTATAAGGTGAATGAACCCTACGGGTGCTTTTCCAACTTTTCCCCCCATAGTATTGAGCTACAGGGCGAGACTTGGCAAACCGTCGAGCATTATTATCAGGCGCAAAAGTTTATCGGCTCCCTAGACGAAAAACTCGCATCCATAATTAAAGCCGCCTCTACCCCAGAACAAGCCGCCGCCTTGGGGCGCGACTGTAGCCGTCAACTGCGCTCAAATTGGCAACAAGTCAAAACTCAAGTGATGCGACTTGCGGTATTGCAAAAGTTTTTGACTCATCAAGATATTCAAGCCATTTTGTTATCTACTGCCAACTTGATAATAGTAGAAAATTCACCGAATGACTATTATTGGGGTTGTGGAGAAGCCAAAACTGGCGATAACCATTTAGGCAAAATATTGATGAGCGTCCGGGAAGAAATTAAAAGTAAACTTTAATATCATTTCCTAGCTTTTATCAGCGTCAAAAGCTTAATCTATTAATTGAAGCTACAAAGCTTCCCTGGCAGATCCAACAGCTAAAGTCCACATATAAATTAAGAGGTAAAAAGCGCTGTTAAATTCTTATCTGTCTCGTCAATACACAGCAACACCCAACTTATTTAAAACTGATATTTCCTGAAGTGGTTATAATCGGGGGCGCTGCGACTGAAAGCAATATTACTGAGCTTAATAATACAGTAATTATTCAGTGCAACCCTAAGTAAAATCGCCTAAGATAGGAAATTCCTCGGCTAGTATCAAGTTGGGTGTTGTTGTATGAAAAATTTTACTACAACCCTAGGCTGAGTAAATATAATTAAAAAGCAGCCTTAAATAAAATCTGTGTTATGGCGATTATTGCCCTAAAAGCTTGGTATTTAAACAAGTATGAGCCGCTTCAAGAATTAGAAAAACGCCCCCACGATTTGAGGCTCAGTAAAAATAGCCTCCTCAAGTCGGCGCTAAGAGCAGATTTTTTAGAAGACAGCGCCGAAATTAAGCAGTCAGGATGGTTTCAACGCTACCTAGATGGAGAAGTAGTCGAATTTTATATTGAAGGTAGTGGCGGCTACACGATCGCCAATATCGATTTGAGCAGCCATGAAATTTATTTTATCAAGCAGACAACCATCGCTCAGATAGAGCCAACAATTTTTTTATGCAATCAAAACGAGTACCCACAGTCAAGTCAAATACTCAGAGCATCCCTAGTTAAGGTACTAGAAAACTTAAACAAGCGATCGCGTTTCCCCATAACTCTAGTGGAATCCTCACGTTCTGGTAATAGCCCCCTGCGACTTAGCAGCACTGCTACTCGCAAAATCCGTAAAAGCCTGTTATTTATCGCTGACGGTACGCCCCTAGCTCAAATTGATGGCACTACGCAGCTAATTTTAAGTCCGAGCGTGTGTGTCGAAATTGGGTATGCGGTGACTAGCAAACGTTCAGAACAAATCTTAATTGCTCAAATGTCGCGACAACTATTAGGGCAATATCCTTTTGAACTACCGAGTTACCAATCTTTGCCCTTTGAGGATAGCGCTGAACTAGATAAAGTATTGCCCCAGGTCATTGAAACGCAGTTGCAGCGATTCAACTTATTTTCTTAGCTACAAACAACCTATACTTGCTGTACTCCCTTAAATCTATAGATTTTAATAATTAGTAGAATTGCAATCATTAAAATTTGTACGATTTCTTGAAAATGGGTAATTTTGAAATGATTGTTGCAGCAATAAATTAAATATTTTGAATTGATGTTTAATTACAAATTTTATTTCTTTCGGGGGGAGTAAAAATATTGAATACAATTATTAGTTTATAACTATAATTAATAATTTATCTAAGCCTTAAAAAACATTTTTCTATGCAATATTTAATTTGCGTTAATTAACAAATAGCACTTAAGGTTTTAAATAGATCGACTACAGTATATTCACTGATATTAGCTAGAAGCAAAATAAAACTTGCCGTAGTTTTACGGGTTTCTCCTTGATAGTTGGCAAATTAATATGTTTGCTAAATGCGATCGCGCAATTTATTAGCAAAATGTCTAATACAACTATCAAGGAGCGACCTAATGGGGGCAAAAACCAATTACTACAAAGCTTTAGCCGCCGACTATTCAAAACCTGGATTAATTGAAGATCGAGTAAAAACGGTCTTTATTCAAGATGCGGAAAAATTTATGGCGATGAAAGAGGATACTTTGCCAGAAATTGGCGAATACACTCTTAAACAAATAGAGCAAGAAAATAAAGACTGGTGGCCAACTCATTGCGAAGCTTTAAGGCAAGGACGCGGCGATATTCTTACTGCGGAATATCGTGATGAATTAGTTTATCTCTGTCAAGACGGCCCTTATTACGGTTTAGAAAAACAAAAAATCCGTGAAAAACATTGGTGGGCGTTAATTGCTCAACCCGGCGTAACTATGTGTTGGCCAATTGTCATGTTTCACGGTGAAGTTACTTACTTTGAATGGAAGTGTGTAGACGACGAAACAAACGAAACTCTTGCTAAAGGTAATGTTACCTGGATACGGAGGGGACATAGAGGTGCTTGTTACTTAAAAACTGAGCAGTTAACTTTTTACCGCGATGTATTTGCTCCAGAACCACTTTTGCAATTAATTACAACTTAAGTTCAATAATTTTTTGGGGTTTAAAAATGTCCATTAAAGGTAAAATTGGTGTTTTGATTGAAGAACATTTCGATCAAACTGAATACCGCGAATTTAATAAATACTTTCCATCCCAAGGCTATGAAGTTGAATATATTTCGCATTTGTGGGGAAATCCTCAATTAACTTTTGGTGCTAATCCAGATAATGGCGAAGTTGAAGATCATGTAACTGTAACTACTGAAGTTAACGAAGTTAATCCAGAAGATTACAAAGGCATCATTGCAATTGGCGCTTATGCAATGGATCGTTTGAGATATCAAGTAACGGTTAAAAAAGGTCAAAAAAACCAAGCTCCAGCCGTTGTTTTTCTCCGCAAAGCTATGCAGACAAAAGGCTTAAAAGTAGGGACTATTTGTCATGGGTTATGGCTATTTTGTGCAGACTCTGACTTAATAAAAGGTCGTAAAGTTACTTGCGCTCACAATATTATTTGTGATGTCGAAAACGCCGGGAGTGAGGTTGTTTATGAGAATGATGGCACGGCAGAATTAGTAATTGACGGTGATTTAATCACTGCCAAACATCCGGGAGTTGTTGATATGTTTCTCCAATCATTTGTAGGAGAAATTGAAAAGCAATCCCAACAAACTTTAGTGAATATTGCTGGATAAATAGCCATAAATCTGGCTTAAAAATTGTGTTGTCTAGGGTGGAATATCAGCAAATTCAAGTAATTATCTTTTAGCAAAGAGAGACAAATAGATGAGTAATATTGAGTTTACATTTTCAGATGCGATCGCCGGGTACGTTACCTCTTTTAACCGGACAGAAAAAAGCTTTGGGATTAAAACCTCTGATGGCAAAGAGTTTCAAGCTTACCTAACCCCAACAGTTTACGCTCGAATTACCCACAATTTAGAAGAGCCTTACAACGATTGTACGGGGCGGTTGGCAGAACTACTAATTCCCGGTCAACACGTTTTTGCCTATGGAATCTTTTACCCCCAAGGTGGCGAACATAAGTTTGAAGTTAAATCGCTAGTTTTCCCTGGAGATGCACCCGAAAACTATCGCCATGAAGAACCCGACTGGTGGGTGAAGCAAATTCACTCCATTGCTGACTCCTATCTCAAATGGCAATTTAACTATCCAAACCAAGAAATTGATTACAGTAATTACCGGACTTACCTCAATTTAGCTGGGGAAAAAAAGCAAGATGACTATCTGCAAGAAACCGATACGATTTCTCGCTTAGTTTATGGTTTTGCTACTGCTTACATGATGACTGGGGAAGACCGATTTTTGGAAGCGGCGGAAAAAGGAACAGAATACCTGCGCGACCATATGCGGTTTTATGACCAAGATGAAGATATTGTTTACTGGTATCACGGCATTCAAGTTAAAGGCGATCGCGAATTAAAGTTATTATCTTCTGAACATGGCGATGCTTTTAGCGAAGACCGCGAATCGATCCCCATGTACGAGCAAGTTTACGCTCTAGCAGGGCCAGTACAGACTTATCGAATTACCGGAGATCCCCAGATTCTCAGCGATACCCAAAAAACTGTCAAACTGTTTAAAAACTTCTACCGCGACCCCGTACAAGGCGGCTATTTTTCCAGTATTGATCCCTTAACTTTAGACCCCCGTAGCGAGACATTGGGAGTCAATCGCGCCCGTAAAAACTGGAACTCCGTAGGAGATCATGCTCCGGCTTATTTGATCAATTTGTACTTAGCAACAGGTGAAGCCGAGTACGCAGAGATGTTAGAAGACACCTTCGATACTATTGCTAAATACTTCCCTGACTTTGAAAATAGTCCCTTTGTACAAGAGCGCTTTCACGAAGACTGGTCGCATGATAGTACCTGGGTAGGACAGCAAAACCGGGCGGTGGTTGGTCACAACCTGAAAATTGCTTGGAACTTGATGCGGATGCACTCGTTGAAACCTAAAGAGGAATACAAATCTTTAGCAACCAAAATAGCCGTACTAATGCCAGACCTTGCCAGCGATCGCCAACGGGGAGGTTGGTATGATGTATTGGAGCGCAAATTAGAGCCTGGGGAAGAACATTATCGCTTTGTCTACCACGATCGCAAAGCTTGGTGGCAGCAAGAGCAAGCTATCCTAGCCTATATGATTTTGCAAGGCGTTCTCAAATATCCCGAATCTCTGCGCCATAGTCGGGAAGTTACAGCTTTCTACAATGCCTATTTCTTAGACCATGACGACGGCGGGGTTTATTTCAACGTCCAAGCTAACGGCATTCCTTTTCTCACAGGTACAGAGCGTTTTAAGGGTAGCCACTCTATGAGCGGTTATCACTCCACCGAACTATGCTTTTTAGCGGCGGTTTACACCAATTTGCTAACGAATAAGCAGCCGATGGACTTCTTCTTTAAGCCGCAACCGG
The DNA here is from genome assembly GCF_000332075.2 of Synechocystis sp. PCC 7509. Taxonomy (NCBI): domain Bacteria; kingdom Bacillati; phylum Cyanobacteriota; class Cyanophyceae; order Synechococcales; family Merismopediaceae; genus Synechocystis; species Synechocystis sp. PCC 7509. The sequence goes on along the minus strand of NZ_ALVU02000001.1, from coordinate 3,412,329 downwards.
GAGGGTTTAAAGATAATATTTTGCGCGTTCAACCCGATATTTTGCCCCCTGGTAGCGTCAAAATTGCCAAGTGCGAAATCAACGGCGAACCTTACACCGATTTTGATGCGGAAGCGCTGACGGTAAAATTGCCCCAAACAACCGAAAGAGTCACCGTTAAAGTTCAAATTGCCCCAGTTTAGGGATTTGTGGGAGGTAGTGCTAGTTACTGCCTCCTAGTTAAAAAAATACTGGAAAACGATCACATATGACTTATAAAAATGCAGTTTTAGACGACCACGAACTCCAAGAGGCGTTAAAACAAATTAACCCCAAGTTTGGCGATTTTGTGACTAGAGTTGCTGGAGAAGCGTGGGGATTGCCGCTAATTGACCAAAAAACTAAAGCCTTAATTGCGATCGCGGTTGATGTAGTAATTCAAGACCAAATCGGTACAGGTAGCCCCTTTGCGGCTCATGTAGACATGGCAACTAAGCAAGGAGCAACCCGCGCCGAAATTGAAGAATTACTGTTATTTATGTGCGTTTATGCAGGTTTCAACAAAGTTGCTGGCTGTTTTAGTAGCCTCAACGAAATTTTAGATAACCAATAAGTCAATCTTTCAACCTCTAAACAGCTCAAATATGGAAATTAAAATCGCCACGATACCACTGCCAGAAGCCAACCCAGCAACCAACATCACCCTAGTTGAAATGAATGGGGAAGTAACCTATAACACCGCTCCGATGGTCGAAGATCAGCTACTACCTCTTGCTCAACCCCAGGTCAAACTCTTATTGGATATGACTAAAGTTCCTTATATGTCGAGTGCGGGACTGCGAATGATGTTGTCTTTGTATCGGCAAGTCACAAACCAAGAAGGGCAAATAGTTTTAGTTGGCTTAGTGGACGACATCAAAGACACGATGTCTATTACAGGTTTTTTAGACTACTTTATCAACTGCGATACCGTTGAAGCGGGAATTGCTGCCTTAAAGAATCAACCCCAAGTATTACCCACCTAGTAATTGTAAATTATCCCCATGACCCTAGGCAGAATTGATATTAGCCCCACTCACACCCACAACGGCTACAAGCTTAGACCCGGTAAACCCCTACCTTTTGGCGCTACTTTATTACCGGGAGGTGTAAATTTCTCGATTTATTCGCGCCATGCTAAGTCTTGTACATTAGTTTTATTCAAAAAACACGCCCTCGAACCTTTAGTAGAAATTCCTTTTCCTGATGCTTTTCGGATTGGCAACGTATTTAGCATGATTGTCTTCGATCTCAATTACGAAGATATCGAGTACGGCTACCGCATGGATGGAATTTTTGACCCCCCCGCAGGTTATTGGTTTGATTCTACCAAAATCCTCATGGATCCTTACGCCAAACTCATTGGCGGTAGAGATGTTTGGGGTAATACGCCAGATTGGAACGATAAATACCAACACCGCGCCCGCCTTGCTTTTGATGACTTTGATTGGGAAGATGACCGCCCTTTAGAAATTGAACCAGAAGATCAAATTATCTACGAAGCTCACGTCAGGAGTTTTACTCGTCATCCTTCCTCTGGAGTCAAGCATCCAGGGACTTATGCAGCTATCCGCGAAAAAATCCCCTACCTTAAAGAATTAGGCGTTAACTGTCTTGAATTACTGCCTATTTACGAATTCGATGAATTTGAAAATAGCCGCCCCAACCCCAAAACCGGGGAAATGTTATTTAATTACTGGGGTTATAGTACCGTCGGCTTTTTTGCTCCCAAAGCTGGCTATGCAGCTACAGGTAAGTTGGGAATGCAGGTTGACGAGTTAAAAACGCTAATTAAAGAACTACACAGAAACGGTATTGAAGTAATTTTAGATGTAGTTTTTAACCACACCGCCGAAGGTAACGAACGCGGCCCGACAATTTCCTTCCGGGGGATTGATAACCAAACTTACTATATGCTTACCCCCGATGGGTACTATTTCAACTTTAGCGGTACGGGCAATACCTTAAATTGCAATAACCCCATTGTGCGAAATATGGTGCTTGATTGTCTGCGCTTTTGGGCGGCGGAGTATCACGTTGACGGCTTCCGTTTTGACCTTGCGTCAATTTTGGGGCGAGATCCTTGGGGTGCGCCAATGGCAAATCCACCGCTTTTAGAATCTCTAGCTTTTGACCCCATCCTTGCTAAATGCAAACTAATTGCTGAAGCTTGGGATGCTGGCGGCTTATATCAAGTCGGCTCTTTTCCCGCCTTTGGACGCTGGGCAGAATGGAATGGTAAGTACCGCGATGGGATTCGCAAGTTTTTGAAAGGAGAACCGGGCTGTGTAGGCGATATGGCTCAACGTCTCCAAGGTTCTCCCGATTTGTATGCTTGGGCGGGTAGAGGGCCAGCGACATCGATTAATTTTATTACTTGTCATGATGGCTTTACTTTGGCGGATTTGGTGTCTTACAACGATAAGCACAATGAGGCAAATGGCGAAAACAATAACGATGGAGGTAATGATAACGATAGCTGGAATTGTGGCGCTGAAGGGTGGACAGAAAATACAGGAATAAATGCCTTACGTCAACGGCAGATGAAAAATGCTGTTGCTATGTTGATGGTTAGTCAAGGCGTACCCATGATTTTGATGGGAGATGAAGTTGGGCGCAGTCAGCAAGGTAATAACAATACCTATTGCCACGATAGCGAACTTAACTGGATCGATTGGACGCTATTAGAATCCAACAAGCATTTATTTCAATTCTTTGCCCACTGCAATGCTTTCCGCCAAGCTCACCCGGTACTAAGAAATCGCTTTCACTTCCAGAATCGAGACTATGTTGGTAGCGGTTACGCAGACATCACCTGGCACGGACAGCAAGCTTGGAGTGCTGATTGGTCAGAGTCTAGCCGCACCCTAGCTTTTATGCTTTGTGGCAAACACGCCAAAGAGGGAACGGTAGTTGATAACTACATCTATGTAGCGATGAATACCGATTATGTTGCTCATTGGTTTGAGTTGCCGGGATTGCCGGATTCTATGCAATGGCACGTTTTTGCTAATACAGGCTCTAACCCTGGGGAAGATAGCTGGATTCCAGGGACAGAACCGCGCTTAGATAATCAGTCTGGTTTACTACTAGGCGATCGCACGGTAGTTATTCTCGTTGGTAAATAATTTTACATCAAAGGAAAACAAAATTATGGCTTTTACTGCAACTCTAGAAATGGACAAAGATGTCGCTAAAATTACTTTAGTTGGCGAATTAGATGCAGGTTCAGCACTTTTATTTAAAACTGCGGTAGAACAAGCCGCCGCAAGTCAACCACAGAAACTTGTGCTGTTTATGCAAGACTTAGAATACATGGCTAGTGCTGGCTTGCGCGTCCTGATCTTTGCTAAACAAAAGATGGGTTCTGACGTTGATATTTATGTAGTTGCTCCTCAAGAGATGGTGCTAGATACTCTTACCAAAACTGGCTTTGCTGAAAGTGTATTTGTTGTTGAAGAATACGGAGTTGCTCAAGTTTAAAATACTTGTCTGCTAGTTGCAGTAGAGATAGAAAATAATTCTATAGCAATCCTAAATCAATTGCGAACGTTGTAGGGGTGTAATGCCTTACACCCCTACGGTTAATGTTTATGAATCAAATAGGATTGCTATAGCTCTACAAATTTTTAGTTTGAGTCCATAAGTTTATCGATGATTAAATCATTGATAACCTGATCGTTTGCTTGATAGCAAAGGTAAAAAAATGCAGATGCTTGGTTATTTAAAGCTGCAAAAGCCCAAAAAAAATAGTGTGGCAGAAAGCCTTATTGACGTTCCTAAGATAATGGCGAAAAAAGGGCTAACTTTCCCTTTTTATCTCAAATTAGGATTAGCTATTTCTTTACTGTCAGTTAGCGTTGCGGGGGCAAGTATTAGCTGGATCTATACCCGCACCCAAGGCGCTATTTTGGCAGATTTGTCTGAGGAATTAAAAGCTATTGGGACTAAAGAAGCTGCAAGTTTTACACCGGAGGATATCAAGGCAATTAGCCAGATAAGTAACCAAGTAGCAAAGGCAAGTGTTCCAACAGATCATAAAATACTTTTAGAAGAAAAAATTGCTGCCGGTGGTTTTAAATCTCAGATAGCTGCTGATGGCTTGAAATCTCAGGCGGAAAGAACCAAAATTGTTAACTTAAAAATTTATCAAATTATTGCTCAAAAACTAGGAGATATTACAAATAGAACCCGTCGAGATAATAGCTCAGATGTTTTTATTTGGAGTAGTTATTTAGTTACTACTGCGCCTAACTCCTCTGACCGAAAAATATTAAGAGTTTTAGCAGAGGATGGAGAATATAGATACGCTACGTCTACCTCAAAAAGCAACCGTTGGATTGGCTATTATTATACTCCTGGCTCTGTTTCCCTTGCTCCAGCTTTTGATGGGGTAGCACAATCTGACAGTACATTTTATGCCAATCAATGGAGTAGTTTTATTACGGCGGGGATTCCGATTAAAGATGCAAGCGGCAAAGTAATCGCTGTCATGGGTTTAGATATGGATGTGAGAAGCATTGCTAAACAGCTTGAAGGGTTGAAATATACTTACCTTCATGTGATTGTTGGCAGCTTGCTATTTTCGCTATTAGTGGCTTTTATTTTGGCACAGTGGTTAGTTAGACCCATTATTAAACTGTACGAAGGAGCGCAAAAAGTACGCGATCGCAATTTTGATACAGTAGTTGAAATTAAAAGTAATGATGAACTGGAACTATTGGCAGAAACATTTAATTCAATGGTTGCCGAAATGGGTAGCTATACCCGCACTTTGGAAGATCGAGTTACGGAACGAACAAGGCAATTAAATGAAGCAAAACAAGCTTTAGAACTCGATTTAGAAAAAGGTCAAAAACTCCAGAGAGATTTTTTACCAGAACCACTTTTAAAATTGCCTAACTGGGAAATTGCCGCAGTTTTTGAGCCAGCAAAAACCGTAGCTGGGGATTTTTATGATGTATTTATGCTTCCTGGCAACTATGTCGGACTTGTAATTGCTGATGTCTGCGATAAAGGTGTCGGCGCAGCAATGTTTATGGGACTATTTCGCAGCTTTATTAGAGTTTTTTCTGGACAAATTTGCTTGGATAAATTAGCACTGACTCCCAGAAATACAACTGAAAATTGTCTGACTAAAGCACCCGAAGAAAACCAACTAGAGCAAACCTATGGACTAGGAGCAGTAGAAATTACCAATAACTATATTGTCAAAGAACACGGCGAGACGGGGATGTTTGCCACCATGTTTTTTGGCATCCTCAACCCGGATACAGGATTGATGACTTATATTAATGGCGGACACGAGCCGCTAATAGTTGCCAATGCTGGAGTGATTAAACAAACTCTAGCGCCTACAGGGCCAGCCGTTGGGATGATTCCCAATGCTAAGTTTAAGATCGGCACTTTGCAATTAGAACCTGGGGACAGTTTAATTGGCTACACCGATGGAGTTACCGAAGCGCGAAGTCCTACGGGGGAATTTTTTAGCTACAAGCGTTTAGTTTCCTTAATAACTCAATCCTTTTCTTCTCCCTGCAAACTTTTAGAGCAAATCAAAACCGATGTAGTTGCTCATACCGACTCAGCGCCACAGTTTGACGATATCACCATGTTAGCGGTGCAGTGGAATACACCCATTGATTAGTTAATTATTAAAACTACGATGAAACTTATGGAAGCTATAACCGTACCGGGAACTATTGAATCACTAGATGCGATCGCTAAATACATTCTTGCTGTAGCCACTCAAGCGGGATTAGATAAAAAAGCCGCTTACAAGCTGCGTCTAGCCATAGACGAAATTGCCACCAATATAATTATTCATGGCTACCAAGAAGCGGGAAAAGAGGGCGTATTAGGCGTACAAGCCGATATTGACGATCATTGCGTCACAATTGCCCTTGAAGACACGGGTGCAGCCTTTAACCCGTTGGAAAAAGTACCGGTAGAAACCGAAACTTTGGAGCGACCTTTGGCGCAAAGACCGATAGGGGGATTGGGGATTTTTCTAGCTTTTCAAGGGGTGGATAAGTTTGTTTATGAGAAGCTAGGCGATCGCAATCGCAATATTTTTGTAGTCAATCGGACAACAAATTTGTCAGCTTAGTTATAATCATGGCAAAAATGGGAACTATAGAATTAAGCATTCTAGACTTGATAAAATTAACCTATATAGACTGGTTGCGCTCTATACTACTCAGTCAGCGCTAACCCAACTAGGTATCTATAATTAACCTACGAATGTGAGTTAATAAACAACGTTGTTGTGGTTAAAAAATGGATAAACCTAAGCATTCAGCGTTTTGGCAAAGGCTAACAAACTTCGCCAAAGTGCAAAGCATCGATATAGTTTGGTGGTTAATACTACTAATATTTTTTGGGATGTCCGTCAATACCGTATTAGTATGGCGATCTTTACTTAAAGATAACCAGAGTCAAGTTAATAACACTGTCTCACTAAATACACCAATTAAGCCCCAAACAGATATACAACCGCCCACCGTAACACCACTAACCTTTGCTGGATCGGGAGTAAGTTTAGAAATCACCAGAATTTTAGCCAGACAATTTCAAAAAACTCATCCCGAAATCAAGATAAATGTGCCTGCAAGTATTGGTTCTGGTGGAGCAATTCAAGCGGCGGCGGATGGTGCAGTGGCTGTTGGGATGGTTTCTAGACCGTTGAAAGAAAAGGAAAAAAAACTGGGACTTACAGTAATTGCGATCGCAAAAACGCCTCTAGCTTTCGCCGTTCATCCCTCCGTCGCTGACAATAATATTACTTCCGCCCAATTACTTGATATTTATCAAGGCAAAAAAACTCAGTGGCTTGATGGTAAAGAAATAATCGTTTTGACGCGAGAGCCTAGCGATAGCTCGATTCTTATATTAGAGCAAAAAATTAGCGGGTTTAAACAAGTTTACACAGATAGCCAGAAAGACGAGCGTTGGACTACTTTGTACAAAGACCAACAAATGAACCAGCAACTAGAAAAAACACCTCTAGCTCTAGGAATCGCTGACATAGGAACAATTACAACAGAAAAACGACTATCTTCTATAAAAATTTTGAAATTTAATGGTATTGCTCCAACTATAGAAAATGCCGCTAAGGGCAAATACCTTTTAGTCAAAAACTTGTATTTTGTTTTTCATCCGGGTAAAATTTCCCCAGATGCTCAAGAATTTATAAAGTTTGTGCGATCGCAGGATGGAGCAAAAATATTAGCCGCCAATAGCTATTTGGCAATGGGGGAAGACAAAAAGTAGTTTTAAGTTTGGGAATAATGACTTGATTTAGATCGAAACTTAAACCTATTTGTCTCAACGCACCTCTTATGGACTTGCAAACAGAAATTAGACTAAGTAAACGTTTGCGACAACGATTATATCCATTAACAGTGCTAGTTTGGTTATTAATTAGCTTGGGGTTTCCAGCAATTTTCTACTTTTTGGAAATTACCGCCCTAAAAAGGACTGCAACTATCCATGCTCAAAACCTCGCCGAAAAATTTACTGACTTGGTATTGCAAGAGCCGAATTTGTGGAAATATCAAAGCCACAAATACACCCAGATAATTGCCCAAGAAATTGTCGAAACAGAACAAGTAAGTCTGAGAGTTTTAGATGAGCGAGGAATGGCGATCGCACATTACGAACATAATCTTCAAATAGATAAACTATGGTGGCAGAGCCTTGACTCTAGAAGTACAGCACCAATTAAATTTAATAATCGCACTTTGGGAACTGTAGAAGTTACTTTGTCTCAAGACAATTTAGAAAAAACGACTTTAGCATTTTTTACTTTGTCGATTACCCTGGGTACGGGGCTAGGTATTTTAATTATCTTTTTTCCCACTAAAGTAGTTGGCAGTATGGAAAAGCAATTACAAAGCTTAATTAAAACCTTACAGGAAGCTAAGATTCATAGCGAAGTATTGCAAGCCTTAGCTCAAGCCTCAGAACAAAGATTTCGCGACTTAGTACATGGACTAGATGCGATCGTTTGGGAAGCCGACGCGATCGCAATGCAATTTTCTTTTATTAGCCAACGAGCAGAAGAATTACTCGGCTATCCCGTTAGTAAATGGTTGGATCAGGCGAATTTTCAGGAAACTTATATTCACCCTGACGACTTGGCGATAGTTCAAAGCCGCTATCAAGTGGCAGTAATTATGGGACAAGAGGAAGTAGTAGAGTATCGAGCCAAAACAAAAGATGGTCGTGAAGTCTGGCTACGCGATTTGGTACAAGCGGTAAAAGATGAAGCCGGAAATACGAAGCTTTTACGGGGCATCATCGTGGATATTACCCATTTTAAGCAAATTGAAAAACAATTAGTCCACGATACTTTGCACGATGTGCTGACAGGACTTGCCAATCGAGCTTTGTTGATGCAACGCCTAACCAATTGCTTTCAAAAAGCCAAACACCATCAAGATTACCAGTTTGCGGTCTTATTTTTGGATCTCGACCGATTTAAGTTAGTTAATGATAGTTTGGGGCATCGCATAGGCGATCGCTTATTAATTGAACTTAGCCGCCGTTTAGAAAAATGCGTCCGCTCTAGCGATACTGTAGCGCGCCTGGGAGGCGATGAATTTGCAATTTTGCTAGACAACATCAAAGATGTCAATTCGGCGACAGATATTGCCGAGCGAGTCAAAAAGGAATTAGCACTACCATTTAATTTGAGCGGTCACGAAATGTTTGCCGCCACTAGCATTGGCATTGCTATCAATAATCAAGGTTACGATCAACCAGACCACCTCTTGCGCGATGCAGATACAGCTATGTATTACGCTAAATCTCAAGGTAAAGCCAGGCATGAAATTTTTGATAGCAATATGCACTCCCAAGCAATAGCAACGTTGCAGTTAGAAACAGACTTGCGCCGAGCTATAGAACGCCAAGAGTTGCAAATTTATTATCAACCGATTGTAGAACTAAAAACTGCCAAAATCATTGGATTTGAAGCTTTATTGCGCTGGGAGCATCCCGATTTAGGCTTTGTTTCACCTACAGAGTTTATACCTATAGCAGAAGAAACGGGGCTAATTATTCCTTTGGGAGAGTGGGTAATGCGCGAGGCGTGCAAGCAGTTACATTTATGGCAAGTAAAATTTCCTAACGCTGACATCACTATGAGTGTGAACTTTTCTAGCAAACAATTCACCTCCCCCAATGTAGTTAAATCTATAAAAGAAATTTTGGATGCCTATAACTTGCAACCAAACCATATACATTTAGAGATTACCGAAAGCGTACTGGTAGAAAATAGTCAGCAAATTGACCAAACTCTCAAGCAATTAAAAAGTTTAGGGATAATCTTGTGTCTAGATGACTTTGGTACAGGCTATTCATCCCTTAGTTATCTGCACCGTTTTCCTATTGACATCTTAAAAATTGACCGTTCTTTTGTCCTGGGTATGAATAACCATGACGATGACGACAATTCTAAAATTAAGATTATCCAAACTATCCTCGCTCTAGCCGCAAATATGGGAATAGAGGTTGTAGCCGAAGGCGTAGAAACCAAAGAGCAACTAATGAAACTCAAAGCGCTCAAATGCCAATACGCACAGGGGTATTTTTTCTCAAAAGCCGTAAATACGAAAGCAATTGAGGATCTATTAGCAGCCCAGTCTCAATGTTAGAGATCCAGGGTGATTTTTGGATAGCCTACGGGATTACGGTAGACTTATAGGCTATAGCAAAAAGTAGTTTTATTTAAAAATGTACACCGCATCAGAAACTTCTACGATCGCCTTAGTTGTATTGGTAGCTTGCGCTATATTGGGCTGGGGTTTTTATCGAGCTAAAGCTTTGGGCAAGTTAGGCCTTTTGACTTGGTTACAGTCGGTGGTCTTAATTGCTCCTTGGTTGTTGTTTTTTGGCTTATTTGCTGCCGGAATTTATCTAAATCTTGTGGGTATTTTATTTTTAGTTGTAGCTTCAACGGTGGCTTATATAGCAATTAATAATCGGCTAAGAACCCAAACCCAAACTAAACCTAGTCTTACGCCACCAACTCCCACCAACGAGACGATTACGCCAAGCAAGCCACCAGAGCAAACTATAGTCCCGATTCCCTCGGACGATATGGTAGCAATTAGAGGAATTTTTAGTATTGATACTTATTTTGCTGTAGAAACAATTCCCTATCAAGAAGGAGTAATTATTAAGGGAAACTTGCGCGGAGAACCAGAAGCTGTACACAAAAAGTTGACGGCTTCCTTGCAGGAGAAATTAAGCGATCGCTATCGGCTGTTTTTGGTCGAAAATGTAGATGCCAAACCTGTAGTAATCATCCTTCCCCGTAGCGCCGATGTACGTCCAGTAACGGTGAGTCAGTATATCTTGGCAGTGGGTTTAATTATTGCCACTATGGCGACGATTTTTGAAACGGCTGGTATATTACTGGGTTTTGATTTTTTTACTCACTTAGAGCGTTTTACAGAGGTTTTACCTATTGGTATCGGGATTATTGCTATTTTAGCGTCCCACGAACTTGCTCATTACTTTGTAGCGCGACGTTACCAAGTTAAATTGAGTCCGCCTTTTTTCTTACCAACTTTACAACTAGGTTCTTTTGGCGCAATTACCCGGTTTGCGTCTTTAGTTCCCCATCGCCAAGCTTTGTTTGATATTGCTTTTGCAGGCCCGGCGGCGGGGGGTTTGCTTTCTCTATTGCTGCTAATAGTTGGTTTATTGCTATCTCACCCCGGTAGTTTGTTTCAAGTCCCTACAGAGTTTTTTCAAGGCTCAATATTAGTGGGAACTTTAGCACGGGTAATTATTGGTGCTAATCTCCACGATAGTTTAGTTGACGTAAATCCATTAACAGTAATCGGTTGGTTGGGTTTAGTGATTACTGCTCTAAACCTAATGCCCGCCGGGGTGTTGGATGGGGGGCGGATTGTACAAGCTATTTACGGGCGCAAGACCGCAGGACGGGCTACTATTGCCACGTTAATTATTTTAGCTGTGGCATCATTAGCAAACCCTGTAGCCATGTATTGGGCGATCGCAATTTTGTTTTTACAGCGTGATTTGGAGCGTCCCAGCCTCAACGAAATTACCGAACCAGACGATGCTAGAGCGGCTTTAGGCTTACTTGCATTATTTTTGATGATTTGTGTCCTTTTGCCGCTAACGCCAGCATTGGCGGGGCGTTTGGGCATCGGTGGCTAGTTATTATTCTATCCAGCGCCAATTGTAACGATTCCAGTTGTAAACGCCCTGAATTTGGTATTCAGCGCCGTTACTAAAGCGAATCGTACAACTTGTGTCATCTACAGCAACTACTGTACAGGGAAACCATTGGCGGCTACAGGGACCATTTTCTTGCACCCATTCCCATAAACCGTTAGCTACTTCAATGCGATCGCCTATTTTTAGTTTTAAGACTTCTTGGGCATATTTAGCAATGTGTGCAGGCTGAATGCGATTAAGCCAAGCAAAACCATAGGATTCGCGGATAAATTGCATTTCCCCAGAATCGCGCTCTTGCAACCAATCATTGAGTAACTGCGCTTTCCACGAGAGATTTTGTTGCTCTTGAACTTGAATATATTGCCAAAAGCTCTGACGTTGCTCTGGGGAAAGTTCGTCTAAGGGGTTATTTAACCTATTATTAGTTTTTGCTTTTTGCCCACTCAATTCCGCCGCTACTTGCAGCAGGATTTCTTTTTGCTCCTCACTTAAAGGGCAAAAATTGTGATCGCAACGGCTAAAAGCAGCTTTTAGGGCGGCTTCAAGATCGGCTGGTGTCATGGCTAACTTGCGCTTTCGCACTTGATTAATTAATTATGACAAAACTTTAATAATCGCGATTCCTCACAAAGTAGGGTAAATTTTCCTTGGAGCGATCGCGTGGTAAGCTAAAAAAGTTGCCTTTTATGTGGTGCAGTGTATGCGGTTACGCTCCCTATTTGTTATCGCCTTGACTATGCTATTGGGGATAAGTTCCTTGGTATATACTCCCTCAGCTAGTGCGCTAACTCAAATTAAATTAACAGATATTGGTTATAAAGAGTGTCCCCCAGAACTCGCTCAAGGGGCGGTTACTAGCGGGACTACCACCGCCGCTAATTGTTTTATTGTGACGGGCAAAGCTGAAAATACTTCGGGTAAATCTGTTTATGACGCTGATGTATTTGGGCGGATTTACGATGCTAACAATGACTCAGTAATGCAAAACCGTACTAGACTTGGCTCAATTCCTGAAATACCTGCGGGTGTAAGCGAGTTTAATATGCGAATTTCTGTACCCGCAAATCAGCCTTTACCCTTGCAACTCAAGCAGTTTAAAGCCGCAGGTTTTAGCGGACAAGTTAGAAGATAGGAATTATTGATTAGAAAGTAATTGTTTTTACTCATTACCCTAAAGACAAAACCCGTACTTATTGCGGGTTTTGTCTTTACAAGTTTTAATTATTTCTATACAAATGCTGGAATTCCTGCCACAAAGCTACCCAACAATTGAAGAACGATTATTGCTAACATTGGCGAAAAATCCATGCCACCTAGAGGCGGAATAATTGACCGAAACAAATTAAGGTAAGGATCGGTAAGTTGGGCTAGAGTCGCAAAGGGTTGATTGTAAAAGCTGATATTGGGAAACCAAGTTAACAAAATGCGAACAAATAATAGCCCGGTGTAAATGGTGATAAAAGTAGATAGCGTATTGGCGAGTAACGCGATTGAAGACATAGGTTAATTCAGCGAGTGGTAAGTTTTAACAGCGATATCGGTTTGACTTTAATCTAGCCGATTTCTGCGGATTTTTGCTCTGACAATAGTAAGGCAAATAACCCACTATTGAGTTATTCTCCCAAAGTAGTCCTTTCTAAATTGGCTGGTAGTGGGTTTCCATTTACATTGCCCAAGTTTAGGCGTACTTCGTCAATTGTTTCATTTAGTTGGGCAATTTTGTCTTCTAAAGAGCGCCGCGCCACCTCAATTGTTTGTTCGGAAGAAGCTTTAAGCGGACGGCGTTTTGGTCTAGAGTTACTACCCTCTGCTAAGTTTGTTTTCTTTCTTGGCTCGATATCGCTGTCTGCTTCATTTAAAACTCGTGAAGCGAGTAGTGCGCCGATGACACCGCCTACAACACTGCCTACAACTGTCCCTGCTATAAAGCCGCCTGTAAATCCATCGCGCTGATTCATATGCTTACCGTCTTCAAAAATGACTCGCTCTAAATACAGACTATTTTACCGGAAGTATTGCCCCTCAAGTGCCAAAGGTGCGATCGCCTGCGTCCCCTAATCCTGGCACAATAAACCCGCGATCGTTTAATTCTTCGTCAATAGCTGCACTGTAAATAATCAAATTTGGATAAGCAACACTGAGTTTTTGCAAAGCTGGAGGCGCAGCTACTACTGAAATAATCCGCACCTTGGCTGGGTCTACTCCTCTAGATACCAATTGCTCCATTGCTGCCATAATTGAGCCGCCCGTTGCCAACATTGGCTCAGGAATCAATACTCTAGTTTCGGGTACAAACTGCGCAGGTAATTTATTGAGATAGCAAGTAGGAGTAAGAGTTGCTTCATCTCGTACCAATCCCAAATGATAAATGGATGCCAAAGGTAACAATGTCTGCGCTCCTTCAAGCAAAGACAACCCCGCTCGTAAAATTGGTACTACGGCAATCGGAATTGTAAAATCAATCATCGTCGCTTTGCAAGGTGCTAGGGGCGTTTGCACGATAGTTTCTTCTGTAGGCAACCAGTCGCGGATTGCCTCGTAAGTAAGCCAACGCCCTAACTCAGTCATCGCACTTCTAAACAATACTGACGGCGTGGCCTCATCGCGGGCAACTCCTAGCCAGTGCTTGATTAAAGGATGGGGGGGAACGTAAACACGTAGTTGCAGTGTCATAGCTAGGGGTGGCACTTCTTTTAAAGTCTGACTCATCATAATATTCTTAGTACCAATCTGGAAAAAAAGTCTGTTTTACTCCTATAGTTTTTGCCGCTAATTGAAAATAATTTGCATTAGCTATTGACATAAATTCTCAATCAAGTTTATAGTAATTTTCAGTGTTCTCCTCTCTTTAAGGATCGGCAGATGGGATAGGTCGGCTCAAGTCAGCAGACCCATCCTATTTTTTTTGCCTGGTGCGGAGAGCTAAAAAGAGCTAAACTGTATATCCAGCAAGCGCAAAAATTTTATTTAGAACTCTTAAACAAAGTTGAATGTATGCCTACTGCCGAAACTTTATTTGATGCGATCACCATCGGTGCTGGTATTGGCGGCTTAGTGGCGGCTACTCAGTTAGCAGCTAAGGGCGCTAAAGTGCTAGTTCTAGAAAGCTATTTAATTCCTGGAGGAAGTGCGGGGTATTTTGAGCGCGAAGGCTACCGCTTTGATGTTGGCGCGTCGATGATTTTTGGCTTTGGGACTCAAGGCACTACAAACCTTCTCACCAAAGCGTTAGAGGCAGTAAATGTAAGTCTGGAAACGATCCCCGACCCGGTGCAAATTCACTATCATTTACCTAACAATTTAGAAGTAAAAGTTCACCGCGATTATGAGAAATTTTTGCAAGAACTCCTAAGTTATTTTCCTCACGAAAAGCAAGGTATCCGCCAATTTTACGATGAATGCTGGACAGTTTTTAACTGTCTCAATCGGATGGATTTACTTTCCCTAGAAGAACCAAGATATCTAGCACGGGTATTTTTTCAGCATCCTTTGGCTTGTTTGGGTTTGGTTAAGTATTTGCCCCAAAATGTGGGCGATGTAGCGCGAAAGTATATTAAAGACCCTTTGTTATTGAAGTTTATTGATATAGAGTGTTATATCTGGTCAGTAGTCCCCGCCGACTTGACACCAATGATTAATGGGGGAATGGTCTTTTCTGACCGTCATTACGGCGGAATTAACTACCCCAAAGGCGGTGTCGGTCAAATTGCCCAAAAATTAGCCGATGGGCTAGAAAAAGCTGGGGGAGAAATTCAGTATCAAGCTAGAGTTACAAAGATTCTGACCGAAAATAATCGCGCCGTTGGCGTAAAGCTAGCTTCGGGAAAAGTTTACAGGGCAAAAAGGATTATTTCTAATGCTACGCGCTGGGATACCTTCGAGAAATTGATACCAAAAGAAAAAATGCCAGCCTCCGAGCAAAAATGGCAACAACGCTATCAAAAATCTCCGAGTTTTTTAAATCTGCACTTGGGTGTAAAGGCGCAATTGTTGCCTGTGGGGACAGAATGCCATCATATTTTGGTAGAAGATTGGGAAAAAATGGAAGAAACTATTTTTGTTTCAATTCCTACCTTACTAGACCCCGATTTAGCCCCGGCGGGTCATCATATTATTCATACTTTTACTCCAAGCTGGGTAGAAGATTGGCAAGAGCTTTCTCAGTGCGAGTACGAACAAAAAAAAGAAGCGGCGGCAGGAAAAATAATTAAACGTTTAGAACAGATTTTTCCGGGTTTAGATGCGGCTTTAGACTACATGGAAGTGGGAACGCCTCGCAGCCATCGACGGTTTTTAAATCGACAAGATGGTACTTATGGCCCTATCCCCCGGCGGAAGTTAATGGGATTATTGGGGATGCCTTTTAACCGCACATCAATTCCTGGGCTTTATTGCGTGGGTGATAGTACCTTTCCCGGACAAGGATTGAATGCTGTAGCTTTTTCTGGTTTTGCTTGCGCTCATCGAGTAGCGGTAGACTTGGGACTTTAAACAGCTTTACACACCTCCTAACCCCCAATTCTGGGGGAACTAGACATTGTGGGCGTTGTTGAAAGTTGAAAATTGCTCATTGAAATTATTACCAATGACCAATTACCCATTACCAATTCAGCAACACCGACATCAACGCCCTTTAATCTACAATTTAAGTAGTTACAAATATTAATAAAGTTTATTGTGATCACTGAGCAACAGGTAATTGGCATTTTCGACAAACTAACTTGGGACTGGAAAGGTTACAAAATTGGCTATACAGTCATGGGTACGGGACAACCTTTATTATTAATTCATGGTTTCGGTGCTTCTATCGGACACTGGCGCAAAAATATCCCTGTATTAGCTGCGGCGGGCTACCGAGTATTTGCCATTGATTTACTGGGGTTTGGAAGTTCCAATAAGCCACCGTTGAACTACACAATGGAATTATGGGAAGAATTAGTTAAAGATTTTTGGACGGCGCATATTCGGCAACGGGCGGTATTTGTGGGTAATTCTATCGGCGGATTATTAAGCTTGATGGTGATTGCCAATCATCCAGACATTGCGGCGGGGGGAATTCTAATTAACTGTGCGGGAGGACTTAGCCACCGTCCCCACGAACTAAATCCGCCTTTAAGGTTGGTAATGGGCGCATTTAATCGCTTAATACGTTCTAAGATTACTGGCAAAGTTTTGTTTAATAGAGTGCGGCAAAAGTCGCAAATAAGGCGGAGTCTGATGCAAGTGTATCGCGATCGCACAGCCGTTACCGATGAGCTTGTAGACCTGCTGTATCAACCATCTTGCGACGAAGGGGCGCAACAGGTTTTTGTGTCAATTTTAACTGCACCTCCAGGGCCAACCCCTGCTCAGTTATTGCCTAAAGTTCAGTGTCCGTTGTTGGTAATTTGGGGAGATGCTGACCCCTGGACTCCGATTAATGGGTCGAAGATTTTTCAAGACTTAAGCGCAATGGGTCAACCGGTACAGGTGAAGCCGATTGCCAATGCTGGTCACTGTCCCCACGATGAAGCACCAGACAAAGTAAATCCTTTGATTATTGATTGGTTGGCTCAAACGGCTATTCTCAGCGAAGAATGAATTAAAAATTAGCTATTGAGCAAAATCTCTTATTCGGCGGGTCTACAACCGTCAAACCACATGACGTGCTTGAATTGGTCAAAGTCGCGATATTGACCAGTTAGCTTAATGCTGCTGCCTTTCTTTAGGGATAATGCGTAAGCGCTCTGCCCTTTGGCGACGATGCAGCTAATCTGTGTCAAAAACCGGAACTTGCCTATATGCAGAGCGAGATCGCTAGTCGTTTCTGGAATATCATAAGCAATGCGATAGCTATCGGCATCCTCAATTACATAAGCAACACGCCCTTTGATCGTGTATGACTTCCCCCGATAGCGCGACGGAACAATCGCCGCATTGCTGGCGGCTTCTTGGGAAATTTGCTGTGAAAGCGTCATTGAGGCACTGACGCTGGGCGCATTGGCTGAAACTGCGTCTTTACTGCGCGCCGCAGCTTCAATCCCGGCGGGTCCACCCTGCACTTTGTTCAACATACTGCATAGTTCGGTCTTTGCATTCTCTACACCAGCAAACATCCCTCTGAACAATTTTGCCTCCAGCTTTACTCGCGAAGCACCACCTTCTGATGTCGCAGTGACAACAATCGGGAAGGGTCGTACTGAACCTGAACGTGGTTGTTCAATCAGCATACTTCCATACTCTGCCTCTTCGGTAATGATGTCATAGCCCTTGGCTACCGCTATCCCACGCATCTGACCAATGGCGGTAGGCGGCATCAAATCCTCAACGGCAATCTCCGCGATAAAGCGCAGCCCTGATAGCTCGTTGCCTTTCTTGACAAAGCTATCTTCACAGGTCGCACCGACAGCAGTCGAGGGGATGGCTAGTGCTAAGATCGCACCAACCAATACGTCAAAATAACGCATAATAACTCCAAATAAGAAATTGATTGAGTATAAAATTATATCCCACGTGTCTCAGACGTGCGTACCCTAAATTTTGGATACTATTAGGGCTAGTTTATTAGCAGAAGGTGTAGCCCTATCGGTTCGAGCGTTCCGCTCGATCATCTACTGGCGATCGCACTTTCTAACTTCTTAAGTATTACTTAAACACTCTTAGTCAAAAATCTACTTATTTTTGGATATATTCGTTTAAATATTATCTTGAAGTTACAGTCTATAGGACTGAAGCCATGTATTATCAATTGGTTGATCCCGATCTTGGAGGAGCGATCGCCTTAAATGTAAAATCTCTAAATAGTCGTTGAAAATCGCGATGACAAACCACCTTAATACTCAAGAGCCTCCGCCCAAATTAACCGAGTCGAAGCTGCCGAATAAGTCGCCATTGTTGATATATCTTTGGTTGCTAATATTGGGATTTGGCGCTTTATCAATGGCGATCGCCGCGATCGCGGTTGTCAGCTTAACTAATACCGGGCGTACCGATAAAGATTCCAGCCAACAAACTACCATCGCTAGTCAAAAAGCACCTACTCCTACCGGGGGTAACTGGTTGCCAACAATTGCGTTAATGGGTGCTGGTGTGGCAAGTACGGTAGCAATTTATAAATGGCGGCATAATTTGCCAACAATTCCTAAACGTGGGCGATCGCGTCGCCAGCAGCGCCGACTAATGCTCAAACAAGGTGAAACTGTAGGCAATAAGACTACTACGGTAGAAGTAGAGCCACCACCTATCCCAGAGCCATTATTAGAAACCCAATCTGTAGAGACTGATTTAATAGATAATACCCCTGTAGTTACCGTACTACCACCAGAACCAACTCAAGTTTCTAGCGATTTAAGTGGGCAATCTTTAGCCGAAATGATGGATATTCGCAAGCATTTATCTTTATCAGCAATTTTGCAAGACTTCAAAAAGCCCGATTAAACCTCTGCATGACTTACTTCTTGAAACTGAAGTATGTCTTGGCGGGGGTCTACATAAGCAGCTTTGAGTAATACTTGTTCGCCCAAGGCGACATCTCGTTTAAAGGGCATGGGCAACTGTAAACCCAAGTCTTCAATTAAAATCAATGCTAAACCCGTGTCTTCGCGCAACCACATCAAAACTAAGGCTTGCCACACTTCCTCTGGGTGGCGGCGGAGATACTCTAAACCCCAATAACGATTAGTTTGTCGTTCTACCAGAACCACCTCTTGAGTGACGCTAAATACGCTTAACATCACTTCTTTAAGCTGTTCGGCGGAAAAAGGCAAATCTTCGCCCCGCAGGTGAGCTTTGAGTTGAAAATGAGTTAGCAAATCGCTATAGCGACGGATGGGGGAAGTTGCTTGCGTATAAGTTTGCAAACCCAATCCAGCATGACGACTGGGGGTAATACTCATCTCACTTTTAGGCATACAACGGCGCATCCCGCAAGCACGGACAGGCCCGGCGGGCAATTGAATCAATTCTTCGGCAGAAGGTAGTTCCGGCTGCGGCTGACCGCGAAAAGGCAAAGCAATATTATGAGCTTGACCGTAGCGCCCCGCAACTTCCCCAGCTAAAATCATCATCTCGGCTACCAACTGCCTAGAAGTCGAATCTTCTAAAACATTAATAGTAATTTCGTCGCCTTTGACTTTGATGCTGGCTTCGGGTAAATGAATGCTAATTGCGCCTTGAGAATGCCGCCAAGTTTTACGTAATTGGGCTAAAGAGGCGATCGCCGCAATTTCTGGTTCTGCTCGTAATCCTAGTTGCAACATCTCGTCTACATCTTCGTAGGTCAGGCGATAGGTGGGCTTAATTACACTTGCATGGATACTGTAGCTTTCCACCGCCCCTAGCTCGTCTAAAATTACACCAAAACTTAAGGCGCAACAAGATTTGCCCTGAATTAAGCTCATTGGGCCTGTAGCCAATACTGCGGGAAACATTGGGATCATCCCTGTAGGCAAATACACTGTTGTACCGCGCCTTCTTGCTTCCTTATCTAATTCATCTTCCGGTATTAGCCAGCGCGTGGGATCGGCAATATGTACCCATAGCTTTTGCTGTCCGTTGGCTAATACTTCCCAACTTAGACCATCATCAATTTCGCTGGTACTCTCGTCATCAATTGTATAAACTTTTAACCGCGTTAAGTCTAAACGGTCTAGGTCTAAGTCTGGTGGTGGGGAATCTAAGCACTGCTGCGCCACTTCTAATACCTTGATAGGAAACTGAGACGGAATTAATGAGCGCCGCAATACCAAATTTTCATGCTCGCTCCAGATACCTAAATCAATCAATAATTGCATTACCGCTTGCGGGGTAGCGGTGCGTCCTAGATGATTCATAATTTCTAGTAGCAACGCCGGGGGATTGCGATTAGGATCTTGCATTCCTCCTGACCGCCCTGTCTCAACCATGGTTAAGGCAAAACGTTCTATCGCTTCTAAACGTTGGCGATCGTACTTTTCCCACTCTACCGTTGCACCATCTAGAACTTGAGAAATTCGCGCGAAAAATTGCTCTTGCTCTTTTTGGCGAAGGTTGGCTACTTCGCTTTGGTGCTTGAGTTCTGCTACTTGGGAGGCGCTACGCGGTTCGTAATAATCGCCTTTTAGCTTGAAATAAAGTTTATCCTCCGATAATAAGCAGTGTGCCGCGTAGCACTGGGGTGGGTTTTCCTCGGAGAATAGTAAGGAAGCTAATTTTTTTGGGTTAACACTTTCCTCCCCCAGTTCTATTAACAATTCCCAGGCTATTTCCAAGCTTGACGGATCGATATAAGGTTGGACTGCGGTTAAAAACTTAGGAATTTCTGAAGCTTTATAAGTTTGTCCGGGAACGCTATAGGTAACTTGTCGAGGCGTTAAGCTATGAGCAGTACCGCGCTCATCGACTACAAACCAACGTGTTTTGCCATCAGGACGATCTACCACCGCAAGTCGGCGATCGCCTTGGACTTTAAATTCAACTAGCGTTCCCTTATCCACAACAAACGTAAAAAATTATTAACTTTTAATCTGCAACTTGAAAGCGATTTTGTAACCGCTTTGCCCAATTATCCTTCAGCATTGATAAATGGCATTAAAGCCACAATTCGCGCCCGCTTGATTGCTAGTGCTAAGTCTCTTTGTTGCTTGGATGTTAATCCCGTAATTCGACGAGGTAGAATTTTGCCTCGCTCGGTTACAAACTTTCTCAGCAAATCGATATCTTTATAATCGATTGGATCTTGGGGTTTAATAGGAGATAGACGACGGCGATAGTAAGCCATATATTACTTAATTTCCTTATGAACAATGTGACGGTTGCAGTAGCGGCAAAATTTCTTTAATTCTAATCTGGCGGTGGTATTGCGGCGGTTCTTCATGCTGGTGTAACGAGATACACCCGGCGATCGCTTATCTAGATTGGTGCGACACTCGGTACATTCCAATGTCACAACAATCCGTACACCTTTGCTTTTAGCCATAGTCTTTAATGCTGTTTGCTTTGGACGGAATTTTACACAAATATCTATTATCTCACACGATTGTCTATCCTAGCAACTATTATTAAATATTTACTTTTTAATTCCCAAGGGCGAAGTCAGGGGAAAGAAAAAATAATATATTAATTTTGACTAGGAAGGGCGATCGCAAGCTAAATAACTAATAATTTGTGAGCCACGCACAAGTTATAGTTGTGGATGTTTTTATAGCTGATAGTTTAGTAAAAAAGTCGGAGCAAGAGAGCGCCATGCTACAAGTTAGCGATGCGGAAGCAATTATTTTTAATTTAGTCCAGCCTCTAGATAAAAAATGGGACAGAGAGTTAGTGACTTTATTAACGGCGATCGATCGCATTTTAGCAATACCTGTGACTAGCCAACTAGATTTTCCCCACTGGGATAATTCGGCAATGGATGGCTACGCAGTACGCTACGAAGACGTTAGCGGCGCTACTAAAGACTGTCCCACAGTTTTAGAAGTAGTGGAAGAAATCCCCGCCGGAGTCAAACCTTTACGCTATATTCAATCGGGACAAGCAGCAAGGATTTTTACTGGGGCGGTGATGCCCGAAGGTGCGGATACTGTTGTTATGCAAGAACAAACCCAAAAACAAGGCGATCGCGTATTAATATTAGCGGCTCCCAAACCCCAAGAATTTGTTCGTCATCGCGCTTCATTTTACCAAGCTGGAGGGCAACTATTGCCGCCAGGAATCACTATTAATCCGGCAGAAATTGCCGTATTAGCGGCGGCGCAATGTCGAGAAGTAACTGTATACCGTCGTCCGCGCGTGGCAATTTTATCTACAGGCAACGAATTAGTAGCACCCGACGAACTGCTCCATCCCGGTCAGATTGTAGACTCAAATCAGTATGCTTTAGCGGCATTAGTGGCACAAATCGGCTCAGAACCCGTACCAATGGGAATTGTGCGCGATCGCCCAGAACAGGTAAAAAAAGCCATTGCTCAAGCAATATCTGTAGCGGATGTAGTTTTATCTTCCGGGGGTGTTTCGGTTGGAGATTACGACTATATAGATAAAAATTTAGAGCAATTGGGAGCTACAATTCATATTCGCTCCGTAGGCATAAAACCTGGTAAACCGCTAACAGTCGCTACCTTTCCCAAGCCCAAAACCCAACAAAGCGTTTTATACTTTGGTTTACCCGGAAATCCGGTTTCGGCTTTAGTAACTTTTTGGCGATTTGTTCAACCAGCATTGCGGAAACTTTCTGGCTTGGCAAATAATTGGCAACCAAAGTTTGTATTAGCGCGGACTCGTTACGATTTAACTTCTGATGGTAAACGCGAAACTTACCTCTGGGGACAGTTACATTTAGTAGATGGCAATTATGAATTTGCCCTCGCAAGTGGTAGTCCAAGTTCAGGTAATTTAATTAACTTAGCCCAAACCAACGGTTTAGCCGTGTTGCCTGTAGGACAAACCCATATCCCCGCCGGAGAGCAGGTTCAAGTTCTCCAAATTAACTAATAACGTCTCTACAAAACTACGCGTTTGCCATTAGGGCGTACAGTCATCCAATTAGTTTTAGCCATTGCTAACTGTTCCTCAGAAACCTTAGCATTAGTGAGATTTGCACCGCTTAAATTAGCCCCGCGTAGGTTAGCATGATTAAGGTAGGCATCGCTCAAATCTGCGCCGCGTAAATCTGCCCCTTCTAAGTCAGCATGGCTAAGGTAAGCTCTACTAAGGTTTGCGTCTTTCAAGGAGGCTTGATTGAGACTAGCTTGCCCTAAATCACTATTAAATAAAATTGCTTTGTGTAAATTAGTTTTATGCAAATTGCAACCGTGAAAATTTACTTCCGTTAAATCTGCTCTTTCCAAATCCAGCATACTTAAGTTTTGCATAGCAAAGTCACGTCTGCCGTTGATATAAGCACTTAATAAAGTATTGCTATCTATACGAGGAACAGGCGGATTTTTGGAACTAAGAGGAATACTTTGATTAGTTATTTTTGCTTTCCAAGTTTTGGCTTTTAATTCTTGAGTAATATCTGCACTTGACTTAGGATTAGCTTCTATAGATTTTACCCGTCTTTCGCGGATTGATGTTGCCATTTGGACAATTGATGGATTGTAACCTTCTTCTGGATTAGAACGATCTAAAAACCCCGATTTGTCATTACCAGATAGCGGCTTTTTGTGACTAGCCATGCTTTTCGCTAAACTGTCTTCGTAGGGTTCAAGTTGAATAGCGTTTAATACTTCGGTAGCAGATTTGTAACGATGGCGAACCGATACTTCTAGCATTTTTTTGAGAACTTCTGTTAGGGAATCGCTAACGCGAACTTTTTTTTCCCATAACATTTCCCCGGTAGAAGGATGGTAATCAAAGTCTCTAGGAGATTTACCCGTAAGTAAATAGATGCAAGTTACCCCTACTGCATAAATATCACTAGCATAAACTGGACGTAGAGCAATTTGTTCGGGTGGAGCGAAGCCTGCCGTACCGACAGCATAAGAGGTCACATTAGTGTGCAAGGATTGACTATTGATGGTGTTGTTGACTTCGTTTTTGACAGCGCCAAAGTCAATCATGACGAGTTTGCAGTCTTCCACGCGCCGAATTAAGTTAGCAGGCTTGATGTCGCGGTGAATTACCCGTTGATCGTGGATGTATTGCAGTATTGGTAAAACTTCGCTTAAAAATTGCTGCACCCCAGCTTCACTAAAAGCACCGTAGCGTTTGACTTCTTGCTGTAAGGTAGCGCCATTAACGTACTCTTGCACTAAATAAAATTGATTATCTTCTTCAAAATAATCAAGTAGCCTTGGTATTTGGGGATGATTGCCAATTCTGCCTAAAGTTTTAGCTTCCCGTTCAAATAAATCCCGTGCCATTTGAAAAACATTTGGCTCATTTACCGATGGGCGCAGTTGTTTGATGACGCACACAGGTTCGCCAGGTAAGCCTTCATCTTGCGCTAGAAAAGTAGCTCCAAAGCCTCCATGAGCCAGTGCTTGGGATACACGATAGCGATCGCGCAACTTAACTAGACTAAAACCACAATCAGCGCATTTTGTTTGCTCTATAGGGTTTTCTGGATGACGACATTTAGGATTTAAGCAGTAGGTCATGAACGGGTCAACTCCTAAGATTAGGGTTTTTTGGATAGTTGTACCCCAACTTAATTATCCAAACAAATACGAACAAATACAAACTCATTTTTGCTGAAGATTTTGTGAAGACAAGATAAAGATACGTCAGTGATTAACTCCGTGCTACGGAAACCTCCCAAAAGATCATCCATAAGCGCGAAAAAATCCGGATTTTTATCCTCCGCACTTATAATTCCCAATTATTGGGTTTTTCTACCAGACCGCAGTAAGATAGTCAGGCTGACTTGAGCATAAAATAAGCATTTTTTTCCATGCGTATCTCTCTTAACTGGCTGCGGGAACTGGTAGAACCAGCGTTGACACTTACTCCAGAGGAGTTAGCCGAAATCCTAACGCTGGCAGGGTTTGAGGTCGAAGACATTGAAGATCGTCTTTCTTGGGCTTTTGGGGTTGTGGTGGGTAGGGTATTAGAGTGCTTGCCCCACCCAAATGCTGACAAATTAAGCGTTACAACCGTTGATATTGGTTCGCAATCGTCACCATTGCAGATTGTCTGTGGCGCGGCTAACATCCGGGCAGATATTTACGTCCCGGTAGCAACAGTTGGTACTTATTTACCAAAAATAGACTTAAAAATTCGCCCCGCCAAACTGCGAGGCGTTCGTTCCGAGGGCATGATCTGCTCTTTAGCGGAAGTTGGTTTAGCCAAGGAATCGGCGGGAATTCATATTTTTGCAGAGGTAGACCAGGAAAATCCCGATTTATTAGCCGTAGGGAGCGATGCTAGACCTTTGTTAGGATTAGATGATGTAATACTGGACTTGACAGCAACAGCAAATCGTGCCGACGCATTAAGTATGGTGGGAGTGGCGCGAGAAGTAGCAGCTTTGACTGGGGTGACAGTAAAATTACCAGCAGTGGCAAAAGTTGAAAAACCAACGGCTGCAAGTCACTTGCAACTAAAAATATCGGCAACCCAAGCAAATCCTACTTATATTGGGACGGTAATTTCTCAAGTAAAAGTTGCGGCTTCCCCCCATTGGTTGCAGCAGCGCTTGCAAGCGGCGGGAGTCCGACCGATAAATAATGTTGTAGATATTACAAATTATATTTTATTGGAATGGGGACAACCCTTACACGCTTTTGATCGCGATCGCCTGCAATTGGTAGCAAGAGCAAATAGTTTAGGAATGGGTGTTCGTTTTGCCGAAGCGGGAGAATCTTTAAGGACGTTAGACGGTCAAAATCGTTCTCTATCTCCTCAAAACTTGTTGATTACCGCCAACGACAAGCCTGTAGCTATTGCTGGGGTGATGGGGGGACAAGAAACCGAAGTCCATGCAGGGACAGAGAATTTAGTTTTAGAAGCCGCGTTATTTGATAGTGCCACAATTCGGCGCTCGGCAAGAAGCTTAGGACTGCGAAGCGAAGCCTCAGCACGTTACGAGCGGGGTGTAAACTCCGTAGAACTAGAGAGGGCTTGCGATCGCGCTTTAAACTTGTTGCAAGAGATAACTGGGGCGGTTATTGAGCAACAGGTTATGGTTGATACGCGCCCAAACTTAGAAACGTTTTCGCGTTCCATTGAACTGCGTTTAGACCGCGTCAATCAGTTGTTGGGTCCGATAGATTTGGGTGAAACTACTGGGGAACTCCAAGAGGAGCAAATGCAGCAAATATTGACTGCTTTGGGATGTGAAATTAAACCCCACCCAAACGCAGCGCGAATTTGGAGTGTAAAAGTTCCTCCTTACCGCCATCGAGATTTAGAACGAGAGATCGATCTAATTGAAGAAATTGGTCGGGTTTACGGCTACGATCGCTTTTGCGACACTCTCCCCGAAAAAACTGAACCTGGTGATCTTGGTTTAGAGGTACAACTAAGGCGAGAAATTCGCGCCGCCTTTCGCGCTACAGGACTTACAGAATTAATCCATTATTCTTTAGTCAAACCCGGAGAAGATCGGCAAATAGTCTTAGCTAACCCTTTATTTGCTGAATACTCCGCCCTACGGACAGATTTAGTGTCTGGTTTGATTGAAGCTTTTGAGTACAATCGCTCCCAAGGTAATCCGCCCCTAAATGGCTTTGAGATTGGGAGAATTTTTTGGCAAGACGAGGAAGGATTAGCGGAAGCGGAGGCATTGGCGGGAATTTTGGGCGGCGATCCAAGTAGTGGAAAGTGGACGCGTGGCGGCAAAAATTGCCCGATCAATTGGTTTGAAGCTAAAGGCGTTTTGGAAAGCGTATTTCAGCGCCTAGGTTTAATAGTGGAGTACCAACCCAATCATCAAGATTCGCGCCTGCATCCAGGTCGCACAGCGTCTTTGTGGTTGCAGGGAAACCGCTTAGGAACTTTTGGTCAGTTACATCCAGGGTTACGCAAACAAAGGGATTTACCTGATGAGGTGTATGCTTTTGAACTCTATTTAGATGTACTAGTTGATTGTATAGATGCGGCGGAGATTGCCAAGCATCAGTTCCAAAGTTATTCTACTTACCCAGCAACAGATCGAGATATTGCCTTTTTTGCCTCTACACAGATTTCTGTGGCTGAATTACTGAAAGCGATTTCCTTAGCAGGGAAAGAAATTTTAGAATCAGTAGAGTTATTTGATCAGTACCGGGGCGAAAATGTCCCCCCAGGGCAAAGAAGTTTAGCATTTCGATTAGTTTATCGCGCCGGCGATCGCACTTTAACCGATAGTGAGGTTGAAACAGTCCATCAAAAAGTACGAGCATCTTTGATTGAAAAATTCCATGTCAATCTTAGAAGTTAAATAATGTACAGGTGTATCGGTTCGCCGCTCAAATCAATTCAAAACTAACTAAAACTACCATGCCTAAATACATAATGTGGGGTACTTATTGCCAGGATGTGCTAGAAAAACGCGCTCCTTATCGCCAAGCGCATTTAGATGGATTGGCTGGGCAAAAAGCATCGGGGGTTTTAATTACCATTGGCCCAACAAAAGATACCACAAAAGTTTTTGGCATTTATGAAGCCCAAGACGAAGCGACGGTACGCAAGTTAATAGAAGCCGATCCCTACTGGCAAAATAGTATTTGGACTGATTACGAAGTTAAAGAGTGGGTGCAAGCTTTTTGACAGAGATTTTAAGTCAGAACTTAGGTTAAATAAATCCCCCAATGTCTTTAAAGATGTTGGGGGATTTATTTAAAGGAGTAAGGAGAATGATTTGATGCAACTTTTCAAGCTATGTCTATCTCCTCAACATCTTAAACTTCACAATGAGTAAAGATAAGACCTCTACAATTTAAGTCGGGATGACTGGATTCGAACCAGCGGCCCCTTCGTCCCGAACGAAGTGCGCTACCAAGCTGCGCCACATCCCGCGAAGAAATGCAAGTATTTCACGCTTTTCTATCCTACACCAAAGCCATCAATTCATACACTTTTAGCCCCGAATTGGTACGGAATTGGTACGACGATGAAAACGGCAAAAGGCAATGTAGCCATAAAGAATAACTGCGATCGCTTGCGGCTTAGATGGTCATTTAGAGGAGAACGGTACTGTTTGGCTTTGGGTTTGCCCTACAACAAAATCAATCTAAAAGCCGCTCAGAAAATCGTTTCTGAGATTGAATTAGATATGCTAGGGGGTTACTTTGACCCGTCGCTAGATAAGTATCGTACCAATTCCGTACCGACTAAGACAGCGAAACTCGCTCTAGGAGAGGCTAAAGACCTCTATTTACTGCCACTGTGGAATGAATGGGTTATGTCACTAAAGCTATCTGAACGTACCCGCAACGGACACTACAAAGCTATTTTGCGTCATATAGAAAAGGCTAACCCACAGCTAGACGATGTTACTTGGTTTGAGCGCTTAGAGTATGCCCCCCGTATCTTCAACGACTATTTACGCTATCTAAATAGCTGTATGCGATGGGCTGTAGATAAAGGATTACTTAGCCGCAACCCCTACACAGTAGTTAAGCGTAGAAAGGTAGTTAAAAAGCCGATACAGCCGTTTAACGCTGAGGAGACAGCCGCGATCGTTACGGCATTTCGGGCTAATAAATTCTGTCCTAAGTCTTCAGCTTATCTCCATAGCCACTATGCTGATTATGTCGAGTTTTTATTTCTCACCGGATGCCGACCATCGGAGGCGATAGGTTTACAGCGTCGCCATATCAACTTAGAGCGTAATGAGATTGTAATCTGTTCAGTGTTAGGGCGTGGCGATCGCGGTCAAACTAACGGCGCGGCTAGAGTGAGGAAAGAGACTAAAACCGGAAGTATTCGTTATCTTACAATGACCACACGGCTTAGGAAGTTGTTAGATGAACGGATAGACGGTCTATCTGCTGATGACTTAGTTTTCACTTCACCCCTTGGCAACCCTATAGACGACCGTGCATTTATTAGGAGACAATGGCGGGTAGTTTTAGAAGGCTTGGGTATCAGTTACAGACAGCCGTATGCTATTCGTCACACTTTAGCATCAGTTGCTATAGAGAAGGGAGTGCCACCAACGGGGGTCGCTTATTTACTAGGGCATAGCGATATGACAATGGTAATGAAGACTTACGGGCATATGATTAACCGCCCATCTTTGCCCGACGTTTTGGGCTAGAGTATACAGATGCGATCGCCGCTTCCGTCGGTAGTGCCATAAGTAATATAAAGTATAAGTAATCCTAGGTTAAGCAAAACCCACCGTTGTTAGGGGTGGGTTAGTTGTTGTGATCATTTAGTAACGAACGTTTTTGCATCGCTCCTCAAGTTCCTTGTCCCCCATTTCAGGGAAACCATCGTTAAATTCCCCTCCTAGCGATACTATTCGTTGATTATGAAGTTCTGCGCTTTGGTTGATTACCTGTACCGTTTTAGTCATTTCGGCTTTACAGTTTTCTATTGCCGCTCGTTTAGCTCTTTGAGCGTCACTAAGAAAATAAGTATTTGGGGAGTTTTTAAAAGAAATTAGCTCGTTTCCGGCAAAAACTCCAACAGCGATAGTTAAAGAAGCGATTAAAACTTTTTTCATTGTTTTGTCCGTTATTTTCTATTCTATAGCCATTCGGCAAGTATGGCATTAATTAAGTCGTGATGAGTTGTATTTAACTCGTTAGCGGATTGTTTCAACGCTTCGTGGATGTACTGAGGAGTATGGGGCATTGTGACAATTTCGTACAGATAGCCCATCAAAACATAGTTCGTGAAGTATAAAGCGGCAAATTAAGACTCCACTTGTAAAAGGATTGAGAGCGTTGACGCACCACATACATATAATCCAACCGTCTTGAAGCGTCAAATATCCTAAATTAATGGTGTGCTAGAATTTTTCTGTAGGAGTTCGACTATCTTAATTCCTATTGGGAGGCAGTAAATGAAAGCTACAAATAAAAAGACTGAGCAAGATGTCATGGCTGAATATCGAGAAATAATTGAGCAGGGCGGGTGTGATGAATTTCTACACATTGCGACCACAGTAGAGCCAAAAGATGCCGATTACCTTAAATACGTCTCAGAGCGTGACGGTAAGGTAACAACCCATTACTTAACAGTTAGTGCTTTGTAA
Organism: Synechocystis sp. PCC 7509; assembly: GCF_000332075.2. Classification (NCBI taxonomy): domain Bacteria; kingdom Bacillati; phylum Cyanobacteriota; class Cyanophyceae; order Synechococcales; family Merismopediaceae; genus Synechocystis; species Synechocystis sp. PCC 7509. Next base: position 3,382,511 of record NZ_ALVU02000001.1, on the reverse strand, counting down.
CAGCAATCATCATATGGAGATACCTTAAGTGGTCGCCGCTACAGTTTTTGTGTAAGAGCGATTTTGTTTTATGTAGATACATCAGGCTTCTTAGATGATAAAAAGGCTTTAACAAGAAAAAAAGCGTTGTCAAAACTGAGGCATTGCTCGACAGGACAAGTATAATAGACTTCCTTTTCTTTTTTCTGATCATTGAACAACTGTACCCTGCTCCAATGCTTACGAGATTGTCCCGGTACAGCAAAAACACTTGTCAAATTTTCATCTACTATAAAATACATGAAAGGTTTTCTCACCTTAGAATCATAGGTACTGCAAGCATCTACAATTACTGTGGGGTGTGGATAGTTTAGGTGAGTATTAAATCGTTTACGCCGTCGTTTGACCTCTGCAATTATTGTTTTATTTGGGTCTTCTTTATCGGCTACTACGAGGTCATGTTCATACCTCGCGTAGTCGGCAGAGTTAGCAAAGGAAAGCTCAGGCATAGACGCATCTAATCCCTGCTCACGCAATAGCTGAAGTACATAACGCTCTGCCTCTTTGCCCCATTTGCCTTCTTCTTTATTGTATTTTAGTGCCATATGAGTAACTCCTGTATATAGAGTAAGCGATCGCCTTTTTGGGTATCAATCTTCTGATGTGCGATCGCATTGACCATCAGAAGATTGACTTAAGTTTTTAGTTAAAAAGCTAGATCGCCGTTAGTTGACTCAGTGCCAACAGAATCTTTGTTAAGCGTGATGCCGAAAGCACTAAAGTTACTACTGATTGGTACGTCCACAAATTCATTTACGATGTGGGGATTCAGCACGATTGTTCGCTTATCTGTGCCGCGACCAATACGATCAGTTTCAAACCCTAAACCTTTGAGCGTCTTACTAACTCTTTGGGTGGTTAGCTTACCCCCGCACTGTTTGGTTAGAGTTGTTAAGTCTGTAACAGCGATCGGCAATGTCTTTGTAGGCGTGTTAGATAGCCACCATTTGATCGCCCTGATAACCAATTCGTCTGTTTCTGTCAGCACCCGATAGCTCTTTTGAGTCTCAATCAGCGCGGATGCCTCTACATCAGTTAAGTGATAATCAACGCCGGACTGTTTTAGGTGTACTACGTGACTCCATAGCCTATCAACATTAGCGTTTAGCCATTCCCGGTCATCGGCTGTAAAGGTATTGCGAAAGTGAACCACTAAAAATCTACGATTGCCCGTACCGTCTTTGAGAAATTCAGCGTTGTTAGTTGTGCCACAAAGAACAGATGAGCGCCTCATCTGCTGTACATCAGCCCTATAAGGAAGCCGAATGGCATCAACAGTCGTCGTAATCTCAGACTTTAGCGACTCGATATCATATTTAGATAAGGTCGATAATTCATCGTTACAGATAACCCAACCTCTATGGAATAGCATCAGCCCGTCTTTGCCAACGGCGTTTTTAGGGTTGAGAATAATAAACCACTGTTTAGCTATGGTGTTGAGTGTGAACGTCTTGCCGCAGCCTTGAGAACCGTGAAACACCAACATATAAGGGGCATCGCATCCGCTATTTAGTGGACGCTCTACACATTGCAGCAGCCACTTAGTCAGCCAAACCTTTTCAGCCGCTACTATCCCCATTCGTTCCGCTAATTCATCTAAAACATCGGAGGCGGTGGGTTGTAGGCTGTTCAAGTATTCAGCAATCGGGCTGTAGGAGTTGTTAGCGATCGCCCAATCAACGACAGCATCAGCCCACTCTTTATTAGCTAACGACACCTTACGAAGGTTAACGACTCCAACATCTAAATACATCCGCTCTTTAAGCTCAATCAGCGATGCGGCTGTAGTTGACTGCCCTTCATATTCCACAGAAAGGGTTAGGGTATTGTAGCGGGGCGATCGCTCCATAGCTGACAGATAAGAAATAACATTCTTTTCTGCCGTCATATGAAGCGGCTGAAACTTACCGTCAGCGTAAATCGATTTAGACGGTTGACACCTATCTAGGTCGATGCTAGATTTAATCCGAGCAAGTTTGTAGGGTTCTAGCCCACAACATTCCGCGTAATTTTTAATGATGTCGTCGATAGATTCGTTAAGGTGCTTACCTTCTTTAGATAGATAGTTTTGCCATCCGTAAAGCTCTTTGATGACTTTAGTAATGGCTAGGCTTCTATCTGTTGGCGGTAAAGTAGAATTGAGTAAATCTTTTACAGATTGAGAGCAAACACTGTAGATACTAACAGATGCTCCACCCCCGGAATTAGGCGGTTGTATGGCTGTCTGTGTATTTAGAGGTGTAGGCGCTTCTGATAACGGTTTAAGCGGCTCTTTAACAGTCTTAGTAGAGATTATACCCACGCTATCTAGAGAGTCTATGCTGACAATGCCATAGCTTGTCTGCTGTTTATAACCCGGAGTAGGAGCTAATACAGCAAATCTACCTTTACCGATTACTTCTCCACAATGTCTGTCAAAATGGGTGAATTTAAAATTGGTGAATGTTGCCGGGGTGCTTAGTCGAACAGCCAATCGATAGCCGCCACCGCGTGTTTTCTCTCTCCAACAGCTTTGAAGCGGTAAGCGCTTGGCTAACCATTCGTTCATGACAATGCGATTACACTCAGAGTCAGAAGCGAAGTTTTTAAGGTCAATATCGATAAAAACAATTGAGTCGCTGCCTAATGCTCCTACTCCGGTTGTCTGAGGGCTAGAGAACCATAGCCGCAACTCATTATCAGTCGGCTGTCGGTCTGCATACTCGCTATGATTAATAGTGCAGGGCTTACCCATCGCATCAAAATAAGATGGGTTTTTACCCGTAAAAATTAGCTTACCGTCAGCGTTCTTTATTTGGGGTTGCTGAGGTACTACGGGCAGTGCTGAAAGCCCTAAACTAGATATATATTGAATTGTCTTATTGATGGCACTGTGGATTGAGTAAGTCATTGCTGTGTATCCTTTAATTAGTGAAATAGATTATTTGTTGGAGTTGGGTTGCCCCCCAACTCTTTTTGATTTGTGGGTGTTACTTAGCTGCTGCATGGTTAGTAATAAACTGTTGAGCGGCTAATCGTACTAATTGGCTAACAGTCATCCCTAGCTGATCGCTCATTTGTTCAATCTGCTGACGTTCGTAAGCAGTCGTCACAATATGCAATCGCTTATTCTTTCGCTCAGTCGTCATATAAAACCTCAAATCCTAACTAACGTCTCTATAGTTAGGTTACGTGTGGTTTTGCAGACGGCTATGAGCAAAGCCATAAGACAGAAAAACGTTATAACTAGATCGCGGCATAGGTTTCGGAGATTTAAGCAGATATGTAGGGTCAAACGAGTATGTAAGGCTGAGTGACCTATAAGTTATACGAAATTACCTAGCTAGAAATAAAACTAAAACTTATATTGAAAAGTTTAAGTTCACCCCATACCACATTGTTAAGCAGCATTTTCAGAGTTCAATTGCGATCGCTTAGTAGCCGTGAGCCATGCCTAATTCCTTCACGATCTTTAGGCATGAGATTTTTATTAAAAAGACCTTAAGTATTTGCGTGTAATCCCCAACTGTCACAAGGGGCGGTACACTAAAAAACAGAGGTAATTTATCGGCTGAAACGTCTACCGTGACCGCGATACAGAGAAACTTAAGGCACTCTCTTATTATTACTATCAGGACTTACGCAGGGACAGGCAAGGAAGCAAAGAGGTAGCCATTAAACTAAAGGGATGAACTTTACCAAACTCGACTACTGCCAGTACCTGTTGAGCAGCCCCATTAACTACACCGTGACGAACTTGGCTGACCATCTTGATGGCATCAGTCACGACCGCATCAATCGCTATTTACGGGGCGAGAAATTGACACCTCACCTGTTGTGGGACAACATAAAACCACTCCTACAAGAGTCTGAAAATGCCTATATCTTGTTTGACGACACAGTGTTGGACAAACGTTATTCGGCATCAATCGAGCTAACTCGACGGCAGTACAGTGGCAACGAACATCGAGTCATTCGTGGCATCGGGTTAATTAGCTGTGTGTACGTTAATGGAGAAACAGGACAGTTTTGGGTGGTAGATTATCGCCTCTATGACCCTGATGGGGATGGACAGAGCAAGCTAGATCATGCGGCGGTAATGCTAAATGGCGTGGTGGAAAGCTCGCAGTTACCATTTACGACCGTATTGATGGATAGCTGGTATGCGACTCAAAAATTGATGGCACAGATCGATCAATTACAAAAGGTGTACTATTGCCCGCTCAAAACGAATCGGCGAGTGGATGATAGTAGAGGCACTCAGCCATACCAGCGCATTGATCAACTCGTCTGGAGTGCTGAGGATTTGCAGCAAGGAAAACTTATTAAGATTCGCGGCTTTCCTGCCAACAAAAAAATGAAACTTTTCCGGGTTACTGTTTCTACCAACAGAACGGATTTCGTCGTCACTAACGACAATGCTCAAGCTTCCACTGATGCCGTGCAAGATGTGTGTGGCAGCCGTTGGAAGATTGAGGAGTTTCACCGCCAATTAAAGCAGTTGACCGGAGTTGAAGCCTGCCAATGTCGTAAAGCAAGAATTCAACGTAACCATATTGCTTGCGCATTATTGGTGTGGAGTCGTCTGAAAACCATCGCTTATCGTACAGGTCAAACAATTTATCAGATTAAATATGGGATGCTATCAAACTACTTGATTGAGCAACTCAAGCGTCCATCTGTTCACATGACCCTTGCGTAAGTCCTGACTATATAAGACTGCCTTAAATTTTGAGACTTAGCCGCCACTGATCGATAGCAATCAACCAACTAACTAAGCGGCACGTAGAAGCGTGTTAAAGGGGCTTCACTATCCCTTTAGATGTATGGCTTCAGTTAGTGCTTTGAAGTGTCTTAATGCGCCTTCTACAGAGACAACAATGTAGTCGATATTACCAACAGCACGGAATAACTCATTAAGAAAGTTCAGTATTGTTACGGTTATTGTTGTAAGTACAACAAAGCTACATTGTAGGTACAAAAGCACTAAGGGTTAAGCAATATGACCAACTATAAAAACGGAAGTGAACAAAACGCTCTGTTACCTCCAAAATCAGACCGAGAGACCTATCTAGCTTTAAATATGGCTGCAATGGCTTACGAGGAAGATTACGACGGTCTAGCGCAATTAGTTCGGCAAGTTTACGACCCTAATTTTGATATGGCTGTCTACGCTGACGAGTTCAGAATAATTAGCACTTATAAAACGGGTGAAATAATTGAAGGGATTATCAAAGTTTCCGTACTCTATGCCGGGGGATTTAGCGATTATTTCTTTGTGGTTGAGCCTTGGTGCGAGTCCGAGATATATGAAGTGATAGAAACAAACGGAATAGACTATACAGAAGCGGCTGAAGATTTAATCAATTTTATTGCAGAGAAAAAGCGCTGTGAAAAAGTCTGAGAAGACGATGAAGTCTTACAATATAAGATTCCCCGATGGGTTAATGAGTCGCTTACAAGCCAAATCAACAGAGCTAGAGAAATCTGTTTCTGAAATTGTTAGAGACGCGGTTAGAGATTACCTCGATAGGGACTAATTAACTCAGTTAGCCTACACACGGAGTACACCACCGCTTATTGAAATCGACTATTACCCACAGCATTGGATGGGGAGGGTATCGATATCGATTGCTCAGTTCAATTTTTGACTTATTTAGTCAAAGCCTTACTGTATAACTATGGGACACTTTGAGGCACTTTTGGGACACTATACCAAATGGCTCAAAGCCTTACTGTGTAACTGTGGGACACTTCCCCACTTTAAATTGACTAAAACTTTTTAGATATATTTAACATATACCCTTCAATGCTGTGGGTGATTTCTGTGGCGGCTAAAGTTTGATGCGTTTTTTGCTGTCATAGTGTCCCAACTATATGTAGTAACGGTTTCAGCCGTCTTTGATAATGCCCCAAAGTGTCCCAATAATTAGCCGATAGTGTCCCAACTACCGCCTACTTAAAAATAAAAGTTAGTTTATCTACTGATGGGGAGTTTAGCCGTAAGCGATCGCTACAAGCTGATGTCGTCATTAGCAATATCGTCTCCATCCATAACATTCAGATCGAAGCAGTATAAATGTACTATTGATCATTAACTTACTGATGGCTAATATTAGGTCATTGGTACGTTATTGGTACGACCGAAAGATTTGTGATTGTAAAAGGCTGATTAGAGCGGGTTTGAGAACAGCGGACCCTTCGTCCCGAACGAAGTGCGCTACCAAGCTGCGCCACATCCCGCGAAGAAATGCAAGTATTTCACGCTTTTCTATCCTACACCAAACACACCAATTCATACACCAAGGCACTGTAAGTACACAGGGCAATTATTAATATTCGTGTAGTTATCATTCCTAGCGAAGTTGCTCGGCAATTTTTATGCAGTTTTGGGGAACTATAGTGACAGGGAGTGGTGGTAAGCCCGTTGAGTTTTGCTCTAGATTATCCAGATTGCTTAGGAGTGTTGCCTACTTGTTTTGTGGGCGACAGCGCTATTGATTGAAGTAAACGTTAATAAAATGAGTTCAATAATTGTGATGAATAGAAAGGTTCAAAAATACTGTCGCTTATTTGCGGTAAGTATAAGTGCGATCGCGTTAAATATATCAATGACTTCAATAGAGGCAAAAGCAGAGCTATTTAATAGCACTCTCGATCGCCTTCCTACCCAAGAGCGGGTAGCCTTACGTCAAGGGCAAAGTTTGGTAACGGGAAGCAAAGGTAAATATACAGGTAAAGTATTAGTAAAAGCAACGGTAGCTACAGCTTGGCAGGTACTAACAGACTACAATAATTTCTACCATTTTTTCCCCAATGTTGTCAGCAGTAAGGTAATTCAAAATAATGGTGCTGGCAAAGTTTTTGAGCAAGTCCAAGTTATTCGAGCTTTTATGTTAACTAAAAAAGCCCGCGTGCGAATTGCTATTAAAGAAACTTACCCAAAGCGGATTGCTTTTAACTTAGTGGCAGGGGATTTAAAATCTTTGCAAGGCACTTGGCAGATAGAACCAGTTTCACCTTATCCTGGCGCACTGCCAAATCAAGTTTTGATAACTCACCAAGTCAACGCCGATCCTGGGGCTATTTCTACGCGCGGTTTATTTTTTAGTATCTACAAAAATAGTTTAGAAAATACTTTAGTAGCTTTGAAAACAGAAGTTGAAAAGCGCTCGGCAAAAAAATAGCATTGATAATTGCGGCAAAAACGCTCAAATAACACAAAGCAACCATTGTGCCACCGTTACAATTTTGAGCCTATGCAGCTTGATTATTTAATTTTCAAGACTTTTTTAACTAATTCAGGAATTTGAGAGGGTTTTTCGGCGATCGGCACTTTAGCCGCTTTAAAGGCGGCTAATTTACTTTGGGCTGTACCAACATCCCCCCCTCTACCCACAACGGCGGCCAAAGTTCCTGTGTGTCCCCAGTGTCTTCCGGCGGGGGCTTTTCGACCGGCAATATAAGCAATTACAGGTTTGTCTATAGTTTCAGCAATATACTGAGCGGCGGCTTCCTCGCTATTCCCCCCAATTTCTCCCACCAAGACGATCGCGCTTGTTGCTTCATCTTCGTCAAAAATTTGCAGCCATTGCAAAAATGAAGATCCGGCGATCGCATCTCCGCCAATGCTTACAGCCATAGACTGTCCCAAACCTGCCTTTGTTAGTTCTAAAGCAATTTCATAGGTTAAAGTGCTACTACGGCTGACAATTCCCACCTCTCCAGGCATATAAAACTCGCTTCTGTGAGTACCTAAAAGTAGTTTTCCGGGGACAATAATTCCGGGGCTATTGGGTCCGACAATAATAGTTTCGGTGGCTTCAGCTTTACGCAGCAGATGCACCATATCCAAGGGCGGCATTCCCGATGAAACAATAATAATTTGTTTAATACCCGCAGACATTGCTTCTAATGCCGCATCTAAAGCCTGGTAAGCCGGGACAAAAATTAAAGTAGTATCAATTGCCCCAACTTTGGCTACGGCTTGTTCTACGAGGTCAAATACAGGAATATCATCAAAGGTTTGTCCGCCCAAACCGGGATTCACGCCAGCAACTAAATTTGTGCCGTGAATTTTCATCAAAGCGCCATGAGTGGAGCAAAGTTCGGCGGTGATACCTTGAAACAAAATTTTACTATCTGGCTGTAAATTCATGACTTTCTAGCCGGAGAAGATTTAGCTTGACGAACAGTTAGCAAAACAGCCTCATCCAAGTTTTCGACTAATGGAATTGCTAAAGTAACAAATTGGGCTTGGGCTAAATTAAGTTCAGAGCCAGCAAAACGAATAATTAGACGGGGATAAAATCCATTACGGGTTTTTGGCATACTATGATGTTCCACAAACTTACTAATAGATTCTGCTACTTTTACACCTTTAAGAACGCTGCCAAGAATGTTGACGAGTATAACTTGAAGGCTTTTGTCTTGCGCCAAAAATTCTAATCCCTGTTCTAGGCGATCGCCAAAACTAGGTTTAGAAGGGTCTAAATTGCTGCCATGTCCGATATTTAAGCAAGTTTTTACTTTTCCGCCCGCATCGGCAACTAAATCCAAAGTTGCCATTACAAGTCCCGCACCATTGCCTAAAATGCCAATATTACCGTCGCGATCGATTAAATCGGCGTTACCTAAAATATCAAAGTAATTTTGACTATTGGCACGATTTGCCATTTTTTGCGCCATCAAGCTAATATCTGCATGACGGGCGATCGCGCGGATATTGACGGTTACTTTGCCATCTAGTGCCATTAATTCGCCTGTTGCACTTACACCTAAAGGATTTATCTCTACTAAATCTAAGTCTTTTTGCAAAAATAACCGATACATCTTCTCGACAATATCGCTCACTGATTTAATCAAAGCTCCTTTCAAGCCCATTTTGACAATCAATTTGCGGGCATAAAAAGGAGAAAATTCTCGATCTACTACAACTTGTTGGAGCAATTCTTGGGATGATTCCACATCGATACCACCTTGAGGAGAACCTAATAATACAGGTCTGCGAGTAGCGCTATCTAAGACTACCGCCAAATAAAATTCGCAAGTAGCATTGTATTTTGCTTCCGCTAGTAGCACCTCTGGAACTTCACCTAAAATTGGCAGATGAAATATAGTTTGGGCTGCGGCGATCGCATCGATAGTATTTGTAACAATTCGCACTCCCCCAGCGCGTCCTCGTCCGCCCGTGCGGACTTGAGATTTGATCACTACTGGATAAGGAATTTTCAACCCCTTAAGATCGCCAATCCGGTCAATTCGTTGAGATGGCAATACTGGGATGCCCATTTCCCGGAACCATTCTTTAGCTTGGTACTCTAATAAATCCATCTTCAGCTTTTAGTCTCAACTTCCCTACCCTACAGCCTATTACTAAGTTTTTCTAGCTTTATCTACTTAACTAATTGTGCTGCACCATTAAAAAACTGACGGCATAGCCCCTGAGTTACTAATAAAGCAGTAATTAAATTAGCAAAAGTCAGCATAAACATTACTAAGATTTGGTAAGATGCGGCATCTAATGGTTCAATACCGCTTAACAATTGCCCGGTAATAATACCCGGTAAAGTAACTATGCCTACAACCATCATGGCGTTGATAGTCGGAATCAACCCAGCAATAATTGCTTCGGTGCGATATTTATTTACAGCTTGCTGAGGAGTTGCACCTAAACTTAGATGAGTTTCTATTTCTAAGTGACTGGCATTAATGGTGCTAACTAATCTTTCTCCAGAAATCGCCGCGCCATTCATAGAATTACCCAAAATAATCCCGCCGATGGGAATAAGATACTGAGGTTCGTACCAACTTGACGGTTGAATTATTAGTAGCGTTGTATAGCCTAAAGTTAAAGCTGTACTAATAAAAATTGCTCCCCATACCAAAGGTAAAACGCGAGGAATTTTTTTACTAATTCGGTTACGGGCGACAATCGCCGCAATTGAAACCATAACCAGCAAAATCGCTAAAACCGCCCAAGGATTATCTAAAGCAAAGATGAACGCTAATATATACCCAACCACCAGCAATTGTAGGAGTGTCCGCCCTGTGGCGATCGCTAATGTCCATTCCATGCCCAATTGTTGCCAAGCCGATAAACCAATCGCCACTACCATCATGCCCAGCGCCAAACCCAAATCTAGCAAGTCTAGCTTAATTAAACCTTCCACTACCTAAACTCCCTAAAGGAAACAATTTATAGCTTTACTTATTCTCAAAGCTAAAAAGGTACTATTAAACATTTTCTTACCAAACAAAATTTGGTTTGATATTAAAATTAAAACTTATGAGTCAAAGCGTGAATTTTATCCCCCCTCTCGATCTGACACAGCAGTACAAAAGTATTGAGGTGGAAGTCAACGAAACTGTATCAAAAGTCTTAGCATCTGGGCGCTACATTGGTGGAACTCTCGTTGAAGAATTTGAACAACAGTTTGCACATTATGTCGGCGTATCACATTGTATAGGTTGCAATTCGGGTACAGATGCGCTGTACTTAGCCCTGAGAGCTTTAAATATTGGCGTAGGTGACGAAGTAATTACTACTCCTTTTACTTTTATCGCTACGTCTGAAGCGATCGCGGCGGTGGGTGCAACTCCTGTATTTGTCGATATTGACGCAGCTACTTTTAACCTCAATTTAGACCTTCTGGCGGCAGCAATTACACCTAAAACTAAAGCAATTATCCCCGTTCATTTATTTGGGCAACCTGTGAATATGACGGAGTTAATGGAAATTGCCTCTACTCACCAAATCGCGGTAATAGAAGACTGCGCCCAGTCAACGGGGGCTGATTGGGAAGCGTTTAAAGTCGGTAGTATTGGGAGAGTGGGTTGTTTTAGCTTTTTTCCTACTAAAAACCTTGGTGCTTGTGGAGATGGGGGAGCGGTGACAACCAACGATCCGGCGATCGCATCTACTATTAGAAGCTTGCGTGAACACGGGCAAAAAGAACGCTACATTCACGCCGAAAACGGGATAAATAGCCGCCTAGACTCCTTACAAGCGGCGATATTACAAATAAAGTTGCGCTATTTAGACACTTGGAACGAAAAAAGAAGGGCGATCGCATCTAACTACCAAGATTTACTAAGTCATGTTCCGGGAATCGTTGCACCGCAAGAATTAGCGGGATCTAGTGCCGTTTGGAATCAATACACAATTCGGGTGCTAGAAGGGCGAGACAAAGTGCGAGACTTGTTGGCTGGGCGGGGGGTTGCTTCAATGGTTTACTATCCGCGCCCTTTACACTTGCAGCCCGTATACGAGCATTTAGGCTATCAGTTAGGACAATTCCCCGTAGCTGAAGCAGCATCAGAGCAAGTCTTATCTTTACCCATGTTTCCCGAACTGTCTGTAGAGCAGCAACAACAGGTAGTTTACAGTCTCAAAGATTGTTTGATGTAGAGGCGCTCCGCCGGAACGCCTCTAATAATTTTTAGGCAAAAATCCGGCGACGATTACCAACTAAGGATTCTACCAAACTACGAACGGCGGCAATCATGGCAACTTCGCTATTTAGTTGGTTAATTGCCGAACCAACGCCGACTCCGGCTGCTCCCGATGCGATCGCAAGTGGTGCAGTAACGCTAGATATGCCACTAGCGCACAGTACGGGAACAGTTACAGCGCGAGAAATTTCATAGGCGGCGGCTAAGGTAGGAGCAGCTTTTTCAATCAGTCCTAAAGTCCCACCATGCAAGGGGTTAGTGCTAGTTCCACCTTCAGTTTGAATAATATCGGCTCCGGCTTTAACCAAGTCTTCGGCTAGTTGAACTTGTAAGTCCAACGCTAAAATGTGGGGAACAGTTACAGATAAAGTAATATCGGGTAAAAGGCTACGGGTTTGATAAGTTAAAGCCAATACTTCCACCGCTTCAAAACGTCGCCCTTGAGCGTAAAAACTATCAAAGTTACCAATTTCAATTAAGTCTGCACCCGCCGCTACTGCTTGTACAAACAATTCTGGCTCTACGGCAGATACACAAACTGGTAAATTTGTCAACTGTTTAGCTAAAGCAACTAAATTAGGATCGGCAGCAATATCCACAAAAGTAGCCCCACCAAGCTCGGCGGCTCTAATGGTTGCAGCGACGCGATCGCTATTAAAGTTATTTAAGCCGCTAATAACTTTGAGTACGGAAGCACAATCAAAAGCGCGTTGTAGTAATCGATCCATTGTCATAAATGTAGCTCCTGTGAGTAATGTAGAGGGTAGTCTAGCAAAAATAAAACAAAACTAGCTATTTACCGCTATAGTAAAAAGCAATTTCTTTATCTTTTAGGGGTGCAAAGTCGGCATCTATTAGCATTTGGTTAAGTTCAGCTTGGGGAATGTGCTTTGCACCAATGCGGACAATGCGCGATCGCATCGTATTAGATACGCCACTGCGTTGTCTTTCGGCTTCCAACCCCATTACTTGATGATACAAGCCTAGTTTGGCTTGGGGAATGGGAGAACCATCAAAATCGTTGCCGGATGCGATCGCTTCATCAATTGCATCTGCGCCAGTGGTGGTTGCGTCTGGGTTCATTGTCTCAAGTTATTAATATAGGCAAAGCTTATTTTATCAGGCTTGAGTAACCCCGATGGGCGCTACAAATTTTGAAGCCAAAACTAGAAAAACGGTTATTTGTGTCAACCACCCGCACCACTTTCATTATTAGACTGTTGCTACAACTCCATCAGACTCCCAGATAACTGACTTTTCCATAACCCCAATTTCTGCAAAGGTTTTAGCCGCTTTAAGTGCAGTATTTATATCAATACATAGTTTGGCAGGATAAGCGCCTTCTTGTCCGCCAACAGTTAAATTTTCCTCAGCCTCTGACTTTGACGGCTCAACAATGTAATAAAACTGCTCGTTATCAAAGGTTAAATACACCACATATTTATTTTTCCCCCCACCGATAGCCATGTGGGTTTCACCGTCTGTTTCCAAAGTAACTAAAGTTTTGTAATGCCCATCTAATTGCGCGATCGCCTTTTCAATTTCTTGCCATTCTTTAACTAGCTGCACGTAACCTTTATTTTGATTTCCTTGCCAATCTTCAGTAGAGAATTTTGAAACAAACATAGCCACCTTACTTTAGCTGGTCGTAATCCATCGGCATTGATCGACCTTCGGCGATTTCTTGTTTTGCTTGTCTGGCGGCAGCAACTAAACTATTTTGTGACTTTTTAAATAAAAAATTCCACCGTGCTTCGTCTTCTAAATCGGCAATGTATTCACAAATATGCTCCGCAACTTGCTTTTGCAAATCATCAGGTAAAAATTCGAGTATCTCAACAATTGTATTTATGGCAGCCGAAGACATAAGTTATTCAAAATGATAAAAAGGCAGCTTTACTCGATAAATTAACATCTGTCAGACTTAACGCATTACTTCAAGCTTGAAGTAGCAATAAATCTAACTCTGCAACTCGAAGTTCATGACCTGGATAACTCAAAACAAAATTATCTACCTCTCGCAGACGTTTTGGAAGCGGCTCATATTCTCCACCATAGCTATAAAATCGAAATCCCAAAGCATATAACTTTTGTACTTTCCTCCACTGCTCGTCATCACGGCGTTTTGGAGCTTTAAACGCACGTCCCATTAAATAAACTGTCCCGCCGCATTCTGGACAAATATGCTCTTTCTCGCAACTTAACTTAAAACTTTTTTGACAACTGAAACAGGCATGAGCGATTAAATACGGATAGAAATAACCTGTGGAAAATTGAGAAGTTGACCCAACTTGACGATTTCCTATATCTCGCCGAACTTCCATACGGCGATGCTTCTCTTGGTTTCGGGACATAATCATTTTAAACTTTCGCCGACAATCTATAGGAGCTTTGTGTTATGAAGCGATCGTAACGCCACACCAATTAATCTTCATCTTCTTCAGTATTGTTTGCTTCAAACCCTAGCCAAAATAGTAGTATTTCCTCAATTTCTACCATTTGCTCAGATGTCAGGGTTCCCAATTTGCGTAAAAGCTTGACGTGAGGAATTGTGATAATATTTTGGACATCAAAAACTCCTGCTCTAAGGAATTTAGCTTTGACTTGCACTTCAAACCTTGAACTGCGTGGGCTGGTTGTATGTGGAATTAGAGTAGCTAATGCACGATCTTGATAGAGAGCAGCAATACTAATTACTAAGCATGGTCTGACTTTCGCTACATAACCCAAATCGACGAGCCAAACTTCACCGCGATCGGGATTACTCATACAAAGCTTCTTGCTCGTCCAACTCTAGAAAAAGCCCTTCAGCATTTATAACTAAATCTTCGTCAGACAAAGGCGGAAAATTTAAGTCACTGGTTCGCTTTAGAATCTCTACTACCAAATCTAACTGTTCGGAGTCTGTCAATTGGTCAAAGGTATTTAAAAGTTCTTTTACTAAGGCAGTCATAGCTTTTTATTTATACCTATCGATAACATAACATAGGCTTTGGTGGATATCTAGACAATTAAAAGCGATCGCACTTCCTATCAATTTACAGATTGCCTTGAGGAATGCGATCGCAAGTAAAAAACTTTTAATCTTACTCGATAAAACAGTGGCTAGGTTTCTGGTTGCAGCAAACGAGTAAAACCTTTTTGTTCAAAGTGTCGGTCAGTAGTCAAAGCTTTAGTCATTCCTCGCTGACGCATCAAAACAAAGCTAACTGAATCACACAAAGAATAAGTTTTATCTTGCCTTACTGTCAATAGCTCCACTGCTTCTCGGTGTAACGGCTCATCGATCCAGATTGTTTCTATAGCTGGGTTATCTAGCAAATCAACTACAAAGGTAAGGACAGACGAGCGAGGAAAACGCCGAGCATTTGCTAATGCAACGTACTCAGCAATAATATAATTATGCGTCAATAAAAATAGGGCTTTTTTATATTCACTAAGAGCTTGAGTGTGAAGCGGCTCAGTTTTGTAATGCAAACAAAGCAAACCAGAAGTATCGAGCAACATTACCCTTCTTCATGGGTGCTGGAATACTCTTTTGCTAAATCCGCATCAATGCTTTAATTATCTAAATCTACGATACAACCAAAATCGAGTGTTCCAAAATGACGCTCGAATTTTGCTCGTCTGCTCTGTTTTTCTGTTTCTGTCAGCAAAAAATTATCAATCTGGGACAACTTCTGTTCTAGAAGATTTGCTGCTAGGCTTTCTGGAGGAATACCAATATTCTGTGCCTGCTTTTGAATAGCAGCGAAAACTTTATCATTTAACTCTAGAGTCAAAATTTGGCTCATAAGGCTACGCACTATGGCTAGATATTAATAAAATTATATCCCTATAGAATCAAACGCCTGCCTGAAACTTGATTGCCAAAGATGTGAAAAACTTAACGGACAGAAATAATCTTTGTTAAACCATTGACAAATTCTCCGAATAAATGCGATCGCACTCTCTATCAATTTGCCTAGCAGTGGATGATTATTTTGAGGAAGTGCGATCGCATTCTCTAGCCAATTGTTTAGCGATCGCCCTTGGTGAGAGTTACTTGAGTAAACGGACAAAACCCGCTTGCTCAAAATGTCGGTCAGTGGTCAACGCTTCTTGACAACTTTTCTGTTTCATCACAACGAAGGATGTACAGTCAACTAACGACCAAGCTTTGTCTACTCTACTTTTGCATAGTTTCCAAGCCAGAGCATCAGTCTCATCATCAATATGAATCACCTCAACATAAGCCACTGTTTTAATCGCATCAACAATTTCAAAGATCCGTAAGCGATCAACTCGCAGTGGGCTGTTTAGTAATGCTACCAATTCAGTAATTATATAATTTGTTGTATAAATGATTTCCTGTTGTTGAACAGCTAAACGAAAATACCGCTCTGCTTGTGGATAGTAAGGTTGAGTATTAACAAAAAGACTTGCCCAACCTGACGTATCAACAAACAAATTACTCATTCCCTTTTAGCTCCTGACACAGAGCTTGTCCAATATAGTAATCGTGATTTTCTGCTAAATCAGGAACGTCTATAGTGAGAGAACCAATTAGTCTTAAAAGTGGGTCTGTTTCTACTTGTGGTACTGAGTTAGATGGCAGTAAGGTTGTTAACTGCTGTGATATTACTTGTAAAACAATTTCCTCTGGAGACTGGTTCAAGCGTTCTGCTTGGGCGGTCAATGCTTGCTCCAAATCATCTGGTAGAGTAATCGTAAATGTTTTTGCCATAGCTCCTCTTTCAGGCTGATTGAAACTATTTTAATTGATCGCCATAGCTCAACGCATCGGTATAATAATGCGCTCTCCTCAAAATAAAAGATTTCGCATTTTCTAGCAAGGGATGCTTGGATTGAAGAAGTGCGATCGCCAAAGTTAAAAAATCAAACCTTTAAGCAAAACGAATTTTTAAGTAATCTTCTTCCATTTTTGCTCCCGCAGGTTGCAACGCTGCTAAAGCTTGAGGCAAAACTAAATTCCGCCGATGATTGCCAATAGTAATGTTTAGCTCGTCACCTGTTTTATTTAACTGAACTTGGTCTTTAGGAATACCCGGTAAGTAAAGTTCTAAGCTGTATTGATTTTCTTCTCTAACAACTCTTAAGGTGGTTTCTTTATAATAAACCTGCGTTGGATCTTCGTTGTCGTATAAAGTATCTTTCAACCTTTCTAATGCTGCCAAACCGCACATTTCCTCGGAATATAAAGGAACTTCTTTTACGGGTAAAGGGTGGAAATTTTCGTGAATTTCTTGGCGATATTGTTCTTGATTTTCTTTCCAACGTTTAAAGAATGGATCTTGAACTTCGGCGGGAATAATTCTATTTGCTACTACTAAATCTGTTGCTACATTGTACAAACTTAAGTAAGCATGGGCGCGTAAAGATTCTTTAATTACCATTTTTTCCGGGTTGGTAACTAACCTTACAGAAGTTTGCGTATTGTCGGTTAATACTTTTTCTAAAGCCTCGATTTGTTCGTAAAATTCGTAAGGAGCATCCATTACTTCTTTATTGGGCAAAGAAAACCCGGCTATGGGTCTAAAAAATGGTTCTACAAGTGGTCTTAAGGCTACAGATATATTTTGAAATGGTTTGTAAAAGCGGCGCATATACCAGCCGCCAACTTCCGGTAAGCTTAACAACCGCAAAGCTGTTCCGGTGGGCGCAGAATCAATAATTAGTACATCAAATTCGCCTTCGTCGTAGTGGCGTTTCATCCGGACTAAACCAAAAATTTCATCCATCCCTGGCAAAATTGCCAATTCTTCCGCTTGAATGCCGTCTAAACCACGAGCTTGCAATACTTGGGTAATGTAGCGCTTTACCGCTCCCCAGTTGCCTTCTAGCTCCATTAAAGCGTCTAATTCTGCTCCCCAGAGATTAGGGCGGATTTGTTGCGCTTCGTGTCCTAATTCTAAGTCAAAACTATCTGCTAAAGAGTGCGCGGGGTCGGTACTTAATACCAGTGTACGGTAGCCAAGCTCTGCACAACGTAGCCCTGTAGCCGCCGCTACAGAGGTTTTGCCAACTCCGCCTTTACCTGTCATCAGGATTACACGCATGATATACTTTTGTCCTATTGTGAGAAATATTAATATTTGTTTACTTTATTGTACATTCACAATTGCTAATGGGCGAAGTTATTTATGCTAATCGATGAGTTACTTTTGTTATCTCAATTAATGCTAGATTCTTTTGTGGGCAAGGGTTTAGATACATTGCAAATCAATAGAGAAAATGTCTTTATAAGTGAAAGGTGATTAAATATTTTGTAAATATTTAAGAATTGATTAAGAAAGGGCGATCGCATTATAAGCAATAATAGAAAAGAATTATTTAAGGTTTTTTGGCACAATCTACCTTGCGAGTGGGTTGTGCTATTCATTAACAACTGATTTTTCCCGCCTTTACAAGTTTAGCGTTGATCAAAATCTATCTACTTTCAGTAGACCTGTTGCAAAAGTCAAGTTAAGTTCTGATTTGAACGCAAACAAAGTTCAAAGTTATTAAATAGACCTCTTGCAAAAATAAGCTTCAAGATTAATTTGCGTTTAAGTTAGAAAGTGTTTGTAAATGTTAGTTAACTAATTTTAGATTCCCAAGTTCGTCGATTTTTTGTGAGCCTGCGGAGCATTAATCGGATCATGACGATATAAATCATATCCTGATGATTTTCCGGCAACCATTCATAGTCACGAGTCAAAATTCGAGCATTGTCCAGCCAAGTCCAAGTCCGTTCGACAATCCATCGTTTTCGTTCTACCTGAAACCCTTTAGCATCAGTTGGACGCTGACTAATCAAGGGCGACAACCTGCTGCTATTGGGGAGCAAAGAAAGTTTTAATTAACCCCCCTAAAGTGCCTTAATAGCCTCGGTCGGCTAGCACTTTAACAATTCGTTTAAACATAATCCAGCACCCAAACCAACACCGCCGGAGCCGCTTTGACATCGGCAGTATTAGCAGAAGTGACGTAACAGCCTAATACCATTCCCAGCACGTCCACCACAATATGACGTTTTCTTCCTTTTATCTTCTTGTTGCAATCATTGCCTTGTTCCTCCCCCTTTTTTGACCTAGTTTTACCGACTGGCTATCAATAATCACTAAACTTGGCTCTGCTGCTCGCCCCTCACTAACTCGGACTTCCCGAACCATAGTGCCATTGATTTGCTCTAAAACACCGAACCGACTCCAAGAGTTGAAGTAGCTATACACTGTTTGCTATGCTGGAAAATCTTTGGGCAACTTGCGCCATTTTACGCCGTTGTCGGCTCGATAAACGATGGCATTGAACACCGAGCGTAAATTTACCTTTTGTCCTCTACCTACAGACTTTTCAGCAGGTAATAGCGGAACAATAATCTGCCATTCTTGATCCGTCAAGTCACTATCGTAAAACGCTTCACTCATCAACACTCCCAAGCGGGTAAGGGGATTCTTTCTCTATCTCTCATCTCCTTCTCGGTTTCAATACTGCTTCATTTTTATTTGCAAACACTTTTTAAGTTATCTGGAGGAGCCAATTTAAAAATCGCCACAAACAACACAGAAAAATTTTTAAGTTACAATTACAATTTGGTGTGAGTAAGCATAAATTACTACCTTATTAATAATGACTATTTGTTTAGCCCCGATTTCCTCTGATCGCTCAATAAATTCCGATTTAAAAAATATGCCGATTCCTTATCAAGTTGCCGTTCAGGTAAAATACCTGCACTTAGAGGCAGAAATTGAATCATTGTTATATCAGTTGCAAAGTCTCAACAAACAACGTCTAGCTACTACCAGTACAGAGAACAAAAATTAATTGCTAGTAGTAGGTAATCACTCAAAACGCTGGTTGATCGCTGACCAGCGTTGAATATTATACTTTTTGGCATTTTCAATTAATAAAACGGGCGGTGCAGCATCTTTCAAGTCAGCGATCGCTTTAAACTTGCCTACGGGGCTGCTAAATTCGCTATATATTAGCTCTCCGGTATCGGAAAATGCGATTGTGCGTTCTCCACCCTTGTAAGACTTGTTTTTTGTCAAGGTGGCAATTTCCCGCTCCGAAATAGTCAGTATAAGGTCTTGATTGTCGTCACCCGTAAGATCGACTAACCCAACAGTCAAAGTTGCTAATTCTTGCTGCAATTGCTCAAACTTGAGTAAAGACTTATTAGCTGACAACTCGCGCCAAACCGCAGGCAAAAACTCGGTAGCATCTACAGATTCTTGTTTGAGAAATTCTGTTAAAGTCATTTTTGTTGGTTCTACCCATTCCAAAGCCTTAGCACTTACAGCTAAAGGTATTTGTTGGGGCTGGAGTTCAGTTTGTGCGGGTACAAGTAGACGCAGTACGCCATTTTCCCACTGTACGGCTTGAACGTTGACAGTAGTAGTTGTGGGCGATTGTTCGTTGGGTAGGCGCAGCACCAAATCAAGATTGGGGTCTATATTTAAACCTAACTGCTGCCACAAAAACTTTGCTCTTTCGGTGTTGGGAAGCTTTAATTTATCAAAAGGCGATCGCAACCAAGTTTGACCATTGTTATAAGTAATTACTCTAATTTGCTGCCATTTTTGGTTTTTAGTTAGAGATTTTGGCTCTATAGGCAGCCAATCGGCTAAGTTAATATTGCTTACTGGTTCTAGATATCCAATAATTCGACTGGGGCGATTAGCTACAGGCAAAGAAACCCCATAATCTCCATCTAGCCTTTTGAGCAGTTTTTCGACGTATGTTAAGGTTTTTGGGCTATGAGGTTGCGCTTTGAGCCAAATTAAAGCATTTGCTTGTCCTTCTTGAGCGCCGAGAATTAGCGCCCCCCAAGCTTGGACTTCCGGGCGACGGGGGTTAATTTTTAGGGCGGCTTCTACCCGATTCCACAACCTACCGGAATCATTGACTAAAAAAGTAGCAATTTCTTGGGTATTTTCCGGTGAGGCTTGATATATTTGCAGACCTTTTTCCCAACGTCCATCGCTCAAAGCTGCGATCGCTTGTTGACTGGGACTTGCCCAAGCAGTATCGGCTTTCTTGCTCGTATATTTGGCGTATAACCCAATTAGATCAATTTGGGCTTGAGCGGCGGCGGAGGGGCGTTTTTTGCCCTGTGGGAGTGCTTTTAACCATTGCCATGCTGGAGTCCAAAGACCGCTACGAGCTAAAAATAAAGCATTACGATAGGCGGTAGTTTTGATTGCTGGTTCTTCAATAGAAATCGGGACTAGCTGAAATTGATTAAAAGAGGCTTGGGCGGGTTTAACTTGGTACACTTGCAACTGTGGCTCTAATTCGCTAGTGCGATCGACTAGGAGTTCGGGAAAACCGCCGCCGGTAACTTCTTGCCATTTGGGAGCTTGTCCTGTGGGGCTAGTCCAAGTTAATACTAAACTTAGCGCCGAGCGACTTCTGTCGTAGTGAAGAATCTGCCCGTAAGCAATCCCATTATCGGAATGCTGGCGTTGACCTATTAAATATAACCAAGTACCGGATTTTGGTGTAGTGCCTGAAAAGCGTTGCAGTTGAGTTAGGGGTAATAGTTGAGTTGAACCATAGTTAGCCGTTTCTGAGTCTACTACTGGAGAAATCGCAAAAGATTCATCGGGGCCAGATACAGGTAGCTGACTAATTAGCTGATAAGTAGTTTGCTCGCTTTGAAAGGGTAACTTAAACTTATTGATTACTAGCTGATAAATTCGTAATTCAACAATTTCTTGACAATCAGTTTGGCAGTTGGACTGTTTTTTTAATACTGGTAGAACTAAAGACTTGATAGCTGAAGTTTTGGCATCAGTTTCTAGCGTCAAAAGTTCCCCGGCTGTTTTGCCTTGCGTGCGTAAGGAATCCTCAATTTGTTTGAGAGTTTGCGGTTGTTGTTCGGGGTTACTAGCGGAGAACTTTGCACCTTCAGGCAAAATTTTGTTGACATCGTTAACTGCGTCAGGATTGACAAATAGCTGCAAACTCCACCATGCTCCTCCAGCTACTGCACTAGCAGCCGTTAATATTAAAGCCAGAGCTAGTAACGAATTTCCCCAACGGTTAGTTTTTGATGGTTTTTTGTTGGCTACCGGGCGATAGATAATTGATGGAGGGAGACTTTCTAGTTCTGGGAGTGTTTGCTTGCGCGTTCTTTTCGCCATCGGAGTTAAATTTGCTTTGTAACATTAACTACACTTTTGCAGCATATTAGTAAAAAATATTACTTTTATGACTCTGTGCCGTTCTAAGTTTATGAGCAATTTTGACTATTTGGTATAAATTAAGCGCAATATTTGGATGAAATTTAGTTAAAACAAAAAGTGATCGCGCTTGTTAAAACAGATAAGGCGATCGCTCAAATCTTATTTGAGGGCTATTTATGGAAAACATCGAACTAAAATTTGTCTTAAAACTCCTTGACGCTCCCAATTACCGCGAAGCTTTGGCAAAAATTAAGCTTAGTTCCCTTAAAGCAAGCGATCGCGATAAAACTTGTCGTCAACTTCTAGAGCGCGAATTAGTGGGGGTTACTTACGAAGTTAGCAAGTTTAAAATTGCTAGTGCAGGTATGGCTTTACTTAAAATAGAATCAGTACAATTACCTGTAACGGCTCAGGAATTAAAAATTCTCAATTCTTGCCAAAAAGCAGCGATTTCACCTAGCAAAACGGGTATTGCTGCCCCAGAAGCCCAAAAGCTAGTTCAAGCTTTGCTAGAAAAGGGATTGATTCAAGTTAACAAAACCGATAAAAAAATTAAGGAGGTTTGGCTAACAGAGCGAGGAAAGGAATATTTACAACAACAATACGATCCTAGCGGGAAAGGTAATATTACCCTAACCAAAAATATGCTGGCTACCTACTTAAAGTTTTTGCGTCAACCGCCATTAATAGCAGTAGATTCTAAACACAAACCCAACGATGGGGAAATTTTGCAGATTATCCAAGACTTAGACAAAGAATTTGGTACAGATAATTATTTACCAATATTTTATTTGCGGGAAAAGTTACAACCGTCTTTATCTAGGGAAGACTTAGAACAAGCGCTTTATCGCTTGGAAGGAAGCGACAAAATAGAACTAAGTGCGTTGGTAGAATCAAGCCGTTACTCGCCAGCGCAAGTCAACGCCGGAATCAAACAGCGATCGGGTAGTCCGTTATTTTTTATTAAGGTCAATGACTAATCAAAATACCTCAATTGTGACATCCATTGATAACCTGATTTTACAAAGCACTAATCCCTTCGATAATTATCGTTCGGTTAATTTTTGGCGCAGTCAACAACAAGCTGAACCTGTAGTAGAGTCTATTCATACAGAAACGATTTCTACAGTAACAGATACTCTTGCTCAAGTTGCTGGCGATCGCACTACTAGGACATTGTTGCTAGAAGGCGATCCAGGTTCAGGTAAAACTTATTTACTAGGACGATTAAAGAAAACTCTTAACGACAAAGCTTTTTTTGCTTATATTAGCCCGTTTCCGCAAAGTAATCGCATTTGGTGGCATATTTTACGCTATACCGTAGATAGTTTAGTCCAAATCCCCGCAGGACAAAAAGATTCGCAATTGATGCTATGGCTAAAAAGCTTATCTGTGTTTACCAAACGCACTTTAAAAGAGCGATTGATGCAAGATAACTTTTGGGAAGGGTTGACAAGCGATCGCCAAAAGTTTATTAAATATCTGAAAAAAAATTATCACAATGCAGCTATTTATAATCCAGATAGTTTTTTTGGGGTACTCCATGATTTAATCAATCCTAAAAAGTATGATTTAGCTTGCGAATGGCTGCGCGGCGACGATTTGAGCGAAGAATCTTTAAAGGAATTAGGGGTAAAAAGTTCTATCAATACCGAAGAAGCAGCTTGTGAGACTTTAGCCAATTTTGGCAGAATTGCTACTGAAACCCAGCCAATTGTCTTATGTTTCGATCAACTAGAAAGTATTGCTCGTTTAGCTAATGGGTTTCCCGATTTACAAACTTTATTTAGTGCTGCGACAAAAATTCATGATGACTATCAAAACTTTTTAGTAATTATCAGCATTACTACAGATACTTGGCGACAAAATGAAACTTATGTAGATCAGTCGCACAAAGATCGCATTGATATCAAAACTCGTTTAAAACCGATTACGTTAACTGACGCAAAATCTATTTTATTAACTCGCTTACACTTTTTACATTCTCAAGCAAACCCGCTACCAGCTTCTAATATTTATCCTATAAATCAGCAATATTTGTTAGAACAATTTCCGCGCGGAAAGACTAACCCCAGAGAAGTTTTAATTTTTGGACGAGAGGTAATACAAGCATACAAAGAATGGCTAGTTGCTGGCGGTATAGGTACATTTAAGCCTGTAGTACAAGATAAAGGCGATCGCTCAAAATTGGTAGCGAGTTTTAAGTTGAAATGGATTGATGAATTAACTAAAGCTCAAAAGCAAGTAACTAAACTAAATCAGCAATCATCGCCAGAACTGATCCAAATGTTGCAAGAAGCCTTAAGTGTTTTAGAAATGGAAGATATAAAATCACCATTTTTAAAAGCAACAAAATTTGCTAATTATTCTCTTAGTTACAAATTACCTGGAAAATATGAAACTTTAGGTATTGTATGGACAGAAGACCAAAACATGACTACCTTTTTTCATGTCATGGAAGCTTGCAAAAAAGCTATTGATCGTAAATCATGCCAAATTTTATATTTGATTCGCGATTCAAAATTAGGTAATTCAAATAATAAAGGGTATAAAGTTTATACACAAATATTTAACGGTTTTCATCATCGGCAAATTCAGCCAAAAATTGCATCAGTACATAGCTTAGTGGCTTACTATGAATTAGTCAAAGATGCGCGAGAGGGAGATTTAATTATTGGGAATGAAGCTATTAATCTCAAAAAACTTAAAGAAATTACCCTTGAGTCAAAAGTATTAGAAGAATGTTATTTATTAGAACAACTGCAAGGTAGAAATATAAAAACTTCACCACCTCTAACACCTGTTAAAGAATTACTTTTAAATACTGTAGCAACACAATCATTTTTAGGAAGACAAACATTGATTAAAAATGCGACTGATTATTTTCCCAATGTAGAAGAAACACAAATAAATCAGCTAATAGAAGAATTATGTCAAGAAGGTAGAGTTCAAATTGTTGATCCTCATGCAAAACCAAAAAGTCAATTAATTTGTTTAGTAGTAGCATCTAAATAAAAATAAAATTATTGAGTTAAAAATTTTAGGCATTCTTATTTAATGTTTTATTTAACAAAACCTGACGAAATTACTAAAGTAATTGACAAACTTGCTCTTGCCAAAATACTTTGGCTAGACACTGAAACAGCAGACTGGCAAACTTCAAAACCAAAAATATCTCTAATTCAAGCTTCTGACGATCTTACAGATACAACGGGAACTAAAGCTTATGTTTTAGATGTGTTAGATAAGCCAGAACTGGTAACTTATTTTATTAATAAAGTTATGGCTAATTCTAAAATTGAAAAAGTTTTTCATAATGCCAACTATGATTTGAAATTTTTAGGAAAAGACCAAGCAAAAAATGTTACTTGTACGCTACAACTAGCAAGAAAATTAAGACATAGTTTCAAAGAAGTTGCTCAATTACCTAACTTAAAGCTCAAAACCTTAGCAGAAGAACTTTGTGGTTTTTCTAATGTAGATAAAACAGAACAGTCAAGTAACTGGAGACAGCGCCCACTTACAAACTCGCAGCTAGAATATGCAAATCTGGACAGTGTTTATTTAGCTCAAATCCATCGCCGTTTACTAGAAATAAGTAACCCAAATCAAATAAAGCCAGTGAATAAAGTTGCTAATTCTTCTCGTTCGCGCTCTTTTAGCGTTACCAAAGTTAGAGTAGCTTTTGAGTGTCCGCGCTTGTTTTATTTGGGACATCGCTGGGGCGGAAATATGATGTTTTTGCCAGGGGGAAATTCATCAAAAATTGGCACTCAATTTCATCAATTAGCGGATAACTTTGCTTTTATCGCCAAACAAGAACCTAGATTTAGTTTGTTATTGCAACCAGAAGTAGAACAATTAAATATAAATGCGATCGCGCAGCAAATGCAACAGCTATTTTACGAGTTATCATTTTTTCCCTATCTTAAAGCAATAGTACAAACAAATCCAAGTAAGTCCGCCGCCCTGTATCAGCTTTGGGAAGCCTTAAAAGGACTTATTCACCACTGGGCAAAATTATTAGTTCAAAATCGGCGTTATTGCAACGGTGCAGAAGTAATTAGTAAAACGTTAATCGCAATTAAGCCGACGGTAAAACATTCTTTTCAACTAACAGATGGTACACAGCAATTAGTTCAAGGGCGTTTTGACAGTGTAGTTTATGATTTTGAACATCATCGCCTTTGTGTAATAGAATACAAAACTTATCCAGCCGTTGATAAATCCGCCCAATTAGCTCAAGTTGCGCTTTACAGCTATATGCTGAAAGAAAAGCTAGGAGTAGCTATAGATTCCGCCGTTTATAGCGTTTTGCCTAATTGGGAAGAATTAACTTTTACGTGGGATGAATTAGAAAAAACTGTACACCAGCTAATTCCGCAAAAGCTGCAACAAATGCGTCAATGGCTAGCTTGGGATTCTCCTCAACCCAATCCCCCACCACCAACAACGCAGCCAGATTTGTTATGTAATATTTGTCCGCAAAAAGTCAAATGTCAAAGCTTTTTTGAAGCTAGTAGCGAAGCAAAA
Source organism: Synechocystis sp. PCC 7509 (assembly GCF_000332075.2). Lineage (NCBI taxonomy): Bacteria > Bacillati > Cyanobacteriota > Cyanophyceae > Synechococcales > Merismopediaceae > Synechocystis > Synechocystis sp. PCC 7509. The sequence continues at coordinate 3,356,334 of NZ_ALVU02000001.1, read as the reverse complement.
CCTGTTATAAAAACTCCCCAACCTACCAGTCAAAAAGTTGATGCACCAGTTGCGGAAAGCCCCCTAAATCCCCCAACTTTGGGGGACTTAAATTCAAGTTCCCCCCAGAATTGGGGGGTTAGGGGGACTATAGATAGTTCCGATAGCATCTCTATTGAAGCCGATGCGATCGCCCACCAATTAGTAGAAACCCTAAAATCCTTTAAGCTAGGTGTAGATTACCTGGGTTCTGTAGTCGGTTCGGCATTTATTCGCGTCAAGCTTAAGCCCCATTTAGGCGTAAAATTTACCTCAATCGTCAATACATCTCAAGACTTGAAGGTACATTTAGGCATCGCTAATACACCTTTAATTGCCACACAAGCAGGCTATATTAGCGTTGATTTGCCACGTACAAGCCGCCAAGTTGCTAGTTTTGAGAACTTTGTTATTCCTGCAACTTTACCCCCTACCGCGCCGATAAAAATTGCCATTGGTGTAGATTTAGAAGGTAAGTTAGTAGAAGCAGATTTAGCTGATCCCAATACCTGTCATTTCTTAGTTGGCGGTACAACCGGAAGCGGAAAAAGCGAGTTTTTGCGAAGTCTCTTACTTAGCTTATTGGTACGCCATACGCCCGATAACTTAAAAATTGTTTTAGTAGATCCTAAAAGGGTAACATTTCCTGAATTTGAGAAAATGCCCTGGTTGTATTCTCCCATTGTTAAGGATTGCGATCGCGCGATCGCATTAATGGAACAATTGGTAGCAGAAATGAATAAGCGCTATCAACGTTTTGAAACCGCAGGTTGTGCAGACATAAGCACTTACAATCAAAAGTCATCCTCAGCATTACCGCGCATTGTTTGCATATTTGACGAGTACGCCGACTTTATGACCGAAAAAGACAGCCGCACAGCCTTAGAACAAAATATCAAGCGCTTGGGGGCAATGGCAAGGGCGGCGGGGATTCATTTAATTATTGCTACCCAGCGCCCAGAAGCTAAAGTTGTTACGCCAATTATCCGCTCAAATTTGCCGGGGAGAATAGCATTAAAAACCGCTAGTGAGGCGGATTCAGCGATTATTTTAGGAGGAAAGCAAACCGCCGCCGCTTATTTATTGGGTAAAGGAGATTTGCTTTTTGGTGCTTCGCTGCAACGGTTACAGAGTTTGCTGGCTACAAGTATTGATTTGGGTTAAAAGCGATCTTTCTACCAGTTAGCTACCGCTTGACTAATAGCATTACTAGCGTCCGTCAAAGACTCTTTGCGCCCTTCATCTCCTCTATCCATATTATCGGCGTGAATGAAGGTAATATCTGTAATGCCGATTAAACCAAATATTGCTTTTAAAAAAGGCACTTGAAAATCATAACCCGCCGTAGGAGTACCAGATTTATAACTACCGCCACTAGAAGTAATAACTAGCAGTTTTTTACCATGTACTAAACCTTGATAACCTTGCTCGTTGACTGCAAAGGTGCGGTTTACGCGGACAATTTGGTCAATGTAAGCTTTGAAAGTAGACGGTACATTAAAATTGTACATTGGTACGCCAAAGACATAGCGATCGGCGGCTAATAACTCGTCTACCAAAGTATCAGAGGTGCTAATAGCCTTCTGTAATTCGGGAGAATGGGTTTTGGGTTCGGAGTAAGCGGCGGCTATCCAAGGCTCATCTACATGGGGTGCAGGGTGATGTCCCAAATCTCTATAGGTGACGGTATCTTGAGGATGGGCATTTTTCCAGTCGGTGACAAATCGGTGAGTCAAACTGCGAGAATGCGACCTTTCACCGCGTGGGCTAGAGTCTATATGCAAGATATGAGCCATGACTTAGTTATCCTTGGGCTAATAATTTAACATCAAACTAACTTAAGGCTACATTACTTACTTTGGGAGATATCTATATCTAAAGACAGGAAATTGCCTAAAAAGGCATTGACGGGTAAAGTCTAATTGGTTGGTTGGCGTAGTGGGATAGATGAATGGGGTATGTTATTGCAACGGCAAATATGAAGGGAGGAGTTGGTAAAACAACGTTATCGGTTAATTTGGCGACAGCTTTAGTTAAAGAGCATGGTAAGCGAGTATTGGTAGTAGATTTAGATACGCAAATCAGCGCTACTTTAAGTTTGATGCCACCATCGGAGTTTGCCAAGTTTAGAAAGCGCAAGCAGACTTTGAGATACTTAGTTGAGCAAATTATTAGTCCAGTTGATAACCCAAAGTTTTCTAGCCATGATGTTGTGCAACACGACGTTTGCAACTTGCCAGGTTTGGATTTATTACCAGGAGATATTGACCTTTACGACGAATTTTTAGTATCGCAAATGCTTCATCAGGAGGCGCTCGATTTGGGTAAGTGCGAATTTGAATTTGTATGGAATCGCTTTGAAAGGTTTTTAATCAAAAAAATATTACAACCGCTAGTTGGGGAATACGACTTTATTATTTTAGATTGCGCTCCGGGGTATACGCTTTTGACTCGCAGTGCTTTGGTAGCGAGTGACTTTTATATATTGCCTGCAAAACCAGAACCTTTATCAGTGATTGGGATTCAGTTATTAGAGCGACGAATTGCCAGTTTAAAAGAAAGCCATCAAAAAGACCAAATTCTCAAGGTTTCGATGTTGGGGATAGTTTTTACAATGTCGGGTAATTTGCTAACAGGGAGATATTACCGTCAAGTGATTGCGCGGGTTAATCAAGATTTTGGGGCAAGTAAGCTGTTTAGCACTAATATACCTATTGACGTTAATGTGGCGAAAGCTGTAGATAGTTTTATGCCTGTAGTTTTGACTAATCCTAGTACGGCGGGAGCAAAAGCTTTTACTCAGTTGACGCAAGAGTTTTTAGAAAAGGTAAAGGTAGTGGCGCAAGTGCAATCGTAAGTCATTGCACTGGTGGCGGTTTGTTTAAAAATGGAATATGTGGAGATCCCCCCTTAAAAAAGGGAGAAAATATCTCATGGTTCACTTTTTAAGCAAGAGGGCAACTATTAGATACTAATTAAAAAGCTTTTAATTCATCCTTTAAAGAAGGTTATTATGCTTGTTAGGCGCGATCGCGTTCTAAGTCATAGATTACTTTTTCCATCGCCCAATTAACTGATTTTTGGGGATTGGTTTGTTGAGTATGAGCTAATAAACGGTTAGCAGTTTCGCTGTCATTGTACAAGAGAATTAGGAGTTTTTTTCGCAACTTGGGACTCGCTTGGTCTATTTTACTATCAGGATTAGATTTTGATTTTTTAGTTGCTAAATAGCCTCCCGTCGCAATAGCACTAACCACTAGCGCCGTAGTTATTAATTTTCCACTTGGATCGTTATTTTCTGGTGAAGTGGAATTGTAGGGTTCGGCAAATGATGGTAATTGAGCTAATTGTAAACGCTGGGTGGAAGTAAAACCGGGCAGTTGGGTGCTGATAATAGTAGCTAATACCGCACCTAGAGGTAAAAGTTTTAGCATGGTTGTTGTATGTTTAAAGATGAGTTTGGGTTGGGAAGTAAAACAATTACTTTTGAATTTTGTTAGCTAAATCAAAGCCGAGTTGTGTTGTTTCATCAAGTAGTTTGGGATCTATTTGTCGATCGCCAGGACTATGATAATTAGGGTCTTCACCTCGATAGAAAAAGAGTACCGGGACATTAGCGCTAGAAAAAGAAGCATGATCGCTACCTCCTGGATTGCCAAAAGTAGTAATAGTGGGGTTGGTAGACTTGGCTAATTTGGTTAAAGATTGAGTTCCGCCGACAAGTAGGCGATCATTTACGCCGACCATGTCAAAGTTGAGCATACCTTTAAGCCCTTGCAAAAATTCCGGTTTAGCGCTGCTTACAAAGGCTTTAGAGCCATGCAAACCATCTTCTTCGCCGTCAAAAGCCATAAACCAAGCTTGACGGGCTAGGGGAGTTTTTGCAGCCTTACGGGCGATCGCCAAGACAACAGCAGTACCCGAAGCATTATCATTTGCACCGGGAGAATCTATTACCGAGTCATAATGACCGCCTAAAATTACTTTTGGTTGAGTTACGCCAGGTAAACGAGCAATAACATTGCGTCCAGTGATATTGCCTTGACGGGTGTTGACAGCTAGATTTACTTGACGGGGGGATTGATTTGCATTTAGTAAAGATTGACCCGCTTCATTGGTTAGCGCCAGTACGGGGATTTTGACATCACCCCCTAGCGTACCGAATAAATTACCAGGCTTAGTATTAACGACAACTAAGCCAACCGCCCCTGCATTAGCTGCATTTTGAGCCTTTTCTAGAAAACGGATTTCACCGCGCTTGACAATAGCAACTTTGCCTTTAACATTAATGTTTGCATAATCTGCTGTGCGTCCAAAATTAGGTACAACAACAAGGGGTGCAGTAAGTTTTCCTGATTGAGAACCATTTAAGGCTTTTCCGGCAATTACCTTGCTATCAATAGTTAGATTTGAGCCTAAATCTACAAATTTGGGATAGCTAAAAGTTTGAATTTCCGCCACATAGCCAGCCTTACGATACTCTTGGAGCAAATAGTTACTAGCTTTTTTTGTAGCGGGCGTTCCGGCAACTCTAGCACCGAAGTTTACTAAAGCTTTGACATCGGCATTATCAGACTTGGTTGTAACGGGACTTTGAGTTTGTTTGAGAGGCTGGGCATCTATTGCTTGGCTACATCCAGCAACAGCAAGACTTAAAACACTTACACCTGCAACCAGCAACTTCGTCTTGAAAAGGTTTTGGTGAGGCAAAGCCACACCCAAAACTTTCCGCTTTGTGGGCGATCGCTTCAGTTGCACTAACTTCACTCCTATAAATATTCTGTATTTTCTATTGTGCTTGGTAAATATGACATAAGTATGTCGTTTATATGTAGCTTTTGACCTTTAAAACTGACGAAACTCCGCTTGCCCCAGACAAAGCTTATTGGCTCAAAGATAGGACTCTAGTTTGGAGGGGGTTTGGGGGACGCAACCGTCCCCCAATGGGGGGTTTGGGGGGCAGACCCCCCAAGTCTTGGTTTTTCTTATAGTAAAATTTGGGAAGGCTTAAAACTCTCCCACTAAAGCAGCAACACAGCGATCGCAAAGCAAAGGATGTTCCGCAGACATACCGACATAGGTTGAATAATTCCAACAGCGATCGCATTTATGCCCATCAGCCGCCGCTACGCCAATACCCAAACTATCAGACTTGTAGCTGTACTTAGCTTGCTCTAAAGCTTCAGGAGTTTTTAACAGTTCCACTCCAGAAACGATAAACATATAACGCAGTTCATCAACTCTATTTGTGAGGGAAGTAGAATCAAGCGCTTGCAACTGTTGTCGCAACTGGGGATCGGCAATATAAAGCAATACCTTAGCTTCCAAAGCCGAACCGATCGCTTTTTGTACCCTTGCCTGCTCCAAAACCTTGTTAACTTCGGTGCGAATTGTTCTTAATTGCTGCCAAAACGCTAGTAATTCTGGCTTTTGCCATTTTTCGTCTAATTGCACCCAACCCGCTTCAAACACTGATTTATAGGGCGTAGAGTAGGGGAGAAATTGCCAGATATCTTCGGCGGTGTGACATAGTACAGGTGCGATCGCGCGGGTCAAATTTTCTAAAGCTACGTGCAGCACCGTTTGACAACTGCGACGACGCAAAGTATTTTCAGCACTTATATACAACCGATCTTTACCAATATCTAAATAGAAGTTAGATAAATCAATTGTGCAGAAATTTTGTACAGCTTGGAAAAAGCGGAAAAATTGAAAGCGATCGAAAGCTTGAGTTACATCGGTAAATACTTCCGTAATCCGGTGCAGCATATAGCGATCGAGTTCCGGCAATTGCTCGTAAGGGACAACGTCTTTGCTAGGGTCAAAATCATGCAAATTGCCAAGTAAAAACCGCGCCGTATTGCGAATTTTACTCCTGACATCGCCCATTTGTTTAAGGATGTTTTTACTAATAGATACATCCGTTGAATAATCTACCGACGACACCCACAAACGCAGTACATCCGCTCCGTAAGGTGGCTCTTCTTTTTGATTTTTGCCGCCGGAAATCACAACATTGGGATCGATCACATTACCCAAAGATTTGCTCATCTTGCTGCCTTTTTCATCCAAGGTAAAGCCGTGAGTTAACACGGTTTTAAAAGGTGCAATGCCGTTATTAGCGACGCTAGTTAATAAACTAGACTGAAACCAACCACGATGTTGATCCGATCCTTCCAAATAGATATCTGCGGGATATTTTAGTTCGGGTCTTTGTTTAGCTACCGCCGCCCAAGATGATCCAGAATCAAACCAAACATCCATCGTATCTGTACCTTTGCGGTAAGTTTTGCCATTATCGCGGTATTTTTCGGGCAATAATTCATCTAACGGCATTTCCCACCAAGCATCAGAACCTTTTTCTGCAAATATTTTCTGCACGTAGGCGATCGTTTCTTCGTTCATCAATGGCTCGTTTGTTTCCTCATCGTAAAATACCGGGATAGGTACGCCCCAGCTACGTTGACGAGAAATACACCAATCTGCGCGATCGCTTACCATTGGCGTAATGCGATTTTCTCCTTGGGGTGGAATCCATTGCACCGATGCGAGTACTTTTAAAGCTTCTTCTCTAAACCCTGCTACCGATGCAAACCACTGTTCGGTTGCTCTAAAAATCGTCGGCTTTTTAGTCCGCCAATCATAAGGATATTTGTGGGCGTAAGCTTCCATCTTCAACAAAGATCCCGCTTCCGTTAAAGCTTCAATAACGGCGGTATTTCCTTCACCCAATACATTCAACCCAACAAATTTTCCCGCTTCTTCTGTAAAGTTGCCGTTTTCATCTACTGGCGCAAGGATAGGCAACCCGTAACGCTGACCAACGATATAATCTTCTTGTCCGTGACCTGGTGCAGTATGCACTAATCCTGTACCCGATTCTGTAGTCACGTATTCGCCACCAATTAAAATCGGGCTTTCGCGGTCAAATAAAGGATGTCGATAAGTAGAATGTTCTAAATCCTTACCTTTAACCGTTGCTTTTACTGTTAGCTGCGTTTCTAACTTGGCGGACAAAGTACCAACCAGATCAGCAGCGACAATTAGATATTTGGATGACGAACCAATTTCAACTACTACATAATCAAGCCTAGGATTGACGCTAACTGCCAAATTCGCCGGGATAGTCCAAGGGGTAGTTGTCCAAATAGCAACAGATAGCTGAGGTAAATAAGGTTCTAACGCAGACTTCGCCGACTCTGATAAGCTAGTCATCGCAAAAGCTGCATAGATACTTGAAGAAGTATGACCTTCAGGATATTCTAGTTCAGCTTCCGCTAAGGCAGTTTTAGAGCTAGGACTCCAATGGACAGGTTTAAAACCGCGATAAATATAACCTTTTAGTACCATCTGTCCAAAAACCCCAATCTGCGCCGCTTCGTAGTCAGGAGTCATGGTTAAATAAGGATGCTCCCAATCGCCCCAAACGCCGAAACGTTGGAAACCTTGGCTTTGTTCGCCGACAGCTTTTAAAGCAAAATCTCTAGCTTTGTGACGCAGTTCTAGGGGAGTTAGGTTTAACCTTTCGCTTTGCTTCATATTTTGCAAAACTTTAAGTTCAATCGGCAACCCGTGACAATCCCAACCCGGTACATAACGAGCTTTGCGCCCCTTAAGTAACTGGTAGCGACTGATGATATCTTTGAGGATTTTATTTAAGGCGTGACCGATATGCAGCGCCCCATTGGCGTAGGGTGGGCCATCGTGAAGCACAAATATTTCGCCAGGATTGTTTTGCGACAGGCGATCGTAAATTTGATTGTCTGCCCAAAACTTTTGAATCTCCGGTTCGCGCTTGGTAGCGTTCGCCCGCATATCAAATTTTGTTTGAGGCAGATTAACAGTATCTTTGTAACGACCTTGTTCTGTCACGATTGCAATCCCGAAATAGTATTTAACCTATTATCAGTTACAAACACCTATAGCTTCAAGTGCGATCGCACTTGGCTAGAGCTATAGACGTTGAAGTGATCGTATTGCCGCAAATAGTTATGAAGGACATTAACTAGAAAAATTCTTTATTAACACCTAAATAAACTAAATATATAGAAAAATTCCGGGGGTAGATGTAGGAAATGTGTAGAGTTAACTGTCCAAATCTAGAATTAAGAAAAATTATGCAATTAAAATTTAAGGGTAACAAAGAAGGATTCTGCAATATTTGTGGGCAACATTCTCAACTCACACGAAATCCTATTCGTCTACAAGGTTGCATTAAACCAACACCTGTCGAATTAAGCCACTTATCACAGTACCTCTGTGAACCAAATAAAAAGTCAACAATCTCTCAAAGCAGACTTATCTTACTCTCTATTTGCGGAAACTGTAACAATAATTTGCTTGGTACAGAATACGATCCAGAGTTGATCGAGGTGTCTAAGCAAGTATCTAGATTGGTAAGATTTCAGGGAAACCTAGGATTACTCAACTTGTCAATTTATCTCCTCATTGAATACTCGGCAATTAATCTTCCTAATATTTTGGAGTGGTGCGATCGCCTAAATTAGTTAGGCTGGAACTGTAAAAAATCAAGGACATTAATGCAGCTTTTACGAGTCGTAGCAATTGGAGGTGGTGCAGCAGGCTATTTTGGTGCAGTTGCTTGTGCTAAAGCTCATCCCCATACCCAAGTTACTTTATTAGAAGCTAGTCGCCAACCTTTGGCAAAAGTTCGCGTCTCTGGTGGAGGACGTTGTAATGTCACTCATGCTTGTTTCGACGCTATGGGACTGGTGCAAAATTATCCTAGAGGTGAAAAGGCTTTGCGGGGTGCTTTTAGTCGCTTTCAAGCTACTGACACCGTTAAATGGTTTGCAAGTCAAGGAGTAGAGCTAAAAACTGAAGCTGATGGCAGAATGTTTCCAACTACCGATAGTTCCGAAACAATTATTGAATGCCTAACAAAAGCCGCTCATATTGCTGGAGTAGAACTACGAACGGGGACAACTGTTGTATCCGTTGTCAAGCAATCAGCAGGGTTTGAAATCGAACTAAAAACCGGGGAAAAGTTGACGTGCGATCGCATTTTACTAGCTACTGGTAGCAATCCCCTCGGCTATCAAATTGCTCAGAGTTTAGGTCACACTATCGAACCCCCCGTACCTTCTCTATTTACCTTTAATATTCTTGACAAGCAATTAAAACAATTAGCTGGAATCAGCGCCAATCCTGTAAAATTGCGCTTATTAGTCGATAAAAAAACTTGTTTAGAACAAACAGCACCTTTACTAATTACCCATTGGGGATTAAGTGGCCCTGCGGTTCTCAAACTATCAGCTTGGGGTGCAAGAGTGTTACACGACTTTCAATATCAAGCAACTTTATTAATTAATTGGCAACCTCAGTACGATAGCGACCAACTAAAGTCGCAACTGCTGTTAGTTAAAACAGAGAATCCAAAAAAAGCGATCGCTTTGCAGCGTGGAATAGATTTACCTCATCGTCTTTGGCAGTATATAGTCGCTCGTGCGGGTATCCGCAGCGAAGAACGGTGGGCAGAACTATCTAACAAAAGCTTAAACCAACTCCTTCAAGAACTCACCCAAGGCGCTTATCAAATCCAAGGTAAAGGAGCTTTTAAAGAAGAATTTGTTACCTGCGGCGGTGTCAATCTCAAACAAGTCAACTTCAAAACAATGGCAAGTCGCCTTACACCAGGCTTGCATTTTGCTGGAGAGATTTTAGATATTGATGGCGTTACTGGGGGCTTCAATTTTCAAAGTGCTTGGACAACTGCGTGGATCGCTGGACAAGCGATCGGTGATATTTGCACCTAATAACATTGCTAAAAATGTATCAAATCTAACGATCATCTTCGTTAATCGCTCAAAAGTAATGATAAAGATTTGTAAACTACTACTTTTAAGGTAGGGATTGCCGTACCTATTTACGCATCGCTGACCCTAGGGCGTTCAATAATATTGCAAGCGTTTAAAAGAGCAAAACATGAAATTTAGCGAAATAGTTCAAAAACTAGGCGACAGTGCCACTAATAACAGCCTGCCAGAGAACGATGTCGAACTTACTAGGGTTGCTGCTATAGATGAAGCTACTGCCAATACTCTTAGTTACATAGAAGGGGGGAAATTTGCCTCCCAGGTCGCTAAAACTAGCGCTAGTGCCTTGATTTTGCCCCAAAACGAAGCTTTGCAAGCACAAGCTCAAGAACGCGATATAGCTTGGATTTCTACCTCAGAGCCACGATTATTATTTGCCAAGGTAATCGCTTTATTTTACCAACCTTACCGCCCCATGCCTGGGATTCATCCTACGGCGGTGATTCATCCTACGGCACAAATAGGGAAAGATGTTTATATTGGCGCTCATGTGGTCATTGAAGCTGATGTCCAAATTGGCGATCGCGTTTGCATTCACCCCAACGTTGTCGTTTATCCTCAAGTCCAGATTGGCAGTCGCACCACCTTACACGCCAATTGTACAATTAGCGAACGCGCTCTTATCGGCTGCGATTGTGTAATTCATAGCGGTGCAGTTATTGGCGCTGAAGGCTTTGGGTTTGTTCCCATTTCTACGGGCTGGTACAAAATGGAGCAGTCGGGCATTACCGTTTTAGAAGATGGGGTAGAAGTTGGCTGTAATAGCACCATTGATCGCCCCTCTGTAGGCGAAACCCGCATTGGCAAGCAAACAAAAATTGATAACTTAGTCCAAATCGGTCATGGTTGCCAAGTTGGGGAAAACTGCGCGATCGCCGCACAAGTAGGTTTTGCTGGGGGGGTAACCGTAGGAAATCGCGTTATTTTTGCAGGTCAAGTAGGCGTTGCTAATCAAGCTAAAGTTGGTAACGGTGCGATCGCCGCAGCTAGAGCCGGAATTCTCAGTGATGTTGAACCTGGGGCGATCGTTTCTGGAACTCCAGCAATTTCCCATAAACTCCATATTAAAGCTGCTGTGGTTTATAGTCGCTTGCCAGAAATGTATCAAGCCATTAAAAAATTACAAAAGCGACTGGGTGAAAAATAATTGTAAGTATTTGCAAACTACTACTTTTAAGGGAGGAATTACCATACCTATTTAATTGGTATTGGCTCAAATTCTTAGGCAATTGCTGAAATACATCACCCAAAAGTAATGATAAAGTTTTGTAAACTACTACCTTTAAGGTAGGGATTACCGTACCTGTTTTTGCCGTAAGATGGGTAGGTATTTTTGGTATTGAGCTTAAGTACCCAAAACTAGACGGTTTGGACAAAACATTATCGAAATTGATTGCCAAAAGCTCAACCTTCCTTCAACAGAAACTCTTAAATAATTGCTAAAACGACGTGAAACGTAATTACAAATATCGGTAAAATACTACTTAGTTGGTAGAGTTTACCTCACCTAAACAACAGTGCAAATAAGTTAAAGGCAAGAGACATCAATTCTAATATAGCAATTCTATTTGATTCATAAATATGATCTCGTAGGGGCGCAATTCATTGCGCCCCTACAACGTTCACAATTGATTTAGGATTGCTATAGTTTTAAGAATCTTTATCGCGGCTCGATGTATCTCTTATCGTACTTTAAGTAAACACCAGTCTATTTTTTTATTTATATTAAACAGTCGCTACCATCATAATTAATTTAAGTCTACTTGAGTAAATACAAGCGCAGGACAAGTGTTTGAAATATTACTACTTTTAATACACTCTGCTTCCAAAGCAACATTTTCAACATCCGCAATATTGACTCCCCAAGTTTTAATTTCGCCTTTAGTTACCTCTTTAGAGCCAATACTTTTTTGATCGAGATAGACAGTCAACCTTACTTTAGTTCCAGCACTTGTATTGCTTAAATACTTATTGGTGTCATTGATACCAAAAGCCAACTTTAAAGTATTAAATTGATTGTTAGTGTCGCGAGGATTGAGTAAACAATCTACCCCCGCAGGTGTATCAGCTTTGATTTGACTATCGATTGGATTACGAGAATTTTGACTAGCAAGTTCAGCTATAGCTGTAACGGTTTCTTTACCAATAGTCAAGTTTGCCAACGATTCAACAAAGGATTGATTGTTAGAGTCAGCGCTTGTAGTCAAGCATTTAACTTCTGTGAGCGGAATAGGCTGGGTAACTTGTTCTAAAGGTACAGGAAGTGCTGTTGGTGTGGCGAGGTTCGCCTCCGGGCTGATTTTTGTCGTAATTGTAGGCGATAAAATTTCTGGAAGCGTGGCAGTTTCTGGAAGTTTTGGCGCTACTGGAGACAAGGCAACTTTAGGGCTGGGTGAAATGAGTGGTGGTGTTGATGTAGCAGCAGGCGATCGCACTCTGGCAACTTCGGACGTTGGAGTTGGTGTAAAATTTACTTTTGGAGTTTCCTTAGTCACAATTGTTTGAGCTATTTGTGGCGGCAATAACCAGCGAGACAGATAAAAAGTTGCTCCGATAGTAGCGGCAATTAAACCAATAAGTATAGGGAAACTTATTAGTTGGGGCGAGGAAGTCTCCGATTTACGGGTACTTTCCTTTAGTTGTTCAGGTACAAAAAGACTAGGTGTAGATACCGAATTTTTGGGAGTATCTGATACAGAAGTAAATTTTCTAGAATGGCTATAAAAGTTTTGTAAGTCTGCTAATACTTCATCAATAAATTGATAGCGATCGCGAAAATGCGACTTAACCATTTTAGTTAAAATAGCCGCTAGGCGATCGCTAATTTCTACACTCTGTTGCCACAGAAGCTCTCCAGTTTGAGGATGTTCGGCGATTTGTTCTGGATATAGCCCTGTTAACGCTTGAATTGCTGTGATCCCCAAAGCATAAATATCGCTGCTAAAACGAGGTTTTCCGCCTAGTTGCTCGTTTGGTACGTAGCCAGGAGTACCTACAGAAATTGTTGCATAACTATTAATTTGAGTAGTAGTTGGTAACTGAATCTCTTTAACTACTCCAAAGTCAATTAAGAAAATCTTACCGTCTCGCTTGCGCCTAATTAAATTAGATGGTTTAATATCTCGGTGGATAACGTTTTGCTCGTGAACAAATTTTAAAATTGTCAAGACTTCACGTAAAAATTCTTCTATTTGTTTTTCACTCCATTGCCTATTTGGATTGATTTCTTCGCTTAAATCGTGACCGTCAATAAATTCTTGAACTAGATAAAATTGATTGTCTTCTTCAAAGTGAGCCAGAAGTTGCGGTATTTGTTCGTGACTACCTAGCTTATATAATATCTCTGCTTCGTTATTAAATAATCTTTGTGCCGCTTGTAAGATACTGGGAGAATTAGAATTAACTTGTAATTTTTTAACTACACAAATTGGCTTTCCAGGGCGATCGCCATCGGCGGCTAAATACGTATCTCCAAACCCTCCCCGCCCTAGCAGCTTGGTAATTCTGTAACGCCCGCGAAGTATTATACCTTGCATAAAATATATTAATAGTTAGTTGTTAAGTATTAGCTGTTCAATTTTTTTGCGTATTGTCTGAATTAACCTTTTCAAAAAGTTAAGTCTAACAAGTTTTTGCAAAATTTTGTACCGCCGCGCACCTTAAAAGCAACCAACTATTAATTAACTTAAGACTTGTTACAGTCCTAGCTTTTTTAAAAGTAATTTTGTTGATACCACATGGCGATCTAGCCCTAGCTGTTTTGGCTCAATTCCTAACGCTAAAGCAATTAATTGTGGTAAATGCAATACTGGCAAGCCTAACTTTTTGCCGATAACTTTTTCTACTTCTGGCTGGCGAGAGTCAAGATTAAGATGACACAATGGGCAAGGCGTGACCATACAATCTGCCCCGGCGGCTAAAGCTTCTTGAATGTGCATCCCCGCCATTTTAAACGATTCAGTAGTTGCATAACTAGCCAATGGCCAGCCGCAGCATTGCGTCCGACCGCGATAATAAATTGGTGTTGCGCCAATAGTTCTAAACACATTTTCCATTGCCTCTGGTCTAATTGGGTCATCGTTCGCCATAGAAGACTGAGCGCGGAGTAAATAGCAACCATAAAATGCTGCACATTTCAACCCTTGCAACGTTTTTGTTACTCGGCGCTGAATTTCCTCCAAACCATAATCTGTAACTAAAGCATACAAAAGGTGCTTAACTTCAGTGCTGCCCCGATAAGGCGAACAGCCTTCAGTAACAAGTAAGCTATTGACTTTTTCAATATAATTGGGATCTTTTTGCGCCGCTTGTTTTAATCGCTCATCAACATGACCGATTACACCTTGACAAGTGCTGCAATGAGTAAGGAGAGGCAAGTTTAGTTCTTCAGCTAAAGCAATGTTGCGGGCGTTAACGGTATCTTCTAGTAATTGAGAATCTTCTTTAAAAGTACCCGAACCGCAGCAAGCAGCTTTTTTAAGTTCCACCAGTTCAATTCCTAAAGCTTGAGTCAGAGCTTGAGTAGATTGATAAAGCTCTCTGCACGCTCCTTGAGCAACGCAGCCAGGAAAGTAAGCATATTTTAAAATTTTTTGATTAAGCATAGTAAGTAGATTAGAGGAAACGATCGCATTGGCAGCAAGCATTAATGTTACTTGGCTTTACCAAAAAATAGCTCAAAAATATTGTTTTGCCTGTAATTATAAGTATGTTCCGCTTTGATAAGCTTTAGACTTGGCAGTATAATGGGACACCCAAAAAAATTGAACACTTTACAAGAGCTATGCGATCGCGCCTTTACGATAAGATAAGTATGCTCAAAATGTTAGAGCTATCAAGCCATTGATTAGTTAATCGCTAAGGACGTTGAAGTATGAACCAATCAGAAATTTTTGCTAAAGTTAAAAGCATCGTCACCGAGCAGTTGAGTGTCGAACCCGATAGCGTTACACCGAGCGCCAATTTTGCCGACGACTTAAACGCTGACTCCCTAGATACCGTTGAATTGGTCATGGCTTTAGAAGAAGAATTTGATGTAGAAATTCCCGACGAAGCAGCAGAACAAATTACCACAGTTCAACAAGCGGTAGACTACATTAGCAATAAAGTTGCTACCTCAGCGTAAAAACTAAAAGCTTTCGGGTGAAGCGGTAGATTTAGCACAGGCGAATCTGAGCGATGTAGTTTAGTAAGAGAAAAGACTTTTACTACTTAACTAAACCGTCAATGCCCAAAACTCCAAACCCGAAATATTAAGACAATTTTTCCGAGTTATGGGTGAGTAATCGCTGACTTTAACAGACCTATGGCAGATTTTGATTTGAAACGAGTGGCGGTAACAGGTATCGGTGCAATTACACCGTTAGGTAACAATTCTCGAGATTACTGGCAAGGATTGTTAGACGGGCGCAGTGGAATTGTACCGATTACATTGTTTGATGCTTCTAAGCACAAATGCCGCATTGCTGGCGAAGTTAAGGGCTTCAATCCCCAGGACTACATAGACAGCAAAGAAGCTAAACGGATGGACAGGTTTGCTCAATTTGCCGTAGCCGCAAGCTTGCAGGCGATTCAAGACGCGCGATTTGAAATCAACCAACTAAATGCTAATCAAGTAGGCACAATCATTGGTACAGGCATTGGTGGCATCAAAGTATTAGAAGATCAGCAAACGGTTTATTTGAATCGAGGTCCCGATCGCTGTAGCCCGTTTATGGTGCCGATGATGATCGCCAATATGGCTGCCGGATTAACGGCAATTCATACGGGAGCGAAAGGTCCCAACTCTTGCCCAGTAACGGCTTGTGCGGCGGGTTCTAACGCCGTAGGCGATGCTTTTCGCCTAATTCAACAAGGCTACGCTCAGGCAATGATTTGCGGGGGTACTGAAGCCGCCGTCTCAGCTTTGCCTTTTGCCGGATTTGCCGCCGCTAGAGCGCTGTCTACCCGTAACGACGAACCAACTCGCGCCAGCCGTCCCTTCGACCGCGATCGCGATGGCTTTGTCATGGGTGAAGGGGCGGGGATTCTCCTATTAGAAGAACTCGGACACGCCTTAAGTCGGGGGGCGCGGATTTATGCCGAAATTATCGGCTATGGTTTGACGTGCGATGCCTACCACATGACTTCCCCCGTCCCTGGGGGTGAAGGCGCAGCTAGAGCTATTCAGTTGGCTTTAAAAGATGCGGGACTCAACCCAGAGCAAGTAAATTATATCAACGCTCACGGCACAAGTACGGGGGCTAACGATCCGACGGAAACGGCGGCAATTAAAAAAGCTCTAGGAGATGCGGCTTACAAAGTAGCGATTAGCTCTACTAAGTCGATGACCGGGCATTTATTGGGTGGTTCTGGGGGAATTGAAGCGGTGGCAACAGTAATGGCGATCGCTAATGATAAAATTCCACCGACAATAAACTTAGAAAACCCCGACCCAGAATGCGATTTAGATTACGTTCCCAATCATAGCCGCGACCTAAAAGTTGATGTTGCTTTGTCCAATTCCTTTGGTTTTGGCGGTCACAACGTCACTTTAGCCTTCAAAAAGTACGTTTAGACTTTATTTACTAGGTTTAACGACTAAAACATTGTTGGGGAATATTGTTGATAATTCACTTCTAAAAAAACAAGGCTTGTCCGTCAACCCACCTGATGGGATGATCGGTAATACGTGCATAGGGCAATCTATAGCACTTAAGTGTCATTTCCAATACCTGCTTGCTAACCCGTTATCGATAATTAAGAAACTATGGCTGTTGCAACCCAATCCCTCGAAGAACTTTGTATTAATTCGATCCGCTTTCTAGCTATTGATGCGGTCGAGAAGGCAAAATCTGGACATCCAGGATTGCCAATGGGCGCGGCTCCTATGTCGTTTGTATTGTGGGATCGCTTTATGCGCTTCAATCCCAAAAATCCTGCTTGGCTCAATCGCGATCGCTTTTTGTTATCCGCAGGTCATGGCAGTATGTTACAGTACGCCCTACTTTATCTCACAGGCTACGAAGACCTGACCCTCGACGATATTAAACAGTTCCGTCAGTGGGAATCAAAAACCCCCGGACACCCAGAAAACTTTATGAATCCTGGGGTAGAAATCACTACTGGACCCCTAGGACAAGGAATTGCTAACGGTGTTGGGATTGCAATGGCAGAAGCTCACTTGGCAGCTACTTTTAACAAACCTGATTTTCCCATCATTGACCATTACACCTATGTAATTATGGGCGATGGTTGTAATATGGAAGGAGTTGCTAGTGAAGCTTGTTCTTTAGCTGGCCACTTGGGATTAGGTAAATTAATCGCCCTTTACGATGATAACCACATCTCCATTGAAGGCTCTACTGACCTAGCTTTTACTGAAGACGTAGGTAAGCGTTATGAGGCTTATGGTTGGCACGTTTTGGTTGTAGAAGATGGCAATACTAATATTGATGCCATTCATAAAGCAATTGAAGCCGCCAAAGCTGTCACTGACAAGCCGACAATGATTAAAGTTCGTACAACTATCGGTTATGGTTCACCCAATAAAGCCGATAGCTACGAAGCTCACGGTGCAGCTTTAGGTGCGGCAGAAGTACAAGCAACACGGGAAAGCTTAGGTTGGGAATACGAGCCATTTGAAATCCCCACTGATGCGATGAATCACTGGCGCAAGGCAATTGAACGCGGCGCAAAGTATGAAGAAGATTGGAATCAACTATACGCTCGTTATCAAGAGCAGTATCCCCAAGAAGCAGCTACTTTAGAGCGGATGCACAAAGCAGAACTTCCCGAAGGTTGGGAATCGGTTTTACCAAAATACACTCCTGAAGACAAAGGCGAAGCTACTCGCGTCCAATCAGGGAGAACTTTAAATGCTTTATCTGCGGTATTCCCTGAACTAATTGGTGGTTCAGCAGATTTGGCTTCTTCTAACAATACGTTGATTAAAGGCGCGGGAGACTACCAAAAAGGACAATACCAAAACCGCAACCTCCGCTTTGGGGTACGGGAGCATGGTATGGGCGCTATTTGTAACGGTTTAGCGTTAGATGGTTCGGGTTTAATTCCTTATTGTGCAACGTTCCTGGTCTTTACTGACTATATGCGGGCAGCAATTCGGCTTTCGGCTTTGTCAGAATCTGGTGTAATTTATGTCATGACTCATGACTCAATCCAGTTAGGGGAAGATGGCCCAACCCACCAACCGATTGAACACGTAAATTCGCTAAGAATGATTCCCGACTTATTAGTAATGCGTCCGGCGGATGGTAACGAAACCAGTGGCGCTTACAAAGTAGCAATTAAAGCAGCTAGAGGCAAGAAATTTGGCAACAAAACCCGTCCTACAGTTATTGCTTTATCTCGTTTGGCGCAACCTAATTTAGCCAATACCTCGATTGAAGGTGTAGAGAAAGGCGCGTATATTTTATCGGATAGCGATGGTACGCCCGATGTAATATTGATGGGTACAGGTAGCGAAACTCAGCTTTGCGTCAAAGCGGCGGAACAGTTGCGCGGTGAAGGGAAAAAAGTTCGAGTAGTTTCGATGGTTTGTTGGGAAATCTTCCAAGACCAAGACACAGCTTACCGCGAATCTGTACTACCTAAAGCTGTGAAAAAACGCATATCTGTAGAAGCTGGCGTTACGTTTGGCTGGTGTCGTTACGTTGGCGATGAAGGAATTGCTATCGGTATTGATACCTTTGGTGCTTCCGCTCCTGGCCCAGTTTGCATGGAAAAGTTTGGCTTTACTGTCGAAAATGTAGTCGCTAAAGCAAAATCTTTATTAGGCTAATACTTGGTTATTGATTGTCAAAGGTGGGTAATAAATTACCCACCTTTTTTAGTAATAGAGGATAAAAACAGTTGAGACAGCAGAGTTACAAAAAAAAATATCACACTTTGGGCAACGCTATTTAATTTTTAACTTGAAATCTACCTAAATACTCTTGTCCTCGACGTTGAGGTACAGAATTCTTGGCAAGAGTTAGGCTGTTAATTTTAAAATCTGGTTCAAAATACTGGCAAATTTCTGCCGTTGTCACCCCAAAAGGCGGGCCACCGGGTTGATTATGCGCCCAAAATAAAGCTATAAGCTCTCCAGACGGTTTTAAGAGAGATTTTACTAATTTTACATAGGCTGGGCGATCGCACATTTCAATGGCGCAAAAACAAGTATGTTCTAGTACATAGTCAAAATGATGCGGAAATTCGGCGGGTAAATCAAAGATATTGCGTTGCAAAAATTGGGCAGAGATACCTTTATTTTGGGCTAAAGCAGTAGAGGATGCGAAGCTCTGCGAGCGCGCTGGCGCTATCGCTCTTAGCGCTACGCTTTGCGTAATCGCGCTGGGGGCAAAATCAAACCCCATTACTTCAAAACCCCTTTGGGCAAATAACAAAGCATCGTAGCCGCTTCCAGAACCTAAAACTGCGATTTTTCTGGGAATTGGCGCTGTTGATGAATCCAGCAAGCTAATAAAAGGCGGTGCTGCTTGTCCCAAATCCCAACCTGTTTTGCCTTCTTGATAGCGATTTTCCCAATATTGCGAAGATGTCATAAAGTTATTTTTCCCAAAGTTAATTAATCATGGGATGTGAGCGAAATTTTATAGGGTATAAGTTCTTCACTGCGGCGGGTATTTACTGTAAGCTTATTGTCTTCAAACTTCAACAGATTGTAATTGTATTGTAATGGATAACCGGGAACTCACTCCCGCACAGGTGCGCCAAAGGTTACAGCACAAATGCGATTGAGTTTTCGACCCTCATCAATAATTAAGTGATAATTTTAATACTTGCTAAGACATCCACCCTAAACTCTCTTAAAAAGGGTTAAACATATAAAACTCCCCTTTTCAAATGAAATTAGCTCGTAATATCTCAATTATTGGCTACCAGCAAAAAGACTTTTAATTCGTCATCTAAATCGTGCTAGAAATGAACTTTTTACACTTCACTATCGATCCTGTTATTGCTGAAGCTGCTGTTAAAAGTTTGGCAATGGGTTTTGCCAAACCTATCGCAGAATCTGGGATCAATATTCTGGGTAAAGCCGGAGGAACGATACTAGGTAAAGCAGGAAAGCTGACTGAAGCCGCCCAAAATTTACTGTTTAGCATTTCTCGTAAGTATATTGAAAGTTACACTGAGCGTCACGGTATCCTTAAGGTTTTGGGGATGGATAAACCAGTTAGTTTAGATTCTGTTTATACACAAGTTAACTGTCAATCTGAAACTATCCGCCTTTATGAATCTATTGAAGCTCAGGAAGACGCTTTTCGTAACAGACAATTTAAGGATAATGAGCAACCAATACCAGGAATGCAAGTTGCTAATGAAAACCAATATTTACTGGTTTTAGGTAATCCGGGGACAGGTAAAAGCACGTTTTTAAGAAAAGTGGGTTTAGAAGCTTTAAAAGGCGCAGGAGTAGGAGTAGGAGATTATCAACATAGTTACATTCCTGTTTTGATAGAACTAAGAAAGCTGCGGTCAGAGACAATTAATTTGGAATTTCTCAAAGAAAAAATTGCTGAGGAGTTTAAACACTGCGGTTTACCTGAATATCAAGAATGTACTAATAAGTTTTTAGAACAGGGAAAGTTACTGATTATATTGGATGGTTTGGATGAAGTACCAACCGAAAAGATGAGTGATATAACTACTGCTATTAGGAATTTAGTTGATACTTATTCCCACAACCGTTTTATTGTTTCCTGTCGCATTGCTGCTTATCATGATTTTCATAATTTTCAAAGATTTACTAATGTAGCCATTGCCGATTTTAATGATGAGCAAATACAAGCTTTTATTCACAAATGGTTTGAGTCTCATTCTCAAATAGAGTGGGGTCAACAGTGTTGGGAAAAATTGAATAGTCGAGATTATGCTGCTACTAAGGAACTAACAAAAACTCCTCTTTTATTGACTTTAATCTGTATTTTATTTAGAAAACGCGGTGAATTTCCGAACAAACGAGCTACTGTTTACGATGATGCTTTAAAGACGCTTTTATCAGAATGGGATGCTTCTAAAGAAATTACCCGTCAACAATCTTACAAAGGGTTGGATACTAAGTGTAAAGAAATAATGCTGGCGGAAATTGCTCATAATAACTTTATTAAAAATAATTTATTTTTCAACAAGGCGAAATAGCCCCGCAAGTTGAGCAAATACTGAAAGAAATGTTGCCTAACGAAACAATTATTGATGGACGTGCTGTTCTTAAAGCTATTGAAGAGCAACATGGGGTATAAATAAAGAGACTCCAGCGATCGCAAGTTGTTAGATTAAAGAGATAGTAAGCGATCGCATCTTGGTAAGAAAATCGCTCCTTATTTGCAAGTTAAAGCTATAAACAGTCTTTTAACCTAGCTTTCATTAGCGCTTTGCTTCTCTTTGAGTTTTAGTAAAATTCCGGCGTGTACTTCGCGGGTAAGTGGGTAAAAATACGCCAAAATTAAACCACAAATTAAAAACACCATCGGTAAAGGGCCCACTCCAAAACGGATAGCTTGGATGGCTGAATCGGGTTGAATCGGTAAACCTTGACCTTGGACAGCCTCTTTAAATCCCGAAGCTTGTAAGGTTTGACCAACCAAAAATAAACCCAAAGCTAAACCTAGTTTTTGCAGAAACACCATAAACGCATAAAAAATTCCTTCCCGGCGTTGTCCCGTTTGCAGTTCGTCTAATTCAATTACATCGGGAATCATTGACCAAGGAATCAAATAAGCTGTAGAAACTCCTACCCCTGCCATAATTGCTAAAACGTACAGCAAACCTATTTGATTAGGTTGAATGAAATACAAGCCGATTTGAGCAATAATCCATAAACCCATTCCCATAAAGTAAACAGCTTTTTTCCCGAACCGCTTGCTTAAATTCGTCCACACAAATAGCATTGCCAAAGCCGTACCTTGAACCCCAATAAGTACCGTCGGAACGTTCGATTCTGCTAAACCCATCCAATTAACTACAAAGTAGGGAATAATGCTGGCGGTTAGTTGCACCGCTAACCAAGAACAAAGATAAATCCCAATTACAAATAAAAAAGGAACGTTAGTAAAAACAATTCTTAGCTGTTCGCCGATAGGGATAGATGGGGTTTGAGGTAATTCAATGCGCTTTGCTTCAAAAGCTAAAACTCGTTTGCGTGTCCCAAAAACACACCAATATAAAGAGAGTACGGATATAACTGTACATACCGCCGCTAGGACTACATATTGCATAGCGCGATCGCTTACACTAGCAAAAATAATCTGTGCCAAAATTAACGATAAAACGCTTCCCCCAATAGAAAACCCAAACCGAAAACTATTAAGGCTAGTCCGTTCGTCGTAATCTTGGGTAAGTTCGGGAGTCATTGCTGTATAAGGCAAATTGACCACCGTGTAGAATACTTGAGATAGAAGGGCGATCGCTACATAATACCAAAATAAGCCCGATACTTGAGCAGTGCGATCGTTCGCAAAAGGCGGTACGATCCACTGTAAAAAAAAGAAAACTCCAAAGGGAATTGCGCCATACAATAGCCAAGGAAGGCGACGACCCCAACGGCGAGATTGGGTTTTATCGGTTAGTAGTCCCACAATTGGATCGTTTACTGCATCCCAAACTTTACCAATTAGTAAAATGCTTCCTGCAAGTCCTATAGGAATACCAGCAACGTTTGTAAAGAAAATTAATAGAAAAAATACGCTAATGTTGGCAGTAATCGCTGGGCCCAAGTCTCCCGCACCATAAGCTAGTTTTGTGGAGAGGCTAAGTTTGTTGGTTTTGGGAATTAGAAAATCTGCATCTGAGGAAGGATTGCTCATGGCACGGATAGAAAGATTAAAATATTAGCTTTGCACTAAGTATTAGCTCACAATTGCCACTTTTATGCCAGACCTTTACGTTTCTTGGTCAGAATACCATCAAAAAATCGAGCAATTAGCAGTAAAGATTTATCAATCTAACTGGCAGTTTGACCAAATTATTTGTCTTGCTAAAGGAGGGTTGAGAGTTGGCGATATTCTGTCTCGAATTTACAATCTACCTTTGGGAATTTTGGCAACTTCGTCTTATACCGGAGAAGGTAAGCAAACAAGGGGAAGTTTGACTGTTGCCCAACACTTGACTATGACTAGCACAGATTTGGGTTCTCACATCTTGTTAGTTGATGACTTAGTTGATTCAGGCGTAACAATTAGGCAAACTATTCCTTGGTTAAAGCAGAATTACAGCTCTCAAATTAAAGAGATTCGCACCGCCGTACTTTGGTACAAAGCTTGTTCGGAAGTTGTACCAGATTATTATGTAGATTATTTACCCGATAATCCTTGGATTCATCAGCCTTTTGAGCAATACGAACAAATTGATCTAGAGGAATTAAGCTTAAAAGTAGGCGCGTCTACCCGAAAAATATCAACTAAATAACCATAACCAAATTGGCAAAGTTACGAGCAATCCCCCAGAACCCACAGCTAAAGCCGTAACGCTTAAATCGCGGTCAAGATTGTAAACTTCAGCAATTACCAAAGTAGCAAAAGCAGGGGGCATTGCCATCTGTAAAACGATCGCTAATTTTGCCGCCCCCGTTACCCCAAACAACGATAAGCTACTTCCCAAAAGTAACGGTACTACTAGCATTTTGATACTTAAACTAATAGATGCTTTTGGTAAACTGTGCCAAGAATCTAACTGACGTAAGCGCATACCAATCAATACCAACGATAAAGCAACGATCGCCCAACCTAAAGTATTTAAAGTTGTCTCGACAACAGTAGGTAAAGGAACTTGACGAAAGAGCAACCCTACGCCAAAACCCCATAAACTAGGATTAATGGCGATTACTTTTACTAACTGCCATTGACTTTGCACCCCCCCACCATACGCCGCCGCTATGACAACTCCCAATCCCCACACAGCTAGAGTTGTACCTAGCAAGTCGTAAAACAACGCATAGCCAAAATACTGAGTACCCACAAAAGCTAACGTCACTGGATAGCCCAAATATCCCGTATTTCCTGCCATTGTCGCTAAAATAAAACTACCTTGAGTAGGTTTACTCCACGCAGTTCGGCGGCTTTGCCAATTTATCCACACCCACGCCAAACCCGCCCCTAAAAAAACTGCTATCCAAGCAACTATTGGTGCAACCCAAATCGCTCCCGACAAATCAGCTTGACGCAAAAACGCCATAATACTGAGGGGAACTCCTACCCAAAACAAAAATTGTCCTAAGTAGAGGGAAATGGTTGCCGGAAGTTTGCCACTAATGATAAACCCAGATAAAACTAAGGCAATTAGCGGCAAATAAAGTTGTAAAAGCTTCATCAACCACCGAAACGTAAAGATACTTTAAGCATAGTTGTGAAGACTGTAAGGCATCTCGGCAGTTAATTACTCCTTAGACTAAAATTGGCTAGTGGCGAGTCAACAATTGCAGGAGTTGGTTTGTGGATAAGGCAAGGTTTTCTAAAAAACCAAAAAAAGTTCCCGCCCGCTCTTTAGATGATATTCCAGAGGCTTTAAGGGACAATCGGAAAGTTACACAGCGTCGCCGCTCTAAATCGGTGACGATCGTTGGTGGTTTTATAGGATTAGGGGTAATAGGCGCTTTCGCTTTATTATGGTTTTTGACCAACTCACCACCAGGCAAAGTTAGTCAATCCTCTGTTACAACTCCTACAGCCTCACCGACAACAAGCGATCGCCCTAGTAACGAAAACGTACTATTAGGACACTTTGCTTATCCTGAAGCATCGCCAAAAGATTTACAACCAATTTCACGCGATCGCCAGATCAAGCTTCGTAAAGCAGCAGCCCAGCAATTTAGAGCTATGAGTGCCTCAGCTAGAGCCTCTGGGGTGACGATCGTGCCAATTTCCGGTTTTCGCACCGTTAAAGACCAACAGCACTTATTTTTCGACGTGAAGGCGCAGCGAGGACAAACTGCCACCAAACGCGCCGAAGTCAGCGCCCCACCCGGATATAGCGAACATCATACGGGCTACGCGGTAGATATTGGTGATGGTACGCCGGCTACAAATTTGAGTACCAAATTTGAAACAACTAGAGCCTATAAGTGGTTGTCAGCCAATGCAGCGCGTTATAGCTTTGAATTGTCTTTTGCTAAGAATAATCGTCAAGGGGTAAGTTACGAGCCTTGGCATTGGCGTTATGTAGGCAATCGCGATAGCTTAGAAACTTTCTACAAAGCTCAAAATCTCAAATCTCGTCCTAATCCCTAGACAACTTTAACCAATTAAATAAATCTGCTACCGTTAGCCGCAAGTCTGAGATTAAATCGGGAACAGGTAAAACATCATTTTGCGTTAGTATTCTCGTTTGCTGTTTTGCTGGATAAACTAGCACAGATTTTTCTTTTGGATCGATTAGCCAACCTAGTTTGCTGCCACAATCGAGACAATGCAAGATATTACCTGTTACTTTGGTTTGACTTTGATCTGGAGACAAAATTTCAATTGTCCAGTCAGGAACAATTCTAAATACATTAGCAATATCTCCATCTTCATCAACAGGTATCCTCTCCCACGCAAAAACCGTCACATCTGGCACAATTGAACGTCCACCAAAGGTACAGCGCAATTCTGGAAATGCTAGAGCAGTTTGTTTTGCTTCGGTTAGGTTGTTGATAGCAGTAACTAGCTTCCCTTGTAACTTACTATGTTTCCCTTGGGGCATTGGTTTTTGGATAACTTGACCGTTGATATACTCGCTACAGGGTTTAGTTTCGGGTAGTTTGAGAAACTCCTTTAGGGTAATTTTTGTGGGTGCTTGTACCATAGTGCGATCGCCTCCAGCAATACTTACTATTTTGTCAGCTTAAAACTTTTTTCATAATCCAGTTTTGAATAATATGTACGCCAACTTGCTTGAAACCTAGTTTTTAATACAAGTGCAGAGCATTATCATTTGTTGGCTCGCAACTTACCCCTCTTCTGTCAGTTTCCAGAATAGGCAAGTAGTAAATAAGCTAAATTATCCAGAAGCATAATAGGGTTTAAATTGATTCATTGCACCAATGAAATGATTGAATCCCAGCAATAAATGTGAATTACGAAAAATACTTAAATAGGGATAAGTCAACCAAAATAGTAAAAATGGTTGGATAATAAGACGCAGATTATTTAAAGTATTCTTCCATCCCTATACATTGTTCCATTGTAAATGATTAAAAAAATTAGTATAACTATTTTCTTGGGCTTCCAGCTCAATTTGACGAGATTGATTTAAGGCGAAGAAAACTGGAGAATTGAAACTAATCATCGTGTACACACAAAAAATAATCTCCCTCCATCTTTCAATATGTTGGAAGTTAGTAAAACGGTAATCTGTCCACCCTAGTTCTTATTTACACTGTCTAAAACCATATTTTACTTAGGTTCTTAATCCATATAAGTCACCTGAAGTTTTCTTGAAATTACCTTGAAGATTTGTCATTACAAAGGAAGTAGAATTCTCTGACATGGTTTCTGGGTCTGTAGTTATTTTTATCCCTCTTCTGTCAGTTTCCAAATAAACCCTTACAGAGAGGTAGTTTCAGCTTTTGAGCTAGAGCTTTTAATTTTATTATTAAAAAATTGATATAACGCTCTCTAGGCAAAAGTTTGGTAATTCAGAAATGATTAAAGTTTTCGGAGTCTGACAAAAGAGGGTTATATTCAAAATGAATTAGTAGTGAGGAGTAAAAATATTGAGTTATCCGCCGATCCTCTACCAAATTTAGTTATAGAGTCAGACTATACCAGTTCTTCGCTTAATAAATTTGATATTTACGCTGCTTTTGGCGTTCCTGAACTTTGGCGCTATCGTCAGCAAACTTTAGAAGTGTATAATCTCATTGGTGAGAAATACGAGTTATCTACAACAAGTATTGTATTCCCCTTTTTGCCCATTGCTGAAGTCCCTAGTTTTATCGAGCAAGCTAAAACGATTGGTCAAAGAGCCGCAGTACGTTTATTTCGTCAGCGCATTCAAAAAATCCGTCAAAATGATAATTAGCTCTAAACAATTAATTTATTCTAAAAAAGAAAGCCCTAACCTTTAGGCAGGTTAAGGTTAGGGTAATTTATCGATGACTATGTTGAGCTAAAAGTGCTTGCGCTCTTGGCTTGTAAATTAAATAAAACAACGCCTCAATGTAGCGCAATAAGTCTTCGCGGTTTTCTTTAGAAGTAAAATTCCAAAAGCCATAAATCCGCGCCAAAGTTAGCAATTTTGTAGTGTGAATTTTCCAAGTGTAGGTACTATAAACGCGGTCAATAGCTCTCGTCGAAATTTCATACCAGTAGTTAGGGTTTTGGTTACATTTAGTTACAAAATCAAAAATTTTTTCGGCAGTTTCTTCTAAATTTGTCGGATTAATATAGAAGCCATTTACTTTGTTTTGAATAATCTCCAACGGCCCGCCAAATTGAGTCGCAAAAGTTGGCAATCCTGAAATCATTGCTTCTAAAATTGTCAACCCAAAGGCTTCAAATAACGCTGGTTGAACAAATATTCCCTGACGATCGGCAATTACTCGATAAATTTCTCCTGACTGAGACTTAGAAAGGCGTACCCCTAGCCAGCGAATTTTGCCATACAAATTGTATTGCTCAATAACTCGATACAGCTTTTCTATTTCGTCTCGTTCTTCATTATCTCCCGATTCTTCTACGCGCAGTTTACCCGCAACTAAAATTAAATTACAATGCTCTTGCAATTGAGGGCTTTTACCAAAACATTCCGCTAAACCAGTCATATTTTTAATGCGGTCAAGTCTCGCCATAGAAAAGATTGGGCGTTTGCTTGGATCGTCAAGAGTACCAAATATTTGCGCCGGATCTTCTAGAGTAAATAGCAAGTCTTCTAACTGAGTGCGATCGCCAATTACTCGTTCTTCTGTCCTTGAGTAAGGGAAATAAGCTTTCTCATTAACTCCCGGTGGTACAACATTAAACTTGGGACTAAATAATTCAACGCCACTTACTACGTGATACAGTTCTGGCATTGTAAAGCATTGATAAGACTCGTATTGTCCTATACTGTCTGGCGTACCAACAATTTCTTGGTAGGTGCTACTAATAATAAAATTAGCTGCATTCATGGCAATTAAATCAGCAGTAAACTGCAAAGAAAAATGATATTTATCATCTAATTCTTGCCAGTAAAGATTACTAAATAAATATTTTGACTTTTCCAAAGCATGAGCAATATTACACTGGGTTACTTTCAATCGCCGCGCTAACAAAAATGCTACCAAGTTACCATCAGAATAGTTGCCAATAATTAAGTCTGGCGCACTTTTAAATTCTGCTAATAATTCTCTTTCTGCATCTATTGCATAAGTTTCTAGGTAGGGCCAAAACTCAAAACGCGAGATCCAATTTTGCGTCATATTGGGGTTAAATTCCCGCAATGGTACGCGCAAAATCCAAGCATTATCAGTATCGTGAACTTTTTCTAAACGTTGATTGCAAAGCGTACCGTCGCTATTAGGAATTAAGCGAGTTAAAATAATTACTTTTGGTTTAACTCCAAGGGCATCTAATCCCGCCAAAGTTACATCTTCTTGCAGTTGTTTTTCTAAACTTTTTGCTTGATCAAGAACATAAACTACCTGACCTCCCGTATCTGGTCGTCCTAAAACGCCCTCTTGACCAAACCAGCCATGAGGAGATACAAGGACAATCCTAAAAACCATTGGAATCCGTGAAATAAAGGCTTCTAAGGTTTGGTGATCGGGAGAATCGATTAGTTCGTCCAAAATTTCTAAAGTCTCTCTAACCCTCCCTGCCGTATTACCCCAGCCAGCTTCTAAGCCCATCAATTGTAAAACAAAGCGGAACTTTTCATAGGGTTCTTCAACATCAAGATCCGCTACAAAGGTCAAAGCTTTTTTAATTTTTTCTGATAATTGCTGTTGAGATTGAATCCTACTATTAATCAATAATGGCGTACTATCATATTTGTGTAAGCGCAAGAAATCAAATAAACTTTCTAGCCATTGTTTGGGATCTTGAAAAAGTTTGCTAGATAAATAGCGATTAAGAAACTCTACGCCTTTACCAATATTTTTGGGGTCGCGGATTGTGGGAGTGTAGTCGTAAAAAGGCTGAAAATCTAGCTCTAATATATCGCCTTCGTTGGGGTGATAGTGGTTGACAAAGCGATCGCGCACATCTAGCAATTCTTGGACATTTAACGGTTCAAGATTCAATTCCTCCGTTAGTCTGTATGCCTCCTGACTAGCAATTTTTGAGCGTAAAATCAAGCAAATACTAGCATCTTCGCGGATAATCTCTTGAGTATAGTAAATCAGTTTACCTATGTTGGAAGAATTATAAAATTCTTCGCTTTTCTGGTATTTAGTACAATACTCTCTGTAGGCGTTAAGAATGTCGTTGCGTAACAAGTAGCGGTTTTCTTGATGACGCAATTCGCTAATAAAAGACCGCAAATCATTTTTTTCTTCAGCGATCGCATTTTGGATCAATTCTGCTGACATGGTAACTCCTACAATAGATTGATAACTATCAAACAATTAATTTACAAAGTTTTACGAGTTTCGGCTTCTTTCTAGAGGATAGTAAACTATTTGGCATTACTGAAAGTGCGATAATTTTCTTGCCAATTACCCATTACCCATTACCAATTTAGCAACACCAGCTAATTAAAAAGGAGTTAGAGAAATTTCCCCAACTCCGAACTATTACAAGGCGTACAACTCGCCAAATTTTTGTTTAATGTAACCAATAAAAGGGTCAATACTCAAAGGTTTACCCGTCGCCTGTTCGATGAGTTCCGCCGCCGTGTACTTGCGTCCATGTTGGTAGATATTTTGCTTAAGCCAGTCATGGAGCAAATTAAAATTACCTTGCTCAATTTGGTGAGGAATGTCTGCATTTGCCTTAAGCGCCGCCTCAAAAAATTGAGCGCTCATCAAGTTCCCTAGGGTGTAACCTTGAAACATTCCGCCTATCATTCCCCCGTACCAATGTACGTCTTGCAATACGCCGTTACTATCATTAGGCGGTACAATTCCTAAATCGGAATGATAGCGGCTTTTCCAAGCTTCAGGCAAGTCTTTAACTGTTAACTTGTCTTCGAGCAAATCCAATTCCAAGTCAAAACGAATCATCACGTGCAGATTGTAAGTAACTTCATCTGCGTCAGTGCGAATCAAACTACGTTCGACTTTATTAATAGCGTGGTAAAAAGTTTCTAAAGGTACTTGCTGAAACTGACTAGGAAAAGCAGCTTGCAACTGAGGATAGAAAAATTGCCAAAAATTGCGGCTGCGTCCAACTAAATTCTCCCACAGGCGAGATTGGCTTTCGTGAACTCCTGAAGATGTCCCAGAAGCCAGAGGACTTGCTTCAAATTTCCTAGCTATACCTTGCTCGTACAAAGCATGACCTGTTTCGTGAATAGTGCTAAATAACCCTTCATTTAAGTCATTTTCGCGAATGCGCGTAGTAATTCGCACGTCTCCGGTAGAAAACTTAGTCATAAAAGGGTGCAATGTCTTATCTTGTCTTCCTCTATTAAAGTCATAGCCTAGCTGTCGAATGACTTTGAGGCTAAAAGCTAATTGCTCGGCTTCAGGGAAATATTGATGCAAACAAGACGCATCGGCGAGGGGTTGGGAAGAAATAGCAGCAACAATGGGGACTAATTGCTGGCGTAATTGAGCAAACAGGACGCGCACCGATTGGGTATTCATGCCATAATCGGACTCATCAATTAAAGGATCGGCGATATGAGAGTAGCCAGGAAAATAATTAGCCATTTCCCGGCTATAGTCTAAGGTTTTTTGTAAAAAAGGTGCGATCGCCTTAAAATTATTTTCTGGTCGGGCTTTTGCCCAAGCTTCGTAACAATCGGCGCTATGTTGGGAAAATCTGGCGGTAAAATCTGGGGGAATTTTGACAGAGCGATCGTAGTCGTGGCGGGTAATCCGAATTAAACTAGCTTCGTCGGAGTTATAGTCACAATCGCCTTCATAATCGCGCAGGTCTTCTAATAGTTGTCCAATTTCAGGATTAGTAAACTTGGTATGGGCAATGTGTCTCAAAGTAGCTATTTGTCGCCCTCGCGCCACCGCACCGCCGGGAGGCATATAAGTAGCCTGATCCCAGTACAGCAAAGAAGCGGCGGATTCAATATCGTTAACTTCTGCCAAACGAGTTTTTAATTCTTGCAGTTTGGGATGAGTTTTTTCGAGAGTTTGCATACCTAAAAATATTGATACT
Source organism: Synechocystis sp. PCC 7509 (assembly GCF_000332075.2). Classification (NCBI taxonomy): domain Bacteria; kingdom Bacillati; phylum Cyanobacteriota; class Cyanophyceae; order Synechococcales; family Merismopediaceae; genus Synechocystis; species Synechocystis sp. PCC 7509. Next base: position 3,325,247 of record NZ_ALVU02000001.1, on the reverse strand, counting down.
GGTTTTATCTAGTTTGACGCGGGAATCAAAACTACTGCCACACTTTAAGAAATAAAAATTAAATTAACTACTAATCAATTCCACCCCATCTCGGTTATCAAAACCTTGCAAGTAAACTTTGACTTTTTCATCTTTAGAAGTAGGTAGCTTTTTTCCGGTAAAATCTGGGTGAATTGGTAATTCTCTATGACCTCTATCTACAAGTACCGCTAACCATATAGTTGCTGGTCTACCATATTCATTGACGGCATTTAAAGCAGCGCGAATTGTCCGCCCTTTATAAATAACATCATCTACGAGCAAAACTGTTTTCCCTGTCAAATCAAAGGGAATATCGGTTTTAGCAGGAGTCCTGACCCCAATTTGGTCTAAATCGTCTCGATAAAAGGTAATATCTATCGCACCCACTGGAACAGCTACACCTTCTAGGATTTCAATTTGTTTAGCCAAATTTGCCGCTAAAACTACACCTCTAGTATAAATACCCAAAACTACCAAGTTAGACAAATCGCGGGATCTCTCAATAACTTGGGAAGCGAGGCGCGTCATCGTCCGCCGGATTTCTTCAGAGGATAAAATTTCAACGACTTTAGCCGCCATAGTTATTAATCCCTAGTAGGTAGAATAATTTAAGTATTTACTATAACAATCCTATTTAATTCATAAATATTAACCGTAGGGGCGCAATGCATTGCGAAGGCATCTTTTGGGGAGAATCCTTCTTCCCAAAAATGCCGCCCCCTACTACGTTCACAATTGATTTAGGATTGCGATAATAGCAAGCGCGATCGCAATTATTAGCCAAGTCAAAAAACAATACTGTGTTAGTTGCAACGCTTGGTAAATCCGCTCGGAGGTAATTGGATAAATAGCGTCGCCAATTAAAGGTTTGGGTTTAGCTACTCCACGATACCAATTTGTTCCGCCTACTTGTACACCCAACACCGCCGCGTAAGCCCCCTCACTCCAGCCAGAATTGGGACTCGCATCTTTTACCGCATCTCGAATACAAATAAGCCAAACTTGCTTAGGCTTACCAGATAATAATGCCAAAGTTAAAACTGTAAGCCGACAAGGAAGCCAAGTCAGATAATCTTCAAGTCTGGCGCTAAACCAGCCAACATAAGTGTAAGGTGCTTCCCGGTAGCCAATCGTTGAATCTAAGGTACTAGCAGCTTTGTAGGCTAAGGCTAAAGCAGCGCTACCAAGAGGTGTAAACGCCCCAACAATTGCATAAAATAAGGGAGACATTACCCCATCGGTGGCATTTTCGGTGACAGTTTCCATTACCGCTCGTAAGATTTCTGGTTCTGTCAAGTTTTCGGTATCTCTACCCACGTATTGACTTAAACTTATTCGAGCTTGGGCTAAATCCCCTGTAGCAAGGACTTGTAAAACGTTATCTGCTGCTTGTCTTAAGCTTTTTTGGGCAAAGCAACTAGCTACAATAATGCTTTGAGTAACAATGCCAAATAGGGGATGAATCAAGTTTGAGCCGTAAGAAATTGCCCAACCAAACCCACCACTACCAATTATTAGAGTCAGTCCTAAGAATATTCCATAAAAGCGTTGTAGTAAAGGGCGATCGCATTCCTTAAATCCATTTAGTTGCCTAAAGCGATTTATTACCCAACCCATTACCTGCACTGGATGCAGCCAAGTCCAAGGATCGCCAATTAAATAATCTAAAACCGCCGCCACTAGCAAAATAATCATTAATATTGGTCAACCAATTACCCATTACCACCTAAACAACAAAACTCGCAGATTCCCCTTGCGATGCTTGCCAACTGCGGGCATCGTAATAAAGATCGGCAAGTGTTATAGCATACAGTGCTTCTTTTAATTTTTGGTGTAGTCTCTGCCACAAGGTAAATGTTACCCAATCCTCTGCTTGCGCCGCCGTTGGACTGTGATGGGGTAAGGGTTCGATGGTTTCGCCTACAGAGGCGAGAATTTGCCCTAAAGATATTTTTTCGGGCGCTTTGGCTAATTTGTACCCCCCCGAAGCTCCTCGTACTGATTCTACTAATCCCGCGCGACGCATTTCTATTAGTAATTTTTCTAAATAAGGCGCGGGGATATTTTGCCGTAAAGCGATGGTTTTTACAGCGATCGCCTCCCCCATTGGTTGTAAGCTCAAATCTAGTAATGCTTTGACGCTATAGTGTCCGCGAGTTGTCAATTTCATTTATTAGCTAAATATTAAACCAATGCGATCGCCAATTAGGCGAAGTTATTTGCCAACTCTTTGATATCAAATCAAAATTCTTAACCGTAGATATACACAACTAAACCTATGATGCCAGCTTTGCTAAGGCTCAATAATTTAGATTATTCTTCTAGTAATGCCTAAAAGATTTTTTAAAAGTGAGAATTTTATGCCAATTTTTGGGTTTATGCTTTGTTTTGCGCTTTTTTCTTTGTAAATCAGTTCTTTTCCTAGTAATACTACTTAATACTATTATTGCTGAGTTTATATTTTTAGTTTACTTCCCCTGGCAATAAAATCTATTAACCTAGAGCAATTGCCAGCTTTGCAAGCATCTATCTAATGTTATTAAGTTACTGCTATTCTTGGCAATTATTATCATTATTTTTATTTTTAGGTTTTTTTAATCTCCGAGATATTATCATTTTATAATCAAAATTAATGTAGTATAATTCGTGAAGCTAAAGCAAAGCTAAGTAATATCATAAAATTGGCATAACTAACTTTTGCCAAGGTTTGGTTAAGAGTCAAAGTAAAAATAAAACTCAAAGTTTGCTTTATTTGAATACAGCATTTTGCTTAGTTTTACTGGCTTAAACCACAAAATCCATTGCTTTAAAGCTATGATTAGCTAGAATAAAAACTAGCCGAACCATTAAACCATTAGTTTCCTGACTTAAGCCGATGAATAAAAAGAAAAAAGTAGAGCCATTAACTGGGCAAGAACTTCTTGATAAAGTTAAAGAGCTAGAGAGTATTAGCAAAGAACAAAAAGCTAAAGAGTGTGGCTACTACACTATCACCAAAAATGGTGTTGAGCGAGTCAACATGATGAAGTTTCTCAATGCTCTAATTGATGCAGAAGGCATTGAATTAGATAGCCACAGTAGTTCCGATGGGCGGGGAGGTCGTAGCGCCAGCTACAAAATTAGCGTTCAGCAAAATAAAAACTTATTGATAGGTTCAGCTTATACAAAACAAATGGGCTTGGAGCCGGGCGACGAGTTCAAAATAACTTTAGGGCGCAAACACATCCGGTTGCAGCAATTAGAACGTGAAGACGATACTGAAGCTACAGCCTAAACTACAGAAAAGAGGAGTAAGTTTTTTACTAAATCTCAACCTCATTCCTCACTACTATCGCAAATTTCAAGCATCTACCACTGGTAAAGTAGCAATAACTAATGCCTGAAAGCATTATTTGTTGCTGCAAAATTACCGATTGAAACAATACATTTTTAATAGCCGCGTCGATGTTTCCGCTAGTTAGATAACGGTGCTAATTTTTGATTGCTCTTTTAGATAAAATTTTAGCAAGGAACAATTACAAATTTATGTTTTCAAATTGTATTAATTTTTACAATATGCATTAGTTACATTTACAATATGCAATTAATGCATAGATAGTGCAGTTAGAGTTACGAACAAATTTAAAAACTTTCAGGCATTGCTCTTAAAATCTTAAACAAGACAAGACAATGCTTTGCGAGTGAATTTTGGTCTTAGCAAGTAGTTGTTATAACTTTGCTGCCTCCCAAGATAGATTAACAATAGGTTGTGGGCTTGGCTGCAACTGCCAAAATCTTTAATTTTTGTTGCCAATTACCAGAAATAACAAGCTTGCCTAGGTATACAACCAGTATGCTTTTGAGGTACGGCTAGGCAATGTGTTACAACTGAAAAGTTGCTCAATATTGCTGGCAAAGATTGCTTAAACTAGGAAAGAGCTTCGCTCAATGGATTGGCAAAATGCCTTGCAACAAATCCTATAGAGAAGCTAACGCATCGCTGTTATTGGCAGATGGGGTTTTACTAGGTGCAGTAAATTAGAAATTTTCTGCAAGGCAAAAGTGCGATCTATGACAAAAAAAGGGCAATACTTTAATTAGGACGCTCAATAAATTCTGTTGGAGCAAAGCGACTCACGTAAACTAGGCTGACGTATGAATACTCACACCTTTGGTAATCAAAATACTACTTGCCCCATTTGTCAAAGAAGCAGCAACCTTAAGCTGGTCAAAATGTGTAATGGATTATTTACTTGTAATTCATGCCAAGAGAAGTTAGTAGTAACTTGGAGCGGTCATTATGTCCGCGACCCCTTTAGTGGTAAACAAGTATTAGTTGCTCAACTACTGCGCCGTCAAAGCAAGCCTTGGGCAAGAATTATTCGTGACTTAGGTGTAATCAAGCGTCCGTTTATGTATGTGGCGGTAGGCTTGTTAATTATGGGTGCTAGTGTTTTTACAATTGATAGCGTCCAGCGTCAGCAAAATCCTATTAATCAAGTAGTAGAAAAAATTAACGATCGCAATCATCCACCAAGCTTGTAAAAGTATAGGCAGAAATAACAGTTTTTACCTATTGCTATTAGCCTTAACTAAGCTCCAACCTTCTCTTGTCCCCAGTTTTTGAACCGATTTTAACTGGAGACTTTTTAATGTAGCTGTATCCAGAAGAAAGTAGGCTTTTGTTTGCTGTCGCCAGTATAGTTGAAGTTCGTCATTAGTGGCAGGGCTGATGTGGAGATCGCTATAAAAGTCCAATGATGGTCGATGATCAGGAAAAGAAGTATAAATTTTCCCATTGATGGGTGTATTACTTTGAATTAATGCAGCTACAGGTTTTACTGGGTAAGCTTCCGCTAATTCCCATACCCAATGACGAGAAGTGACAAATAAAGCGATAGAAAGATAGCAACCCCAAAATAAAATTACAATAAATTGGCGATCGCGTTCTTGGGCTAAAATTGCGGCAATGGTCATCGTCAGCGCTACACAAGTTGAGATTATCTGTACTTGCAAGTCTTTGGCGGGACTTAGAGGGCTAAAGTATAAACTACCACCCCAGGCAATTGTTGCTAATAATGTCAGAATTGTGATCGCGTTGCGAGAATAATTTAAGTGTGGTTTCTGCCAAATTTGGGTTAGCTGGACTCCCACCGCTAGAGCAAAGGCGGGATAAATTGGTAAAACGTACCAAGGCAATTTAGTAGTCATTATAGAAATTGCCAGTAAGTAAACCCCCAGCCAAACTACAATTAGCTTGGAGTAACTAATATTGCTATTTATCCAAGCAAAACGAAATCCTTGGGGTAAAAATAGCAACCAGGGGAAAGAATATTTAACAATTTCTAATAAATAATACCAAGGTGGCTGGGCATGATTTTCTACCCCTTGCCAAATGCGATTAAAAGATTGATTAACTAAGGCGGTTTGAGTAAAAAAGCTACCATAATGCAGCCATTGGGCAGTATACCAACTAATTACTGGAATTGTCCCAATTGCCAGCCTTAACCACATTTGCCAACTGGTGAGTAGGCGCGGTGTATCCCATAACAGAAATAATAATGCGATCGCCCCTAATAATAAACCTAAAAGCCCCTTAGTAAAACAGATTAGCCCTAACCCAATGCCTACACCTAAGCAGTAGCCCAGATTCCGCCGACTTCGCAACACGCACCAAATTGTAAATACAAAAAAACTTACTACCGCGCCATCTAACATCGCTAGTCGTCCGTGACGTACCATTGGTAGCATTGTCAAGTAAACTAGACTGGCAAAAATAGCCGTTATTCTTTGCGGGAATATTTCTCGCCCAATGCTGTAAAGTAACGGTACAGAAAACGCTGTTAAAATTGCTCCAGGTAGGCGCGATGTCCATTCATTTACCCCAAAAGTACGGTAAGTCAAAGCAATTAGCCAGTGGATAAGCGGCGGTTTATTTAGATAGGCTTCGCCGCCAAGAGTGGGATAAATCCAAGCTTCCGAAGCAATGGGATGGCGAGAAATTTCCCGCGCCACTTGAGCCACCGTACCCTCATCCCAGTCTCGCAGCGCTACTCCGCCCAAATTGAGCGTAAATAGTATCAAAGCGGCGATTAATAACCCAACAAACCACAACCAATCCATCGGGCGGAGTTTTTGAGTAAAATTTTTATAACGCAAACGAGCCATGAAAGGGAAGTGACTTCTAAAAAATAAAGATAATTTGCAACTGCCAACTTTTATCTTGGCGTACTATTTGAATTTGGCGGATAAACTCCCTAAAATAAAATCGTCGCTCCGATTCGGATAAATCGAGCCAAAACTGAGGAATAGAGACTAATTGAGCCACTGATTGCAAGTTTACAGGCGGCAAAGTTGCTAATTTTCCCTGTAAATCCGAAATTTCGGTACGGAGGTTGTAAGTGCGTAGTGTCGCCGTTTCCGAGTCCAAAATCCCATTATCGATTAAAGGTGGTATTTGGGCGAGAATTTCTTGCTTAGTGGCAATTTCTGCTAACCAAGAATTTTTTACACCATCTAATTGCGAAAAATTCATGCCACTTACTGCTATTGGTAAATCGCGGCAAATTGTGGAAATTGTTTGTTGCAATACTTCTTCGTAAGCTAAAGAGCGACATTTAGGCTTGTTGGGGCAAGAAGTAGGGCGCAAATATAAATATTCGTTAGATTTACGGGGTTTAGTAACGCTCACAACAATCATTGGTGACGAGCATGAAGTGCAACTAACTAATCCCGCTAAAGAACGGTTGGCGCTGGCGGTACGCGGGGGTAATCGACGATTGCGGCGTAATAGGCGATCGATTTGGGCGGCTTCTTCTCTAGAAATAATTGGCGCGTGAGTATCAGACAAAGTTTGTTCGTTTTGGTAAGCCGTATCGCCACGATAGACGGGATTAATTAACCAACGTTTTCCGGTAGTGACAGAGATTTTTTTGCCGTATTTTTGGGCTAAATAACGTACCGCACCCCGCAAAGATCCGTAAAGAAGAAAGCGATCAAAAAAGTCTTTAACTACGGGGGATGTAGTGCGATCTATAGCATAACGATCTTTGATTCTGCGGTAGCCGTAGGGAACTTTACCGGGTGGGGTGAGGGCATTTAGGCGGTTGCGGGCGTGTCCAGTGCGGATACTGCGACTGCGTTGTTCGTATTGAATTTGTTGCAGTTGCACTAAATCAGCCTGCATATCCGCCGTTTGTTCGGTGGTAATTAGCTTGATATTGAGCGCTACAAGTTCGCTTAGTCGGCTGTTAATTTCTGGGATAGAGTCACCAAGTTCTTCAATGCGGCGAATGAGGAGATAGTCTGCTCTTTCGGTTTTTGCGTCACGCAAGAGTTGTTGCAATTGCGATCGCTTTCCCAAGTCTTGATACAATTTATCTAGCTCCCATCCCCATAAATTCGGCTCTGGCGGGGGTTCTAGGAGAGGGTTTGTATAGGTGTAGGCGATAATTTTCATCAACAAACCGTACTAGAAAAAGTTTAGTTTTGGGTGAGTTCTATAATATTGTTGTCTGGATCTCTGGTAAATAAAGCCGCTCGACCGGAAGCGCTAGTTTGAATAAAGCAATTGTTAGCCATTAGCTGGCTTTTGGCGGTTTCTAAGTTTGCAACTTTAAATGCTAGATGAGGGTTGCGTCCTAGTTTTTGGGAGTTGTGGATGTCCGTTGAGATGGATGAGTCAACTATGAGATGAAGTTGAAAGTTACCGATTTGATACCAAGTACCGGGATAATTGAGACTTCTGTCGATTTTGGTTAATCCGAGGACATTACTGTAAAACTCCTCAGCTTTTTGTAAGTCTGTTACAAGCAAAGCGGTATGGAAACACTCAATAATCTGCATATAGCAATCCTAAATCAGTTGTGAAGTGGGGGCGCAAAGCATTGCGCCCCCACAGTTAACGTTTATGAATCATATCGGATCGGCATTTTATCTAAATACCTAAAAATTATTCAATTAAATGCGTACTTTTAAACTAAAACTTATGAATTTTGACTTGCAACTTGTTTATGCTAGAAAACATCAGGCTATCTTAAAGACGCATCATGGGTAATACTTTTGGGCATTTGTTTCGAGTCACTACTTTTGGTGAGTCTCACGGCGGTGGTGTTGGGGTGACAATAGATGGCTGTCCGCCATTACTAGAGATTACAGCAGAAGAAATCCAAAAGGAATTAGACCGTAGGCGACCAGGACAAAGTAAAATTACCACACCGCGCAAAGAAGCTGATACTTGTGAGATTCTGTCGGGAGTATTTGAAAGTAAAACTTTAGGTACGCCGATCGCTATTCTAGTGCGAAACAAAGATACTCGCCCTCAAGATTACGATGAGATGGCAAAATCCTATCGTCCTTCTCACGCTGATGCTACTTACGATGCTAAGTATGGAATCCGTAATTGGCAAGGTGGGGGACGTTCTTCAGCTAGGGAAACTATCGGACGAGTGGCGGCGGGTGCGATCGCTAAAAAAATTCTGGCTACCTTTGCTAATGTAGAAATTGTTGGCTATGTTAAGCGGATCAAAGATTTAGAAGCGGTAATCGATCCAAGTACGGTAACTTTAGAGCAAGTTGAAAGTAACATTGTACGCTGTCCTGAACCAGAATCTGCCGAGCGGATGATTGAACTAATCGAGCAAGTAGGAAGACAAGGGGATTCTGTTGGCGGTGTGGTGGAATGTGTCGTTCGTAACGTTCCAAAAGGTTTAGGTTCGCCAGTTTTTGATAGAATTGAGGCGGACATTGCCAAAGGTGTAATGTCTCTCCCGGCAACTAAAGGCTTTGAAATTGGTTCGGGTTTTGCGGGAACTCTGCTAAATGGGAGCGAACACAACGACGAATTTTATACAGATGAAAACGGGGAAATTCGCACGGTAACTAATCGCTCTGGTGGCGTTCAAGGCGGCATTTCTAACGGTGAAAATATTATTTTACGAGTAGCTTTTAAGCCTACGGCGACAATTCGTAAAGAGCAGCGCACCGTTAATAAGCAAGGAGAAGAAATGTTATTAAAAGGTAAAGGTAGACATGACCCTTGCGTACTTCCTAGAGCCGTGCCAATGGTGGAGGCAATGGTAGCATTAGTATTATGCGACCATTTATTACGACATTACGGACAGTGCAAGGTGTTACCCTGAAACTAGGTTTAAATCTATATATTAACTTTGAGACAGGCATTTTGCCTGTTTTGTAGTTTTTTATTGAGCAAGAATAGTTACAACTTTTTAAATGGATTTAATTACAATTTTAGGATTAGTTGCAGGTACACTAACAACCCTTGCTTTTTTACCGCAATTATTTAAAATCTGGCAAACTAAATCGGCTAAAGATATTTCTTTTAATACCCTAATTTTTTTTAATATAGGTATCTTTCTTTGGCTAATTTATGGAATTTATCTTAACGCTTTGCCAATTATTCTAGCTAATTTATTTACTTTAATTTTCAACATGATAATTGTATGGCTTAAAATTAAATATAAGTGATATCTAATTTTAAAAAATATTGTGACTGCTTTTGCTGCTGAAAAACTGCTATTTACGCCCGCTACTCCCGACATCGACGCTATACAAACTATTTTTGCCTTCCCCAACGAATACACAGTAGGCATTACTAGCTTAGGCTATCAAGTAGTATGGGCTACTTTAGCTATGCGCTCAGATATGGCGGTTAGTCGCTTATTTACGGATACTCACGAACAATTACCTCGTTCGCCGGAATTAGTTGGTTTTTCCTGCTCTTGGGAGCTAGATTACGTTAATATTCTCAATTTGCTCGAATCTCTGCGAATCCCAGTTAGAGCAACCAATCGAAACGAAAATCACCCTTTAGTTTTTGGTGGAGGTACGGTATTTAGTGCTAATCCTGAACCTTTTGCAGATTTTTTTGACATTATATTGTTAGGTGATGGGGAAAATTTGTTAGGTAACTTTTTAGACGCATATAAGCAAGTTAGAAATGCTGATAAAAAGACGCAATTAATTCATCTCGCCCAAATACCAGGGGTATATATTCCGAGTTTGTATGAAGTAACTTACAACGATCGCACAAGTGATATAAAATCGATTCAACCTGTTACAAATGCCATTCCCAGCTATGTAGATAAACAGACTTATCGCGGGAATGTTTTATCAGCTTCTACAGTTGTCACCGAGAAAGCCGCTTGGGAAAACATTTACATGGTAGAAGTGGTGCGGAGTTGTCCAGAAATGTGCCGTTTTTGCCTTGCAAGCTATTTAACTTTACCTTTTCGCACCGCAAGTTTGGAATCTTCTTTAATTCCCGCCATTGAGCGCGGATTGGCGGTAACAAATAGATTAGGCTTGCTGGGTGCGTCGGTTACTCAACATCCAGAATTTGCAACTTTGCTCGATTATTTAAGTAAACCGCAATACGATAATGTGCGTTTGAGCATTGCTTCGGTGCGTACAAATACGGTGACTCAAAAGTTAGCAGAAACTCTAGCAAAACGAGACACGCGATCGCTTACAATTGCTGTAGAAAGTGGCTCTCCTCGTATTCGCCAAATTGTCAACAAAAAACTAACTAACGATGAAATTATTACTGCTGCAATCAACGCCAAAGCAGGGGGATTAAGCGCTTTAAAGCTTTACGGTATGGTTGGCGTACCTGGGGAAGAATTAGAGGACGTAGAACAAACTGTAGCGATGATGAGGTCAATTAAAAAAGCTGCTCCTGGTTTGCGTTTAACCTTCGGATGCAGCACTTTTGTACCAAAAGCTCATACGCCTTTTCAGTGGTTTGGTGTCAATCCTCAAGCCGAGAAACGTTTGCAGTTATTACAAAAACAGTTGAAACCCCAAGGGATAAATTTTCGCCCAGAAAGCTATAATTGGTCGGTTATACAAGCTTTATTGTCTAGAGGCGATCGCAGATTGTCTTATTTGCTAGAATTAACGCGACACTATGGCGACACTTTGGGTAGTTATCGCCGCGCCTTTAAGGAGTTGCGGGGTAAAATTCCTGAAATGGATTTTTATGTTTATCAAACCTGGTCTGTTGAGCAAATATTGCCTTGGGAACATTTGCAAATAGCTTTACCAAAATCTACGCTTATTAAACACTTAGCAACGGCGGAATCTGAATATAGTTTATTAGCAGCAAGATAAATGCTAACTCAAAATCTTTATCAAATAAGTATAGATTTTTTAGAGCGATCGCCGCAAAAACGCCTGTTAATTCTCAAAGAAATGGGATTAGCTCGATATGCAAATTTTTTAACTATTATGCCCCTTACTGAGGCTAATATAGCCTGCATAATGCGTTTTTTTAGTAATCCCAGTAGGGCTAAATTTCCTAACTTACAAGGAGTAGCACTATCTGGTTTAGTTTTAGATGGTGTAAATTTTATTCGTGGCGATTTATCTGGGGCAAATTTAAGTAATAGTAGCTTAGTTGATGCAGATTTAATATTTGCTAATTTTACTAAGGCAAACTTGAGCAACGCTAATCTTCAAGGAACTACCCTAAACGAAACTATCTGGTGTAGTGCAATAGTAAAAAACTGCAACTTTGGCGTAGGTATTGGGATTACAAATAAGCAGCGTCAGGAATTATTAAGTTGCGGCGCAGTATTTAAGCTTTAAATTGCAGTTACAATATTCAATAATTCAATATTTTACCAATCTAACTTAGGCTGATAATTAGGTATAACAATTGTTGCTACAACTTTAGACAATAAGGAAAACTTAGAGCGAATTAGTCGGTGTCTAGCTTTATCTTTTTTTAGATAAAGCCAAAGTAATTTTGCTGCTTTAAATCCTTTTCCCCGTCCTGTTGGTTCTTCAAATACTTTGTAGATTAGATACTTATAAAGGTTACTTAAACTTTCTTTTTTTGCAGGCTGAAGAAATTTAGAACCTTGACTATAATGTTGTTCAATAATTTGTAAAGATACCGCTTCCATCTTAAAAACATTGCTGGATGCAGAGGTAGAAATTATTCGGTATAAAATTTGCGCCGATGGAACTGCAACAAAGTGATAGCGGGAGGCTAATCTTAAGTACATATCCCAATCTTCCGCAGGAGTAAATGACTGATTAAATCCACCTATTTCTCTCAAAGCTTGGGCGCGAACTAATATATTAGAACCATTAGCTACAAAATTACTTTTCAATAGCTCTGCGTATACGTCCCCATTTATAATGTAGTGAGCGCCGGCTCTTAACAATTTGCTATTGTCATCAATATGGTCAGTCCAACTGTAGGCTACTCCGGCTTGTGGATTATCTTGTAAGGCTTTTAATTGAGTTTCTAGCTTGTCCAACGTCCATAAATCGTCTGCATCTAGAAAGCTAATAAACTCACCCTTTGCTTGAGAAATTCCCCGATTGCGACTAGCTGATACACCAGAATTAGGATAGGACAGTACCGTCAAGCGCGGGTCTTTTATACTAGCAATAACATCTAAAGTTGCGTCTTGAGAACCATCGTTAACTACGATTAGTTCTAAATTTTTCCAAGTTTGATTTAAAACTGATTCAATCGTTTCTTGAATCGTTTTTTCACTATTAAAAGCTGGAATAATTACAGAAACTAAAGGAGGGCTGGTTAATATCATTGTATCTGTTGGCGATCGCAATTTATATTGATTTGTCTGTTGCTCAAGTTAGTACCATATTACCAAAAGTAAAGTACCTAGGTATTTTTGACAATACGACCCCTTGAGTATTTGCCCGAAAACTTATTCCTACATACTACATAAGAGTACAACCCCTAACCCATCTTGATTTTTCAGCAGAAATTTCAGGAGGTTAAAAATATTATTGTTGCCTTTTTATGCTTAAAATTTTGTATGTTGATGTACCAATTGTATAACCAACAATAAATCGTAGTGATTTTGGAACTTCTGGATAACGAGGCAAAAACGATTTAATGCTAAACCCTGCACTCTCTTTATTTCCTACATCTAGGAAGAAAGTCCGACCCAAACTGCTCTTAAATAACGTGTACTTGTAAATGATAGAAGTAAAAAAAGCTACAGCAGCAAACATTCTTTGCATTGGTTCGGCATGGTTTCCCAATAAGCCTGGAGGACTAGAACGATATGTATACGAACTGGTAAATCATCTAGTAGCGAGTAACGATAAAGTTGAATTGTGTGGAGTTGGGCTACCAGAAATGTCACCGGAATCTTCTGCAATAGAACTAATCAATTTAGCTGCACCAGAGGAACGAATATGGCAACGGTTGTGGCGGATTCGCTCTAATTTCCTGCACTTTATGAACCAGAAAACTATCCAACCTGATGCAATTAATCTTCATTTTGCCCTTTATAGCTTTCCACTTTTACAGCTTCTACCATCAGGAGTACCAGTTACTTTTTCTTTTCACGGCCCTTGGGCGCTAGAAAGCCAGCAAGAAGGAAGTAATCAGTTAAGCGTGTGGATTAAGTCATGGCTAGAACAATTAGTTTATCAACGGTGCGATCGCTTTATTGTGTTAAGTAAAGCTTTTGGGACAATTCTCCACGAACGTTACAAAGTTCCGTGGATCAAAATTCACGTGATCCCCGGAGGAGTCGATCCCACCCAATTTCAAATTAGTTTGTCTCGCTCCCAAGCGCGAGAACAACTAGGATGGCAAAGTGATCGCTTTATTGTGTTTACACCCCGTCGTCTCGTGCAGCGCATGGGTATTGATGTGCTATTAAATGCTCTAGCAGAAGTTAAGCTAGAACATCCAAATATTTGGTTGGCGATCGCTGGGAAAGGTTCTCAAAAAGACAGTTTGGAACAGCAAGCATTAGAATTAGGATTAGAAAACCACGTCAAATTTTTAGGTTATGTGCCGGAAGAAGACCTCAAAGTTGCTTACCAAGCGGCGGATTTAACAATTATGCCTAGTCAGTCCTTTGAGGGGTTTGGGTTGGTTTTGTTAGAGTCTTTAGCCTCCGGTACGCCCGTGCTTTGTACCCCTGTGGGAGGAATGCCAGAAGTGTTGATGAACTTCTCTCCCGAATTAATTACAAGTTCTGCGGATGCCAAGGCGATCGCGACAAAGTTAAAAGCTCTGCTTAGTGGAGAAATTTCTTTACCCGATCGCGATATTTGTCGGGAGTATGCTACTACTAATTTTAACTGGACTAAAATCGCCGAGCGGGTTAGACGAGTTTTGCTACTCCCTCTCAATAAAAGTATCGACGTAGGATTGAACTCTTCAAATCTCTAGCAGAGGGAAGATCAAAAACTAATGCGATCGCTATTATTTAATAAAACTTACTCCAGGATTTTGGGGACGGTTCTGGCGATGGTAGTTGGTAGAAAAACAGCAAATAAATCAGCGAATACAGAGATATTTTTTTAGTCGTTATGGTGGGATAGGGAGATAAATTTTTTCTATCCCTAATGCGAGGAAAAGTTGCTCCAAACATCCAGCCACCAAACAACATCATGGTAGCGAAAGTTATCAAAAATAGAAGCATAAAGCCTCCTGCTTGTAAAGATGGGCAGTAAATTGTTTTACTACGCACAAGCTAACAATAAAAGCAAGCAACCGCAATATTTATTAACCAAAAATGCTAATTGTAACGAACATACATAGAACTCTCAGAAAGCTAATAGGTTAAAGATAGGTTAAAATCCATGTATAAAGAGCATAGTAAGTGTTTATAGGAATTAAAGAAATATGAGAAAAACTAGAACCATACGAGAGAAAATAAATTAGGTAATAGTTTAAATGACAACATAATATTTACTTATGGAAAATACCTTTGATTGGCTAACCGTATTTGGTTATGTAGGTTTTACAGTTTTTGTGATGTGGCGCGTTTTTACCGCGAAATAAAATGGATGCTGTTAAATATTTTGTCGGCTTGGTAATATTTGCAAGTATTGGCTCGTTTTTGATTGTTGACGCGATCGCATTTTTCAAACTCCTCCTAAGTAAAACTAACAATTCTCTTTTATTTTCAGACTTTGTAAGACTTATAGTTTTAGCGGGAATGGCTACAGTTGGTTTTATGCTGGCAAAAGAAACCTTTGTTAAGCCTAACGATGGGATAGTATTTTTAGTAACGGGCGCGATCGCATCAATTGCTCTATACGCTCTAGGAATCAAGCGGAGAATGAGCAGCAAGCAATAATTCTATCTAAGTTACCAATTTTTGAAAGCGCGGAGAATTGGCAATTTCTGCAAAGTCTGGTTCGGTTTTTGCGTCTTCTTTATAGCGAGGATTTATGTCAATTGCCTTTTGCAAGTTCTCAATAGCTAACTTCGGTTGTCCCTGGAGAGCGTAAGAGAGCGCCTTGTTGTAGTAAGGAGGCGCATAGGTGGGTTCAATGGTCAAAGCTTGGTCAAAGCTGGCTAGGGCTTCTTCATCGCGCTCTAATTGCACGAGTAAATAACCTTTAGAATTCCAAGCTTTATAGGAATTGGGGTTAAGTTCGATAGTTTTGTCAAAAGATGCGATCGCATCTTCATATCTTTCGATTACTTCTAAAGCCATTCCTCGATTTAACCAAGCTACCGCATCTTCGCTCTGAATTTGGACGGCGCGATCGAAGGCTTCAAAGGCTTCTTGGTGTCTTTGGAGTTTCCCTAAAGCTACCCCTTTATCTACCCAAGCTTGATGATAATTAGGCGAGAATTTAATCGCGTTGTCGTAAGATGCGATCGCTTCCTCGTACTTTTTCATTCTCCCTAACACAATCCCGCGATGAAACCAAGCTTGGTAGTTGTCTGTTTGAGTTTCTACTACTTTATCGAAGGAAAAAATCGCATTTTCGTACCTTTTCAACTCTTTGCAACTTAGCCCTCGATAGTACCAGCTATCGGGATTAATCGGGTTAAGTTCTAATTCATTGTCGAAGGAGGCGATCGCATTTTCATACTGTTTTAAGTGCCAAAATGCCATACTGCGATCGTGCCATACTTCCGGGCGATCGCGTTTGATTGCTAAAGCTAAGTCGAATAAAGCGATCGCGTCAGGGTAATTTTCCGTCGCTAGTTGTACTTTTCCCTCATTTATATAGTCTTCTGGATTGACAAATAATTGAGGATGATTAGATTTAAGCTTTTCTATTTCTGCTGATAGCGGTTGAATTGTTTGGGTTATTTCTGTAAAAGCTACTTCTACTAACGATTGGGGAATATTACTAGCTAATTGTTGTAAGATTTGCTCTTTTTGGGTTTTAGCATCTATTTGTACTTGTTCTAATTCTGCGGCTAGTTTATCTTCTAAGATATTTAACTTATCTAAAGCTACATTTTTGCGAGTTTGAATTTCTGTCTGCAACTCTGTAAGTTGCGCTGCAAAATTTGTTTCTAATTTCTTGACACTTTCTGCTGCTTTGTTTTCTTGTAAGTTAATTGTTTCTTGAGTTTTTTCTATTTGGCTGGCAAAATTTGTTTCTAAAGCTTTAAGGTTTTGCAATTCTGCTTCTATTTGACTTTGCATTTTTATTTGATATTGAGCCACTTGAGCAATAACATCAAAATGCAATTGTTCTAACTGTTTTAAACTTGAGTCTTGTTGTTTTTGAACTTGCTGTTTTGCTTGAGCTTGAATTTCTGCCAATTGTGGCGCTAATTCTGCATCTAACTGACTTAAGTTTTGCTTAATTACATCCTGCTGTTTTTGTGCTTCTAATTTTAGTTGCGTTATTTCTTGAGCTACTTCATTTTCTACCTTTTTTAGGTTGGCTAAAGCTACATTTTTTCGCTCTTGAGTTTCCGATTGAATATTAGCTAACTGTTTAGTTAAATCTGCTTGAGTTTGTTGAAAGCTTTGCAAGATTTTTGTCTTTTCTTGTTGCAACTCGGCTTTAAATTGGGGAGCAAGTTCGCGCCCTAAATTCTCTATATTTTCTACTAAAGAGCGTTGACTGTTTGCTGTTGCTATTTTTAATTGACTTAAACCTTCGCTAAACTCCGATTCTGCTCGTTGAAAGTTTTGCAATACAATATCTTTTTGCTTCTGTAATTCGCTTTGCAACTGGGGAGCAAGCTTTACCCTTGACTGTTCTAAGTTTTGAATCAACAGTTTTTGTCTAGTCTCAACTTCGATTTGTGCGGTACTTAATTTCTCAATAAAGTCTGCTTCCGATTGCTCTATATTATGCAAAGCTATATCTTTTTGCTCTTGCAAAGCCGTCCTAATTTGAGGGGCAAACTCTGTATTTAATTGTCTAAGGTTTTGCGTCAACAAATTATGTCTAGTATCTATTTCTATTTGCAACTTTTTTATCTTTTCTGCAAACTCTGCTTCTAATTGTTGAATATTTTTGATAATCTCATTTTTTTGACCTTGCAAATCTGCTTCCAGTCGATTAGGAAAATCTGCACTTAGTTGTTCTAAATTTTGAACTATTGATTGCTGTCTTTCTTCCGTTTTAACTTGCAGTTGATTCAATGCTTTAATAAACTTTGATTCTGATTGTTTAAGGCTGGCTACTACCTCATCTTTTTGTTGCTGAAGAACTGTTAATTCTTGAGGAAGTTCTGATTTTAATTGAGTTAAATCTTTAAGAATTAAAAAATGTTGTTTTTGCGCGTCATTTTGTAATTCTTGCAAACGTTCTGTAAAGTTTGTCTCCGATTCTTCTAAAGTATGCTTTGCTCTATTTATTTGCGTTTCTAAATTAGTTAATAGCTGTTGTTTCGCTTTTGTAATTTCTGCTTGATGTTTAGATAACTGTTCTTTTTGAGCAGTAATTTCTTGATGTAAATCTTCCGCATCAATATTTAGCTCGTCGGCGGTATCTTGAGCAGAAATTATTGTACTTTCGACTAACTTATTTGCTTCAGCAAGTTTTATTTCTAATGCTTCTAAATCGTGGAGATTAGTTTTAATTACTTCAGTTAATTGTTTAACAATTTTGCGCCGGGTTGCGAATAAAGTTGCGATCGCAATTACCAGCAGCAACACCAAAACACCCAGTAATATATTAAAGAGCGTGACAGTGCGATTAAACTCCCGATTTGCTTCTGTTTGCGTTATCGAACTTTGAGGCGAGGTTTGTTGTGCTAAAACAGGTGACAATGACGATAATACGCTCAAAGACAACAGGAAAGTAATTAAGTATGTAGGTTTGCGCTTCATTGAAATGTCTCCCATGCCTATGAGCCAGATTGAGAAATCGCTTATCTTATTTAAGATAAACTTTCTTACTCTAGTTGAAAGATAACAGAAAGGTTGTTTGCAGGCATAGCAACGGTTTTAACTAAATTAAGCTGTTGAGATTTAGCAACGGCGACTACTTCATCTAAATCTCTGACACCCCAATTAGGATTTTGCTCCCGCAAACTTTCGTCAAAGGCTGCATTACTCGGTGAAGTATGCTTTCCGCCGAGAGTAAAAGGGCCATAAAGATACAAAATGCCACCAGAAGGTAAAATCTGCCCTGCACCAGTCATCAAGCCTAGACAAGCTTCCCAAGGGGCAATGTGAATCATGTTAATGTTAGCGATCGCCACAATTGGTTTAATACTACCTAATTCCCAGTTTGGCTGACAAACATCGATAACAATTGGCGGATACAAGTTTTCAAAGTTAGTATAACTTCTCCAAGCATTAATACTAGCGATCGCCAAAGGATTAAGATCCGTTGGTAGCCAATAGCGAGGAGTTAGGCGAGGGGCAAAAAATACCGCGTGTTCTCCCGTACCGCTAGAAACTTCTAAAACTGTACCTGTGGGGGGTAAAATTTCTAGCAATACCTCTAAAATTGCCTCGCGGTTGCGTTCAGTTGCTGGGGCGTATTGTCTAGCATCGGGATGGTTATTCAACTTTTTTACAGCGCCCTTCTAAGTTACAAAGCCTTTGAGTGCGATCGCGTTCAATTGTAGCTAAATCTGGTCTTCCCGTAAGTTTAAGCCGTAAATCCGCCCAAATACCATATAACTTATCGGCTACAAACCCAATTATCGGTAGCTTGGTAATCGCGTAAATCCACCCCATCCCCAAAACTTCGTAAACGCGGCGAAAAACCTCAACATCTTTAACTATCGTACCGTCCGGTAACACGGCGTGGATTCTTCCCATAGCTGTTTTAAAATCAATATTGCCGTTATCTTCAGGGCTATAAAAATCATCGGCTATATCGACAAAAGCTACCAATCCTCGCCCAGCATCCCGTTTCTGCAAAAAGTTGACTTCCCGCAGGCACAAAGGGCATTTACCATCGTATAAGAGCTTAATTTGCCAAGGCTGTGTAGTTACTCTAGGTTCTTGTGTCGCTGATAAGGACATAAATATAAATAGACATTACTTAACTATCTTAATAAAAATTAATCAACAACCAATAGGGTTGATATTTATTGCCATCCCACAACTACGTCCTTGGGTAGAATGTTTTTGAGCAGAGGCGCGATGTATTGAAGTAAGACAATATAAGAATTAACCCCATGATCGACCTTTACTATTGGACAACTCCCAACGGTCACAAAATCACGATGTTTCTAGAAGAAACTGGCTTACCTTACAACATTATTCCGATTAATATCGGCATGGGCGACCAATTTAAGCCAGAATTTCTGAAAATCTCTCCTAATAACCGGATTCCGGCGATTATTGATAGAGAACCTACGGGCGGCGGCGAACCTATATCTGTATTTGAGTCTGGGGCGATTTTGCTGTATTTAGCTGAGAAAACTAATAAATTAATTCCTACTGATATACGCGATCGCGTGTCAGTTTTAGAATGGTTATTCTGGCAAATGGGCGGATTAGGCCCAATGGCGGGACAAAACAACCATTTTAACCGTTACGCACCCGAAAAAATTCCCTATGCTATAGACCGTTATGTTAATGAAACTGGACGCTTGTATGGCGTATTAAATAAGCGCTTAGAAGACAGAGAGTTTGTTGCTGGTACTTATTCAATTGCCGATATTGTCTCTTATCCTTGGATTGCAGGCTACGAGATGCAGAGTCAAAATTTAGATAATTTTCCCCATCTCAAGCGCTGGTTTGAAGCAATTAAAACACGGAGCGCGACTATTCGCGCTTACGCAAAAGCCGAAGCGTTTAAAAATCAACCCCTTGATATTGAAAAGTCGAGACAATTATTATTTAATCAGTCTGCAAAGACAATTAGTGATGGAGCTTCTTAACAACTTTAAAAACTCACTCAATAATTAAGTTTTGCTCGCTACGAAGGGGCAACATACCCTAGTTTAACTGTTACCAATTTAAAAAATGTTGGGCAAACAATTACCGTAATTATACAGTGGCTTACTAGCAAGATATAATTCAAAATTAGATTGCTCAACTACTAATTTTTAGCTATGTCTAACAGCGCAGAAAAAATTTGCAAAGAAGTATTAGACTTAGAAAAGAATTCTAGAAATGTAAAAACTGCTCACTTCAAAGCGGCGCAAACAAAACAAAGCTATTACAGAAACCTAAGCTGTTGTATTATCCTAGCTAATATTGTAATTTTTTCTCCACTACTTGATTTAATAATACCTAATTATTTAGCTATCGGGGTAAAGTTTTTAGCCATTCTTAGCGCATCTTTGGCTGGAGTTCAAACAATTTTTAATTTTCAAAAAGATGTAGAGTTACATTTAAGTGCTGGAGATAAATATGCAAGCATTTATCACAAAGCGGGAACACTTTTGGCTGAATATGAAGATAGCATGATAGAGCAAGACTCTTTACTCAGAGAGTTTAAAGTGTTACAAAAAGATTATCTTGAGGCAAATAATAGCTACAACTTATGTATTCCATCTAATGAAGATTATGAATCGGCAACAGAATCAATAAAAAAACGCACTATTGAAAAATAAAGTAAAAATAATGACTGCACAAATGATGATACAGCCTTCATCCCTACTTCCTAATGGTATTGAAATTAGACAAGTAAATAATTTCAATTTATTTAAGTTTACTGACGAGCTACAGTCTCGTTCT
Source organism: Synechocystis sp. PCC 7509 (assembly GCF_000332075.2). NCBI lineage: Bacteria > Bacillati > Cyanobacteriota > Cyanophyceae > Synechococcales > Merismopediaceae > Synechocystis > Synechocystis sp. PCC 7509. Next base: position 3,304,371 of record NZ_ALVU02000001.1, on the reverse strand, counting down.
GATGAACTATTAGAACGCAACAAAAATGGATTGCTTACATTAGACGAAGCAACAGAACTAGCCGGAATATCAGAGTTATCTAGAATTTTTACTTTGATTAACGCTATGGTTATGGCTCAATAATGACAATTAACAAGCTTACTCGTCAGTTAGTGCGAGAAAGAGCTAAATTTTTATGTGAGTATTGCCACTCCCCAGAATGGAGTAGCGCCGATTTGTTTACATTAGAGCATTTGCTTCCGCAATCGTTAGGTGGTTCTAACGAATTAGATAATTTAGCCCTAGCTTGTCGTCGTTGCAATGAACGTCGCTATAATTTCACAACTGGAATTGACTTAGAAAGTGGGTTAGAAAGTCCTTTATTTCAGCCACGTCAGCAACTATGGGCAGAACATTTTACTTGGACGGCTGATGGAGTGAAAATTATTAGTTTAACTTCTGTTGGTAGAGCAACTAATAATCGCCTCGATCTAAATGATGAATTGCACAATGATAAATTTATTCAAAGAGCGCGTACTTTTTGGATACAAGGTGGTTGGCATCCGCCCCAAGACGATAGTTGTGAGATAAGTATTTAAATAAGTATTCCCGCATTAAAAACTTGCTCGGCGGTTAGATTCAAGTCTTTTAAAGTTGGGGATTGTAGAACTTCGCTACCCCGAAATTGACTAACTTGATACTCGTCTTCAACCAAACTATAAACAGAAATTGTCGGCTGTTTGGGGTCGCCTATGTATCGCTTGCCACCCAAACCTAAATAGTCTACAATCCAGTATTCAGGAATGCCCAAAGTTTCGTAATCAGTAAGCTTATATCCGTAATCCGTGCGCCAATTAGTGCTAACAACTTCGATAATTAATTTAACAGAATTACCAGATGTGATAATTGATTCTCTTTCCCATCTAGGATCGCTTGTAATAGCTTGTCTATCTAAAACTATTAAATCGGGTTCGTAGCCCGATTTGTCGTTATCAGACTTGATTACGCACTCTTTGGGGATAAAGTAAGAGAGATTCTGCTGTCTGATTATAAAATTAAGTTCTGCTGCCAGAAAGCCTGCTATTTCTGAGTGTTTTCCTGTCGGTTTAGGCATTTCTACAATAGTGCGATCGTGCAATTCGTAACGAGATTCTGATTTTTCTGGATACCAAGCAATAAACTCGTCAAAGGTCACTTGTTTAGATATGGTCTGAATCATAACTGATACTAGAGGTAATTTTAAAGTTGCCTTGGTTGCTCGTTGTGACTTCTACTATTATTTAAAGTTATCCCCAAAACTATCAAGCTCAACGTCAATAGTAAGAGCATTAACCAATCTCCAGCGCGCACGTACAAGGTTTTGGTTTCTCGGCGATAAATAGTTGCAGCGTGTAATTGATAAGTGTTGAGCTTAGATATCCACTCTGTTTTGCCGTGCGGATCGATAATGCCAGAGTAACCCGTATTTGTGGCTCGTACTGCCCAGCGATCGCTCTCAATTGCCCTCATTACATCTTGCGCGTGGTGTTGAGCGGGCATAGCGGGGCTATAGTGGGCGTTATTGGCAGCGCTGAGGATAAATTGACCTCCCAAAGCTGTTTGGCGGCGTAAATGCTCAGAAAAGGCGGATTCATAACAAATACTTGCGATCGCACGTCCAAAGGGTGTATCAAATATTTGGTTGTCTGCACCAGCAACTTGTTGGGCTTCTAAGGGGGAAAGTCTATTAATTAATCCCCCTAAAACTTCTGCAAAAGGGATATATTCGCCTAAAGGTACTAATTTTACTTTGTCATAACGGCTGTAAATTTGTCCCGTACCTGTGAGTGTAAATAAACTATTTGTATAACTGCTTCCTTGTTCTCCAAAAGCTCCCAACCAAGCAACAACACCTTTTTCAAGCACCGCCTTGTAAAAAGAACTATTGGGGATATCTCGCCAAAATAAAGGCAAAGCTCCTTCCGGGGTTAAAACTGCCTCAACTCCTTGCTCTGCTAGGGTTTGGTAGCCTGTAGTATAACCTTCAATTGCCCGACGTAAACCGCCGGGATAAAGCTTGATTTCGTTAGGAATATTACCTTGAATGATGCCTACTTTTAAGGCGGTTTCGGGAGGTTGAATTAATGGCTGGCTGGCTAATCCCCAACCAAGTAAATGCAATCCGATTAGTAGAGCGATCGCATTTAAGTAACCTTTAGGACGGTTACATAAATAATATTTTGCCCCCCTAACCCCCCAATTCTGGGGGGGACTGGATCTTAAGTCCCCCAAAGTTGGGGGATTTAGGGGGCGTTCCTGGATTCGTGCAACAGGTGTATTCAGCCAAGCTTCAGCAACTAACAAGTTAACGGTAACTAGAGCGGCAGTTACTGCGGTAGTTCCCGATATTTGACCTAAATGTAAAATAGCTGTGTTGTGGGGGCTTTGAGTGTACGCCAGTGTAGTCCACCACAACGCGCCCCTACTCCAAAGACTTTCTAAACCGCACCATAAGGTTGTACCAACTAAAACGCGCAGGGGAAAAGCTAAATTTTTCCCTAAAAAACTTATGCAAGTTGCCCAAGTTGCAACTAAAGCTGCTCCCCACAGGGTAAGGAATATCCAACAAAAAGTAGCGATCGCTAAACTAGCAAGAATTGGTACTCCCATCCATGTCATCGGGTGAATCCCTGTAATCCACCAAATCGCTACCCCGTGATAGCCAATTCCCCACAGCAAGGCGCAAAGGAAAGTATTAGTTTTCCCTTCAATAATAAGAATCCATAGCGGCGCTAAAGCAATCCAGGCTAAAAACCATGCGCCAAAGGGTGCGACGGTTAAACCCATCAGCACCCCAGCAATTAGAGCAATAAATAGCGGGAGCAAACCCCCCGCTTTTAGTTGTTTACTCTTCCTCAACATCATCATCAATGACATTAGGCGGTACTAAAGCAACATCGGCGATCGCATCGTCTTCATCCAATCGTTGCACTCTAACCCCGGTAGCAGTTCTAGACTGCGTAGGAATGGCATTAACGGTTTGACGAATAATAATCCCGCGACTTGTTACCATCATCAACTCATCATCAGTATTGACAACGCAGAGAGCGGCAAGTTTGTCTTGCATTTTACGGGGTTTAAATTTGGTGGCAATTTTACCCTTAGTTGCTCGGTTATACAATTTAAACTGAGCTACTGGAACTCGCTTACCATAGCCGCCCATAGTAATGATCAACACCCAAGGGCCTGTTCCTTCTGTAACCGTTACTTCTTCACCTTCAGTAATTTCTACTTCAGTCTCTATAACTTCTACTTCAGCAATTTCTACTTCAGTGTCCGTAACTTCTACTTCTTCGATTTCGACTTCTTCCGTGTCATTATCTAAAACGGGTAAAGTAGCAAGAACTGCACTAGGCAATATATCCATCCCAATTAGTTCGTCGCCAGCTTTCAGCTTCATTGCTCTTACGCCGCGAGTTGCTCTCCCTAGAGGGCGCAATTGTTCTTTATTGGTTCTAAAGTGAATCGCCATCCCGGAACGCGAACCGATAATAATACTGTCTTCATTTCTGGCGCGTCGTACCCACCGTAATTGATCGCCATCTTCTAGAGAAATTGCAATTAAACCGTTTGCCCGAATGTTGCTAAAAGCTGTTAGTTCAGTTTTTTTGATGTAGCCGTTGCGAGTCAACATTACTAGGTATTCCTCGCTAGTAAATTCGCTTACGGGAACGATAGAGGTAATTTTTTCATTTCTGGGGATGGGCAACATCTGCACAATCGGCGCACCTCGGCTAGTGCGGGAGGCGGCGGGGATTTGGTAAGCCTTGAGGGAATAAACTACACCGCGATCGCTAAAAAATAGTACGCTGTCGTGATCGCAGCAAGTTAGAAAATGCTCAATCCCATCATCTTCTTTAATTTTTGCTCCCGCTTTACCTCGCGTTGCTCTACTTTGCGCCTCAAAGGTGCTTACAGGCATCCGTTTAATGTAACCTTGCTCTGTTAGCAAAATTAAAGCTTTTTCATTGGCGATTAAGTCAATATCTCCAAGTTCCCCCAAGTCTCGCTCAATTACTGTGCGTCTGGGAGTGGAGTGGGCGGCTTTGATTTGTCCTACTTCAGTTTCAACAATTTCTAAAATTCGTTCGCGTCTTGCCAATATATCTTGCAAGTCGTTAATTTGCACTTGCAAATCATCGTGTTCGTGGCGAATTTTATCGGCTTCTAATGCTGTCAATCGGCGCAACTGCATCTGCAAAATTGCATCGGCTTGTTGTTCGCTAAGAGAGTAGGACTCAATTAATTCTACTTTGGCAGTGGGTGAATCGGCGGCTTGACGAATTGTAATGATAATCGCGTCTAAATTTGCTAGAGCAATTAACAAGCCTTGCAACAGATGATCTCTTTCCTCAGCTTTCCGCAATTCGTACTGGGTGCGGCGGGTAATCGAAACGATGCGAAAGTCTAAAAATACCTGTAAAAACTGCCGCAGCGTTAGCAACTGCGGATCATTATTTACCAGCGCCAGCATATTTGCGCCAAAGTTTGCCTGTACAGGTGTTTGTTTGTACAGGTTGTTTAGCACTACGCGGGGATAGGCATCGCGCTTTAGTTCTATAACTACTCGCATCCCATCGCGATCGCTTTCGTCTCTAATATCCGAAATCCCTTCTAGGCGCTTTTCATTCACCATTTCGGCGATTTTCTCAATTAGTGCTGCCTTATTTGTCTGGTAAGGCAACTCTGTAATAATAATCGCTTCTCGATCGGGACGACCTCTTTGTTCAATAGTTTCAATTGTTGCCACCCCGCGCATACAAATTGAGCCGCGCCCGGTAGTATAAGCTTCTTTAATTGCCGCAGTTCCGAGGATCTGTCCCCCGGTGGGGAAGTCTGGGCCAGGAATGTATTGCATTAATTCCAGATCGGTAATTTCTGGATTATGAATTAGGGCGACTAAGCCATCAATTACTTCACCCAAGTTGTGGGGGGGAATATTTGTCGCCATCCCGACTGCAATTCCCGAAGAACCATTAAGCAATAACTGGGGAATGCGGGCGGGTAGTACGGTAGGTTCTTGCTGTGAACCGTCGAAGTTGTCGCTAAAATCTACCGTTTCTGCTTCTATATCCCGTAATAACGAGTCCCCTGTTAATGACTGCAAGCGACATTCGGTGTATCGCATCGCGGCGGGTGGATCGTTGTCTATCGAGCCAAAATTACCATGTCCGTTGATGAGGGGCGATCGCATGGAGAAATCCTGCGCCATCCGCACCAAAGCATCATAAACCGCCGTATCTCCGTGCGGGTGATACTTACCCAATACTTCCCCGACTACACGGGCGCATTTACGAAAAGGACGATCGGCTGTTAGTCCGAGTTCGTGCATGGCGTAAAGAATGCGGCGATGCACAGGTTTTAGACCATCCCTGGCATCTGGAAGCGCCCGACCTACAATTACGCTCATGGCGTATTCTAGGTAAGACCGGGACATTTCATTACGCAAATCGGTGGGGATAATCCTCTCCTGAGAGATCGTCATAGCTCAAAAAGCTCCAAAAACCTGAGATTTTAATAGACAAACTCAATAAAGCGCCAAATCATTCCAAATAGCTGCTATATTTATGTCATTTTCTGCTACAATTCTAGCACGTTTTGGGGGTCAGCAGGGCTTTAAAATAGACTGTTTTTCTGTCTTTTGATAGTGGGTTAGTAATGGAAGAAAACCTAAGCTAAAGAGTCCTTTTAAAAAATACTCATGAATAGCGAAACAACTCCAAGCCAAGCTGAGAAAAGTACAGAAAACGAAGAAGTCGAACTAACAGCAGAAATGCGCGATCGCATTAAGCATCCACCAGCTATTGAAGATGCGATGATGGAGTTAAGCCCCGAAGAACGTGTTAGTAACCCAGCAGTAGCACCGCAAATGTACGAAGAATCAGGCAATGAAAGAGACGACTTAAAACGCGATGAATAAGTAAATTATTTTGCAATTAGTTCGAGACATTGGCGAAAAAGGTCTTTTAGCAAAGTTGCAGCGTTTTTGTCCCGCCGAAATTATTGGCGACGATGGGGCGGTGATTCCCACGTTACCGGGACAGGATTTAGTTATAACTACCGATGTATTGGTCGATAAAGTCCATTTTAGCGATCGCACTACTTCCCCGGAAGATGCTGGATGGCGTGCTGTAGCTGCTAATTTGTCAGATTTAGCAGCGATGGGGGCGACTCCGTTGGGTGTTACTGTAGGGTTAGCACTTCCCCCAGATGTGGCGGTTAGTTGGGTAGAACGTTTATATCAGGGAATGAGTCAATGTCTGCAAACTTACAATACGGCAATTCTCGGCGGTGATGTTTGCAAGTCGTCGGTGATTACTGTTGCAATTACAGCTTTTGGACAAGTTGAACCCTGTAATGTTATTCGCCGAAATGTTGCTAAAGTTGGAGATGCGATCGTTGTCACGGGCGTACACGGTGCTTCTCGCGCGGGATTAGAATTATTACTACATCCAGAATTAGGAGAAAATTTGCGGGAGTGCGATCGCATTTCTTTAATTACCGCCCACCAACGCCCCAATCCTAGACTAGATGTATTACCTTTACTTAAACAAATTGCTTTACCAATTACCGGAATGGATAGTAGCGACGGGTTAGCCGATGCGGTATTGCAGCTATGTAAAGCTAGTGGTGTAGGTGCAAAAATTGAACATCAAAATATTCCTATACCTAGCGCCTTTACTAACTGGTTGCCTCAAAATCAAGCCTTAGATTACGCTTTATACGGCGGTGAAGACTTTGAGTTAGTGTTGTGTATGCCATTAATTCAAGCTCAACAAATAGTCCAAAAACTCCCAAATTCAGCGATTATTGGCACAATTACAGCTAATCAAGAAGTAGTATTATGCGACGGATCTAACCAAAACTCTGATCAATTACTTACTTTTGACCGTAGCTTTCAACATTTCTAATTTGTGAGTCCGAAAATTTTAGCAAAACCGCCCAAAACAGCCAAGATTAAGCCAATAATCACCCCGCGATTAATAAACTCTTGAGTATCTAATCGTTTAGTTATACCATCAACTTTTTCTGCGAGTACCTCAACTTTCACCTTTAAATCTGAAACATCTTCCCCAATTTTGTCAATTTTGTTTTCTAGCCTAATCAGGATCTCTTTCAAGTCATATTCAATGATCGTCATTTTTTTTACCAACAAATACGGCATTGATTTAGTGTAGAGACGTTGCAATGCAACGTCTCTACAAGGATTTTGATTGATTCCAAAATGGGCAACCTATCAAAATTTTACCTAAACGAAAACCCCGACGAAGTTATTTACCTCAACCGGGGCTTTCAATACTTTTAGTTGTGTGTATTATCCACCAAGGGCAGAAATTTGACCTTTAGGGATTGCTTAAACCCACTTTTGCGCCATTAATTCCGCTAAATCAACAACTCTTTGACTATAGCCCCACTCGTTGTCATACCAAGCCATAACTTTAACCATGTCATTACCCATAACCATCGTAAGACTAGCATCCACAATTGAAGATGCGTCATGACCTTTGTAATCTGACGAAACTAAGGGTAAATCGCTATAAGCCAAAATGCCTTTAAGATCGCCTTCTGCTGCTTCTTGCAAAACTTTGTTTACTTCTTCGGCGAAGGTGTGTTTCTCAACTTGAATTACCAAGTCCACCATCGAAACGTTAGGAGTAGGTACGCGCAAAGCTACACCATTTAGCTTACCTTTTAAGGCTGGCAATACTAACGCTACAGCTTGGGCTGCACCGGTGGAAGTTGGTACAATATTCATTGCTGCCGCTCTTGCCCGTCTGACATCGCGGTGACTAGCATCTAATAAACGCTGATCTCCGGTGTAGCTGTGGGTAGTAGTCATTGTACCTTTGATAATGCCGAATTTTTCGTGCAACACTTTGGCAATAGGTGCTAGGCAATTAGTTGTACAACTAGCATTACTAATAACAACGTGCTTTTCGTGGTTGTAATCGTGATCGTTGACACCCATTACAAACGTACCATCATCATTTTTACCGGGAGCGGTAATTAAAACTTTTTTAGCACCAGCTTTTATATGCTTAGATGCGCCTTCTTTGCTGACAAAAACGCCCGTTGATTCAATAATTAAGTCAATATCCCAATCTTTCCAAGGTAAGTTTTCGGGGTTGCGATCGCTTGTACATTTGATCGTCTTGCCATTAACTATTATGGAGTTGTCATCAGCACTAATATCTGCACTGTGCAACGTTCCTAGCATCGTGTCATACTTGAGCAGGTGAGCGTTGGTTTTTGGATCGGAAGTATCATTGATAGCGACAAGATCGATATTACTATTTTCTCGACCCAGCCAGCACCTTGTAAAGTTGCGCCCGATGCGTCCAAACCCGTTGATCGCGACTCTAATCACAGCGTCTTGCCCTCTGGTGTGTTGAATAAACTTTTGGTATTGAACCACATCATATCGCAAAGGGCGGTTCATTATAACTTGCTGTTAGGAAGCTTGCCGAAAATATCCAAGATTCCTTTATATCTAACTCCAACATGAGTTACAGCGCTGCGTATATTTTTGGACAACTGCGGATATTGGCGATCGCTTCTTCAAAGGATACCTATAAATATTCCTACGGAGAATTTACAAAAAAATTACAAAATATTTAAGTTGTTAATCCCAGGCAAAAGTTAAGAGAATCTAAATATTTTTTACTATTAAAAATGTCTGCCTATACTGCAATTACTCAGCTTACCTAAAAATATAGTAAAAAATCTCTCTAAATAAGCATAGAAAAATTTTGCTGATTGTACTATCTACAAAATCTAATTATTGATATGATAGCGCGTGACATTCATGCCCGATCCGGTAGTGTGTTGGGGTGTAAGGAGCAAAAATGCCAAATTCTGTTGATTTTAGCGGCAAACCATTTCATTTCATTGGCATTGGTGGAATTGGAATGTCTGCCTTAGCTTATATTTTAGCTAAACGCCAACTGCCTGTATCTGGCTCAGATACTCGCTCTAGCCATATTACTCAAAAACTACAGGCGATTGGAGCGCATATATTTGATCGCCAAGACGCAAACAATTTAGAATTTTTCTTAACAAAAAATACCCGTCAAGCTGCCGTTGAAACTGAGGTAACTACAGGAGCGATCGCCCAAACCATTAATAAGCCAGCAATTACTAACTCTAAAGCCTTACCACAAGTAATCTACTCTACCGCCATAAACACAGCAAATTTAGAGTACAAAGCAGCCTTAGAGTTGGGTTGTCCGGTGTTTCATCGCTCGGACTTGTTAGCGGCTTTAATTAAGGAATATTCTACTATTGCCGTTGCTGGAACTCACGGCAAAACAACGACAAGTAGCGCCATTGGTTATATGCTCATGCAAGCAGGAATCGATCCCACAATTGTTGTAGGTGGCGAAGTAGTGGCTTGGGAAGGTAACGCTAGAGTAGGGAAAAGTCAGTATTTAGTCGCTGAAGCTGATGAATCGGATGGTTCATTAGTTAAATTATCGGCGGCGATTGGGGTAGTGACAAATATTGAACTAGATCACCCCGATCATTACGCAGATTTGGAACAAGTAGTAACAACATTTCTCACCTTTGCTAATCGCTGTGAGATTTTGGTTGGCTGCATTGATTGCGAAACGGTTGCTAATCGCCTCAAACCCCAAATTAGCTACAGTTTGCAACCAACTGGCGCAGATTACACCGTCAGCGATATTGAGTACCGCGCCGATGGTACAAGCGCTACAGTGTGGGAAAGGGGAGAAGTTTTAGGACAGTTAAAATTACGCTTGTTAGGAAAGCATAATTTGAGTAATGCGATCGCATCGGTTGCTGTAGGTAGGTTATTAAACCTAAATTTTGCCACCATTGCCCAAAGTTTAGAAAATTTTGTTGGTGCAAGTCGTCGGTTTGAAATGCGCGGCGAAGCAGGGGGGATTAATTTTATTGACGATTACGCCCACCACCCCAGCGAAATCAGCGCCACGCTTGAATCTGCGCGTTTGCAAGTAAAGCCCAAAGCAAGAGTAATAGCAATTTTTCAACCCCATCGTTACAGCCGTACCCAAACTTTTTTAACAGAGTTTGCAGAATCTTTCCAAAATGCTGACTTGGTTGTAATTACAGATATTTATAGCGCAGGAGAGCAAGACTTGGGGTTAGTTAGTAGTCAAAAACTTGTAGAACTAATAGCTTTACAACAGCAAGTAACTTATCAACCTAGCTTAAATGATGTTTCTAAATTTCTGCTGAAGAACCTCCGCCCTGGCGATATTGCATTGTTTCTAGGCGCGGGAAACCTCAATCAAATTATCCCTAATGTGATTTCTGCCATCAATCAAATATCTGCTTAACTTATAACCCTATGTACCTACCAGCTACTGATTGTCAAATTAAAGCCCAAATTCCTCTGGCTACCTTAACCTCCTTTCGAGTGGGAGGCCCGGCGGAGTGGTACACCGCACCGCGTAATTTAGAACAATTGAAAGCTAGTTTTGAATACGCCGAAGCGCGAGACTTAAAAGTTACCATGCTGGGAGCAGGATCTAACTTACTTATAAGCGATCGCGGTATTCCTGGATTAGTAATTAGCACTCGTCATTTGCGCCATAGTGAATTTAATCCCCACACCGGTACTGTTACCGTTGCCGCCGGAGAGCCTCTACCGCGCCTTGCTTGGCAAGCCGCCGAAAGAGGTTGGCAAGGATTGGAATGGGCGGTAGGAATTCCCGGAAGCATTGGCGGAGCGGTAGTAATGAATGCGGGCGCTCATAAAAGCTGCATCGCCGATATGTTAGTTAATGCTCAAGTGCTTTTACCGTCAGGGAAAATAGAGACACTAAGTTTAGAGGAACTAAATTACACTTATCGTACTTCTTCACTGCAAGGAAGCGATCGCACTGTTACGCAAGCTACTTTACAACTTCAACCTGGCTTTGACTCCAGTTTAGTTATGGCGACTACTAGCCAACACCTAGAGCAGCGAAAAACCAGCCAACCGTATCATTTACCCAGTTGTGGTAGCGTATTTCGTAACCCCTTACCTTATACGGCAGGTTGGCTAATTGAGCAAAGCGGACTTAAAGGCTACCAAGTCGGCGCAGCCCAAATAGCCCAACGCCATGCCAATTTTATTCTTAATTGCGGCGGTGCTAAAGCTAACGATATTTTTAGCCTGATTTATCACGTACAGCAACAAGTACAACAAAATTGGTCAATTTGGCTGCATCCAGAAGTAAGAATGTTGGGAGAATTTCAACCAATTGGTCAATAGCGCTAGTAACTTCCACTGCCCATCTATAATTTAATGGAACTAAAATAAAATTATTAAGCGGTCAATATCATGACAAAAGGACAAGGGTTTGGTTTTGGGTTGGGTAAAATGAAGGAATTAGCTGATGCTTTTAAAAAAGCCCAGCAAGTTCAAGAGAATGCCAAAACCCTGCAAATAGAATTAGAGCAGATGGAAATACCCGGCGAAGCTGGTGGTGGTTTAGTTAAAGTTGTTTTAAGCGGCAATCAAGAACCGAGACGAGTAGAAATTTCTCCTGAAGCTGTCGCCGAGGGAGCCGACGTACTTTCCGATCTTGTAACCGCAGCTATGAAGGATGCTTATAATAAATCTACTGCTGTAATGCGCGATCGCATGGAAGAATTAACCAGTGGTTTAGAATTACCAGGAATGTAAATAGGTGTGAGTGCGGCGCTAGTTTAATAGTAGTGCCAGCACTCAATCTAATCAATACTTATGACGTACAAACTTTTATTTGTCTGTTTGGGTAATATTTGCCGATCGCCTACGGCGGAAAATATTATGAATCAGTTGATCGAACAGGCAGATTTGGGAAATAGGATTTCTTGCGATTCGGCGGGTACAGCAAGTTATCATGTTGGCAATCCACCCGATCGCCGGATGAATGCCGCCGCCGCTACTAAACTAGGTATTGAGCTAGTTGGTCAAGCTCGGCATTTGCAACCGTTGGACTTAAAAGATTTTGATTTAATCCTGGCTATGGATAAGGCTAATTATCAAGACATTTTGGCTCTTGATCCTACAGGTAAGTACAGTCATAAAGTCCATTTAATGTGCGAATATTGCTCCAAATATTCCAATCAAGAAGTTCCAGATCCTTATTATGGTGGTACAGAAGGATTTAATTATGTAATTGATCTACTTGTTGATGCCTGTACTGGGTTGCTGGAAGTAACAAAAAAATAATCGCGTCTCTACTCTACCAAATGATTTTTCATCGCAAAACCCACTAACTCCGCCCGGTTGCTAGTATTAGTTTTTCTCAGCAAACTGCTAACATATTTCTCCACCGTGCGAGGACTTAAATGCAAACTATCACCAATCTCTGCATTAGAAAGCCCGTGAGTGAGCAACAAGACTACCTGCTGTTCCCGCAAAGTTAGGTGTAGGAGTAAATTATCACTTTGGACAAAAGTTGCACTAGAAGGCTGTAAATAGTGGCTAACTTCGGCGATCGGGGATGCACGATATTCAGATTGCAGTATTTGATTTCGCTGTAAAAGATTGTGAATTGCTGCGCCTAATTCTTTTAACTCAAAAGGCTTGGGTAAATAGATATCGCAACCAGACTTATAGCCTTGGATGCGTTCTTCAGTTTTGTTTCTACTGCTCAAAAATATCACTGGTAGCAGACGAAATACTGGATGCTGGCGGACTTTTCTTACCAGTTCATAACCATTTAGCCGGGGCATAATAATGTCTGTCACCATCAGATGGGGATGATAAGCTTCTACCATCTCTAGCGCTGTTTGACCGTCTACAGCCATAATAACGCTATAACCATGTATTTCAAGGTAATCGCCGATCGCTAGACGAGTCCCTAAATCATCATCAGCAATTAGGATCGTCAAAGGCATGATAAAAAATTAACGTAATATAACTAAAGTAACTGGAACTAAAACAATCAATTAGCTGCGATCTATAAATATGCTTGACTCATTATCACAACATCTAACGAATAAATAGTTATAAGTAAACAAACTGAAAAATTATCCTCGGCTAAGGCAGAGGTATTTGACCTTCAGCTATTTTCTATTAGAATAAACGACTATCAAAAACTCTACTTGTACCTTTAAATAGACAATTAGGTAAATTTTTTGATTAAGATGGATAAACCCCTTCCTATCTCTAGATCGAAAACATTGAAGCGGCAATGAGTGTACATGAGCGAAAAGAGCGAAAGCAGTTACAAAGTAGTTAGCGATAATCGTCAAGCCCGTTATCAGTATGAAATTCTCGAAACTTATGAAGCAGGGCTTCAGCTAGTCGGAACTGAAGTAAAATCTATTCGAGAAGGTAAAGCCAACCTCCAGGATGGCTATGCTTTAATTCGTGCAGGTGAAGCATGGCTAATCAATGTGCATATTTCTCCTTATACAGGTAGCGGGAGTTATTTTAACCACGAACCCCGCCGCAACCGCAAATTACTGCTTCATCGCCAAGAAATTCGCAAGTTAATTGGCAAGGTAGAACAGCAAGGATTAACGTTAGTAGCTTTGAAAATGTACCTAAAAAAAGGTTTAGTCAAAGTCAGTATTGGGCTTTGTAAGGGTAAAAAATTGCATGACAAACGGGAAGATTTAAAACGCCGTCAAGATCGGCGAGACATAGAAAGAGCAATGAAAAATTATTAAACCTCTTTGGCGTTGTATCTCTTTAGTAAGACTATGTAATGCCCCAAGGTTATAGCGGAAGGTTGATTTTAACAGCGAGTAAAACCGATAGTTTAGTAGTGACTCGTAATCAAAAATAGGAATAACCTGCTATGAAATGTTCTAACCTATCGAATCTTATTGGTGCTAGTGCTATTGGTTTAAGCCTAGCAGTTCTACCTCTATCTCTCCCAGTTTCTGCTCAAACAGAAACCGCTCCCGGAACAACTACAGCCCCCGATACCACAACTACCGCACCAATTGATGGTACTAATAATGTTGAGCAAGGCGATCGCGATTTCGATTGGGGGTGGTTAGGCTTAATTGGTTTAGCTGGTTTAGCTGGTTTATCTGGTAAAAAAGAAACTGTTACTGCTTACCGCGATCCTGATGTAGTCAGTACAACCCCAGGTTATAGAGAGTAAAATCTATCTGCTTGTTTTAGGTGGCAATAATTGCATGATGCCATTTTGTAAGAAGCGCTTTAATTACCGTTAAGTTTTCAATTCTTTGTCTCAAGTCGTGCTTATCTACTCCTCACAAATATCAAAACATAAGTAAAGTCTCAGAGCATATCTGAGGCTTTATTTGTATTAAATTTAACAATTTTTGCACTATTTGATTTTGTCAATCCTTATTCTGAGGGAGGAAAATTTTATTAAGTTTGGGCGATGATGAAAAATAAAAATAACAGCAAAAGTAAATGATCGCTAACCAACACGAAAAGGGCTGGGAAATAATATACCATCGCGCCCATGCTTTACTAGCGGCGGAAATAGCTGGACATTGGCATTCTAAAGATAGACCACAACGGATTATTGAAACTGTAGCGGCTATTTCTCATCACGACGATTTAGAGCGCGAATGGGAAGGAAAAAACCTGACCCCCGCAGGTACACCTTTAGATTTTATGCTTGATAAAGAAACTGACTTAAAAAAGCTCAAAGAGCAAACAGTCAATTCTCGCTATCGGGGAAGATGGGTAGCAATGCTAATTTCGATGCACACAAGCTTTCTCAATGAAGGTAAACGGGGAGAATCGCCGGAACTCGATAGTTTTTTAGATGAGCAACTAGCAAATCAAGCTAAATGGCGCAAAGAATTAAAAGTTACCAAAGAAGAAGCAGAAAAAGCCTATGCTTTTTTTCAATGGTGCGATCGCTTTTCCTTAATTCTTTGCAATCGTGAACTACCCGCCGGAGAACGAGCTTTAGAAATTAGTAAGGGGCCCGACGGCAAGCGGTATGATGTGATGGAAACAAGCGAGGGTAATGTCTGCGTCAAACCTTGGCCTTTTGAACAAGAAAAGTTTACCGTCTCTGTGGAAGCGTGTTATTTAGACCAAGTACAGTTTACTGATAGCGCCGAACTTACTACAGCGTTGCAGAATGCGCCGATTAAATTGTTGGAGTGGACGCTAGTTAAGCAATAATTACTACCAAATTTGTTCGAGATTGAGGATAAAACCGGGTAAAACTGTTTCTCCTGATAAGGTTTTAGGGGAAACAATTATTTGTACTTCTCTATGGGCGCGATAGATTTCTACTTGCTGATTTTTAAAATCTATCAACCAACCTAGTTGAGTACCGTTATCTCGGTATTCATGCATTTTAGTTTGCAGGCGTTTTAAACAGTTAGTATCAGAACAAAATTCCACTATAAAGTCAGGACATACAGGCGCAAAGATTTCTTTTTGCTCTTGAGTTAACGCATCCCATCGGCGGCGCTGCAACCAAGACGCATTCGGACTTCTCACCGCTCCATTTGGTAAGGTAAAACCAGTACAAGAACCGAAAGCAATTCCTAAATTTTCTTTTTGATTCCACATCCCAAGTTGACAAGTTAAATTAGCGTTTCGGTTGCTAGTCAAACCTCCAACCAAAGGCATCAATATCAAACTTCCATCAGCATTACGTTCAAATAGGATCAGTTCGTTTTGCTGACATAGCTGAAAAAATTGCTCGTCTGTCAGGTTAATAATTGGAGCAAAATTTATAGTTAAGGCATCCATTATGTAATTTCAGATATAAATTGACTTTTTTTAAATAATTTTAAGAATTTTTTGAATTATGTTGGCTACATTTTGTACTAATGTCTGCGCATCCGTAAGTATAATTTGCTCTTTAGGAGACTTAAATATATTTCCAGCTTGGGATTCAGGATAAAGAAGTTTATTTCTTATATTCTCTAAAGCCACAATCATCTGTGAAATATCTGTTAAATCTGTTGAATTTATTTGATTTTTAAAATTGTTTCTGCATAGAGTTAAGAAATTACTCAACTTTTCTTTATGTTTTCTAGAGGGGTTCTGTCCAGAATCAACTATTACGGCTGAACAGAGACACTCAAAAGCATGATATGCCATAAAAGCTATAACTTCTTCAACATTTATGCCTTTAACTATGTGCTGTTCTGCACTAAAGATGTATCGTTGAGCTAATTCTTTATATATCTCTTTTTCTGTCATACACTATCACATAGTTTTGAATTTTTTTTGTATAACTACGAGATTTTTCTAAAAATAGCTCGTGGCTAATTGTTGTAATAATTGGTAAAATTAAAAATTCTAAATAAAAATCTGCAAAGATTTTTGAAACTTCCCAAATAATCGGAAAGTCTCTATCGAAGTTCCCTAAAACCAATACGTTAATAGAGTCCTGGGGCTTTGTCAAAACGAGAGTATTATTGTAACCTTGGCGCTGATAATTTTTATAAAAGTTTTCTACAAGAATAAAATCAACAGATTTTAGTTCTTCAAGGTTGGTTATGTTCTGTCGGAGGCTATCAGAAATTAACTTGTAAGCTCCCAGGAAGTCATCAACATCTATTATCGCCACTCGGTTAATAATGGCTGCAACATTATCCTGGTTACTTACTATCTGTTGATTTGTCATGGATTGTCACAATAGAAAGAGTTAAACGTGGAGGCTGTAACATAGCCTCCACGCAAGTTTATAACTCTTATTCTATGCCTTCGATTCGGTCTTCTACTTCTTGGTATAAGTCGCGCAACATCTGCAAGTTGCTTTCGCTAGTTTCCCAATAACCGCGCCCATTTACTTCCAATAAAGTTGAAACTACTTTGCGGAAAGAATGGGGATTGAGGTTCATTAAACGTTGACGCATGGCTTCATCTTGAATAAACGTAGTATTGGTATCTTCGTAAATCCAATTGTCTACCGCTCCCGCCGTTGCACTCCAACCCATTGTGTTTACTAGGCGCTTGGAAAGCTCCCTAACTCCTTCGTAGCCATGATTTAGCATTCCCTCGTACCACTTGGGGTTTAGCAGCTTAGTACGGGCATCTAAACGCACGGTTTCTGATAGGCTGCGGACTTGAGCGTTGGCGGTAGTTGTATCGGCGATAAAGGACGATGGGGTTTTACCGTCAGCGCGTAAACTAGCTACAAGTTTTGTGGGATCGGAGTCGAAATAATGGCTAACATCTGTCAAGCTAATTTCGGAGGAATCGAGATTTTGGAAGGTGACATCAACAGTTTTTAAGGCGGTTTCAAAAATCTGTTGAGATTTATCCATCATTCCCGGATCGTCAGCGCTAAAGGCGTAGGATTTGCGACTAAGGTACATATCTTGTAACTCGGCTTCGCTATCCCAGGTGCTATTTTCTACAGCTAGGTTGACGTTGGAAGAATAAGAACCGGAAGCATTAGAAAATACGCGAGTTGCAGCTTGACGCAGATTAATACCCATTTCTTCGGCTTGAGTTAGTGCGTGTTTGCGGACGAAGTTCATAGATAAAGGTTCATCAGCTTCGGCGGCCATTTTTACGGCTTGATCGAGCAAGTTCATTTGGTTAATAAACAAGTCGCGGAATACACCGGAACAGTTGATAACTACGTCTATGCGGGGTCTTCCTAATTCCTCTAAAGAAATTAGTTCTAGCTTATTAACTCTACCCAACGCATCGGGGACGGGGCGAACTCCTACCATCCACATTACTTGAGCGAGAGATTCGCCGTAGGTTTTAATGTTGTCTGTTCCCCAAAGTACACAGGCGATCGTTTCTGGGTATTGTCCACCATTTTCGAGTTTTTGCCGTTCTAACAATCTATCTACAACGATTTTGGCAGAAAGTACCGCCGCCGTTGTGGGGATAGATTGAGGATCGAGAGCGTGAATATTTTTCCCTGTGGGTAATACATCCGGGTTGCGGATGGGATCGCCTCCTGGGCCAGGTAATACATATTCGCCTTCTAAAGCTTTGAGTAATGCTCCTAATTCGTTATCCGCGCATACTTGGACAAGGCAAAATTCTAGGTACTCAAATAATGGCTTGAGGTCTTGAGAATCTACTTTTGGATAACCTGCTTGATGTAATGCTTCTGTCCAAGGTCCTTTTTTACCCATGTTGAAAAAGTTGAGTTTGGCAACTTTGGCAACTCTACCATCGGCATCAGTTTGAGCTTTTACCAGGGCAGAAACAGCGCTTCTAGTGGCTAGAGTAATGCTTTGCAGCAATTCAACATCTTCTAAAATACCTTGGTCGTTAAGGCGATAAATGTCATTAATGTCTCGCCCGATGCTGGTGGCAATAATGCGCGGTAGGCTTTTGGTTTCTTGTTCGTTGCGATCGAGACTAGCAATATTTACGAGAGTTGCGATCGCTTCTTCCGCACTTGGTGGCTTCCCAATCACGTGCAAACCACAAGGTAATAGCCGCGACTCTATCTCCATCAACCGTCTATAAACCATCCCTACAATATTATCTCGCTCCTCGGCGGACATATCTTTAGCATCGGTTTCTGGTAAGGCGATATCTTTGTCTAAATTCACCAATCGGCACTTGTCCATAATGGTGTTGACAATGGGAATCCCTCTACCACTGCCTTTGAGGGTTTGGTAAGACGCAATTAGTTCGCTGAGTTCTTTTAAACCTTTGTACAATCCGGCATTTTCCGCAGGTGGGGTTAAATAGCTGATAGTTTCAGCATAACCGCGTCGTTTAGCGATCGTGGCTTCGCTAGGATTATTAGCGGCGTAGTAATAAAGGTTGGGAATTGAACCAATTAAATTATCTGGGTAACAGTCCCCCGACATTCCCATTTGCTTACCAGGCATAAATTCTAATGAACCGTGCGTACCAAAATGCAATACTGCGTCAGCTTTCCAGATTTGCTCTAAATAGGTATAGTAAGCGGCAAAACCATGATGAGGACTCGCCGAGCGGGAAAATAACAACCGCATGGGATCGCCTTCGTAGCCAAAGGTAGGTTGTACGCCAATAAATACATTGCCGAATTGTTTGCCATAAATTAGCAAATTTTGTCCGTCGCTGTTGAGATGTCCAGGAGGCGCTCCCCAGTTTTCTTCCAAGCGATGAGAGTAGGGGGTTAATTCCTCGTACTCTGGTACAGACATTTTGTAAGCAATATTTAATTCGGGGCTATTGTACTGCGCTTGAGCATCGTGGATAACTTCCTGCATCAAGGCTGAGGCGGATTCGGGCAATTCTGGCAAGTCGTAACCGTTGCGCTTAAGAGCTTGCATGACTTCGTAGATTGAGCCAAATACATCTAAATAAGCCGCCGTCCCCACATTGCCTTTATCGGGAGGGAAACTAAAAACGGTGATAGCAACTCTTTTTTGTAATTTTGGCTGACGGCGTAAGTTTGCCCACTTCATCGCCCGTTTTACTACTGTTTCAATTCGATCTTGCAATGCGATCGCTTTTCCCGTATTTGCATCGCGTCCTGATAAAATTATCGGCTCAATTGCTCCATCTAATTCAGGAATCGCAATTTGCAATGCTACTTGAATTGGGTGCAATCCCAAATCGCTATCTTGCCATTCTTGGGTTGTTTGAAAAACTAAAGGCAATGCCACCATATAAGGGCGATTCAAGCGTTTTAGCGTTTCAATGGCTTTAGGGTGATCTTGTCTTGCGGGGCCACCTACTAAGGCAAATCCGGTTAGCGATATGACTACATCAACTAAACAATTGCCTTCTTGACCCTTGCTATCCCAAAAATAAGCCTCCACAGGTTTAGAAAAGTCCAACCCGCCAGCAAAAACGGGAATTACTTTCGCTCCCATTGCTTCAAATTCCTGGATCATTGCCACATAATGGGCATCGTCCCCCGTTACTAGGTGGGTACGTTGCAATACTAAGCCCACACAAGGCGCTAGAGGGTCTTTTAAGTCGGCATTAACATCTTTACGGCTGTTGTACCAGTTGAGGTATTCTTTGACATCTTCAAACATCCGCGTTGCCAAGGGATGCCAGATCCCCATGTCGGGATAAGTTACCGGATCTTGGTACTTTAATGCGGCTTTAGATGCGCCAGGAAAAATATATTTATCTGTCAGCATCAGTAGAAAATTCTCTAAGTTTTCTGAAGATCCCCCCAGCCAGTATTGAAAACTCAGCATGAAATTACGGGCATCTTGGGCTTTTTCTATGGGCAAATACTTCAGCACTTTAGGCAGAGTTTGCAATAGTTTGAGCATTCCATCTTGAAAGGACGCGCCCGATTTTTCTTTACGATTGCGCATAAATTGCGCGATCGCACTTTTTGATTGTCCTAGCTGCGCCATCGAGAAGCTACCCATTTTATTTAGGCGCATTACTTGAGGCATAGAAGGGAAAACCACTGCTACATCTAGGTTATCGCGGTGAGGTTCTACGGCGGCTACGACTTTATCAGCTAAGTCTTCAATGAAAATTAGCGAACCAATAAATACATTGGCTGTAGCAATATCCTTTTTAAATTCTTCGTAGTTTTCGTTAGATCGCAGTTCTTCAATCAAGTAGCCAGAAATTTCAATCGCAATCGATGGGTGTTTGTCATTAATTGACCGCACCGCCTGCGATAGGGCGCTTTGATACTGGGACTCTAACACGACATAGACCACTTTAATGAGCGATCGCCCCTGTAGATTGTCGGGCGCGATATGTCGGATGGTGGACTTGACGTGAGTGAACATAGACTAAATCTCCTGTGATGTGGGATCTATTGCCCCTAGGATTTAAAAACGCTATTAACTGATAACTTCTAAGTTATTTTTTATCAAAAAATGCTTACCAATGGGGGGTTAAGCGCTTTTATGACACAATTTGTATTAATATACCGCAACAATTCTTTGTATTACTTGACAAAAAAAGTAGTAGTAACTCAACCATTTATGACAAAAGCAACACATTTTGATGTTTTGATTCTTGCCAATGGGCCAGGAGAAGTCACAACCTGGGTGCGTCCGGTGGTTCGGGCTTTGCGATCGCAATTAGGTAGCCACGACAAAACCCGGATTTCGATAGTTTTATCGCCTTGTCCCCACGCAACGGGCAAAGAAGCGGAGATTTGCCGCAGTTATGAGGAAGTAGACAGAGTACAAGAAGCTAAGGATTTTTGGCAGTTTTTATTGTGGGGAAAAACGGCGGAAGCTTGGGAATTTTGCGATCGCGGTGTCGTACTGTTTTTAGGTGGCGATAGCTTTTTTTCCGTAGTGATTGGCAAACGCTTAGGTTATAAAACGGTAGTATATGCCGAGTGGGAAACTCGCTGGCATCGCTGGATTGACCGTTTTGGAGTTATGCAAGCCCAAGCTATTAATCCTAAATTTGCCCATAAATCTACAGTAGTCGGGGATTTGATGCTAGAGGCAGCACAGGAACAACCAGCAAGCGACATTAAAACAGAACTAATCGGTATATTACCAGGCTCAAAGGCGGCAAAACTAGGGCAAGGCGTGCCTTTAATGTTAGCGATCGCCGAACTTGTGGCGGCGGCTCGTCCGCAAACTCGTTTTGTGATTCCTGTAGCTCCCACCGTTGACTTAGAAACTTTAGCCAAGTTTGCCAATCCCAAATTTAATCCAGTAATTGAGCGCCTAGGAGGAGTTAGTGCAATTATTGTCTCCAATCCTCTCAAATTAAAAACTGCTGGTGGCTTAGAGGTCGATTTGTGGCTGAAGTCGCCAGCTTACGATGTTTTGTCTCAATGTCGTATGTGTTTGACTACCGTAGGCGCGAATACGGCAGAACTTGGGGCTTTAGCTGTACCAATGATTATATTACTGCCAACGCAACAATTAGACGCGATGCGTTCTTGGGATGGAATTCCGGGCTTATTGGCAAATTTGCCGATAGTCGGTACAAGTATGGCAAAACTTATCAATTGGTTAATCTTACATTTACCCAGACGTTTGTATGCTTGGCCCAATATTTGGGCAAAATCTGAGGTAGTACCAGAACTTGTAGGTAATTTGCAACCAACCGAAGTAGCGGCGATGGTACTGGAGTATTTAGAGCATCCTGAAAAACTCCAGAAAATAAGCGACATCTTGCGGAGTATACGCGGCGAATCTGGAGCGGCTCGAAAGTTAGCGGTTTTAGTTAAAGCTGAATTAGGGTAATAGGTAATAATTTCAATGACCAATTCCCTTTATTTGGAAGATTGTCCATCTCTGCGCCCTAGCTCATAAACACCACAACCCATACAGGCAATGACTCCCATGCTAATCGCCCAACTACCTCCTAAGCCTAATTCCACGCCGTAGTTACACAGTGCGCCCAAACCTAAAAATGGCAAAATACTAAAAATTGACGCATAAAAAGCATTTTGTGCTTCTCTGGCTTTGCGAGTGCGTTCAAATTCTTTTTCGTTGATATATAAACTGCGCTCGGCAAAGTTAAACCAGCGTTGCAATTGCCAAATCAACCAGTCGCTAAAGGGTGAAAAGCCTAAATATAATGCCAATGACCACAAACTCGCCCCGGCGATCGCACTAGCATTTATATCGAACCTAAAAGGAAAAATATCTTCGAGCATATACTAGGTTAAGCGATCGTTAAATTTACAAACACTGCTTAAAAAATTTTAACGATAAACCAGCCTATTCACAAAACCAATTACTTATCAAATTTTCTGTCAAGACTGTGCTTTAGGCTACCTAATTTTTTCTGGCTTTGCTTGACAATGCTCCAGCATAAGGTAAGATATATCGTTTACTAACTTTAGGAAAAATAATACCTTTGCTCAAGATTGTTATTGAATTAAGTAAAAATATTAACTATTTAGTTTTTCTACTTAATAACCTTGGCAATTGGAGCAATTACTACTTTTAAGGGCGATCGCTTATCATAGTTTCCAAAAATTGAGTTTTATTTGTAGCTGTTCCTAAAAAAAATTAGCGCGGGCAACTGCATCTAAAACTTTTACTACTCAGTTATCATTGCCACAATAGTTGCGATCGCAATTGGAAAAATGCCAAGATCGCTTAACTTATATCGGTGTTTGTATTTTTTGTTGAGGAGTGTCAAGTATGAACCAACTATCTAAACCCCATTACCCATTTTTGAATGCCCGTTGTTTGCAAAGTTTGCTATTAGTTTTTATAAGTATAATTACTGTACCAGCTTTTGTATCTGGGCAACAAAGTGTTAAAGCCTTAGAGACAGATGAACAACAAGTAGCTAGTAGAAATACATGGCGTGGTGCGTCCTTTCCGGTGGAAAATTTTCGCGGTTATACTTCAGCTTTTGGCTATCGTCGCTCGGCGACCGGAGGCTCTAATTGGGAATTTCACGGCGGTTTAGATTTGGCTGCACCCCAAGGGAGTTATATTCGCAGTTGGTGGGCGGGAAAAGTGGTAAAAGTTGCTGATCGCAATGCTTGTGGAACCCATATAATTATCCAATCGGGGCAGTGGGAACATAAATATTGCCACATGAAAGGTCATGTGGCAACGGCGGGAGGCGATCGCTATTTAGTCGATCGTGAAGGTGGGGTACAAATTCGCGAAGGTCAGCAGCTAGGCGCAGGTACTAGAATTGGACGTGTAGGCATGACTGGACGTACCACAGGCCCTCACTTACACTGGGGGCTTAAATATGCCAGTAATTATGTAGACCCGGCTTTGGTTTTAAGAGCTATGTATGCCCAACAACCAACCAATGTTCAACAGACTGCCGTTAGCCAGCAACAGCTAGTCAACAGCAAAGTTTCAGAGTTTTAAATTGTTGTAGAGACGTTGCGGTGCAACGTCTCTATTCTCTATTTTTTAGCAAGCGATAGTTTTTGCTCTGTTGGCTGGGCAAATTGAGTCACAATTTGCCGGAAAACTTCGCCATCTATTGTCTCAAGTTCAATTAGCTGCTCTACCAATAAATCCATCAGCGCGCGATTTTCTTGCAGAATTTCTACAGCCTGAACGTAGCACTTGCCAACGATTTCTCTAACTTGAGCATCAATCTTGCTAGAAATTTCCTCCGAAGAGTCCGACTTCTTTCCTAAATCTCGACCTAAAAATACGTCGCTATTTTGTTCTTCTAATAAAACTAATCCTAAATCGGTCATCCCAAATTTAGTCACCATTTGCCGCGCTATATTGGTCAATTGTTGAATATCTTGACCCGCGCCAGTGGTAATTTCTCCTCTACCAAATACAACTTCTTCGGCGGCTCTACCTCCCAAGGTCGCTGTAATTCTAGCTAAAATCTCCGCTTTAGAGTTTAAACCCTGTTCTTCATCAGGAGTAAACCAAGTCAAGCCTTTTGCTTGTCCGCGTGGAATTAGCGTCACTTTCTGCAAAGGATCGTGGTCTTTGAGCTTAGTGGCAATTAAGGCGTGTCCGACTTCGTGATAAGCAATCAAGCGCTTGCTCTTGCTATCAACTAAAGGCGTACCTTCCATTCCCGCTACAACCCTATCTACAGCATTGTCGATTTCTAGCACCGTAATGGCATCTTTCCGTCGTCTGGCGGTGAGAATTGCCGCTTCATTAAGTAAATTGGCTAAGTCGGCCCCAGTGAAGCCTGGAGTGCGTCTAGCAACTTCTTCTATTGATACAGAGGGATCGACTTTTTTGTTTCGAGCATGGACTTGTAATATTTCCAATCGCCCTTTTAAGTCGGGAGTATCTACCGTTACTTGGCGATCAAAACGTCCTGGACGCAATAAGGCAATATCTAAAACATCGGGGCGGTTGGTAGCGGCAATAATAATAATGCCTGTATTTGCCTCAAATCCGTCCATTTCTGTAAGTAGCTGGTTAAGGGTTTGCTCTCTTTCGTCGTTTCCCCCACCAATCCCCGTCCCTCTTTGTCTCCCGACTGCGTCGATTTCATCGATGAAAATTAGACAAGGAGCGTTTTCTTTGGCTTTCTTAAACAAGTCGCGGACGCGGGAAGCACCAACCCCCACAAACATTTCCACAAATTCGGAGCCAGAGATGCTAAAAAATGGAACTCCCGCTTCGCCAGAAATCGCTTTAGCTAGTAAGGTTTTACCTGTTCCCGGCGCTCCAATTAGCAACACTCCTTTAGGAATTTTTGCCCCAATAGCTGTAAATCGTTCAGGTTGTTTGAGAAAAGTAACTACTTCTTCTAATTCTTCTTTAGCTTCATCAATCCCGGCGACATCACTAAAAGTTATTCCGGTTTTTGCTTCCATCTGAAAGCGGGCTTTTGATTTGCCGAAGTTCATGGCTTGGCTACCCGCGTTGGCGGAGCGGCGCAAAAATAGCAACATGATGGCAACTAATGGCACAATCCACAGCAAGTTAAGTAAAAACCACATCGCGGCTCTACTATTAGCGGAAGAATTAACTTCTAGTTCAATATTTTTGTTGCTACGAATTTTTTTAATTAACTCCGGATTTTGGTCAAAAATTTTGACTTCCTGTAAAGGCTCGTCGGGCTTTTGTCCTCGAAGTTTGACTTTGGCAATTGGTTGCTCTGGATCTAGCTCTACCCTTGTAACTTCGCCGCTATCAATTTTTTCTAACAAGTCGCCATAGGATAAAGCTTCAGTTTCTGACTTTTGGGCATTAGCCGGAAATGTGCCTATTAGCATTGACTGCACTATTAGCAGCGAAAAAGCCGCTAATCTGCCTAGACGTTGCTTTGCTGTACCAATATTTTTTTTTGCTAACCTTTTTACTGGTTGCTGATTTATCAATGCTTTTTCCCGGTAATTACTCATATTTGATTGCCCTTTGTCTGTTAACGAATAACCATCATTGGTGCTGTTGACTCAATAATTAAGTCAATTTCTAAATATACCTATACTCAAATCTAGTCTAACTTTCCTCCCTCAACTACTGCTTGAGCTTGGCGCTAAAAACTATCGATATATGCTTTGCCAAAATCTAGGTAAAACTGTTAAACTATTATATGTAGTCGTTACGACTATGAGTTATTAAAAATTCTTTGTACCCACGCAACTAAAGTTGGGTTAAAACCACTATGGTCAAGATTGTTGGTATTGGCGGAAGTTTACGGGCTGATTCTTACAGTCAAATTGTCTTGGCTCTAGCCGCAAAGCGCGCCGAAGCCTTGGGAGCAGAAGTAGAAATATTAGACTTAAGGAAAATGAATTTACCGTTTTGCGATGGGGGAGAGGAGTATCCAGACTACCCCGACGTGGAGAAACTGCAAAAGGCGGTAAAAACAGCCGATGGTTTAATTTTAGCCACACCAGAGTATCACGGCAGCGTTAGCGGCGTACTTAAAAATGCGCTTGACTTAATGAGTTTTGAGCAGTTAGATGGCAAAGTTGCAGGATTAATTAGCGTCTTAGGCGGTCAAGCTAATAGTAATGCGCTCAATGACTTACGAGTAATTTTGCGTTGGGTACACGCTTGGGTAATTCCTGAACAAATTGCTATTGCTCAAGCTTGGAAAGCTTTTTCACCAGAAGGCAAAATTTTGGACGAGCAAGTAGCCCAACGCTTCGATAAGTTTGCTCAAAGTTTGGTTGATAATACCCGAAAGTTGAGGGGTAACGGGTAATGGTAAATTGGGAATTGGTGATAAGTTCAATTCCCAATTCCTAACTTTAATGATGGTGGTGATGACCGTCGTGGTCATGGTGGTGATGACCGCTCTTGGGAGCTACAGCCCTTTGGGAATTGACCGCCACTGCTTGCTCTGAGAGTAATTCGGCAATGTGGGGATCGGCCCAAGAAGCCGCCATTTCTACAAATTCCGTGCGATCGTTTACACAAGGCATTTGGATGTAATTTACTTCCGAATGTTTGCGCTGTAAGGCATGAATAATGTGGTCTACATCAAGCAACGTTTCGTGATTTTCCGTTGCAAAACCAATGGGCATAAACACGATCGCTTTTGCCCCCAAATCAATTAAATTATTGGCAGCGACAAAGGCGTTGGGCTGCGTCCAGTCAATTAAGGGTGTATCGTGGTTGAGCCAGCCTACAGAAATTAACGCATAACGGTTGATAAGTTCATCTCTAACGCGATCGTAGAGTGCTTGACTTTCAACAATTCCCGAAGTGAAGCCTTTAGCTTTATGCGGACAACCATGATTCATTAGCACGATGCCAATTTGGGAAGGCAAATAAGCCGCCGCTAAATCTGTAGCTATTTTTTCCTCAACCATTTGTGCCATTAACTTAATGTAGGCATTTTCGTTGTAAAAAGAAGGAATATAACGCTGTCCTTTTACCCAGTGTTCGCCTTCATCAGCTAACTTGGTTAAAGCTAAGTTGACTTGCTCGACGGCAATCCCGCTTGTAAAAATTGAATCTACAACTAAAAGCGGATAAATTAGCAGCTTGTCAAATCCTTGCGCTTTAATTTCCTCTAACACTTGTTCGGGAAGGAAAGGAGCGCAAAAGTTGAAGGCTTTGAATACTTGAATTTGATTGCCCCATTTCTGTTGCAGACACTTTTCTATGCCTGCACGCTGCTGTTCAAAAATCGCATTGTGAGGCGAGACAAAATGATCGTGCTGGTGATCCCATTCATGGCGATCGAACAAGGCTAATAGCTTTGCAAGCGGCGGATAAATCCACGTTGGCACGGGAGCAAACTTAGCTGTAAGTAGATTTAAGGCTTGTTCGTTGTAGTTGGCAAAATCTTCGTAGCTTTCAACTTCACCATAACCCATAAGCAATACGGCAACTCGGTCTTTGCCAGTTGTTGCGGGCATAGTTGAATGATATTTTTCAGGGGTCGCTACCACTATAAAGATCCTCTGCTAGATAAATTTTAGATTGTTGAGCTAAATAGTCAATTCTTCATTCATTAGGTTAACATCCCCTACCGGGGGATTGTTTAAGTAGCTAGGAGTTTTAAGCAATGTCTATATTTGTTTAAGGTGCGAGTCTAACAGCGTCGCGCCCTTCCTGTTTGGCTTTGTAGAGCGCTGCATCGGCTTCGCGAATCACATCTTGTCCACTCATCCCATGTTCGGGAAAACTTGCTACCCCTAAAGAAAGGGTGATTTGACCTAAAGGTTCATGACGATACTTGAGATTTAAGTGTTTGATACCTTCTCTTAATTGCTCTGCTCGCTTACTGGTAATTTCTAAAGAGCCTTCCGGTAAAATTAAGATAAATTCTTCTCCTCCATAACGACAAGCAATATCTGAGCCGCGAACGTATTTTTGGAGAAAATCCCCTAGTTCTTTGAGTACGCTGTCTCCAGCTTCATGACCAAAGGTATCGTTAAAGCGCTTAAAGTGGTCAACGTCAAGCATGATAATTCCTAGGGGTTGGTGTTTGCGATCGCATCTGAAAATTTCTCGGTCTAAAGATTCCTCCATATAACGGCGATTATATAAGCCTGTGAGCGGATCGCGAATACTTTGATTTTCTAATTTTTCTCGCAGTTTGATATTTGCTAACGCCAAGGAAATATGTTCGGCGACGGTGACTGCTAACTGTTGTTTAGCTTCAATTGCCGTTCCCGACTCTAGGGAGCTTAGATAAAGCATTCCCAACGCCTCTCCTTGGGCAATCATTGGTACGCATAGAGAGGCTGTAGGCAGGGGATGAGTTAGATGTTGACACTGCAAGCTGCCGTGTAACGTGCCAGCAAAATGCAATCGCCCCCGCCGCAATGCCCAGCAATCGTTGGGTGTAAAAAATGTATTGCTAGTCATGGGCAAATCGCCCCAATTTACTACAGCTTCAACTACATTTTTGGAGGAATTGATTAAAAAGATGCCGCCGGGAACATCAGGAAACATCAACTTTAAAAAAGTAGAAATTGCTGTATAAGCTTCTTCAATAGTGCGGCAAGCTTGGAGAACATCGCTAATTTCGCTCAGTAGAGTGATTTCATGATTGCGCTGTTCTAGTTCTTTTATCGAGCGATTGAGACGCTCGTTTGTCTGCTGAAGCTCGGCTTCGGTTTGGGTGCGATGAGTGATGTCGCGAAAAATGCTTTGAGTTGCAACGGGTTTGCCATCCACAAATTTACAACTAGCGCTGCCTTCCACTAAGATATTTTTGCCATCTTTAGTTACAAATTCTGCTTGCACCGCTCCTAGAGTTTCTCCATTTATCAGGCGACCAAACAACTCTTGACAATGGGCTTGATAGTCAAGAGAAATAATGTCAAACAATGAAATATGATTAATCTCCGCTTCGCTGTAGCCTAGAGCTTCGCGCCAAGCCCGATTTACATAAATAAAATGCCCATCTAAAGCGACGCTTTGAATCAAGTCGCTGGCGGTTTCAAATAAATCGTGATAGCGCCCTTGACTTTCTTGTAAAGCCATGGATGCTTCAGCGCTTTCTGTGATGTCGTTACCACTAGCTAGTACATACTCAATTGCGCCAGTTTGGTCATGCAGTTGACTATTTGACCAGGCAATCAAACGGCGATCGCCATTGCGGGTTAGCCAGTGAGTTTCGTAGCTATTGACACTAATCGATTGGATGTTTTGGATAGTGTTTTTTACCCTGCTTACTTCCTCAGACGGTAAAAATAGATCCCATAAATATTTGCCTCTAACCTCATCGCTGTAATAACCAGATATCTGTTCGGCGGCGCGGTTGAAGCGGACAATTTTACCTTCAGCGCTGCAAACTATTACTAAAGAGGCGATCGTGTCCAAAATCGTAAAAGTAAAGTCTCGCTCTTGCTCTAAATCGATTTCTACTTTGTGGCGTTCGTTAATTTCTCGTTCAATAAAATAATAAACAATCGCCAACACCAAAAAGTTGAGGGCGATACCCGTGGCAAATACAACTCCAAAGTTGTAGGTATTGGCTTGAACTGAGCGCGAAGCTCTTGTTAATAATTGAGTTTCCGCCGCTTCCATTTCTTGAATTGTTGCGTCGAGCCGATCGGAAATATATTTACCTTGCTCGGTTCTTAACGATTGCGCCGCCGCGTCAAAGCCTTGTTTGCGGAGATTAACAGCGTTTTCTACTTCTGTTAGTTTTTGATCGATTAGCCGATCGAGCAGTGCTAAACGTTTTTGTTGGTCGGGGTTGTTGGCAACTTGCGCTCTTAATTGTGTAACTTCTTGCTTTACCGATACTTTAACGCTGTAGTATGGCTCCAAATATTTTAGCTGCGGGCTATTGATGTAGCGATGTTTGGCGATCGCTACTTTTTGCATTTTTAAATTTATATCTTCCAAATTGTCAATTATTTTATAGCGTTCTATCAGTTTTTGGGTATTATTCACCGTATTGTTGAGGCTATCGTGGGCAATAAATCCACCAGCAGCTAGAATGGCGGAGGCGAGTCCCAGTCCTACTATGACTCTGCGGAAAAATGATTTGCTTTCTTGGTGTCGTTGTTGCGACTTAAAAGCTGTTTTTGTCAATGCCGCTAGGTCGCTGCGTAGTTCAATTAGCTTGACAACTTGACGTGCTAAGGCTTTGAGCGATTCAATTTGTTGGGGTTGCAGTTCCCTAGGTACATAGTCGAGGGTGGCGAGCGAACCCAAAGCGTAGTTTTGGGATGTAATTAACGGTACGCCCGCGTAAAAGCGAATAAAAGGATCAGCAGTTACTAGCGGATTATGGGCAAAACGTTCATCTTTTAGAGTATCAGGAACAATAAATACTTCTTGTCCCAAAATTGTATAAGCACAAAAAGCTTGTTCGCGGGATGTTTCCTCGATCTCTAAGCCAACTTTGGATTTGAACCACTGACGATTGGCATCGACAATACTAATTATGGCTGTAGGAGTACCGCAAATAGAAGCAGCCAAACGGGTAATATCGTCGTAGGCTTTTTCTGTTGGAGTATCAATAATTTGATATTGGCATAGGTTTTTTAGCCTTGCGTCTTCATTTTTAGGTACTGGCGGTGTAATTTTATTTTTCATTATTTACCAATCACCAACTTAGAAAGTTTACTTCCCGTACCTTTGGCTGACGACCTTCTTATCTTTGGCTACCTAAATCTGGCGATCGCAGTTTGCCATCCTGTGATTATGGCTACGATGGCAGTTTACATATTTTCTATCTTAGTTATAGATTGTTTTCTGTATAAGGACAAAAGCTGCTAAAACTTACATTCCATTACTGATTTTAAGATTTTATTTAGATTTTCATTATGAATATTTTTCTCTGTCCTGGATTTCACTTGCCTCAATTAACACAATGCTTTTTGCAAGAATTGCTATTATCTGCCCAAGCTCCCTCTAACTTACTAGCAAATACACGTAGCTTTTCAGTACAAAGTTATACAGTTTTATCAGCATTACACATAACACACGATTTGGTCAAAAATTACGGACAACCGCCACAAACCGCACCCATATTACTTATAGGCTTTAGTGCCGGAGTAATTGGAGCGCTCGGTGCGGCTTGGGGATGGGAGCTAAGGGGAGGAAAAGTTAAAGCAGTGATTGCTATTGATGGTTGGGGTGTGCCATTGGTGGGTAATTTTCCTATCCACACACTCAGTCACGATTATTTTACCCACAAAACATCAATAAATTTAAGTTGCCAGGAAGATAGTTTTTATGCCGATCCGGGGATAGAGCATTTGCAAATGTGGCGATCGCCTTCTACGGTAAAGGGATGGGTAGTTAGCCCCCATCGCCCTTTGGTGCGATCGTACCTGAGCGAGGCGGAATTTATTTTGATGCTATTGAAGCGCTACCAAGAAATTGAGTAGATTGGGAGCAATACTTAAATTTTATTAGATATTTTATGTTTCCCGTAGAAGAACCAACCGCAAAGCAAGTTGGGTTTCGCGCTTTGCTCAAAAACCGTTCCTTTCTAGCGTTATGGTTTGGACAATTACTTTCTCAAATAGCAGATAAAATTCTTTTAACTCTACTGATTGCGCTCTTAGCAGTTTATCCCACGGCAACGGGAACAGAAAACTCTATGCGCTCAATTTTACTACTAACTTTTACTTTGCCAGCAATTTTATTTGGCTCGGCGGCGGGAATTTTTGTAGATAGATTGGGAAAAAAGTTAATACTTGTCGTTTCCAACTTGATTCGAGCGCTTTTAATATTTGCTATTCCGGTTTTACCCAAAGAATTTGTTGTTTTATTACTAATAACATTTATTGTTTCTACGGTTACGCAATTTTTTGCGCCCGCCGAACAAGCCGCGATCCCGTTACTAATCCCCCGCGAGAACTTGTTAGCCGCCAATGCTCTATTTACTACAACAATGATGGGGGCGTTTATTGTTGGCTTTGCGATCGGAGAACCAGTTTTAAGTCTGAGCCAAACCTGGGGAGGAGATCAAGGACAAGAGTTGTTGGTGGGTGGTTTGTATGTTTTGGCGGCAATGATGTTACAAACCGTTGTTTTAAAAGAAACCATAACTAATGCTGGCGGCATCATGGTGAATCCTTGGCAAGAAATCAAAGCTGGCTTTAGATATCTCAAGCAAAACCGCCTAGTTTGGAATGCAATGTTGCAACTGACAACTTTGTACTGTGTAATTGCGGCGCTGATTGTGCTGACTTTTAGTTTGGCTCCGCAAATTGGCTTGCAATCAGAGAAGCAATACGGCTTTTTGTTGGCGGCGGCAGGAGTGGGAATAGTATTAGGCGCAGGAATTTTGGGTCATTGGGGCGATGTCTTTCATCATAAGCCCTTGCCTTTAGTTGGTTTTTTGACAATGGCGTTTGCTTTGGCTGTTTTTAGCTTTGTTAGCAATTTGTGGCTGGGTTTGGGGCTGAGTGCTTTGTTGGGAGTAGGTGGGGCAATGGTAGGCGTACCAATGCAAACGTTGATTCAAAGAGAAACTCCTTCGGATATGCACGGTAAGGTGTTTGGATTTCAAAATAATTTGGTGAATATCGCCTTGAGTGCGCCTTTAGCAATTACCGGCCCGATTACCGATGCAGTTAGCAACGCTGTAGGGTCGCAAACTTTGGGTTTAAAGATCGTGTTGGTGGGAATGAGTGCGATCGTTTGTACTGTAGGTATATGGGCTTGGAACAGCACTCGGCGCGTGCTGCGTAATGTAATCTAATCTTGACAAGAATTGCTAATAAAGTCAGATTTTCAATTAAAATGAATCTTTGAATACAAAAAATCCTAACTATTAAATTAGCTATTGCGTGAGGTTTATTCAGTGCGTTCACGAAATATCCCCGCCGGGGAATCGCCTCTTAAAAATAATTCTCTAACTTCAGAACTCGTAAGCATAGAAAGAGCGATCGCGCCCATAGTAGTTGCTAGACGAGTAACGGGAGGGTTTGCCTTGATAGACTCCCTCAAGCGTCACGGCGTTGAGCATATTTTTGGCTATCCCGGCGGCGCGATTTTACCCCTTTATGACGAGCTTTATAAAGCTGAAGCCCTCGGCGGTATTCAGCACATTTTAGTTAGACACGAACAAGGGGCGGCTCATGCGGCGGATGGTTATGCTCGTGCGACGGGAAAAGTAGGCGTGTGTTTTGCAACTTCCGGCCCTGGAGCAACAAACCTAGTTACAGGCATTGCTACTGCGCAAATGGACTCGATCCCGATGGTAATTGTGACCGGACAAGTAAGTCGCGCGGCGATCGGCACAGATGCTTTTCAAGAAACCGATATTTACGGAATTACGCTGCCGATTGTCAAGCATTCCTATGTAGTGCGCGATGTCAAAGATATGGCGCGGATTGTGGCTGAAGCATTTTATATTGCTAGTAGCGGCAGACCGGGGCCGGTTTTAATCGATGTCCCCAAAGATGTTGGTTTAGAGGAATTTGAGTATGTGCCTGTAGAACCAGGTACGGTTAAGTTGCCGGGGTATCGTCCCACAGTCAAAGGTAATCCCCGTCAAATCAATGCGGCTTGGGAATTAATGCAGAATTCGCGTCGCCCATTACTGTATGTAGGCGGGGGGGCAATTGCTGCGGGCGCTCATCATGAGATTAAGCAAATTGCCGAGTTATTTAATATCCCCGTCACAACAACACTAATGGGTAAGGGTGCTTTTGATGAAAATCATCCTTTGGCTTTGGGAATGCTGGGAATGCACGGCACGGCTTACGCTAATTTTTCCGTTAGTGAGTGCGATTTATTAATTTGTATAGGGGCAAGGTTTGACGATCGCGTTACGGGGAAACTAGACGAATTTGCCTCTCGCGCTCAAGTTATTCACATCGATATCGATCCGGCGGAAGTTGGCAAAAACCGCGTCCCTGAAGTGCCAATTGTGGGAGATGTCAAGCAGGTACTAATCGATTTATTGGCTTTATGTCAAACTAAAGGCGATCGCGTTTGTACCCCAAATCAAACTCAAGAATGGTTACACCGCATTAATACTTGGCGACGAGACTACCCTTTAGTTGTGCCTCATCATGCCGATAGTATGTCGCCTCAAGAAGTAATTTTTGAACTAGCGACTCAAGCACCAGATGCTTACTACACAACGGATGTGGGACAACATCAAATGTGGTCAGCACAGTTTTTAAAAAATGGACCCCGGCGCTGGATTTCTAGCGCTGGCTTGGGGACTATGGGTTACGGTTTGCCGGCGGCAATGGGCGCAAAAGTAGCATTGCCTACCGAAGAAGTCATTTGTATTAGTGGCGATGCTAGTTTTCAAATGAATTTACAAGAATTAGGTACACTTGCACATTACGGCATAAATGTCAAGATAGTAATTATAAACAATGGTTGGCAAGGAATGGTACGCCAATGGCAGCAGGCATTTTATGGGGAGCGTTATTCATCGTCCAATATGGAGCCAGCAATGCCCAACTTTGAAATGTTGGCTCAGGCTTACGGGATTAAGGGAATAACAATTAGCAGCCGGGAAGAATTGCCAGAGGCGATCGCCCAAATGTTAGCGCACAATGGCCCAGTGTTGATAGACGCTCACGTTACTAGAGATGAAAACTGCTACCCAATGGTTGCGCCTGGTAAGAGCAATTCACAAATGATTGGTTTACCGGAGATTGTCAAGTCCGAACAAGTAGAGCCAGTTTACTGTAGTTGCGGCGCTAAAAATTTGAGTAATAATTTTTGTCCTGAGTGCGGCACTAAATTGTAAAAGGGCAATTTTAGCTTAATTAAGAATCGGCGAGTAACTATTTACCCGCCGATTTTTTTAATCAAAAAGTTTTTTTGTAATTCAAGCCGTTAGCCTAGGTACAAAACTTTTTAATATTAGTTAAGTGCGATCGGCAACGGGTTTAAACTTCTCCATTACTGCCTTGCGGATTGATTGAAACTCTACATCTATAATTTTTTCTTCGGCAGGGTCTGCACCATAAATCCTTGCGCTGTTCCAGGTTACATTTACACAAATAGTCCCCGATCTGCTAGCACAATAAGGTGTAGTTAATTCAGTATTTAATGTGACATCTCTCCGACTTCGCTGTTGTAGTAGGCATGGGTTTCTCCCTCTGGGGGCATAACTATAATATCTCCACGCAATAGCTCGACGGATTCGCTGTCAAAAAGCTCCGCAGAAATCGCCTGATGGTAGCGTTCAATTGTCCATTTGTAGGTAGTGACACTCATAGCAACCCAATCTAAAAACCCTTAGATGTCTTTAGTATGGCTTGGGCGATCGCTTATTTTTAGGAAAATATTATTGATTTTTTTCCCTAAAGTGCGATCGCCCGTTGACCTAATTTAGGTATAAGAATTTATACTTACACCAAGTATTTAGAACAGCATACTTTTACAAAAAAATAAAAATTGTTTCCTTAGAGTGGGGAAAACCGTACTGCTTGTAGCTATCATCATAAGACAGCCAGAAATGTAGCCTATGCTAAAATCAGCGTACTGGCACGACTCAGGGGAACCAAAAACGCTATGTTTGAACGCTTCACAGAAAAAGCCATTAAGGTGATCATGCTGGCCCAGGAAGAAGCCCGCCGCCTGGGTCACAACTTCGTAGGAACAGAACAGATCCTCCTGGGTCTGATCGGCGAAGGAACGGGCGTAGCAGCAAAAGTCTTGAGGTCAATGGGTGTCAATCTCAAAGATGCTCGGATTGAAGTAGAAAAAATTATCGGTCGTGGTTCGGGCTTTGTCGCAGTGGAAATTCCATTTACGCCACGCGCGAAGCGAGTTCTAGAACTATCTCTAGAAGAAGCACGACAATTAGGACATAACTATATTGGCACAGAACACTTACTACTAGGCTTAATCCGCGAAGGAGAAGGCGTAGCGGCTAGAGTATTAGAAAACTTAGGCGTAGACTTATCAAAAGTTCGCACCCAAGTAATTCGGATGCTAGGAGAAACCGCCGAAGTTAATGCCGGGTCGCCGTCAGGACGAACCAAAACACCCACATTGGATGAATTTGGCTCAAACTTGACGCAAATGGCAGCCGATGGCAAGCTAGATCCGGTAGTTGGTCGTGCCAAAGAAATTGAGCGCGTAATTCAAATATTGGGTCGGCGGACAAAAAACAACCCCGTATTGATTGGCGAACCCGGCGTTGGTAAAACTGCGATCGCTGAAGGGTTAGCTTCACGAATTGCTAATAAAGATATACCAGATATCCTCGAAGATAAGCGCGTAGTTACCCTCGATATTGGATTATTGGTAGCTGGGACTAAATATCGCGGTGAATTTGAAGAACGCCTGAAAAAAATCATGGACGAAATTCGTTCGGCGGGGAACGTGATTTTGGTGATTGACGAGGTGCATACTCTCATCGGTGCGGGCGCAGCCGAAGGCGCTATTGACGCGGCAAATATCCTCAAACCAGCCTTGGCAAGAGGAGAATTGCAGTGTATTGGTGCAACAACTTTAGACGAATACCGCAAGCACATTGAACGCGATGCTGCTTTAGAACGCCGCTTTCAACCTGTAATGGTGGGCGAACCCTCGGTAGATGAAACTATTGAGATATTGTTTGGTTTACGGGAACGCTACGAGCAACACCACAAACTAAAAATCTCTGATGAAGCTTTGTTTGCCGCCGCTAAACTATCTGACCGTTACATAAGCGATCGCTTTTTACCCGACAAAGCTATCGATTTGATGGACGAAGCAGGCTCTAGAGTGCGGTTAATTAATTCAGCACTTCCACCCGCCGCCAAAGATTTAGACAAAGAATTGCGTAAAGTCTTAAAAGAAAAAGACGACGCAGTCCGGGGACAAGATTTTGGTAAAGCTGGAGAATTGCGCGATCGTGAAATGGAAATCAAAGGCGAAATCCGCGCCCTATCGCAAAATAAAGCTAATACCACCCGCCCAGATGGAGAAGATGCCCCCGTCGTTACCGAAGAAGATATTGCCCATATCGTTGCTTCTTGGACAGGTGTACCCGTTAGCAAGCTGACCGAATCGGAATCCGAGAAGCTGATGCACATGGAAGACACCCTGCACCAGCGTTTAATCGGGCAAGAAGAAGCAGTTAGAGCGGTTTCTAAGGCTATTCGCCGCGCTCGTGTGGGCTTAAAAAATCCCAACCGACCGATCGCAAGTTTTGTCTTCTCTGGCCCTACTGGAGTAGGAAAAACCGAGTTAACTAAGTCTTTAGC
Organism: Synechocystis sp. PCC 7509; assembly: GCF_000332075.2. Taxonomy (NCBI): domain Bacteria; kingdom Bacillati; phylum Cyanobacteriota; class Cyanophyceae; order Synechococcales; family Merismopediaceae; genus Synechocystis; species Synechocystis sp. PCC 7509. The sequence continues at coordinate 3,267,061 of NZ_ALVU02000001.1, read as the reverse complement.
GGCTTATTTCTTCGGTTCGGAAGACGCGATGATCCGGCTCGATATGTCGGAATATATGGAGCGTCACACCGTATCCAAGCTAATTGGTTCGCCTCCAGGGTACGTAGGTTACAACGAAGGCGGTCAGCTAACAGAAGCTGTACGTCGTCGTCCTTACACGGTGGTGCTGTTTGATGAAATTGAAAAAGCCCACCCCGATGTATTCAATATGCTCTTGCAGATATTGGAAGATGGGCGGTTAACGGATGCTAAAGGTCGCACGGTAGACTTCAAAAATACCTTGCTGATTTTGACTTCTAACATCGGTTCTAAGGTGATTGAAAAAGGTGCGGCGGGTTTAGGTTTTGAATTGGCTCAAGACGTGGCAGAATCCCAATACAACCGGATTAAGTCGCTAGTTAATGAAGAACTTAAGCAATACTTCCGTCCAGAGTTCTTAAACCGACTAGACGAGATTATTGTCTTCCGTCAGTTGACTAGAGACGAAGTGAAGGAAATTGCCGATATCCTGCTCAAGGAAGTATTCAATCGTCTAATGGAAAAGGGTATTACCTTAGACGTTACCGAACGCTTCAAAGATCGCTTGGTAGAAGAAGGATACAACCCCAGCTACGGAGCAAGACCATTGCGCCGCGCCATTATGCGCTTGCTGGAAGACAGCCTAGCTGAGGAAATTTTATCGGGTCGCGTCCGCGATGGCGATACGGCGTTGGTTGATGTCGATGAAACGGGAATAGTTAAAGTAGTTTCCGAGCCGACAACCCGCGAGTTATTACCCCAAGGTGTTGATTTAACTAAGGGTGCGTAAGTTTAGTTACAAGCTAACCGAGGCATAACTATAAAAGCGGTAGAGTATTTAATGCTCTACCGCTTTTTTTGAGAATAAAAGGTCGAAACTGTAATTTATGGCAACTAGCATTTTTGAGCGCAATAATGTCAAAGTTTTGGGCAAAGGCGAACAAACATTAATTTTTTCCCACGGTTTCGGCTCCGATCAAACAGCTTGGCGACATCAAGTAGCCGCCTTTGCGCCCAAGTACCGGATTGTATTATTTGACCATGTGGGCGCGGGAAAATCAGATTTTAATGCTTATAGTCCCCATCGTTACAGCAGCCTTTATAGTTATGCGGAAGATTTGTTAGATTTGTGCGCCGAGTTGAAGCTAACTAAGTCTACTTTGATCGGTCATTCGGTGGGGTGCATGATTGGTTTGTTGGCGGCTTTGGTTGAAAGTAATCGCTTTAGTAAGCTAATTTTTCTGAGCGCTTCTCCCCGTTATCTCAACGATCGCGAATATGTCGGCGGATTTGGACGCACCGATTTAGATAGCTTGTACGCGGCGATGTCTTCTAATTACTATAGTTGGGCTAGTGGTTTTGCACCCTTAGTTATGGGTAATAGCGATCGCCCAGAATTGGCTCAAGAATTTGCCAGAACTTTAACCGAGATTCGCCCAGATATCGCCCAAGCTGTAGCACGAGTAATTTTTGAATCCGATCATCGCCAAGATTTGCCGCGCTTGCAAGTCCCCACACTAATTTTACAACCCAGTCACGATCCTGCCGTACCCGAAGAAGTGGGGCAATATATGGCAGATAAAATTAAGCATAATAAATTTATCCCCATTGCTGCGGAGGGACATTTACCTCATCTCAGTGCGCCGGAAGTCGTTACAAAAGCGATCGCATCATGGCTTGGCGAATAAATATCCAACGGTGGCAATTGCGCCATCATCCGAACTTGTTACCAACCTTTACCCCAGCATTACTAGGATTAGTGTTGCTGTTGGCGATTTTGGCACTATTAGATAACTGGACAACTAGCCAAATTTTCGGATTGGTATTTTTGCTCTTTTGCTCAATGTTGCCCTTGTCTGCTTTATCTGTGGGGTTAATATTCCTCATCCTGGCGGCTAGTCTCGGTAGCGGATTATTACATCTAATTGAATTAGGTGTGACTTCTTTGAGTAGTGTTTTTTTAGCCCAGTTTTTACGGCGCATTGAGTGGCGATTGGCTTCTCAATCGGTGCTTTCAAGCTTAAGCGATGGCGATCCTACGCCGATTACATTAATTACTAAAGCAATCAAATTATTGCTTAACTTTGCCCAAGCCGATGCAGCGATCGCTTTACGCCAAATTGACGATCTTACCGCCGTGGCGATCGCCCAATTTCCCCAGAATGCCTTACCCAATTCTTTGACAAATCCCGCTTTGTATGCAGAGGCTGTAAATATTAACCAATGCTTGTATTACCATAATTACTCCTCAACCCCTAACGCTGCTCGTGTATTAATCGCTCAAGGGGCTAAATCTGTGGCTGTATTGCCCCTAGTATCCGTCGATGGCAGGAAAGGAGCAATTTTATTAATTTGGCATCAACCTACGCAGATTTCCGCCTATTTAAAACGATTTATTGACTCAATACTTGGGCATCTACGCACCCTTTTAAAATTTAACGATTTAACTACTAGCCTTGACAAGCTACAGGCGCGTTATGAGGCAATGCTAGAGACAATTCATCAGGGCGTTGTATTTGTCGATGAAAGCGGCGAACAGGGGTGGATTAATCAAGCGGCGGCGCAGCAATTGCAATTAAATCCTGGCTATGTAGAACCACCAATCCTTGCTCAAGCAATGGCTGCTTTACGCAAAAGTGCGGAAAACCAAACCGAAATTGCTGCCCAGGCACAACAGTTTTTTAGCCAACCTCAAAGCGAAATCCGTAACTGGAATTGGATTATTGGCGGTGAAAAGCCCAAAGTTTTGAGTGTTTCTAGTACCTCCACTCGCACGGGCGATGTTCCAGGTAGACTATGGCTATTTGATGATATTAGCGAACAATACTTTGGACAACTGGCGCTAATTGCCAGTACCAAAGCCTTAGAAAAAGCTAAAGTGGCGGCGGAAAGTGCCACGCGCCTTAAAAGCCAGTTTCTTGCAAATATGAGTCACGAAATTCGTACTCCTATGAATGCCATTGTCGGCTTAACAGATATTTTGTTGACTATGCAATTGACTCCGCAACAGCAAGACTTTGTAAATACAATTCAAAGTAGTAGCGATACTTTATTAATGCTGATTAACGATATTCTGGATTTGTCAAAAATTGAATCTGGAAAATTAGAGTTAGAGCAATACTCCTTCAATCTCCGAGATTTTGTCGAAGAATCCCTCGATTTATTAGCTTTTAAAGCCGCAGAAAAAAACATTGAATTAGCTTACTTAATCGCTCCGGAAGTACCTAATTTACTGGTGGCAGATGTTATCCGCTTGCGACAAATATTAGTCAACTTGCTGAGTAATGCCGTTAAATTTACATCTACTGGCGAAGTGATAGTTTTAGTTACAGCCCGCAAACTGCAAACACCAAAGAAAAATACAATTGATACTCATTACGAATTTAAGTTTGCAGTTAAAGATACAGGGGTAGGGATTCCGCTAGAAAGACAACATCGCTTGTTTAAGTCTTTTAGTCAAGTAGATTCTTCTACTACCCGTCAGTATGGAGGTACAGGGCTGGGACTAGCAATTGGCAAGCAATTAAGCGAAAAAATGGGCGGTCAAATGTGGTGTGAAAGTCAAGCAAATTGCGGCTCTACATTTTATTTTACAATTATTGCTCCGGCGGCAGCTAATTCTCAAATTCTTGTTGAGCAAGACGAGTTGCAATTACAAGGAAAAAAGGTATTAATTGTTGATGACAATGGTACTAATAGACAAATTTTAATCCTTCAAACCCAATTTTGGGGAATGATGCCGCAGGCAGTAGAATCGGGTAACGAAGCTCTCAAATTGCTGCAAAAACAAAGTTTCGACTTAGCAATTTTAGATATGCAAATGCCGCACATGGATGGATTAACTTTAGCTATAAAAATTCATGAATATTTACCCACAAAAAATCTACCTTTAGTTTTATTGACATCCATTGATAAAGGTCAGATAGAAAAGCAAGCAAGAACAAACGCCAACTTTGCCGCCGTTATTAGTAAACCAATTAAACAAATTCATTTGTGCAATGTTTTAAATCAAATTTTAAATAACAAATCTGTAATTTTAACTACCCCAACTTTGCCACGACAAAAAACCACTCCCATCGTTGCCTTACCCTTAAGTATTTTGCTGGCGGAAGACAATATCGTTAATCAAAAAGTAGCCTTACACTTGCTGCAACAATTGGGCTACGCTGCCGATGTCGCCAAAGATGGATTGGAAGTATTGGCGGCGCTAAATCATCAACATTACGATGTGATATTGATGGACGTACAAATGCCAAAAATGGACGGTTTGGCAGCTACGCGCCAAATTATCGCCAGTCATAGAGTGCGCCCGCGAATTATTGCCATGACTGCTAATGCCATGCAAGGCGATCGCGAAGAATGCTTAAATGCTGGCATGGATGACTACCTTAGTAAGCCCATCAGGTTAGACCAATTAGCCGCCGCCTTGAGTAAGTGTCAACACGCAGCTACAGAGCCTTCTAGCCCCATTGACGCGAACATTATTGCCGAATTTAAAACTATGGTGGGGGAAGATGAGGCGATCTTAATAGAAATTATTGAATGTTACTTAGAAGATGCTCCTCAATACTTAGAAACAATTAGTAGGGCGATTTCTCAACAAGATGCTGCCGAATTACGCCTAGCAGCTCATACTTTAAAGTCTAGTAGTGCCACAATAGGCGCAACAAATTTAGCAGCTATGTGTCAAGAATTGGAAACCCTCAGCCGTACAAGTCATACTGAAGATGGGTTAGAAAAACTGCCGCAACTACAAGCCCAATACGAACAAGTCAAGGCAGCCTTGCATTTTTTTGTCAGCCAGTACCGCAAGTCGTTATGAATTTTTTAGAATTAGCAGCAAATCGTCATTTAGTTTTGATTGTTGATGACGATAGATTTATGCGCCTTCAGCTACGCCGAGCAATGGAACAAGGCGGTTATACAGTAGTAGAGGCAGAAAATGGCGAACAAGCTTTAGCTTCCTATATTAAATTGCAACCGGATATTGTGCTGCTAGATGCTTTAATGCCTGTGATGAATGGGTTTGATTGCTGTCGGCAAATGCGTTGTCTTCCTAGTAGATTTCACACTCCCATACTAATGATTACAGCATTAGAAGACCCGGAATCGGTAGACTTAGCTTTTGAAGTCGGGGCGACAGATTATGTAACTAAACCGATTCATTGGGCAGTATTGCGCCAGAGAGTGCGCCATCTACACCAATCAAGTCAAGCAATGGTGCAGTTAGAAGTTCAAAAAGAAAAGTCCCATCTCAAAGCCGAACAATTGAAATTAGCCCTAGAATCGGCGGGAATGGGTACTTGGGAGTGGAACTTATTAACCAATGAAGTTATTTATAGCGAACAACTAAAACCAATATTTGGCTTAACTTCTAGCTCAAATTACCGCACCTATAAAGCTTTATTAAACTGTCTCCATCCTGAAGATCGTCCCGCCGTTGCTGAGTTATTAGCCCAAGCAATCGAGCAAAATCGCAACTTTAGCCATGAATTTCGGGTTATTTGGGCTGATGGTAGCATTCATTGGGTAGCAAATCGAGGTCAAGTTTATTACGAAAACGATAAACCGATGCGGATGTTAGGTATAGCAACCGATATTACCGCCCGTAAAACCGCCGAACAGGAGCGCTTAATATTACTTGCTCAAGAGCAAGCGGCGCGAGCTTCGGCGGAAATTAGCCGCAATCAAATTAAAAATATTATTGAAAGTATTACCGATGCCTTTTTTGCCTTAGATAAACAATGGCAATTTACTTATGTCAATCACCAAGCAGAGTTACTTCTACAAAAAACGCGATCGCAATTACTAGGCAAAAATATTTGGCAAGAATACCCAGAATCTGTAAACCTAGCTTTTTACAAGCAGTATCACCAAGCTGTAGCCCAACAAGTCAGCGTTGAATTTGTGGAATTTTACCCACCGCCGCTAAACGCTTGGTTTGCCGTCCACGCTTACCCCGCAAGAGATGGACTATCAGTTTATTTTCAAGACATTACCGAACAAAAGCAAAGCGAAGTTCAATTATATGAATCGCAAAAGCGGATGCAATTACTCTCAGAAGTGACGCTAAAAATTCGCCAGTCTTTGCAAATAGATGAGATTCTTCAAACGACTGCTACTGAAGTATTGAACTTGTTGCAAGCTGACCGAGTGCTGATTTTTCGCTTGCTTAATAACGGATACGGGCAAATAGTTGTAGAAGCAATAACGCCTGGGTGTGCTTCGGTAGTGCAGAAAAATATCACTGATGAATGTTTCCAGTCAGAATATTTAAAAAAATATAGTCAAGGACGAATTTATACCATCAACGATATCGAAAAAGCCCAGATCGAACCTTGCTTGGTAGAATTTATGCAAAGCTTTGGAGTCAAAGCTAAGTTAGTAGTGCCAATTTTGCTAAAACAAGAGCTTTGGGGATTGACAATTATCCATCAATGTAGCAAGCCCCGCAAATGGAAAAACTTTGAAATTGAAATTTTACAACAACTAGCCAATCAAATTGGGATAGCTTTAGCTCAAGCTCAACTATTGGAAGACGAAAGCCGTCAGCGCCAAGAACTTTTGCGATCTAACGCTGAATTACAAGAATTTGCTTATATTGCTTCCCACGACTTGCAAGAACCACTGCGGAAAATTCAGGCTTTTGGTAATCGCTTACAATCACAATTTAGCGAAAAATTAGGCGATCGCGGACAAGATTATTTGGAGCGGATGCACAACGCCGCCGAACGAATGCAAACTTTAATTAATGACCTATTAGCTCTTTCCCAAATAACTACCAAGGCACAGCCCTTTGTAAAAGTCGATCTGGGCCAAATAGTTCAGGAAGTATTACTAGACCTAGAACTACAAATTGAGCAGACGGGCGGGCGTGTTGAAGTGGGAGAGTTACTCACAATTGAAGCCGATCCATTGCAAATCCGCCAACTAATCCAAAATTTAATTACTAATGCCCTAAAGTTTCATTGCACCGCCGTCAAACCTGTAGTCAAAGTTAACAGTCAAATGCTACAGATGGAACAGGGAGCAGTAGAAAAATTGGTAGTTACTCATTGTCAAATTACTATAGAAGATAACGGCATTGGTTTTGATGAAAAATATCTAGATCGCATTTTCAACATTTTTCAACGCTTGCATAATCGCAGCGAATACGAAGGTACGGGAATGGGACTAGCTATTTGTCGCAAAGTTGTAGAACGTCACGGTGGCAGTATTGCCGCCACAAGTGCGCTTGGACAAGGAGCAAAATTTATTGTGACGCTCCCTATAAAGCGGGATAAGGAGAAAAATTAGCGTGAGTCATCGACCAGTAATAACAATTCTTATGGCTGATGATGACGAAGACGACTGCTTGCTAGCACAAGAGGCTTTAGCAGAAAGTCGTGTAGCCTTTAGCGTTTTACACTTTGTTAGAGATGGCGAACAGTTGATGGATTATTTATGGCATCGTGGCAAGTATAGCGACCTTAGCATTTCACCGCGTCCGGGGCTAATTTTGCTCGATCTCAATATGCCTAAAAAAGACGGACGCGAAGCCTTAAAACAAATTAAGGCGGATGCAAGTTTGCGGCAAATTCCCGTTGTGATTTTAACTACTTCAAAAGCTGAGGAAGATATTTATCGCAGCTACGCTCTGGGGGCAAACTCTTTTATTACTAAGCCTGTAACTTTTAGTGGTTTAGTTGAAGTAATGAAAACGCTTGGTAAATATTGGTTTGAAATCGTCGAACTACCGTTGTAATCGGTTGGAGATAATTTATGGATAACCAGCTAGTTAAAGTTTTGTTAGTTGATGATGATGAGGATTACTATGTGCTAATCGGCGACTGGTTGACCGAAGCAAGGGATGATAAGTTTCAGTTGGAATGGGTATCAACTTACAATGCCGCAATTACAGAAATTTCTCAACAGCGACATGATGTTTATTTGCTTGATTACCGTTTGGGAACTCACAACGGCTTAGAATTACTGCGCGAAGCGATTTCTAGTGGTTGTACTGCGCCGATAATTATGCTTACAGGGCAAGGTCAACACAAAATCGATTTAGAAGCAATGCAAGCGGGAGCAGTAGATTATTTAGAAAAAGGTAAAATTGACTCCGCAGCTTTAGAAAAATCTCTGCGCTACGCGATTGAACGCAAACGCTCTGAGCAAAAAATCCGCGAACAAGCAGCTTTACTTGATATTGCTACCGATGCGATTTTGGTGCAAGATTTGCAGGGCAAAATCTTGTTTTGGAACAAAGGCGCAGAACACTTGTACGGTTATTCAGCAACCGAAGCTGTGGGCAGCTTTGTCAGTCGCTTTGGGCATGAAGACAATTTACCCCAAATGCAGGAACTAGCTAAGGCAATTTTGCTCTCTAACGGTGCTTGGCAGGGGGAATTAGAGCAAGTAGGCAAAGAAAATAAAAAAGTTGTCGTTGAAAGTCATTGGACGCTAGTACGCGATCGCACAGGGCAACCAACATCAATTTTAGTTGTCAATACCGACATTATCGAAAAAAAGCAACTAGAGGCACAGTTTTTACGCGCTCAACGTCTAGAAAGCGTGGGAACTCTAGCAAGTGGCATTGCTCACGATCTTAACAATGTGCTTGCGCCAATTTTGATGTCAGTGCAACTATTAAAAATCAAGTTCCCCGAACCCCAGCATCAGCCTTTGCTGAAAATGCTAGAAAGTAATGTTAAACGCGGTGCGGGATTGATTAAGCAAGTTTTATCGTTTGCGCGCGGAATTGAAGGCAAACGGGTAATATTGCAAATCAAACATTTAATTTTAGAAGTTGAGCAAATAGTTAGAGAAACTTTCCCTAAATCCATTGTCTTTTCTACAGATGTAGATTCTAAATTGTGGACGGTCTTGGGAGACGCTACGCAACTGCATCAAGTATTGATGAATCTTGTTGTCAATGCTTTAGACGCGATGCCTAATGGCGGAACTTTGAAAACTAGCGCCAAAAATATATATATTGATGAAAACTATGCCCGATTGCATATTGACGCTCAACCGGGGTCTTATATTACAATTGCGATCGCTGATACGGGAACTGGGATCGCGCCGGAAGTCCTGGCAAGAATTTTTGAGCCATTTTTTACAACTAAAAATATTGGCGCAGGTACGGGACTTGGTTTATCTACAGTTTTGGGTATAGTTAAAAGTCATGGTGGTTTTATTCAGGTGTATAGCGAACTAGGACAAGGGACGGAGTTTCAAGTTTATTTACCCGCCATCCAAGCCACTGCTAATCAAGAAAGTTCCGACTCTGACTTACCTTTGGGACGGGGAGAATTAATTTTAGTGGTAGACGATGAAAGTGCGATTCGAGAAGTTACCAAAACATCTTTAGAAGTTTATAATTACAAAGCCATCACTGCTTGTAATGGCAAAGAGGCTGTAGCTCTATATACTGAGCATCAAGCAGAAATTAGTGTAGTCTTAACAGATATGATGATGCCCGTTATGGATGGGCCGACTACTATCCGCACTTTGCAACAAATTAATCCTGATGTCAAAGTTATTGCTATTAGCGGACTTAGTTCCAGTGAAAAGTTAGCCGCCGCCGCTAGTAGTGGAGTAATAAACTTTTTATCAAAACCCTTTTCAGCTAAGGACTTATTGCAAACACTAAATAGTGTCCTCAACGCCAACTAATCATTTAAGCTTTCCCGCTACTCATTAAGTATAGTAATGCCATTCGTACCGCTACACCGTTAGTTACTTGCTGGGAAATTAAACTTAAACGCGGGTCATCCATCAAATCAGAACTAATTTCTACACCACGATTTACAGGACCAGGGTGTAAAACTTTAACGTCAGGTTTGCATAGTTGCAAGACTTCGCGGGTAATGCCAAATAATTGTTGATATTCCCGCAAACTCGGCAATAAATGGCTCGTCATTCGCTCTTTTTGCAATCGCAACGTCATGACAAAATCGGCATCAATGAGGGCGTTTTCTAGATTCCAGTGCAAAAATAACTTACCAGGTCTATTTTTACCAAACTCTGTAAATAATTGCGGTAAAAGCGTTGGAGGCGCTGCTAAATGAACCTCTGCGCCACTTGCGGTTAAACTCCAAATATTCGACCTTGCTACTCTTGAATGCAAAATATCGCCGACAATGGCAATTTTTTTGCCTGCTAGTAATTCTAAACGTGGCTGTTCGGGTTCTAGGACCGTACAAATAGTAAATAAGTCTAGTAAAGCTTGGGAGGGGTGTTCGTGTTGACCGTCTCCGGCGTTGAGTACGCCTACTTTTACTCCTAGTCTATCCATTTCCGATGCGATCGCACTAGGGACACCTGCTTCTTTATGGCGAATCACCATCATATCTGTACCCATTGCCAAATAAGTCTTAGCTGTGTCTAAAATTGTCTCGCCTTTAGACAAAGAAGAAGTAGCGGACGCAAAATTGAGAGTATCAGCAGAAAGGCGTTTAGCTGCAAGTTCAAAACTGCTACGAGTGCGGGTGGATGATTCAAAAAATAAGTTTGCAACTACTTGTCCTTGCAACGTTGGGACTTTTTTAGTGCGCCGTGTCAGCACTTCCCCAAAACTTGCCGCAGTTTGCAACACTGTATTGTATTCGTCGCTAGTGAAATCCTCTAGAGACAAGACATGGCGACGAGTCCAAGTATTAGTAGTCATGATTTGGGGTAAAAAAACTAGAGTCTAAATAATTGATTCTCGCCGCCGGATTGAGCGCCGCTAATACTTGAGCGCCATAACTGCGATGCAGAATACGACTATCTAATAATGCTACTACACCTTGATTTTCTCGTAATGGTGCGATCGCTCTTGCTAATTCGGTTAAAGCTTTCGGCAATAAATACAAGCGAAACCAATCTAAATGCGACTTGCGATAATAATCTACTCTCCCCGCAACTAAGGGGTTTTCTAACGATGGTAAAGGTAAAGTAGAAACAACTAATAATTGCGGTGCGGGTAAAACTTCTTGATGCTGCTTCCAAAATTCCCAACCGCTCACTAAAATACCGTTGTCATCCAAACAAGTTTTTTCTACCTGTACTCTTGAACCAAATTCCGCCGCCAAAATCGTCCCAACTTGAGCTTTTAGCGGCACATCTCCCACCAAAATCACGGTTAATCCTAAACTTGCGGTCCTTAACCTTAGCAAAGAGTGGAGTTTATCAACCAGGGCGCTTTGATATTCGGGGGTATTGGGTAAAGGTAAGCGATCGGGAATGTATAGTTGAATTAAGTTAGTTTGGCGATCGTCGGAAAATTTTAAACTCGTTACATCTTCTAACCCAATAGATTGCCGAAAAATTGGCGCGGTAGCTTCCTGTTCTATCGCACTACCAACTAAAACCACTGGTTGCTTAGACCAAACGGGGGCAAGACTTTCAGCAACTTGTACCGGAGACGAATGTAAGGAAAATAAGCCGACTGGCCGCACCACACGGGCGTAGAGTAATTGATTAGCTGATTGCAAACTTTGCCCAAACTTTACCCAAGCTGGGGGTAAACAATAGCTCTCTAAACCTGCATACAAACTAACTAAAATCTCTCTTTCTTCGGGGGAGATTAAATAACACTCATAAGGATTTGAGGGACGTTGAAAGATAAATTTAGCAATTTTTACTCTAGCCGTGCGGATAGCTTCATTTTGCCAAGGACAATCCAATATAAGTTCGTCCCAGTTTTGGGAATTAATGCTAAAAGTTAATTGCAGGCGTACCCAATCTTCTAAATCGTCCACGCCATCAATGATTGTGGGGATATTAGGAGGAAAGGGCGGAGTCTTTTGCTCTAACTGCGCTGATAGCCAACTAGAAGGGGATGTAATAAATAAACCTTTAAAGTTATTATCATCTGGAAAGCATTCCCCTGTACGGATAGCTTTATTCGCCCCTAACCACTCTTGCAACCTGGGAATTTCTATGTCTTTAATGCGCTGCTGTACTTTTTCTTCGGCAACTAATACGACAGGTTGATGCCACATTAAAGCGGGTGCAAGATAACTAAGACGATAACGCCCTTGATAACCACTAGCTGCGCCTACCTGCATTAAAGCACTGCGTCCGACGCGGAAAGCTCTAGCTACAAGCCGCGCCATAGTTAAATGATGCGACCAAGAAGGGGAAGAATGCGATCGCAAAAAATTATGTAATGAATAGTGTACTTCTGCTTCAATCACAAATTCCGTCTCATAAACAGCTAGGTCTTGCTTGTTCTAGCATCGCCAGTTCTATTATTGTATGAAAGTCAAAACAGAAATAAGTTTTATCCCCAATGCCAACTTATACAGGAATTTCTAGCGAAGCTTTCCGTCATCCCCTTGACCGTCAAGCGGAGCAAAGTTTACGCAGTTTACCGGGATTCGATTTAGTTGCGGGTAAATTTGTTGAATTTGTCTACGAACGTCCGCAATTTATCTATCATATGGGCAATAGCATTCAAGTAGGGCCGCGCCAGTATTCTAGCGTTTACCAAATGTTCCGCGAGTGCGTGAGAGATTTAGATATTTCCCCCGAACCCAATTTGTTTGTTTCTCAAGCGCCTTTAGTCAACGCCTACGCCTTGGGACAAGAGTATCCTTACGTTGTTTTAAATACCGGATTATTAGATTTACTCAGCGAAACTGAACTAAAAACCGTCATTGCTCACGAACTAGGTCATCTAAAATGCGGTCATACTTTGCTAATTCAAATGGCAATTTGGGCAATTACTACCGCCTCTTTTATCGGTCAAAGAACCTTTGGTTTAGGGAATCTGCTCGGTACGGGTTTAATATATGCTTTTCACGAATGGCAACGCAAAGCCGAATTATCGGCAGATAGAGCCGCTTTATTGGTCATGGACGAGCTAAACCCCGTAATGAATAGCATGATGAGGTTAGCAGGCGGTAGTAATAAGTACGCCAACGAATGTAGCTTAGATGAATTTGTGCGTCAATCGGAGAAATATCAAAACTTAGATAGCGATAGTTTGAACCAAGTGTACAAATTTATCCTTTATAATAATTTCTCTCAAGGTGTGTTTATGACGCATCCTTTTACAGTGGAACGTTTAACTTTTATTCAAGAATGGGCAAATTCCGCAGAGTACCAGCAAATACGTCAGGGAAATTATTGCAGGTCAACTGCTGTTAATGTAGAATCAACCGCCCCCGATGACCAAGTAGATGCATTACGTAAAGAAATTGAAGACTTGCAAGCAGAAATTGAAGAAATAAAGCGATCGCAATCTAACCAGTAAACAAGCTCATTATCTAGATTTAACAACCTATTAACCTATGTCTTCCGACCAAAACCAAACTCAAAGTGCTTCCAATCTAGATGAACTTCGCGCCGCCAGACTAGAGAAAGTCGCCCAACTCCAAGAATTAGGGATAAATCCTTATGCTTATAGTTGGGAATCAACCCACCATGCGGCGCAACTCCAGGAAACCTATGCAGAGTTGATTAGTGGTGAGGAAGTAGATGTTATAGTTGCGATCGCTGGCAGAATATTAGCACGGCGTGTTTTTGGTAAGCTGGCTTTTTTCAGTCTGCAAGATGAAACGGGAACTATTCAACTATATCTAGACAAAAATCGTATCTCCCAAAGCATGGCAGATATCGATCCTGATGCTTTTAACCATATTAAGCAACTAACTGATGTGGGAGATATTATCGGCGTTAAAGGGACAATTAAGCGCACGGAGAAAGGCGAATTATCGGTTTATGTGAATCAATACACCGTCCTTACTAAGTCGCTTTTACCCTTACCCGACAAATGGCACGGATTGACCGATACAGAAAAGCGTTATCGTCAAAGGTATGTAGATTTAATTGTTAATCCCCAAGTTAGACAAACTTTTCGCCGTCGCGCTCAAATAACCGCAGGATTACGGCGGTATTTAGACAAATTGGGCTTTATTGAAATTGAAACCCCCGTATTGCAATCCGAAGCTGGGGGAGCGGATGCGCGTCCATTTGTTACCTATCACAACACTCTAGAAATGGAATTGTATTTGCGGATTGCAACGGAATTACACCTAAAGCGGCTAATTGTGGGGGGATTTGAAAAAGTCTTTGAATTAGGGCGAATTTTCCGCAACGAAGGCGTTTCTACAAGACATAACCCTGAATTTACAACCATCGAGCTATATCAAGCGTATGCAGACTACTTTGATATGATGGCATTAACCGAAAATGCGATCGCAACTGTCACCGAAGAAGTATTAGGTACATTGCAAATTAACTATCAAGGTCAAGAAATAGACTTCACTTTACCTTGGCGCAGAGTCACCATGCACCAAGTAGTAGAAGATGCCACAGGCATAAATTTTAATACTTTTTCTACCTTCACAGAAGCAAAAGCCGCTACAGAAAAGGCAGGAATTGCCGTTTCTCCCGAAGTAAATTCTATTGGACGCTTGCTAAACGAAGTCTTCGAGGAAAAGGTTGAGACAACATTAATTCAACCTACCTTTATCACAGATTATCCCGTTGAAATATCACCTTTAGCAAAACCCCATCGTTCGCAACCCGGCTTAGTAGAACGTTTTGAGCTATTTATAGTAGGTAGAGAGACAGCAAACAGTTTTTCTGAGCTTACAGACCCCATCGAACAACGTCAACGCTTAGAAGCGCAAGCAGCACGTAAAGCCGAGGGAGACTTAGAAGCACACGGAGTAGACGAAGACTTTTTGACCGCCTTAGAATACGGAATGCCACCTACAGGAGGTTTAGGAATAGGCATAGATCGTTTAGTAATGGTATTAACAGATTGTGCCAGTATTCGAGATGCGATCGCTTTTCCCTTATTAAAAAGTTCCAGCAGCTTCGTCAAAGAGCATGAATACAACGCCGCAACCCAAATATTAACTATAAAGTTCAACAATGGCAGCATCTACAAATACCAAGATGTTCCAGCAAGTATTGCTCAAGGATTGGAAACTGCAACATCAAAAGGACAATACTTTAATGAAAGTATTAAAGAGAAATATGCTTTTGACCAAGTGCGTTTGAGTGGTGGTTAGTGATGACGAAACGGCTAGAAAGGTTACAGCAACTTCAAGACATACTTATTTCTCGTGCAACAGGTGGTGACACTGGCGACGAAGATTATAAAAAGCTCCGTATAGAGTTTCTGAGAGATAGCGCCGTCAAAGATCATCTTCCTCAATTCGTGATAAATCATAATGAACTCTCAAAATTCTGGGGCTTCATCCAACCAAAATTCAAAACCTATAAAGAACGACGAGTATTCATATGGGATGAATTTGCTTCATTAATTGCGTTTCTGGAGCAAAACATTGTTGAGGCTCAACCAGCCGATGACAACATTTCTGCTATTTTGGTCAACTTTGATGCTGAACACGTTCACATTGCTTGGCAAAAAGCACTCGAACGGCGTAATAAAGATCCAGAAGCAGCGATTACTATGGCACGTACATTAATTGAATCAGTTTGTAAACACATTTTGGATGAAGCAGGTATACCTCACACTGATAAAGATGATTTACCTAAACTGTATAAAAAAACTGCTAAACAACTCAACATGGCTCCTGAGCAGCATCAAGAAGAGGTCTTCAAACAAATTCTTGGTGGTTGCCAAACCATAATCGAAGGTCTTGGGACTTTACGCAATAAGCTTAGTGATGCTCATGGTAAAAGCAAAAAAGCTATTAAACCCTCTGTTCGCCATGCTGCGCTTGCAGTTAACTTGGCAGGTTCAATGGCAGCGTTTTTAATCGCAGCTTGGCAGGAACGCACATTCAAAAACAACAGTTAAGACTTCCCTGTATAACAAGCTTCGTGGTTAATTAAATGCGATTACGCTTACCGATACTAGATAAATTGGTGGGAAATGCGATCGCAGATACGCATTAGAGCAAAGCTTAGATGACTACGCAATAATATAAGCAACCCAATTAGTATTGCCTAGACTTTAATGCAGTTTGAATGGGATGAAGCGAAGAATCTAGAAAATATTCGCAAACACGAGATTGACTTCGCCGATGTCTCCAAAATGTTTGATAGTCCAATGCTAATTGAGCCAGACACTCGTTTTGACTATGGCGAAGATCGTTGGTTCGGGATCGGTTTCCTCGGTAACGGGATCGCGGTTGTTGTTTGGACAGAACGACAGAATAACGTAATGCGAATTATTTCAACACGAAAGGCAAATCGATATGAACGACAAAGACTTGAGCAATACCTCTCGGACTAACTGGGAAGCACTGGAAGCGATGACAGATGAGGAGATTGATTACTCCGACATTCCACCATTAACGGAGGAGTTCTTTGAAAAAGCAACGTTGAGAATTCCTGCAAACCTTGCCCATAGGTTAGTTCAGATCGATCCAGAGGTTTTAAAGTGGTTTCAAGCTCATGGTACAGAATACCAAACTACGATCAATTCAGTCTTGCGTCGTTATATAGAAGCTGAAGATAGTAGCTTTGCTTTATGAAAGATGAATACGATTTTACTCAATCAGTTCAAAATCCCTACTTTAAAAAGCTAAAAAAACAGGTAACGATTCGGCTTGAGGAGGAAGTGGTAGATTATTTTAAAGGCATCTCTGAGGAAACGGGAATTCCTTATCAAAGCCTGATAAATCTCTATCTCCAAGACTGTATGCGATCGCAAAAGAAGCCATCTTTAGAGTGGGTGCAAAACGGGTAACAAAGACTTGTAGTTGATTACGTGCGCTCGCGCTTAAAAATGCTAGATAAATTGAGTGGGAAATGCGATCGCGCTTGTTGCAAAAATTGGGTGGGAAGTGCGATCGCGCTTACAGATACTAGAATAATTGGTAGGAAAGGCGATCGCGCTTGTTGTAAAAATACTAATCAGAGCAAAGCTTAGATGACTACGCGATAATATAATAATTTAATTAGTATTGCCTAGACTTTAATGCCAGTAATACAACAACGATGAAACCCAGTATGTCAACCCTTGAGCAAATTGAAGCAGCTATTCTCACCCTTCCTTCAGAGGAGTTTCAGCGACTCAAACAATGGCTCTCTGACGTAGATTATCAGCGCTGGGACGAGCAGTTAGAGCAAGACATCGCCGATGGTAAGTTAGACGCTTTAGCAGAAGAAGCGATCGCTGATTTTAAAGCGGGTCATTTTCGGGAAATTTAATGCACTATACAACAGCACGATTTTGGCAGTGCTATGGCGATTTACCTAAGAATGTCCAGAAGACAACAAACCAATGTTATGAACTTTTGAAAGCCAATCCAACTCATCCATCGTTGCACTTCAAGAAGCTCGGTAAAAAGTATTGGTCAGTTCGAGCAGGACTAGATTATCGTGCTTTAGGTGTTGAGGTAGAAAGCGGTATTTCTTGGTTTTGGATCGGAACTCACGCCCAATACGACAAGCTAATTAATAAACTATAGTAAACCCTACAACAACCTCAATAGGCAGCAATAATGAGCCATTAAAGTTGTCTATTTGCAAAGATATTAGATAAATGGGGTAGGAAATGCGATCGCGCTTACAGATACTAGATAAATTGGTGGGAAATGCGATCGCGCCTCTGGCAAAAATTGGGTGGGAAATGCGATCGCGCTTACAAATACTAGATAAATTGGGTGCGATCGCGCTTCTGGCAAAAATACTAGATAAATTGGGTGGGAAATGCGATCGCGCCAAACTTTCCAGGTATTGATCTTGGTGAGAGGATGATCTGGGAGCAGAGAGCCAAGGAGATTCGTTGAGCCTGAAAACACTACGCCCTAACGTTTCGTTGGAGTGGATAGCTGAGTATATCTTAGTGCTGAGATCGAGATAGAACTGCTACCGTTTAACTTTTCCCTTAGATTGCAAGCATAAAAAAAACAGTATTATGGTAGTGAGTTTGCTCCTTCGGAAATACACCCATGACTCAATTACTGGAAAAAGCTTTCAAAGAAGCTCAAAAGCTTTCAAACGATCTCCAAGACGAAATTGCCAATCAATTGTTAGAGGATATTGAGAACGAACTTGCATGGCTGGAAACCTTGGCAAATCCAGATATTGATTTAGATGTTCTCCAGAAAATGGCTCAAGCAGCATTGATTGAGGATAGAGAAGGTAATACAGAAGAAAAAGGTTTTGGCGAGGAGTAATGAAATCGTCAAGAACCCAAGAATTTCGGGAGTTATTTTTGAAATTACCTCAACGAATAAAAGAAACTGCCAAGAAAAACTACGAACTTTAGAAAGAGAATCCATTCTATTCAAGTTTAAACTTCAAGGAAGTTAAGCCCAAAGAAAATATTTGGTCAGTCAGAGTAGGAATTGGATGGAGAGCATTAGGAGTTATGAGATCGGAAGAAGAGAAGATTGTGTGGTTTTGGATTGGTTCGCACGCCGAATACGATCGGATTCTCGGAAAGAAATAAAAGCAATTTAACCCATGATTGGATCTGACAAATTGGGTATTTTGGTATTGAGTTAGAGGCGATCGTCGTTCACTCAACTTAATCGTTATGTCTAAACCCAATCGCTTCGTCAAAGTTGTCTATTTTCCGCCGCGATTAAATAAGTAAAACGATCGGCTTAGTTGTGGAACTTGTAAAAGTTATTGGTGAACGAATAATTGTTAAAACTTCGCGTGTAACAAGCTTATTGTTTGATAGAATTCGATCGCGCTTGTTGCAAAAATTGGGTGGGAAATGCGATCGCGCTTACAGATACTAGAATAATTGGGTGCGATCGCAGAAAAGGAAGAATAACAGCAGTCAAGAATAAATGTTACGCAAACTTCTCAACTATAGATATCTCTACGATGTCCAACCTTATGAATTGTCATAATCTGTATTTCAGCATTAAAGGAGTAAATAACCCGATAATCGCCAACTCTGAGTTTAAAAAGCCCACTTAAATCGGCACTTAAAGCTTGAGGAGTTACATCATCGAAGTTTTCAGATAGCCAACGAATTTTTCGCAGGATACGATCTTGAATAGTTGACGTAAGTTCATCTAAACTATCTATTCCTGTCAGAGTAAATTCAACGTTGTAGCTCATTACCAAGTCAGCCCAAGTTTTCCTGCCACTTCTTGCGCCGAAACTCCCCGCTCTCCAGACTGAGTTTTCTTTAGGGAAACGAGTAGTTGTTGCCTCACTTCGGGTTTTAGTTCCTTTCCCTCGTCAGGATCGGTTAACAATGTGTGAAGCGTTTCAGCAACAGTTTCTTGGATCAAAAGCTTAAGCTCTTCAACCGTCAAATCCTTGACTTGCATACATCATTGAGAAGTGATGAACTTTTCTATTATGACACCATAACCCCAATCATTTAATCGCGCCTCTGGCAAAAATTGGGTAGAAAATGCGAAGCCCTGCGTGCGCGCTTGCGCTATCGCGCTTCTTGCAAAGATATTCAAAACTACAGGTAAAATTGGGAAGTCGAAGGAAATATCAGTGTTTGCTGCTACAAAGTTATGACTGAACTGCTAAAACAGGCGATTTCTCAAATTGAAAAACTTTCCGACGTTCAACTTGATGCGATCGCTACTCTGATTTTAGCTCAATTGCAAGACGAGCAAAAATGGGATGCTCGTTTTGCAGAGACAACCGACGAGCAGTGGGATCGAATGGCGGCAATGGTTCGACAAGCGATCGCTACTGGTGAAACCCGTTATATTTGAGGTGTATCAGTTCCTTGCTCTTATATTTAGACCTCTTGCAAAAGTCACCTTTAAAGTTGACTGACATTTAAGTAAAGCTCATAATTGTATATAGAAGCTATTAAATTAAACCTTAATCCAAATCGTTTCCTTCTATTTCTATATCGCCCTTGTAAAATCCTAAATCTTTTTAAATGGGCAAAAATATTCTCAATAATTATTCTCTCTTTAGCTAACTCTCTATTCTCTTTTTTCCCTACTACAGAAAACTTGCTTTTTTTTGGCTTCTTTTTAGGTGTTTGACTGAAATGATGATGCTTCTTAATTCCTTGGTATCCCTTATCTGCTAAACATCTAACCTTTTTTCTAATTCTTATTTTACTTCTTTTATATAACTTGAAATCCTGCTCTCTCCCTTTGCCATAAGCGGTACATAGTATTTGCCCATTCTTTTGGTCAATAATCACTTGGGCTTTCAACGTATGTCTTTTTTTCTTGCCGCTATAATAGGTTTTTTGTTTTTTTTAGGTCTTTCTATGGGAGTTTCGCTTACATCTATTACTACGGTTTCTAGCGGACAATCATCGGCGATTAATCTTTTTTTTCCTGGTAGTCTTAGTTGAGGAGCTTTGATTAAAATGTTTTCAATTTTCTGAATAATTCGGTAGGCTGTGGACTCATTTACTCCCCAAGTAGCACCTAAATGAAAAAAAGTTCTATACTCTCGTAAATATTCTAAGAGCATTAAAATTTGGTCTTCGATCCTTAATTTTGGTGGTCTGCCAGGTTTATTTCGTGATTTTTCCGCTTGCTTGACTATTTCTACCCTTTGATTAAAAGTGTCAAAGTGGATTCCAGTCAAGCGTTTAAAATCTTCCGCCTTTAAGTTTTTTACCTTTTTATAAGTCACTTTTGCTTCTACGCAGGTCACTTCTCTATGATTTTATCACTAACTTTTGCAAGAGGTCTATTGGGTGGGAAATGCGATCGCATTTCCTAAATACTGTGTTGACATTGTAAATACGTTTTATCTAGACTAGAGAGCATGAATGTGTATTTCGCGCTCAATGGCATTACCTTTGTGTGGGACGAGGCAAAAGCAGAGAAAAATCCCAGCAAGCATGATGGGATTACTTTTCAACAGGCTGCGGAAGTCTTCTTTGACCCCTTTGTAGTGGTTATCGATGCTAGTAGAAATGAGGAAGCACGAGAAGCGGTGATCGGTTTAGATACGCGATGGAATCTACTGTATGTAGTTCACATTGAGCGGGAAGACAATGTAATTCGGATAATTTCAGCACGCAAAGCAACTCGCCCTGAGCAGTTAAAGTATGAAAATTGAAGCCTTAAAAGTACGATTGGATCGAAATCGACCTATGACCAGCATCACAATTAGAATGCCTGAAGACGTTGTAGAAGACCTCAAACGAGTCGCGCCGTTGTTAGGGTTTTCGGGGTATCAGCCCTTAATTCGTGCTTATATCGGTCAAGGGCTACGCGTTGACCTGGAGCGATTTGAGAGCGACACACTAACAACATTGATTGCAAGTTTAAAACGTCAGGGTGTCAGCGATGAAGTAATTAATGAAGCATTAAGTGAAGTCGCTCATAGATGAAAGTGCGATCGCAAAAAAAGCCATCTTTAGAATGGGTGCAAAACGGCTAACAAAGACTTGTGGTTGATTAAAAAGAGCGACCGCGCTTCAAGCAAAGATACTAGATAAATTGAGTAGGAAATGCGATCGCGCTTACAAATAATAGATAAATTGGGTGGGAAAGGCGATCGCATTCCCGTGTTTTTATGCGCCCACTATCGTAGCTTGTCCTCTGGCTGCTGATATTAAAATAGCTATTATCTGTGGTGCTAAAGGCTTTAAATCGGCTAAACGATTAGATGATGCTTGCAAAACAATTACTGCAATATCGAACTGTGAGAGATTTTGTTGAAATGACAAATTTTGATCTACGGTGATGAACACATCAAACTCTGCTTGTGCAAGGGCAAGAAGTTCACCATTCTTAATCCCCGCCCATTTCATCTGTGGAACTGTCTTTATTTCGTAGTCAACAAACTCTTTTGCAAACTTGCGGTCAATACACTCATCCAAAAGAAGCTTCATGTTATGCCAACAAGCTGCTTTTCAGCTTCTTCAAGCAAGGCAATAACCTGTTCTCTTGTCACTGTCGGAAATCCATCCAAAAAATCGTCAATAGATTCTCCAGCTTTGAGATAATCTAAAAGCGTCTGTACAGGAACTCTAGTACCAGCAAAGACAGGAGTACCACTCATAACGCTAGGAGATACGCTAATAATTAATGAATTTTTAAGCATACGTCTTTGACCTCCAGTTCTGTACTTATAGTTTACTGGTATAACAATTTAGTTAGAGTGGACTACTTCAAACTCCTGGTACATTTGGGTGCGATCGCGCTTGTTGCAAAGATACTAGATAAATTAGTAGGAAATACGATCGCGCTTACAAATAATAGACAAATTGGGTGGGAAATGCGATCGCATTTCCGTGTTTTTATGCGCCGACTATCGTAGCTTGTCCTCTGGCTGCTGATATTAAAATAGCTATTATCTGTGGTTCTAAAGGCTTTAAATCAGCTAAACGATTAGATGATGCTTGCAAAACAATTACTGCAATATCGAACTGTGAGAGATTTTGTTGAAATGACAAATTTCGATGTTCACGTACTTCAATTATCTGATCGATTAGTTCGCGAGTTTTGGCATTCTAAAGTTCAATCCATGTCACGACTGTCTAACTGTTTATTATAATGAAATTTTACGTATAATCTTTTACTAATGCAGAACCTACAAGCATCCTGGTCATTTTTAGTCACGATCAAAGGAAATTGTCTGAATAACATTCATACTTGGAGATTGTACAAAATTTTTCTGTATATCCACCCTATATAAAAGAAGTTTACACGGAATTTTTCTGGTTAACATTTTAGGCAATTTGCTCTAGAGAACTGTTGGACAAGATATAAAATACAATGGAGCAAGTAAATATTAAAATCACTGATTTGCTGCAAATCAAGTCAAAAAAATATAAGTTGGCGAGCCTTGTTTGAGAATAAAATGCGATCGCATTTAGCTTGTAATTATTAAACTTGCTTGTAGAAATGCGATCGCACTTCTAGGGTAAAAGTGCGATCGCCAGCTTCTCTGCTAAAACGTTACTAACTTTAGGCTCTAAATCGGTCTTACCCAGTCTCTTTCTAGTAACTGCACGGCAAAATCAGCCGAAATTACTGGCGCAAAAAAGTTATTAATCCGCCGCAGTGTCGCTGGCTCATCTTCTTGGTATTGGCAAGCACAGGCATCGCCAATTACAATGGGTGTCAGACCGCTATCTCTTGCTGCACGGGCATTTCCTTCAATACACCAATCTAAGTGCATCCCCGTTATCAACAGGTTGCGAATTCCCCAGCGATGAAGATAAAGGGGTAAGGTTGTGCCGATAAAAGACGACTGATGAGCAGTTTCAAAAAATTCTACATCTTGGGGTTGCTGGAGAGCTTTTAATTGGTCAACCAGTTCTCCATCCCATTGCTTTTGCTCGTCACTCCAGTTTGTGTAAGGCTCGTACCAGTTGCGATACTGTGCTTCATCTAAAGGACTTTTGGGATAGTCTTCTCTAAATACGTTGTAACCAATCCAAAAGAATTTTGCTCCAGCTTTACGAGCTGCGATCACTACTTTAACCGTATTTTCTAAACTGGGACGCTCCCACTGTTTTTCCTTGCTTTGTACGCCTTGAGGACTATACAGGCTATTGCTTTGACTAATGGAAAGAAAGGCTGTTGGTTGGGTTAAAAGTTCCGCTAAATCGAGAGATTGCCATTGGGGATGTAGTTCGGGAATTGGAGTTGCTACTTTTTGTTTAACATTAGCGATCGCTGTGGGATAAGATACGCGCGAATTTCTTAGCAGGGTCATAATGAATGTCTCTCTTTAACTAATTTTTGGCGTTTGTAACAAAGTCAAGATTGATATTTGAAAAATACGAAAAGCAGTAGAGGAATAAAAGTTATTTAAGATAAAATATTTGTCATCTTAAAAACTCCTTGTAAGTAAATTTGTTTTGGTATTAGCGCCGGGATTTAAAACCCGCTCTAAAATGTGTTCTACAATGGCAGCCGAGGCAGCGTCGCCGCGATGACGTGGACGAGAAAGAGTAATTTCTAGATCCATTGCGACTTTTCCCGATTCAATCAGAATGACTCGATCTGCTAGGGCTACAGCTTCCTCTACATCGTGAGTAATTAGCAGGGCGGTAAATTTTTGCTCTTGCCAAAGACTAGAAATTAGCCGTTGCATTTCAATCCGCGTTAAAGCATCCAGCGCCCCTAATGGTTCGTCAAGTAATAGCAAACGCGGTTGACTAACTAAAGCTCTTGCTAAGGCTACTCGTTGGCGCTGTCCCCCGGAAAGGACTGCGGGCCATTCTTGAGCGCGATCGCCTAACCCAACTTGTTCTAGCGCCCATTGTGCCTTTGGTTGCCAGTTGTGACGCAAACCCAGCCCCACATTTTCAAGTACCCGTCGCCACATTAGCAAGCGCGCATCTTGAAACATCACCCGCGCCGAGTAGTTAATTTGCTTTAGAGGTTCGCCATCAATTAAAATACTTCCCGTAGTGGGAGGCTCTAAGCCTGCCAATAAACGCAGTAAGGTACTTTTACCGCAACCGCTACGACCAACCACAGCGACAAATTCGCCGGGTGAAATCTCTAAATCTAAATTGTGTAAAACTTGCTGTTTGCCAAAGGTTTTACTTAAACCTCGTACTTTCAAGTCTGCGCCTCTAATTTCTGGTTTCATTCCTTTTTACCTAGGCTATTTGATAACTCGGATGCCACCCAAGCAACTTTTCTTCCAGCACTTTTGCGCTGGTATCGGCAAGTTTGCCTAGTAAGGCATAAACTAAAATGCTGAAAACTATTACATCTGTTTGCATAAATTCGCGTGCATTCATTGCCATGTAGCCAATCCCAGAATCTGCCGCGATCGTTTCAGCGACAATTAAAGTCAGCCACATAATCCCTAGGGCGTAACGCAAGCCAATTAAAATTGAAGGCATAGCTCCAGGTAAAATAATTTGCCAGAATTGTTCCCAAGGCTTGAGTCCGTAGACTTTGCCCATTTCTAGCAATCCTTTATCAACGGTATGGATGCCATGATAGGTATTCAAATAGATGGGAAACATTACCCCGATCGCCACTAAGAAAATTTTGGCTTCTTCCCCAATCCCAAACCAAACAATTATTAAAGGAATCATCGCTAAATGTGGAATATTTCGCAGCATTTGCATTGAGCTATCTAATAGCTTCTCTGCTACAGGGAAAACGCCATTGAGCAATCCTAAAATAAACCCAATTCCACCGCCAATTAGCAAACCGACAATAGCGCGGGTGGAACTTGTAATAATATGACGCAGTAGTTCGCCAGAACTTGCTAGAGCGATCGCCGCTTGAATTACTGCCGTTGGTGCTGGTAAAACTCGCGCTTGCAGCCAACCAAACTGGGATAGTAACTGCCAAAGCATAACTAGCAATATTGGTACTATCCAAGGTATAGCTTGCTTGAGCCATTTTTTTTGCATAACACTTAATCCACTGTTAATTGAGGCGTTTTTGATTTGGGGAAACTTTGATTGGCGACAATCTCACCAAAAGGACTGAGCATTACTTGCTGATTTATTACTGGCAGACTTTGTAAAGGCAAATGTGGAAACAATAGCTCGGCGACGCGATAAGCTTCTTCTAAGTGGGGATAGCCAGAAAGAATAAAAGTATCAATTCCTAAGTCTGCGTATTCCAACATCCGCGCCGCCACAGTTTCAGGATCTCCAACTAACGCTGTTCCCGCACCGCCACGTACTAAACCAACTCCCGCCCAAAGATTAGGACTAATTTCTAAGGCTTCTCGGCTGCCATTATGCAACTGCGTCATCCGCTTTTGTCCTTCAGAATCCAACCGAGCGTAGACTTTTTGAGCCGCAGAAATTGCTTCTTCATCTACATAACTAATCAGCTTTTCGGCAGCTTCCCAAGCTTCGCTTTGCGTCTCGCGGACAATAACGTGTAAGCGAATGCCAAACTTTAAAGTACGTCCTTCGGCGGCGGCTAATCTGCGTAGAGTGGCGATTTTTTCTGCTACTTGCTGCGGTGGTTCGCCCCAAGTAAGGTAAACATCAACGTGCTTGGCGGCAATTTTTTGAGCGATCGCACTAGATCCCCCAAACCACAACGGCGGATAAGGTGTTTGCACCGATGGAAACATCAGTTTACCGCCTTGAATATCGAAATATTCACCTTTAAAATTAGTTTCTTCCCCAGAGGCGATCGCTCTCCATACGGTTAAAAATTCCTCTGTCAACTCGTAGCGGCTTGCATGACTTAGATGTACGCCATCTCCTGCCAATTCCACCGGATCGCCCCCTGTAACAACGTTTATTAACAAGCGGCCGTTAGATAAGCGATCGAAAGTTGCTGCCATTCGCGCCGCTACTCCTGGCGACATTAAACCAGGACGAATCGCTACTAAAAACTTCATTTTTTGCGTCACCGCAGCAAGGGTTGAAGCTACCACCCAAGCATCTTCGCAAGAACGCCCCGTAGGTAACAAAGCCCCCGTATAGCCAAGATCGTCTACCGCTTGGGCAATCTGCCGCAGATAAGGGAAATTCGTTGCCCGTCCCCCGCTTGCTGTGCCAAGATAACGACCATCGCCATGAGTGGGAATAAACCAAAGTAGTTGCATTTATCGTCTTCCTTAAAATCTACTGTTGCGCCACTTGTTTTACTTCTAATTTTTTGGGTAGCAGCCCTAATTTAAAAAATGTATCTGCTACTTGTTGCTGATAAGCCACAACTTCCGGCTGCATTGGTTGGACTCCATAAGGGCGACGCTGAGATACTTCGATTAAAGTCGGTACATCAATTCCCAACTGCGGCGACAACAACTTTGCTACTTCGGTGGGATTAGCTTTCGCCCAATCGTCTACTTTTTGGGTTTCTTCTAAAATTACTTTGATGCGACTTCCATGCTTGTCTGCAAAAGGTTTAGCCGCTAAATAAAACTCCCGATTTGCTGCCAAATTCTCGGCATTGGTCAATACTCGCGCTCCTGTCGCCCGTTGGGCGGCGGTAAAAAACGGATCCCAAATTGCCCAAGCATCAACGCTTCCCTGCTCAAAAGCCGCCCGTGCCTCGGCTGGTGGCAGAAACACTGGTTTAATATCGCTATACTTCAACCCGGCTGCTGCTAGTGCCTGAACTAAAAAGAAATGCACATTTGAAGCTTTATTTAAAGCAACTTTTTTGCCCTTCAAACTAGCTACGTTTTGAATTGGGGAATCTTTAGCAACTAAAATTGCTTCTCCCTTGGGGTTGGGCGGCTCGTGAGCAATATATACCAAAGGTGCGCCTGCCGCTTGAGCAAAAATTGGTGGCGCTTCTCCTGTATGCCCGTAGTCAATACTTCCGGCGTTCAAGGCTTCTAACAATTGTGGCCCGGCGGGAAATTGCACCCATTGCACGGCAATTCCTTGCGGTTTCAATCGTTGCTCTAAACTTCCTTGAGCTTTGAGAATGTTGAGCGTACCGTACTTTTGATAGCCAATCCGAATTGTTTTGTTTTCAGCACTTTGATTAGAACTGGTATTGGTAACTGGGCGATCGCTTTGCAATGATTGTGAATCCGTAGGCGTACACGCAGATACTACTAAACTCAAACATAGACTTGTAGTAAATAGCAAAAACTTAGGATTACGCAAGCAAGGCGCGGTTTGAACTTGTCTTCCCTCAACGGTTTTGGCGCATTGCTGCTTAAACCAATACTTGTAGTGGCTCAAGCTATCTAATAACCAGTGGTATCTACTTAACAAATTAGGATTCCTCAAAAAGAAGGCAATTCCAAAGCTAATAAACAATGGAGACGGCATTATTTTTTTAATCTACGGTAAACCGCTCGACTTGCCGTAGTTAACTTAATTAAGGAGTATGGCATAGATTAAATCAATAAATCAAGGCTGCATACAAAAATAATCTACAATATTCCTATCGGTATACTGTAGATTATTCCTAAACAAGGGATTGCTAGAATTAATGAACTTTTAATTGGTAGCCTGTAGTGGTGACAATGCGCGATCGCACGTTTTGCCGCCAAGTTCTCAATTCCTGGATAAATTCAACTTCTTGCACGCCTCCACGCCACAAAATTAAGGCATCTTCCCTGGTGTCTGAGTAGTATCGCTTTCTAATTCCCGCCGTTTTAAAGCCAAATTTTTGATAGAGTGCGATCGCACTTTAGAGCAACAAAAATCACGAATAAGCCATAATTACAGACATCTAGGCGTTTTTAGGCTAATATTTCTATGACCATTACTACCTACAAATGGACAATTGAACGCTAGCATCAAGCGATCGCTGCGGGGCTATTTGACAACGAATCCAAGTAAAGCGATTGATGGGAGTCTGAAATTTAAGTTAATAGTTTAAAGTGCGATCGCTTACAAACTCCACTCGATTAAATCAAGTTAAAATAATATTCGTAATCACCGAACACAGATAACTCTTGACAGAAACCAGTATATTTCAAAGTTCCGGTGCATTGCGGTTGTTAGAGTGCGTCGGCTCAGACAAATATCTTTTGTAAATGCGCTCTCAAGTTATCAATATTATCCCACTTGTTCATCAAATTGGGACTCGTTAATAACTTTGCTTTTGTATCAAACCAGCCCCATTCAGCTTGCATAACATCTTGGTCGGCAGGCATTGTATCAATATTACTAAAATCTGCAACCCAACAAACTTTTACCCAGCGAACTATGCCCCACGACCCCAAATCCCACTGGGGTTTATCTTCATGATGTTCATTGCAGGGTTCGACAACATGAGTAAGATATCGCTTACTTTGGCTCGGAGGTTTTTGAGAAAGAATAATCAGAGATCCTTTCGGCAAGTTTGAGACATGAGCCTTTATGCCATCGCCTCTCTTAAAATTTAGAGGGAAGTAAGAACAAACTGGATATTCTTTATACGCCCAATCTGTATCGTCATTAATATTTTTGATGTACGCCAAACGGGAAAAGTTCATTATTTCACTTGGTGGATTAAGAGAAGTAAATAGCAAAAATTAGATCAAAACAATATGAATCTTATTATCTGAGGTTTACCAGAATTTAAGTATAAGAAACTATTTTATAACGAAAATCCAGTACTCTAACTATATTATTATATTAAAATTTTCCAGCATTATTTGAATATATAAATACGATCGCAAGCTGCAACTAATGCACTTGTAACTGGTAGCCTGTATTTATAACAATGCGCGATCGCACGTTTTGCCGCCACATCTTTAATTTCTCAATAAACTCAGCTTCTTGCAAGCCGCCACGCCACAAAATTAAGGCATCTTCCCCGGTATCTGAGTAGTATTTTTTTCTGATTCCTGCCGTTTTAAACCCAAATTTTTGATAGAGGGCGATCGCATTTATTTTGTAATTGTCGCTCTTAAGAGTTTTAACTCAACTTGCAGCTAACAATTCATCAAGTTTACTTTTTAAGTTTGGCGATGCCATTAGCGGATTGTAGATTTCTCCCTCGTAGGGCTGCCACACATAATTAGAGCTAAAGGCTCGAAACATTGGCGGTATTTCCAGTTCTTGCTTAAGGCTTTTTGCCAAAACTAATCCTGGAATAGATAAACTATGTAATTCTTCAATAAGCTCGCTATAAGTTCTAAATTCATCGACTTCAACACCAACTAAAGCATAACGAAATTGGGGTGCAAACCTTAGAGACTGATAGAGTAAAATACCTAGCTCTGTCATCAAATAAGCACTTCCAGGGCTATCTATTCCTACTTCACTAAGATTGCTTGGCGAAACCCGACACCACCAGTTTTTCTCTATATCTTGGAAAATGTCTGTGTGACATTGGCAGTGATGATTATTTGAGAGTAACCATGATATTCCCTCAAAGTGTCGAGCAAATTTATGGGCGCTGCTTTCCTCAGCACCACATTCTGCGGACAAACTAAATATCCAAGCCATTTTTATAGCCCCCTATTTTTTGGATTTTACTAATCAATTCTTTCCCAATATTTTTGGGTACTTGCTAATGCCAATTCGTACTTTTCTAGAGACATTGTAACTCTTGGCAAGATGCTAACGTGGGTCGGGCTATCTTGGACGGCTTGTAAATCTCCAGCGATAATGCTGTTGTTAATTCGCCATAAAGCGTCTTTACCAGTTCCGCCAAATCTAATAGGTTTGCGAAAGGTGGGTAAACCTTCGATTGACAGAGAAACAGACATTCCTTTTGTGTCTCTAATTGCAACAATTATAAGCTCGTCACTAAATTTGCGCTGGAATGGCAACAAATATCCTTGCTCATCCACATAACCTATTGGTATTTGCTCAATATTTATATCGATATTAGGTCTAACTCCTAACAGTCTGGCGCTACGACCTATTTTGGGTTTACCATTCTGCTCTGCCATGCCACGATAATAAAGTTTTTCTATCACCTATTCCTTAATCGAGTCACTTGTTGGAATCGCC
The DNA here is from genome assembly GCF_000332075.2 of Synechocystis sp. PCC 7509. NCBI lineage: Bacteria > Bacillati > Cyanobacteriota > Cyanophyceae > Synechococcales > Merismopediaceae > Synechocystis > Synechocystis sp. PCC 7509. The sequence goes on along the minus strand of NZ_ALVU02000001.1, from coordinate 3,236,883 downwards.
TATTTCTTAACAAGCTGCCACTCTCTTGGAAAACATTGGGGGAGGCAAAGCCACACCCCAATTTTTCCGCTAATGCACTTTTAATTGGTAGCCTGTAGTTGTAACAATGCGCGATCGCACGTTTTGCCGCCAAGAAGTTAAATTCTGAATAAATTCCGCGTCTTGTAAGCCACCGCGCCACAAAATTAAGGCATCTTCCCCGGTGTCTGAGTAGTATCGCTTCCTAATTCCTGCCGTTTTAAACCCAAATTTTTGATAGAGTGCGATCGCACATTTATTAGAAGTACGTACTTCTAAACTAGCTCTTTCTAATCCTCGTCTCTGAGCAGAAGTAAGTAATGCTAATAAGATAAATTGCCCGAAACCTTGACTTTGGTAGCGGGGATGCACTGCCAAAATTGTAATATGAGCTTCATCGACAATTGACCACAAACAGCCCATTCCTACTAATAAAGGCGGATTACCAGGAAGGGATAAACCCAGCAAATCGGCGTTGGTGCTGTCTATCTCTCGCTCGTAGCCTTCAAATGTCCACAAACCGCCAAAGCATAGCCCGTCTAGTTCTACTACGGCTTTAAGCATTTGAGTTGTAATTGGTTTAAGTTCTAATAAATTCACACGAGTTATTGGTACGAGCGCTTAGTACACTAGAAATTAACAACTGACTTCTGAAATTATGGTATCTACGTTTCACCCGGTAGAAAGCGAAAATTCTGGCACTGGTTATTTACCCAATGCAAATAATACTCTAGTAACTTCCCCTAACCAAGAATTATTACCCATTACCGCCAAAGTTAACGAGCATGATGCTCTAGAAATCGGCGGTTGCGATGTTCCTAGCCTCGTAAAACAATTTGGTTCACCACTATATATTTTAGACGAAGAAACTCTCCGCACTGCTTGCCGTCAGTATCGAGAAGCTATGCAGCGTTATTATCCGGGGGAATCACAGGTACTTTACGCTTCTAAAGCTTGGAGTTGTTTGGCGGTATGCGCGATCGCATTTTCCGAAGGTTTGGGCATTGATATAGTATCGGGGGGCGAACTCTATACCGCATTAAAAGCCGGAGTTACCCCTGATAAACTTTACTTGCATGGCAATAATAAATCGGTGCAAGAATTAAAGGAAGCGATCTCATCAGGTTGTGCGATCGTCGTAGATAATTGGCAAGAATTGCACAATTTAGTAGCAATAGGCGATTCTACCCGGATTATGCTGCGGCTAACTCCCGGTATTGAGTGCCATACTCACGAATACATCCGCACAGGACACTTAGACAGCAAATTTGGTTTCGATCCCAATCAATTAGATGAAGTATTTGCTTTTGTCAGTCAGCAAGAATGCTTAAATTGTATCGGACTCCACGCTCATATCGGTTCGCAAATTTTTGAACGTCAACCACACCAAGATTTAGGCGGGGTGATGGTGCAGTGGATTAAAAAAGCGGCGGAGTATGGACTAAAAATTAGTGAATTAAACGTTGGCGGCGGTTTAGGTATACGTTACACCGAATCTGACGATCCCCCTAGTATTGACGAATGGGTACAAACTATTTGTCACGCCGTAAAAAATGCCTGCACAACCGAAAACTTACCTTTACCTAAATTATTATGCGAACCAGGGCGTAGTCTGGTTGGTTCTGCTTGCATTACAGCTTATACTATCGGCTCATCGAAAGTAATTCCCGAAATCCGCACTTATATCGCTGTAGATGGAGGTATGTCTGATAATCCTCGCCCTATTACTTATCAATCCGTTTATCGCGCTGCGATCGCTAACAAAATGTCTGCACCGCTAACTCAGACGGTTACGGTAGCTGGAAAACACTGCGAATCTGGTGATATTTTAATTAAAAACGCAACTTTACCTCCTACCAATCCTGGAGATATTCTCGCGGTCATGGCAACAGGTGCTTACAATTACAGCATGGCATCTAACTACAACCGCTTGCCTCGTCCGGCGGCAGTATTGGTTAGTAATGGCGAAGCAAATCTAATTTTGCAGCGCGAAACTTATCAAGATTTAATTCGTTTTGACCGACTACCAGAACGACTGAGCAGTCAATAATAAGTAGAGGGATTAGTAAAAATACTCCCTGGAACACCAACGGATTTTTACAACAAAGGTAAAGTTGCAACTAATGAGAGATTTGTGGAAGCAATGGCTGACAAACTTAGGCTGGGTGCAGCCTTTGTTGCTTCAAACTCTCGATTTGGGCTTGGTGTTAGCGCTCACCTATATGGTGCTGGTAATTGTCGGCGAACGTCGAACTTTGTGGATGGTACGGGGATTTATTATTTTAATTCTCGCCTCCGCTCTGAGCGCTTATTTGCGCCTGCAACTATTAAATTTTGTCTTAGAAAAATTGGTAGTAGGTTCGGCGGTAGCAATGGCGGTAGTGTTTCAGTTAGAGTTTCGGCGATTTTTGGAACAATTAGGACGGGGAGAATTTAAACAGTTGTTGCAACCAGCGACTAGCACCACTTCTAAACCCGATAGTGTAGTTGATGAAATTGTTGATGCGGTTAAAGAACTATCCCAAAATCGCATCGGCGCTTTACTGATTTTAGAAACCGATAGCCCCCTAGACGATCGCTATTTTTCTGTCCCCGGAGTAAAGCTAAACGCCGAAATTTCTAAGGAGCTTTTGCAAACAATTTTCCAGCCAAAAACTTTATTACACGACGGTGCAACCTTAATTCGCGGTTCAAGAATTATGGCATCGGGGGTAATATTGCCCCTTAGCGAACGTACCGCCTCCCGTCAGCTAGGAACTCGTCACCGGGCGGCGATGGGCATTACTGAGCGAGTAGAAAATTGTATTTGTGTCGTAGTATCAGAGGAAACAGGTTCAATATCTTTAGCAGAACGGGGAATACTAAATAGACCCCTGACCAGCAGTAAACTAAAAGAACTGTTGGAGGCGAGATTTTCGCCCGTAGTGGAACGAGAAGCTGTAGCTCCTAGTCTACGAAGTTTGGGGCATCAAATCAAAACTAGAGGGCAACTTCTAATTTCACGTTTACTCGGTCTACTATCATCGTCTCGAAAGAAAAAATGAAACCCCCAAGTGTACTGCAACAATTGCCCCCAGACCTAACGCTAGAACGTTTGCCCAAGCACGTAGCGGTAATTATGGATGGAAATGGTAGATGGGCTAAAAATCAAGGTTTACCGCGCATTATGGGGCATAAAAAGGGCGTAGATACTCTCAAAGACTTATTGCGTTGTTGTAAAGATTGGGGCATCAAAGCACTGACGGCTTATGCTTTTTCAACGGAAAATTGGAGTAGACCGTTAGAGGAAGTCGATTTTTTAATGACCTTGTTTCAAAGGGTGCTGCGTCAAGAACTGCGGGGGATGATGCAGGAAAACGTTCAAATCCACTTTGTGGGCAAATTAGACGGTTTGCCGCACTCCCTGCAAGCGGAAATTGAACGTTCGATGAGCGAAACTCAGCACAATCAAGATATTCAATTTACGGTGGCGACTAATTACGGCGGTAGACAAGAAATTATTGATGCCACAAAAGCGATCGCCCATTTAGTCCAACAAGGTAAAATTGCCCCCCAAGATATAGATGAGGCATTGTTTTCAAGTCACCTCTACACGGCGGGAAGAAGCGACCCAGATTTAGTCATTCGTACCAGTGGTGAAATGCGGATTAGTAATTTTTTACTTTGGCAAATGGCGTATTCAGAAATCTATGTCACTGATACATTGTGGCCCGATTTTAACCGAACAGAGTTTCACAAAGCTTTAGCTAATTATCAAGGACGCGATCGCCGTTTTGGTAAAGTTTAATTTTGTAGCTCAATAGACTTTATCCAGAACGATATTGACATCGCAAAAGTGACGTACTGGAGGTAATCTTAAAGAACAAAATAGTCAATTGTTGTTGCCCTGTATGAGCGTTCATGCCACTAAGCACATTACAAATAAATTTATGATGCCTCAAAATACACAAGTTTATCCGGTTATTTGGTCTGAAAACGCGGTATGGCTAATCGATCAAACTCGTTTACCTAACGAATACTCTCTAGTAGAAATTCATCGCTGCGATGATATGGCGCAAGCAATTAAAACTATGATTGTGCGCGGTGCGCCAGCAATTGGGGTAGCGGCGGCTTATGGGATGTATTTGGGCGCAAGGGAAATTGATACCCAAAATAGAGAGCGCTTTTTTACCCACTTAGAAGAAGTAGCAAAATTATTGCGTTCTACTCGTCCAACGGCGGTAAACTTATTTTGGGCGATCGCGCGAATGCTACGCACCGCCTACGAAAGCATTGGTAATGTTGACCAAATTAAAGAAATTCTCCTCAAAACCGCGCAGAGCATAAATTCTGAAGATTTGCAGACTTGTCATGCGATCGGCGACTATGGTTTAGCAGCTTTACCCACCAATCCTGATAAACTAAACTTGCTGACTCACTGTAATGCTGGAGCTTTAGCAACGGCTGGCTACGGTACAGCCCTAGGTGTAGTGCGTTCCGCTTGGCGGGAAGGACGTTTGACCAGACTCTACGCCGACGAAACCCGTCCCCGCCTCCAGGGTGCAAAACTCACCGCTTGGGAGTGCGTAACTGAGGGTATACCCGTAACTGTAATCACTGATGGCATGGCAGCGCACTGTATGCAGCGTAAAATGATTGATGCGGTAGTTGTAGGCGCAGACCGGATTGCAGCAAATGGAGACACCGCAAATAAAATCGGTACTTACAGTCTGGCTTTAATTGCCAAAGCTCACAACGTACCCTTTTTTGTAGCTGCACCGCTTTCTACCATTGATTTTCAATTGGCTACAGGTAGCGAAATTCCTATTGAAGAAAGAGATCCAGTAGAAATTTATCAAATCGGCGAAACAATTATTACTCCTGATGGCGCAGACTTCTACAATCCTGCTTTTGATGTTACTCCTGCGGACTTAATTACCGCCATTATTACCGAACACGGTGCTTTTGTTCCCAATCAGTTACACGCACAATTACATGAAAAACAATTGGCTTAGAGCGATCGCATATAATTTATAAACATTTTGTTGTTGTAGGGGCGCAATGCATTGCGCCCCTACACGTTTACAATTAATGCAAGGAGTCTCTATAAGATGCTCATTCGCGCCGAACAACTAGCAGATTATCAAGAGATTTCTGACGTAATTTTGCAGGCCTTTGGGCAAGATAATGAAGCAAGGCTAGTACAGGAAATTCGCAAGAGTACTCGCTATATCCCCAATCTTTCCCTAGTGGCTGAAGTTGACGGCGTTATTGTCGGTCACATTTTATTTAGCTATATAGATTTAGTAGATGATGTGACTTGTAAAGTTTTGGGTTTAGCACCTCTAGCTGTGAAGTCACAGTTTCAAAAACAAGGTATCGGTAGCGCTTTGGTACGAGCAGGATTAATAAGAGCCGATACAATGGGGGAATCTAGTGCGATCGCTTTGGGAAATCCTCAGTTTTACAACCGTTTTGGCTTTAAACCTTCTGTTTGCTATCAGATCGAGTCTCCTTTTCCCGTACCGGAAGATTTTTTTATGGTTAAAACTCTAAATAATTATCGAGATCAAAAGGGAAAAGTTGTTTATCCACCAGCTTTTTTAGGGGTATAAAGTATTACCCGTTGTTGGCTCAAATATAAATAATTGGTCTAAATCTAAGGCTAAAGCTAAAACTTCTCCCGGATGCGAAGCCACATCTTTACCCCCTTGAACGTTTATCTGTACTCCTGCTATTTCCCCGCGAATTAAGGTTTCTCTCCCCAAAGGTTCAATTACTTTAACTTCAACTTGTAAAGAGGTTGTATTTGTTAGAGGTGTTTTATCGATATATATATTTTCTGGACGAATCCCCAAATCAAAACTCTGTCCCTCAACAGGGTGTAATTTCTCTCTAACACTTGCAGGACAAACTAAAAATTGATTCCCAACTTTAAAACTATTATTTGTATAGATTGCGGGAATAATATTCATGGGTGGATTGCCTAAAAACGTCGCCACCATGCGATTAGCAGGTTTAGCATAAATGCTTTGCGGTGCGCCAATTTGCTGAATTTTACCGTTATTTAGTACCACAATGCGATCGCCCAATGTCATGGCTTCGGTTTGATCGTGAGTCACATAAATAGTTGTAATCCCTAACTGTTGGTGCAATTGCTTGAGTTCAACCCTTGTATCGTCTCTTAACTGTGCATCTAAGTTAGATAAGGGTTCATCTAATAAAAATACTTGGGGTTGACGGGCGATCGCTCTCCCTAATGCTACTCTTTGTTGTTGTCCCCCCGAAAGCTGTTTAGGTTTGCGTTCTAGCAAGTGTTCTAAAGCCAGACTTTTTGCTACTACAGATACTCTTTCTCGAATGGTTTTAGGATCGGCTTTTCGCATTTGCAAACCAAAGCCAATATTTTCGGCTACCGTCATGTGCGGATACAGTGCATAGTTTTGAAAAACCATTGCTACATCTCGCGCTCTGGCAGGAATATTATTAACTAAAGTATCGCCAATATATAAGTTTCCCTCTGTCGCCGATTCTAAACCCGCGATCGTTCTTAATACTGTAGACTTCCCGCAACCCGATGGCCCAACTAATACCCAAAATTGCCCATCAGGAACAGTAAATGTAATATCTTCAATCGCTGTAACGTTGTTAAATCTGCGTTTAATTCCTTCTAGTCGCACATTTGCCATGAGAAAATATCCTGAATTTGTTGCGATCGCGCAATTAAACCCAACATAGCAGACAGATATACAATTAAAGATGTCTTCACTACAGCATTGCCCGTGAACACTGCACAAGTAAAATTACAGCCAGTATCTGTTATTACCGATGACGAACTGATGCGGATAAGCTCTGCAAATCCAGAACTACAATTTGAGCGTAATGCCGATGGTACACTTGTAACTATGCCCCCAACTGGTGGAATTTCTAGTAACAGAGAAGCTAAAGCAATAGGCTATCTGATAGCTTGGGTAGAAAGTCACAATTTAGGCGACGTTTTTAGTTCTAGTGGCGGTTTTAGATTAGCAAATAGTGCAGTGCGATCGCCTGATGCTGCTTTTGTTGCTAAAGATCGTTTACCTCAAGATTGGCATCAAAGAGAAGATCGATTTTTAGACTTAGCTCCCGATTTAGCTATTGAAATTCGTTCCAAAACCGATAGCTTATCTCAGCTTCAAGCCAAAATGCAAGAATACATTGCTAATGGTGTCAAACTTGGTTGGTTAATAGATCCTCAAAATCAGCAAGCCTTTGTTTATCGTAGTGAGTTATCTATTACACAATACCCAGCTACAGCCGTTTTGAGTGGTGAAGATGTTGTACCGGGCTTTACTCTACCTCTGAAATCTTTGCTTTAAAACTTCACTTATTCCTGTACGACACAGTACCGCCTTTGACCAATTGAGTTCCTATTTATCAGCTTGTTGTTGGGCAATCAGTGCGTCAGTGTCCTATCAACGTGCGGCAGAAGATATTGAATATTTAACTGGAATAAAAGTATCAAAAAGCGTACAGCAAAGACTGGTGCATCGTCAAAAATTTGAATTGCCATAAGTAGAATCAACTGTTGAAGAATTGAGTGTAGATGGGGGCAATATCCGCCTTCGTACACCACAAGGACAAGCTTGTGATTGGAAGGGTTATAGAGCTACCTGCTTACATCAAAAATCGGCGATTGCTGCCTCATTTCAAGAAAATAGCCTGATGATTAATTGGCTCAAAAGCCAAGCACTGGCTCCCATCGTCACTTGCATTGGCGATGGTCATGACGGTATTTGGAATATTGTCCGTGATTTTGCACCCGAACACCAGCGCCGCGAGGTACTTGATTGGTTTCATCTGATGGAAAATCTACACAAAGTTGGTGTTTCAAATCAACGGCTCCATCAAGTAAAAACTTTACTGTGGCAAGGAAAAGTTGATGATGCTATCGCACTGTTTGCCGACTGTAATCTCAAACAAGCTCTTAATTTCTGTGGTTATCTTGAGAAACATCGACACCGGATTGTCAATTACCAATATTATCAAGCTGAACAAATTTGTTCCATTGGTTCTGGTGCTATTGAGTCTACTGTTAAACAGATTGATCGTCGAACCAAAATTTCTGGCGCACAATGGAAAGCTCATAACGTTTCTCAAGTCTTAGCTCATCGCTGTGCCTATCTTAATAGATTAATCTTTGCTCGCTAAATTAAAACTGGGATGCTCCCATCAGAACTATGTGATTCAAAACCATCCAACTTAAAAAGACTTGGAATTGACAAAATTGCTCTAGTTAAAGTTAAAGGTCATTACTGTGCAGTGCTAGTAGATTTAGATACATCTAAACTCCTGGCTATTCTCAAGGGAAGAACACAAGAAATAATCAAGGAAACCCTGATTGGATGGGGAATTAAACTTTTAGAGCAAGTAGAAGAAGTAAGTATTGATTTATGGCTTGGATATAAAAAGCTAGTGGTAGAATTAATGCCAGATGCTCAAGTAGTTGCAGATAGATTCCATGTTATGACGCAAATCAATAAAGAACTAGATACGCAAAGAAAAAGAGAAAGAAGAAATGTTGAAGAATTAATTAATAAGACTAAAGCAGCAGAAGAGAAAGCTAAGTATGAAATTATTTTATCCGGCTTAAAAAATAGCAAATATTCTTTGCTTAAGAACGAAGATAATCTCACAGATTCACAGTTGTTAAAGCTCATAGAAGTTAAAGAAGTATCTCCGAGCTTGAAAGAAATGCACGAATTAAAAGAAAAAATCAGAAAAATATTTAATAAAACTGATGATTGGTATACAGGAGTTTTTAAAATAGGAATGTGGTTATCTAGAGCTAAAAAATACTTTCTTCGCAGCCACAATACTTTTATTGGCTGGTTTGATGAAATAATCGCTTACTTTGATAATGGAACAACAAGCGGTACTGTAGAAGGAATTAATAACAAACTTAAACTTATTAAACGCTGTGGATATGAATTCAGAAATTTTGATAACTTCAGGATTAGATGTTTGCTGAACTGGACTTAATTTATTAGTTTGGCATAACAATTACTGAAGAACCTTGTTGTCAGTCATCAGGAATTTATATTTCATACTTTAGCAACGCTGTAATCGTGGTTGAGTGTATACACAAATACTCTTCATCTCAAGATACGGAAAAGCTCAATTAGAAAATGAAACTATTATTAATTTGATAACAAGCGAGATGTTAGTGACAATGCAATACTTACTAAAACATGGCAAATAGTTCGTCTTCCAAGTCATAACCTAGCATTTGCGCCATTGACTTTAGCCGAGATGGACTATTGATACTATATTGGGGTAGCCAGTCGCCCAAAACAAAAAGTTTGTGCATTAAAAATATTTCTAAAGCTTCAGGGTTAAATTGCAATCCTTCAGAAGCGCTAAATTGATGGGGTACAAGCATCGCTGTATAACGTGCTAGTTCTCCGGCTTTCCAGTCAAGCAAAAATGGTAGCCAAGGATAACGGGAATCTAAACGAATAAACCATAGCCGGATTTCGGGAATTTCTGGCAATTCGCGCGGATCTTCAGGTTCTTGTGGATAGTCTATAGTAAAGCTTAGTTGCTGTTCATAGGCGGCGATGACTCCTGTTGTCAGCAAGTTATCAATTACTGTTTGTACGGGCGCAAGATCCAAAGAGTTGATAATTTCAGAATTGAGTGCGATCGCAATTGTCATATTTCCTCACTAATTATATTTTGGATAGCACCTCGAAAATTTGCCCCGGTAAGGTTAGCACCTCGAAGATTTGCACCTCGAAGATTAGCCCAACGCAAGTCAGCATTTATTAGTCTAGCTTGGCTCAAGTTTGCATCAAATAAATAAGCCTTGTGTAAATAAGCATCGTTCAAATTAGCTTGACGGAGTTCGGCTTTGTACAATATCGCGCCAACTAATGAAGCGCTCCCAAGGTTAGCATGACTCAAATCGGCGTAATTTAGATGAGCTTCAGTTAAATTAGCCTCGTTTAAGTTAGCACGAATCAGTTTTGCTTCACTTAAATTAGCGCTTTTAAGATTTGCGTTTTGTAAGTTTGCACCAATTAAATTAACGTTCTCAAGATCGGCATTGCTTAAATTAGCGCCTTGCAAGTCCGCCCCAATTAAATTAGCCGCCCCTAAAAAAGCCCCTTTTAAATTTGCATCTTGAAGGTTAGCAATACTGAGGTTAGCATTACTTAAATTAGCTTTCATTAAAAGAGAATGGGAAAGATTGGCAAGAGTAAAATTAGCAGTCTCACAGTTAGCTGCAATCAAAATTGCGTTGCTAAGATTGCTATTTGCTAAATTAACATTACTTAGGTTTCTACCTCTCAAATTGATTCCTGTCAAATCGGCATAACTCAAGTCTGGTGATATTTCCGGACTATCTTCTCTCCACTTTGTCCATCTCACTGCACCCGACTTTAATAAGGCAAGATGGTCTAAATTTGCCATATTTTTTACTCCGCGCCAGCATAAGGCTGTTCTCGCCCGTTTACGTTCTCAATTGCTGCCAGCGCCGCCCTAGAACCTGCTAATATATCCTGTTCTTGCCCACCTAAATAAAGTCTGCCAAAGCTACCAACGGCAAGAACATCAAGAATGTTAATTAACGCTGCTTTCTCGGCTTCATTTGCTGCCAAAGCAGCATAAGCGGCGGGTTGAACTTCTAATACATAAAGGGTTTGCCCTGCTAAAATCATTTGTCCCCGCCGGGTGCGGTTGATAAGTTGAGTATGGTGAGGATCTAAATTGCGGATAATTTGACTGGAAATTACGCGCGGCTTAAGTCCTTCTTCTTTTCGGACTCCTAGGGCTTCTAAAATTGCTCTCCCGGCTTCCTGTGTCTCACTTTGGCGGCTAGAATGAACTTCTAATAGTCCATATAATCTCTCGACAATTTGCACTCCAGGACGCACCCCAGTAGATTTGAGGGCGATGTCTGTAATCCGATTGATTTCAATTCCTGGGGAAATTTCTATCCACAGCGATGTATCTCCCGGTAAAGGTAAAAACCCTAGTGCTATAGTTCCCAAGTAAGCCGCGTGTTGAGGCTGTAAGTTGTCTAGAAATACATAACTGCGTAACTCTATGCCCAAAATTATGCTCCCCGTAAATATGGCAAATATGTATACTGCCTCACCTATTGCAGAATAACAGTCTATAGGAGCTTTTAGGCATATTTAGCTAGGGTTTTGGCGTACCTGTTAGACTAAAAATAGACAACTATTGAGTTGAATTATCTATGTTGACTCAAAATGCGAAATTACTGTTAATTGGTCAGGTGACGGCTTTAAGCAATGTCCCGATTAGGACAATTCGCTACTACGAAAGCTTGGGATTAATTGAATCAGGCGATCGCACGGGCGGCGGTTTTAGGCAGTTTGATGAGAGCGTTTTAGCAAGACTTGCGTTTATTAAGCGCAGTCAAAGTTTGGGTTTAAGTCTACAAGAAATTAGTGAATTGCTCAAAGTCTACGATCGCGGACAACTGCCTTGCGATGATGTGAAAGCAAAGTTAAAAAACAAAATTGTCGAAATTGACCAGCAAATTGACGAACTACTAACCTTGCGTTCTGAACTCGGCGGCATACTTTCCGGTTGGGAGAACTTTAACACCTTGCAAGCGGGGACAATTTGCCCAGTAATTCAAAAAAATTAGTTATTTACCGGACTTCTACCACACCTCTAAACATATTCATGCCGCAGGTAAACAAGTATTGTCCTGGTTTTTGTGGTGTAAACTCTACCGGAGTAACGCGATCTAAGGCTAAGTCTTGGGCGATATGAAAGTCTGGTAATAAAACTTTTTCTAAACAACTACTTGGATCGGTACGGAAAAAATTAAGCCGTACTGGTTGCCCTGATTTTACAGTAATGCGATCGGGCGAGTAGCCACCATTGACATTAATTGTTAACTCTTGGATGCCTTGGTTTAAGGCGGCTTGTTGGGATTTAGTTTTACTAAAAGTAAACCACCACAACTCAGTACCAATTAGGGCTAAACCGCCTAAAGTCACACCTATTTTTAAACCTATAGGTTGTTCAATACGTCGAAACTGTGTAGTTTGTTCAGGCATTTGGGCGAAAGCTGGGCTAGAAGCTGCGATAATTAAAAAGCCGAGGCTAACAAGACTACCAACAAGATATTTTTTGTTTAACATTTCTCAAATTTCTCCGCTTGCTTTGGGGTGAAAATTTCGTAATCTTAAAGCGTTTGTAACAACCGAAACAGAACTAAAAGCCATCGCTCCTCCGGCAATAATTGGACTAAGTAGCCAACCAAAGAAGGGAAATAAAATCCCCGCCGCAATGGGAATCCCTGCAACGTTGTAAATAAAGGCAAAAAAGAGATTTTGGCGGATGTTTCGCATCGTGGCGCGGCTTAGTTCAATTGCTGTGACAATGCCTTGAAGATTGCCGGAAATTAGCGTAATATCACTAGCTGAAATCGCTACATCTGTTCCCGTACCGATCGCAATTCCGACATCTGCTTGCGCTAAAGCGGGTGCATCATTGATTCCATCCCCTACCATAGCGACAATTTTGCCTTCTGCTTGTAATTTTTTCACGGTAGAAACTTTTTGTTCTGGGCGAACTTCAGCGAAAACTCTAGTAATTCCTACTTGCTGGGCGATCGCATCTGCGGTATAACGGTTGTCACCAGTCAGCATAACTATATCTAGTTTTAGTCTTTTCAGCGCCCTTACAGCCACGATAGAGGAAGGTTTGAGTGCGTCTGCAATCCCGATTAAACCTTGCATTTCTCCATCTACAGCAATCCATACCGCCGTTTTTCCCGACTTTTCTAAACTTGATTGCTGGTTTTGCAAAGCGCTAGTATCAATTCCTAATTCTTCTAGCCAGCGACTTGTCCCAATTTGGATAAATATATCGGCAACTCTGCCTTCTACACCACTTCCAGAAATCGCTTGAAACTTCTCTACTTCTACTAAGCTTACTTGTTGAGCTTTGGCGTACTTAACTACAGCTTCCGCTAAGGGATGTTCAGAGTTTTTCTCGACACTTGCAGCTAAACGCAACAGTTTTAGCTCATTTTGATTGGCTGTACCATTAGTAGTTATAAAGTCTGTAACGGTGGGTTTTCCCTCAGTTAGTGTTCCGGTTTTATCTAAAACAATGGTTTGGATTTTGTGGGCTAATTCTAAACTATCCGCACCTTTAATTAAAATGCCGTTTTCTGCGCCTTTACCTGTCCCCACCATGATAGATGTAGGAGTTGCTAGACCCAACGCACAAGGGCAAGCAATAATCAATACGCCTACAGTAGTAATTAGTGCCAATGTTAGATTACCCATACTATTGAACCAAATAACAAAAGTTGCGATCGCGATCGCAATTACAACGGGTACAAACCAGCCTGTAACTTGGTCTGCGAGTTTTTGAATGGGTGCTTTAGAGCCTTGGGCTTGTTGGACTAATTTAACTATTTGCGCCAAAAATGTATCTTTTCCTACTCTGGTTACTCGGAATTTAAAACTACCTGTTTTATTAATTGTTGCTCCAACTACTTCATCGCCAATTTGTTTTTTTACAGGCAAACTTTCCCCTGTCACCATTGCTTCATCAACGGTAGAATCTCCAGCAATAATTTCTCCATCTACAGGGATTTTTTCACCAGGACGAACTAAAACTATATCGCCTACAACTACTGATTGAATCGGCACATCTATTTCTTTTCCGTTGCGAATTACTCTGGCATCTTTTGCACTCAAGCCAATTAGCTTACGGATAGCAACAGAAGTTTGTCCTTTGGCACGGTTTTCTAACAATTTACCCAGTAATATTAAAGTAATTACAATTGCCGCCGTTTCGTAATAAACATCGGGTGTAAGTCCTTGGGTGGTAAAAAAGCTAGGGAAAATTGTTGCAAATACTGAATAAAAATAAGCCGTGCTTGTACCTAAAGCAATCAATGTATCCATTGTTGCAGCATGGCGTTTTAAAGCTTTCCAAGTGCTGAGATAAAAATCTTTACCGCACCAAAATTGCACGGGAGCAGTTAATACTAATTGCAACCAAGAGTTATGGAACCAAGCAGGAATCAAAGGTATATGTAAGCCTGTCATTGCTGGTAAAGAGCCAATTACAAGAATTGTACTAATTACCGCTCCTACAATAACTTTACGTTGCAATTGCTTTAATTCGGCTAAACGGGCGGCGGTTTCTGTTGTATCATCATTGCTTGTTATATCTTCTTGGGGGGAAGATGAATAACCAGCTTCAGTTACCGCCGCTTGAATTTTATCTAAGTTTGTTTTTTTGGGATTATAAGTAATTGTGGCTTGTTCTATGCCAAAGTTGACGTTGGTGTTAGTTACGCCAGGAACATTATTTATTGCTTTTTCTATACTTTTGGCACAGGAAGCGCAACTCATGCCTCTAAGTTTGAGAGTGAGGGTTTCCATAGTTTGAATTAAATTAATTAATTCTATTGTGAACTCTCTAGTAGAGTAGAGAGTCAAGGGATAGTTACAAATTTAATCAACTGCTTAGAAAAATTCCCCCAATTAATTTATAACCGGGGGTTAAAATTGCCAATTTTTGTCGTGATAAATTAGCCAGCCATTGACATAGACATTTGACGGCAAGTTTCGGCGCAGGTGCGGCACATTTGAGCGCAGGCTTTCATTTGCTCATCATCGCCCATGCGATCGCAATCTTCAGCGCATTTAAGGCAGATTTCCGCACAAATAGCACAAGTACGAATGCAAGTTTCTGAACCGCGTAGCATAAAATTCGCGCTGGTTTGACAGATTTCGGCACAATCTAACATTAAGCGAATATGAGGTAATTCGGAGTGCATTCCGCCTTGTTGCAAACAATAAGTGACGGTATTTAAACAGATGCTGTGACAGTCTAAACAGTTTTGGATGCACTGCTTCATTTCTGGGTTGACTTGATACAAAGCGAGATGATGTGTCATTTTTTTGTCTCCTTAATTGCTCTGGTTTTAGTCCCCATGTATCAACTATTTGGGAAGTTTTGTTGTTGCTAATGGAATAAATACAGGGGTGATTTGTTAAATAGGTCTTTACCCCGCTTGACTCTCTACTCGACTAGAGAGTTGATAATGAAATTAATTGCCTTTCACCAATAACCTTAGAAGTTTACTAATGTGAAGCTCTGCGAGCGCGCTGGCGCTATCGCGTCCTACCAACGACAGAATAAATATTTGTTTCCCATGGTTGACAGCTATTTCATCCTGATTTCATTTTTAGACGCAATACTAAGAATTTAGGCTATTGATAAAGTATAAAATCAGAGGTTTTTATGGGTGTAATTAATCGGAAATTTGTAGCTTTAGCCATTATAGCGATCGCATCTACCGCTACAGGCTGTACTAACGTGATTCAAAATCCTATAAATTCAAGTGCTGATTCTGTAAGCAATACAGACCATAGCATGATGAATCATAGTATGGAGATGGATTTAGGCGCGGCAGATGTAAATTACGATCTGCGGTTTATTGATGGGATGATGATGCACCACCAAGGAGCGGTAATTATGGCAACAGAAGCTTTAGAAAAGTCTAAGCGCCCAGAAATTAAACAGCTTGCTAATAATATTATCGCAGCGCAAAAGAAAGAAATTGCTCAAATGAAACAGTGGCGCACAGCTTGGTATCCCGCCGCTAGTCAGCAGCCTGTAGCCTACGGTGGGGCAAATAAATCGGTAATGCCCATGTCTGCAAAACAACATGAAAGCATGATGATGTCACAAGACTTAGGTGCGGCGGATGATAAATTTGATTTACGTTTTCTTAATGCGATGATTCCTCATCATGAAGGTGCTTTAGTTATGGCTAAAGATGCGATAAGTAAGTCCACTCGCTCCGAAGTTAAGCAGTTAAACCAAAATATTTTGACTTCTCAGCAAGCAGAAATTACGCAGATGCAGCAATGGCGAAAAGCTTGGTACAACAAATAAGGGCGATCGCACTTCCATCGCCATAAAAGCTAAACTCAAAGCAAGCTAACAGATTTAGCGTTAGAGGAAGCTAAAGCTATGACGACTCAAATTGCTGCCCAAGATCAAATAATCTACCCAGAAAGAGATGGGCAGCCAATGTCGGATAACACTAAACAGTTTCGATGGATTGTGACTATTCAAGGCGGTTTAGATAGTCTAATTTCTGGCAATCCAGAGGTTTTTGTTGCTGGGGATTTGTTGTGGTATCCGGTAGAAGGTGACAACAAAACTCGGATTGCACCGGATGCAATGGTTGTTTTTGGTAGACCAAAAGGCGATCGCGGATCTTACTTACAATGGCGAGAAGGTAATATTCCTCCTCAAGTAGTTTTTGAAGTCCTTTCTCCAGGTAATCGATTCGGAGAAATGCTCAAAAAACTTAAGTTTTACGAGCGCTACGGAGTTGAAGAATACTACATTTACGATCCTGATAAGGAGGATTTTTCAGCTTGGTTGCGCTCTGGAGATGAATTGCAAGAAATCGAGCAACTTAGCGGTTTTGTAAGTCCAAGGTTGGGAATAAGGTTTGAGCCAAAGCCTACAGGATTAGAAATTTATCGCCCCGATGGTCAAAAGTTTGCTACTTATGTAGAACTAGATGAGCAAAGAGCAAATGCGATCGCACTAGCAACTCAACAAGCCCAACGCGCTGACCGTTTAGCGGCAAAATTGCTAGAGTTAGGCATTGATTTAGATACGCTTTAAGGAATATTAAAAGTGAAACGATACTTTGATGTATTGCGACTGCTTTGGGGTGCGGCGGTTTCTGCTGAGTTAGAATACCGCATAAACTTTGTTCTCGCAACGCTTACAAGCCTAGGAAATCTAGCTGGTAGCTTGTTTGGCTTATTTTTGTTTTACCGCACTGGCTATACTTTTCAAGGTTGGTCTTGGGCAGAAGCTTTAGTTGTTTTGGGCATTTTTACCTTACTCCAAGGCTTTTCTAGCACTTTTTTAGCGCCTAATCTTAACAGCATTGTTAAGCTCGTCCAGCAAGGTACTTTAGATTTTGTACTTTTAAAGCCTATTAGTAGCCAATTTTGGTTATCTGGTCATACTATTTCGCCTTGGGGAATCCCAGATATTGTTTTTGGGGGAGTGCTTGTTTTTTATGCTGGAAATCAGTTAAATATACAAATTAGCGATTATTTACTCAGCGCAATTCCTTTAATATTTGGGCTGGCAAGTCTCTATAGTTTGTGGTTTATGCTTGGTGCTACTAGCATTTGGTTTGTGAAAATCTACAATGTTACAGAGGTACTTAGAGGCTTACTAGAAGCGGGGCGATATCCAATGGTTGCTTATCCTACGGCTTACCGCTTTTTCTTTACTTTTGTAGTTCCCGTAGCGTTTCTAACTACTGTTCCCGCCGAAGCAATGCTCGGTCGCGTACAGCTAGGCTGGATCGTTGGTGCGGGATTACTTGCGATCGCGCTTTTATTTATCTCTCGTGCTTTTTGGGGCTATGCTTTGCGATTTTATACCAGTGCTTCTAGCTGAATTTTAATTAATACTTAAAATCCTATTTGTAGCCGCGCAAAGGAGAATTCTCCTTTGCGCGTATAGCCATTTACTTTTAACAAGCTTTAGTCAGACCAATACATTCACATAATATGACATTACTATTAACAAGTCAAGGGTTTAATATATAAAAAAGATAGGTTTTGATCGAGAAAGATAAGATTTACAAATGTGATTTTAAAGCAAAAGTTAAGTAAGGGAAATAATAAATTTAAGTTAGATAAATTGGGAGTTTTTTAATAAAAACTTACCTTAGATTGAAAATGGTTGCAAAATACCGTAGGGGCGCAATACGTTGCGCCCCTACCAGGAATTAAAAACACCAAAATTACCCATTAGATAGACGAATTTTGATTAAACAATAGAAATTATTAAGTTAAAAGCAACTAAGGAAAATTTCATTTCATGGAAACAAAACAACTCGGTTCTACAGATATTATTATTAGCGCGATAGGCTTGGGAGGAATGCCCATGTCTCTAAGTAGTAGACCAGAAGAAGCCCAATCGATTGCGGTGATTCATCGCGCTTTAGACTTAGGCGTAACGTTAATTGATACGGCGGATTCCTATTGTAAAGATGAGTCAGATAAGCATCATAATGAGCGGTTGATAGCTAAAGCATTAAAGGAATATCAAGGAAACGCTAACGTTACTATTGCCACCAAAGGCGGATTAATGCGCCCTAATGGAGATTGGACGCGCGACGGCAACCCTAAACACCTAAAAGAGACAATTCGTACCAGTTTTGAATCTTTAGGCGGAGAAAAACCTATTGATGTTTGGCAGTATCACGCCCCAGATCCTAAATATTCGATTGAAGAATCTCTAAAACCTGCGGCGGAAGCAGTAAAAGCGGGATTAATTCGGTTTGTGGGGGTTTCTAATTTTTCAGTAGAGCAAATTAAACGCGCTCGTGAGGTAGTGGATATAGTTTCAGTGCAAAATCAATACAATCCTTGGCATCGACAGCCCGAATTTGATGGAGTGCTAGAGTATTGTGAAAGCCAAAACCTAACATTTTTGCCTTGGAGTCCTTTGGGTGGTAGCCGTAAAGCTAGTAAATTGGGGGATATAAAAGCGATCGCATCTTTAGCAAAAAATAAAGAAGTATCGGTATATGCGATCGTTTTAGCCTGGGTAAGAGCAAAATCGCCTTGTATTGTACCGATTCCCGGTGCTAGTAAGGTTTCGAGTATTGAAGACTCGGTAAAATCTGTACAAGTTAAGCTATCGCTTGAAGAAGTACAGCAGATAGATAAGGAAACGGCAGTTTAAAATAACTTCAGTTAGAGAAGTTTTAAAATGCTCAACGAAGTTTGGGGCGCGTTAGTTATTTTTTTTATTCTGCCTATACTTGGCGGATTGCCGTTAATTGCTTGGTTTACTTACGCAGTTTCTCGCCAACAATTAACAAAATTAGGTACGGGCAATATTAGTGTTTCCGCAGCTTTTTATCACGGTGGTAAAATTGCCGGAATCCTCGCGGTAATATCTGAGGCGACGAAAGGCATTGTTGCGGTATTAGTTGCCCGTACTTTTTTCCCCACAAATCCCACTTGGGAAATAATCGCCTTGATTGCTTTAGTAATGGGTAGGTACTGGATTGGCAAAGGTGCAGGAGCGACTAATGTTGTTTGGGGTTATTTAGTTCATGATTGGCGCATTGCTGCACTATCGTTTTTAATTGGTGGAGTTAGTTTTACCGTTTTGCGGGAAAGAGAAATAGGAAGATTTGGGGTTTTAGTGTTATTTCCCATACTAACTATGTTGTTACACGCCAATGATTCTGGGCGGATTGTGGCAGCTATTTCGTTAGCAGTAATTCTCGGCTGGATTTATAAAAAGCTTCCTGACGATTTGGATTTATCCCCCGAAGCTGGACAAGCAGAGTCTCAAGCCACGTTTAGATTTTTTCAAGGGAGTAAAACTATAGTTTCTCTAGACGCTGAGTTAGAAGTACAAAAAGCTGGTCAAAAAGCCGCTACTTTATCCAAGTTAAAACGTTTAGGCTATCCCGTACCTCAAGGGTGGTTGCTTCCGGCGGGAGATGATTTAGAGGCTATAGTTGCCTTTTTGCATCCCTCTACTGCCGAAAGATTGGTAGTTCGATCTTCAGCAGTAGGGGAAGATTCCGAAACCGCTTCCGCCGCCGGACAATACGACACAGTTTTAAACGTTACAAGTCAAGCACAGTTACGCCGGGCAATTTCTCGCGTTATAGATTCCTATGATAATCAGGCAGCTATAGATTATCGCCGCCATCGCGCGATCGCCGAAGATTCAATGGCGGTTTTAATTCAAAAACAAGTTTTAGGGGTATTTTCGGGAGTAGCTTTTAGCCGCGATCCAGTAGCCCGTACAGGCGATTGGGTTGTAATAGAGGCGTTACCGGGAGACGCGACAAAAGTAGTTTCGGGGCAATTTACCCCCGAACAATATCGGGTTTATATTGCGCCCACTATGGCAACGGGGAGTAGCTGGGTATTACCGGAAGATGCAGATATAACTGTTGAAGGAATAGGGGATGTACCACAGAAATTAATTAAGCAAGTGGCATTTTTAGCGAGACATTTGGAATCTTGCGATCGCTCTATTCCCCAAGATATTGAATGGAGTTATGACGGCGAAACTCTATGGTTATTACAATCGCGCCCAATTACAACTTTGTTACCTATTTGGACTCGTAAAATAGCCTCAGAAGTTATACCGGGTTTAATTCGTCCCTTAACTTGGTCGATTAATCGTCCTTTAACTTGTGGCGTTTGGGGAGAGATTTTTACTATAGTTTTGGGAAGTCGCGCATCGAGATTAGATTTTAATTCCACCGCCACATTGCACTATTCCCGCGCTTATTTTAATGCTTCCTTGTTAGGGGAGATTTTTCGGCGCATGGGTTTACCACCAGAAAGCCTGGAGTTTTTAACTAGAGGAGCAAAGTTTAGCAAACCGCCTGTTTTATCTACATTGCAAAATGTACCGGGATTGATGAGGCTTTTGGGGCGCGAATTAAAGCTAAAAAAAGATTTTGAACGCGATTATCGAATCCATTTTTCCCCAGCTTTAGCGCGATTAGAAAGAGATTTAACCGCCGAATCTCCACAAATTTTATTAGCAGAAGTAGATTTAATTTTAGAATTGCTGAAAAAAGCGACTTATTACAGTATTATGTCGCCTTTAAGTGCAGCTTTGCGGTTTGCAGTATTTAAAGTTCAAGATCGAGACATTGATAATAGTCTTACTCCCGAAGTATCGGCAATAAATGCGATCGCACGTTTAGCCACAGAAGCGCGAAAACTAAACATAGCAAGCTTTGAAGACTTAGCACAAACTTCAAAAGGACAAGAGATTTTAAACCAGTTTGAGCAATTAATAACGCAGTACGGCTATTTAAGTGAAGTAGGTACAGATATCGCGGTTTCTACCTGGCGGGAAGAACCCCAAATAATTAAAGATTTGTTTATCCGAATGGTTAAGGGAGACAACGAGACGCAAAAACGTCAAATTAAGCGTAAAAAAGGGTTTGTGCAAGAGCGAGTGGATCTCAAAGGAAGGGTGACAGAAGTTTATAGTCGTTTGTTAGCGCTGCTGAGGTGGCGGTTTGTAGCTTTAGAAAAAGTTTGGTTATTAGCACCAGGAGAGATATTTTTTTTAGAGTTAGAGGAAGTCAAAGGTTTTAGAAATAGGGAGAATATACAGAAGTTGATAGCTAAAAGGCGATCGCAATTCCTAGCCAATAGCAATAACGATCCTGTTCCTGCCTTAGTTTATGGTCAAGCACCAACTACAATTATTTCCTCCTCTGCGCCGATTACTTCCAGAATGCAAGGAATTGGCGCAAGCGCTGGACAAGTTGAAGGCTATGTATTAGTAGTACGAAATTTGCAAGCAGTGGGAGAGATAACCAGGGAAACTATTTTAGTTGTACCTTATACTGATTCGGGTTGGTCGCCGCTACTAGCGTCCGCAGGCGGTTTAATTGCTGAAGTGGGCGGGCGATTATCTCATGGAGCGATCGTCGCTCGTGAGTATGGTATTCCGGCGATAATGGATGTTCATAATGCCATGACTCTATTAAAAAATGGGCAGCGCGTCCGTATTGATGGACAGTTAGGAATTGTAGAGTTGCTGTAGTTGTGGCTCGTTAAATAGGATAATTACTTTATTTGCGATCGCCTGTTATCGGGCTAAATTATGAGTCAACGAGCCTTATTATTAGTCAACCGTCATTCTCGACACGGACAAAAAAATCTATCTGAAGCTATCGAGCAATTAAAAAGCCTTGGCTTAGAGTTAATGGAGGAATCTATCGACGACCCCAAAAAAGTATCCGATACGATTCGCAATTATAAAAATCAAGTAGATTTGGTAATTGTTGGCGGTGGCGATGGAACTTTAAATGCGGCGGTAGATGGCATAGTTGATACTCAGTTGCCTTTAGGTGTTTTGCCTTTAGGTACAGCGAACGATCTGGCGCGAACTTTAAGTATTCCTACTACTATCCCCGAAGCTTGCGGGGTTATTGCTGCTGGTCAAACTCGGCGGATAGATTTAGGTTGGGTGAATGGTAAACATTTTTTTAATGTTGCAAGTTTAGGCTTAAGTGTAGAAATTACTCAAAAGCTTACCAAAGAATCTAAGCGCCGTTGGGGAGTTTTGGCTTACGCGGCTACAGCAATTCAAGTTGTGTGGCGATCGCGTCCTTTTCGAGCCGAAATCTCTCTTAATGGCAAATCTATCCAAGTAAAAACTGTACAAATTGCTGTGGGAAATGGTCGCTACTATGGTGGTGGAATGGCAGTAACTCACGACGCAACCATCGACGATCAAACGCTGGATTTATACAGTTTAGAGCTAAAACATTGGTGGCAAATGTTAATGTTATTACCAACTATGCGTCAAGGAACGCATACAGAGTTATCTAGCGTCCGATCCTTACACGGTCAAGAGTTTGAGATTTCTACTCGCAAACATCTACCGATTAATACCGATGGTGAAATAACTACTTATACTCCCGCTCGATTTCGGGTTATTCCTAGTGCGATCGCTGTTTTAGTCCCAAAATCCTGAAGCTGTCAAACGCGGATTTGTACGGGCATAATTAAGTAAGTCATTTTCAAACTACCCAATGGTGTAAAAATTATTGGGCTAGTAGCAGTATGTACTTGCATTTGAATTTCATTAGTAGGAAGTGCTTTCAATCCATCCATTAAGTATTTAATGTTAAAAGCAAATTCTAAATCTTCCCCCGAACAGGAAACTGAAATAACTTCTTTTCCACTACCAACATCTCTAGTTTCTACAGATAAAGATATTTGTTGATTAGTATCATCAAGGCTAAACTTGACAATGTTTTGTTTTTGGTCTGCCATTACGGCAATGCGTTCTAAGCTACTTATCAATAGCTTGCGCTCTATTGTAACTTGGCGGTCAAATTGACGCGGTATTAGCTGACGATAAGCGGGATATTGCCCTTCTAAAACTCTGCTGGTTAAACGTCTATTTGCCCACTCGAATATTACCTGTCCTTGGTCAAATTGCATTGCCAAGGGTTCGTTGGAATTTCCCAAACTCAGCATTTTTTCCAATTCCCGCAAAGACTTAGCGGGTATTGTGACTTCCAGCCGTGAAGATGCTACAGGTGTTTCTACAGTGTTCGGAGTTTCAACCATTGCTAAACGATGTCCGTCTGTTGCGGCAAATTCTATCGTTTCTTGCTCAACAATGATATGCAAACCTGTTAATAACTGGTTTAATTCGTTGCTGCTAGTGGCAAATAAAGTCGAGCGCAACCCTTCAATAAACTCCTCTACAGGCAAATAAATCGCTTCTCCAGCTTCAATTATTGGCAATTCGGGAAATTCCTCTACTTCCATCCCCCGCACTTGATAACGCCCCGAAGCTGAGACAATTGTAATTCCTAAAGGTTCAACGCTAGTTTCTTCAAGCTCAATTTCTCCGTCTAAAAGCCTAGAAACAATATCGTTGAGCAGTTTAGCCGGTAACGCGATCGCACCAGGTGCTATAACTTCCGCACTAAAGCTAGTTTTAATTCCCAAACTCAAATCAAACGCCGTCAAACTCACCTGCTGAGTTTCCACGTCTGCAACCAACAAAACATTTGCCAAAATTGGATGGGTTGGACGGGTTGGTACAGCGCGGCTAACCAAGGAAAGATTGGTACTTAATTGCGTTTGGCTGCAAATTAATTTCATCACGATCTCATGCTCTGTAAAACTGCACTTGCTAACAACTTCTCCAACCCAGACAACAAAAACTGCGCTTTAAGTTTTTCTTAAAAAGCTTGTTTCTATACCCAAAGGTCTCAAAAACTTCCGCTACAAGCAGGTGCTTCGATTGGTTCAGAAAAGTATCCTAGCACGTCTATTGTATAGTATAAGCGTACTATCTATTTTTTAATATTAACTACTACTACTAAATTAATAATTATTTTAAATAGTAGTAGTAGGGGCTGTGGAAAATGTGGAAAACTTTTTGAAATGCTTGTCAGTTATACCTTTTGTCTACCTAGTGCCTGTGGAAAACCTGTGGAAAAAAAATTAAAGTTTCCACAGGTCAATTGTCTTAAGCTATAGTTTTCCCCAAAAAGCCTAGAATTTTCCCCAGGTTACTAACAGTTTTTCCACAGAAAATTGCTAGTTTTCCACAGGTTAAATTTTGTTTACATTTGTTTATATTAAGTTCATAATTGCCAAGCTTCAAGATTTATCTTGCGATCGCACAGCAAGATTAATGCGATCGCTTAGTTGACGCAAAGTTTGCCCCAGACTCGAATCATTAGTGCGTAACTGAGC
The DNA here is from genome assembly GCF_000332075.2 of Synechocystis sp. PCC 7509. Taxonomy (NCBI): domain Bacteria; kingdom Bacillati; phylum Cyanobacteriota; class Cyanophyceae; order Synechococcales; family Merismopediaceae; genus Synechocystis; species Synechocystis sp. PCC 7509. The sequence goes on along the minus strand of NZ_ALVU02000001.1, from coordinate 3,212,560 downwards.
AATTTTTTCGCAACTGTACATGACTGTGGTGTGATCTTTCCCACCAAATTCCTCACCAATTTTCGGCAAGCTCAAATCTGTATGTTGACGCATTAAATACATCCCAATTTGCCTAGCCCAACTAATTTCTCGCCGCCTAGAAATGCTTTTTAAGTCTTCAAGAGAAATATCAAACTCATCAGCAATAATCTTCAAAACTGTATCTGGTGAAGCTTCAAGATTTTCTAGTGCTGGGTTTAAAATAGGGATTAAATTCTCTACCGTCATCGGTAAGCCAGAAATTGAAATATAAGCAACAGCCCGAATTAAAGCCCCTTCTAATTCTCTAATATTAGAAATGTAGTTACAGGCGATATACTCAACCACTGTTCTAGGTAAACGCATATTTTCATACTCTGCTTTTTTTTGCAGAATTGCTATTCTAGTTTCTAAGTCTGGCGTTTGAATGTCAGCAATCAAACCCATAGAAAAGCGTGAACATAAACGCTCTTGCAAGCGGGGAATTTGATTAGGTGGGCGATCGGAAGCAATAACTACTTGTTTCCCTGCTTCATACAAAGTATTAAAAGTATGAAAAAACTCCTCTTGAGTTGATTCTTTACCTTCAATAAATTGAATATCATCTACTAGCAACACATCGGCGGCGCGATAAAGATCCCGAAAACTTTGGGTACTATTTTTGCGAATAGAAGCAATTAAATCGTTAGTAAACTTTTCCGTAGAAACATAAAAAATATTTGTATCGGGGTTAATATCCCAACGGTAATGGGCGATCGCCTGCATTAGGTGAGTTTTCCCCAATCCCACACCACCACACAAAAACAAAGGATTAAATTCTCGTCCGGGAGATTCTGCTACAGCCAACGCCGCCGCATGAGCTAAACGGCTGTTAGCGCCCACTACAAAGCGTGAAAATACATATTTGAGGTTGAGTGCTGGGGGTCTAGTGCGATCGCCTTGTAAACCTGCTTCTTGTCCTTTTGGTGCATTGTCAGGTTCGATAAAAGCATTAATTGCCTGTCCAGGAGCTACGGTAAATTGAATCTCTGTAGGGCAACCGCGAATATCCTTTACAACATCCGCCAAAGTTTGAATGTAATATTTTTGTAGCCAGTTACGCGCAAAAGGGTTAGGAGTACAGATAACTAAGCAATTATCCTCTAATTTTTCTGCACTAGCAGTTTTAATCCAAGTTTCAAAGGTAGGACGGCTCAATTGTATCTGTAAGCGTTCCAACACCTGAATCCAAAGAGTTTCAAGGCTAAGTTCCACTGTTAATAACTACCTCGTCCCGTCACAATAAGAAATATAGATAAGCAACCAATCTAGCAAAAATCAGCCCTATCAATTGGTTTAGCAATAACACTTGGGAAATAAACTATAAAATAGCCGCGACCGCCATTAATTGAGCATACTACTACCCCTAAAAATTCTTGCATAGACGACTAAAGACAGAGAAGAAATCGCCCTAATCCCCTAAATCAAAGCCACCCTATTTTCCCAGTATGCAAAATCAACTTTTTTTTAAGCGATCGCGCTTCTACCTACTAACCTTACTGTCAATAATATTTTTGGGTAGTTGTTCTTTACCTAAATTGCCCCAAAATCGTGAAAACACTACACCAGAACCTCTAATTAATCCATTAACTAAAGGCGATCGCTCTGTAGATATCAACCCCACCGATCCAAATTTTGTGGTAACAGCAGTTCAAAAAGTAGGTCCGGCGGTAGTGAGAATTAATGCTGCTAGAACCGTTAGCAGTCAAGCACCCGATGAATTTGACGACCCGATGATGGGTCGGTTTTTTGGTTCGTCTCCACCTTCTAGGCGCGTAGAACGCGGTACTGGTTCGGGATTTATTGTTAATGCTAATGGGCAAATTTTGACTAATTCTCACGTAGTAAATGGCGCAGATACTGTTAGCGTCACTCTCAAAGATGGTCGGACTTTTAAAGGCGAAGTATTAGGGGAAGATCCCGTTACCGATGTTGCAGTGATTAAAATTGCTGCTAATGACTTACCAATCATTCCTATAGGCAATTCCGACGGATTGCGCCCTGGAGAATGGGTAATTGCGATCGGCAATCCTTTAGGACTAGACAATACAGTGACGGCGGGAATTGTCAGTGCTACAGATAGATCGAGTAGTGATATTGGAGTTTCCGACAAGCGAGTTGGCTTTATTCAAACCGATGCCGCAATTAATCCTGGTAATTCTGGTGGGCCATTATTGAACGCTCGCGGGGAAGTAATTGGGATGAATACAGCAATTATTAGTGGCGCTCAAGGCTTAGGTTTTGCTATTCCCATTAATACAGTTCAAGGAATATCTCAGCAAATTATTACTAAAGGGAAAGTAGAACACCCTTATTTAGGAGTTCAGATGTTAACTTTAACTCCAGAAGTTAAAGAACAGTTAGATACTCAATCGCGCGGACGTATTCGTGTAGAAGCAGAAACAGGGATTTTATTAGTCCGTGTCGTTCCTAATTCTCCTGCCGATGATGCGGGTTTACAAGCAGGGGATGTAGTTCAATCTATTAACAATCAACCAGTAACCAAAACCGACCAAGTACAGCAATTGGTAGAACGTAGCAATGTTGGAAGTCAATTAACAATGGAAATCCAACGGGGTCAAAAAACAGAACAAATAACCGTAAAACTTGAATCCTTACCCACGCAGCGCGATCGCTCTTAATTTATGTCAAAAATTTTAGAAGTAATTCAACTCGGTCATCCTATTTTGCGCTCTCAAGCTCAAAATGTTGATAACACTGATTCTCCCCAGATTCAAAACCTAATTGATAACCTGCTAACAACAGTTATCGCCGCTAATGGAGTCGGAATAGCAGCACCGCAAGTAGCTGTAAACGATCGCCTATTTATCGTTGCTTCTCGTCCTAATCCCCGCTATCCCACCGCGCCTCAAATGCAGCCAACCGCTATGATTAACCCGCAAATTCTGGCGCATTCTTCCGAATTAGTCAAGGGTTGGGAAGGTTGCTTGAGTATTCCCGGAATTAGGGGATTAGTGCCAAGATATAGAGCAATCGAAGTTGAATATAGCGATCGCGCTGGGAAATTGCATAAGCAAGAATTAACCGATTTTGTAGCGCGAATTTTTCAGCACGAACTCGATCATCTTGATGGCATAGTGTTTGTAGATCGCTTACAAAGCACCCAAGACCTAATTACCGAGCAAGAATACCAAAAACTACATCCTGTCTAAAACCTGAATCCCCAACAAAGATAATCCTAGTTTTAAAGTTCTAGCAGTCAAGTTACATAGTACCAATCGAGAAGTCCGCAAAGGTTCTTCGGCGTTTAAGACTGGAACTTTATCGTAAAATTGATTAAACTTTTGACTGAGTTGAAATAAGTATTCGCACAAACGATTAGGAAACAAATCTTGCTCTACAGCATTAACGACCTCATCCAACTGCAACAAATGCTTTGCTAGTATCAACTCTGTTTCATGCTGCAACAAAATATCAACACTGTTTCCTAGCTGCTCAAAATCAATTTCACCTCTACGGCTAATTCCTTGAGTTCGCACGTAGGCGTACAACATATACGGCGCAGTATTGCCTTGTCGATCTAGCATTCTGTCATAGCTAAAAACATAATTGCTGGTACGATTTTGACTCAAATCCGCATACTTAACCGAGCTAATCCCAATTACCGAAGCTGCATTAGCAACAAACTCCTCAGTTTCTTGACGATCCTCCGCTTTTAACCTATTTTCCAAATCTGCACGCGCTCTGACAATAGCTTCATCTAACAAATCTTTTAGTTTTACCGTTTCCCCAGAGCGCGTCTTCAATTTTTTGCCATCTTCTCCCTGTACCAAGCCAAAAGGGACATGATCGATTTCTATGCTTTCTGGAATCCAAAGCGCACGTCTAGCCACCTGAAAAACTTGAGCAAAATGGTTTGCTTGCCCAGCATCCGTCACATAGATTAGCCGATTAGCTTTATCTTGTTCAATTCGGTAACGTACTGCGGCTAAATCCGTTGTTGCATAGTTATACCCACCATCGGATTTTTGCACAATTAAAGGTAATGGTTCGCCTTCTCTATTAGTAAATCCATCCAGAAAAACACACTTAGCGCCCTGATTTTCCACCAATAAGCCAGCTTTGTCTAAATCTTCTACAACTTGCACCAGAAAAGGATTGTAGAAAGATTCGCCGCGTTCTTCATCAAAATGTACATCTAGCAGCGCATAAATAATTTCAAATTCTATCCGAGACTTATTACAAAGAAATTTCCACGCAATCTTTGCTTTTTCGTCACCGGATTGTAGCGCTACTACTGCTTGACGCGATCGCTCTCTAAATTCCGCATCATCATCAAATCTTTTTTTAGATTCCCGATAAAACTCAACCAACTCACCTAAATCTAATAAATCGTAATCATTAACTGATTCAGCCTCACGCAACTGGGTAATCAACATTCCAAACTGAGTACCCCAATCCCCCAGATGATTTAACCGCAATACATTGTGACCTTGAAACTCCAAAACGCGAGCAATACTATCGCCAATAATCGTTGAGCGCAGATGTCCAACGTGCATCTCCTTGGCAATATTAGGACTAGAAAAATCAACCACTACTCGCTTAGGCGTTTTTGCCTTAACAATTCCCAATCTTAAATCTGTGTAAGCGCTCTTAAGTTCTGTCTCCAAGTAGCTTGGCAACAAAGTCAAATTTATAAAACCAGCACCAGCTAACTGCGGAGTTTCACAAATACCAACAACATTCAACTTCTGAATTATCTGTTCAGCAATCTTTCGTGGTTGCTGTCCTAACCGTTTCGCCAAAGACAGAGCAACATTTGACTGATAATCTCCAAACTTCGGATTACTTGCAGGAACAAGCAAAGGATCTGTTTTTGCATATTCATCGCCAAAAGCGGCACTCAAAGCCTGCTCAAAGCTAAGTTTTAGCTGTTTTACCGTATCATTCATAAAATAAGAAACTTAAAATAATAAGTGAGGAATATTCTAACTTTAATCCTCACGACTACTAGACAACATCTGATCGAGTCAAAGGTTTTCCCGCTCTTACATAACTTCTCTATCTGCTACCGAAGGATTCTCATACTCAAATCCAACCACTTCGACTGAGTAATCAGCGCACTGGTAGAAATATAATCTACACCCGTAAGAGCTACAGCCCGAATATTGTCTAAAGTAATATTGCCCGAAGCCTCAATCTTGATTTTACTATTGCGATCGCGGATTTCCTTCACCGCCAAAATCATCAACTCCGGCGGCATATTATCCAGCATAATAATATCTGCTCCGTGCTGTAAAGCTTCTTCTACCTGCTCCAAACTCTCCGTTTCTACCTCAATTGTGAGTGGATAAGGCATATTGCTACGAATAAGTGTGATCGCTTCTCCAATTCCCCCAGCCACCACAATATGGTTATCTTTAATCATCACCGCATCATCTAACCCCATCCGATGATTTACCGCACCTCCAAGCTGTGAAGCATACTTTTCCATAATTCTTAAACCCGGCGTAGTTTTGCGAGTATCCACCAATCGAGCAGGTAAATCTGCAATTTTCCTTGCATACTCGCGCGTCAAAGTTGTAATTCCACTCAACCGCATCGCCAAATTTAAAGCTAATCTTTCCCCCGTAAGCAAGCTATCTAACGTCCCCTCAATTGTTGCTATTTGCTCTCCCACTTCACACCATTGTCCTTCACGCGCGATCGCTACAAAACTAACTTTTGTGTCCAAAAGCTGAAAAACTCTACTCGCCAGTGGTAAACCCGCAACTACTCCCGGTGCTTTAGCCACCCACACAGCTTTTATACTGCTTGCTTTTCCTGCTAATAAACCTTGAGTGGTGCGATCGCCCCTACCAATATCTTCTATCAACCAACTTTGGATTAGAGGATCTAGAACTATCCAAGGAGGTAAACCAGCAACATTACTCACAACTAAACTACTTTTTTCTAAAAATCCAAACTAATTTTAGCCTACATTCCTTGCTGCGTAAGACTTGTATGAAAGCTCCAAAATTCTTTTATAAAAACCCTTGACAACTACCGATGTAGTTGATAGATTAATAAAGCGCTGGAGAGGGAAGCGAAAGCGGAGCGAACCAGAAGGCACGCCGAACCATGAAAAAATTATAATTGAAAAGCCAAAAAAAAGCACTATAGTCTTCGTCAGAAAAACTATAAGAAAAGAGACTCACTTCGGGTGAGTCAAAAAAGAGCTAACAAATAGCCTCCTTTTTTAAACAAAACGGAGAGTTTGATCCTGGCTCAGGATGAACGCTGGCGGTATGCTTAACACATGCAAGTCGAACGGATGTTTTCGGACATTAGTGGCGGACGGGTGAGTAACGCGTGAGAATCTAGCTTCAGGTTGGGGACAACAGTTGGAAACGACTGCTAATACCGAATGTGCCGAAAGGTGAAAGATTTATTGCCTGAAGAAGAGCTCGCGTCTGATTAGCTAGTTGGTGGGGTAAAAGCTTACCAAGGCGACGATCGGTAGCTGGTCTGAGAGGACGATCAGCCACACTGGGACTGAGACACGGCCCAGACTCCTACGGGAGGCAGCAGTGGGGAATTTTCCGCAATGGGCGAAAGCCTGACGGAGCAATACCGCGTGAGGGAAGAAGGCTCTTGGGTTGTAAACCTCTTTTCTGAGGGAAGAAAAAAATGACGGTACCTCAGGAATCAGCATCGGCTAACTCCGTGCCAGCAGCCGCGGTAATACGGAGGATGCAAGCGTTATCCGGAATGATTGGGCGTAAAGCGTCCGCAGGTGGCAATTCAAGTTTGCGGTTAAAGGTTCTGGCTCAACCAGAGACAGGCCGTGAAAACTGAATAGCTAGAGTATGGTAGGGGCAGAGGGAATTCCCAGTGTAGCGGTGAAATGCGTAGAGATTGGGAAGAACACCGGTGGCGAAAGCGCTCTGCTAGGCCAAAACTGACACTGAGGGACGAAAGCTAGGGGAGCGAATGGGATTAGATACCCCAGTAGTCCTAGCCGTAAACGATGGATACTAGGTGTAGCTTGTATCGACCCAAGCTGTGCCGTAGCTAACGCGTTAAGTATCCCGCCTGGGGAGTACGCGCGCAAGCGTGAAACTCAAAGGAATTGACGGGGGCCCGCACAAGCGGTGGAGTATGTGGTTTAATTCGATGCAACGCGAAGAACCTTACCAGGACTTGACATGTCGCGAATCTTACTGAAAGGTAGGAGTGCCTTAGGGAGCGCGAACACAGGTGGTGCATGGCTGTCGTCAGCTCGTGTCGTGAGATGTTGGGTTAAGTCCCGCAACGAGCGCAACCCTCGTTTTTAGTTGCCATCATTAAGTTGGGCACTCTAGAGAGACTGCCGGTGACAAACCGGAGGAAGGTGGGGATGACGTCAAGTCAGCATGCCCCTTACGTTCTGGGCTACACACGTACTACAATGCTACGGACAAAGGGTAGCAAGCATGCGAATGCAAGCCAATCCCATAAACCGTGGCTCAGTTCAGATTGCAGGCTGCAACTCGCCTGCATGAAGGCGGAATCGCTAGTAATCGCAGGTCAGCACTACTGCGGTGAATACGTTCCCGGGCCTTGTACACACCGCCCGTCACACCATGGAAGCTGGCTTAGCCCGAAGTCGTTACCCTAACCGTAAGGAGGGGGATGCCGAAGGCAGGGCTGGTGACTGGGGTGAAGTCGTAACAAGGTAGCCGTACCGGAAGGTGTGGCTGGATCACCTCCTTTAAGGGAGACCAAACCCATTGACACCGAAAATCAAAATAGGTTTAGATGAGGTCAACCTAGGTCGTGGCGAAGAAAGTGGGTCTTTTCAATTATAATTAAGGTTTGGGGGCTATTAGCTCAGGTGGTTAGAGCGCACCCCTGATAAGGGTGAGGTCCCTGGTTCGAGTCCAGGATGGCCCACCTTGAAAAAGCAACAAGACATAAAACTTGTAGCCAATCATTGGGGGGTTTAGCTCAGTTGGTAGAGCGCCTGCTTTGCAAGCAGGATGTCAGCGGTTCGAGTCCGCTAACCTCCACCTGAAGCCAAGCAACCAAAAGTTTATTCAGCACCGTGACTATTAGTAGTAGTTAGAATGCTGAGTCTCAACTCAGTCAGAACCTTGAAAACTGCATAGAGAAAGCAAATAGCAGGCAGATCCAAAAGGGTAAAACCTAATGTATCTGACAAATAGAAAACTGGTCAAGCTACAAAGGGCTAATGGTGGATACCTAGGCACGCAGAGGCGAAGAAGGACGTGGCGACCGACGAAAAGCTCCGGGGAGCTGGAAGCAAGCATTGAGCCGGAGATATCCGAATGGGGCAACCCAGAAACAGCCTGTTGAATATATAGACAGGCATGAGCGAACCTAGCGAACTGAAACATCTTAGTAGCTAGAGGAAGAGAAAGAAAAATCGATTTCCCAAGTAGTGGTGAGCGAAAAGGAAAGAGCCTAAACCAGAAATTTTTATTTTTGGGGTAGTGGGAAAGCGACATGGAAGCTGGAAGCTAGACGAAGCAGCCAAAAACTGCACCAAAGAAGGTGATAGTCCTGTAGTCGAAAGTGGAAAGATACTAGCTTAATCCCGAGTAGCACGGGGCACGAGAAATCCCGTGTGAATCAGCGAGGACCACCTCGTAAGGCTAAATACTACTGCGTGACCGATAGTGAAACAGTACCGCGAGGGAAAGGTGAAAAGAACCCCGGAAGGGGAGTGAAATAGAACATGAAACCATTAGCCTACAAGCAGTGGAAGGACGATTTAACGTCTGACCGCGTGCCTGTTGAAGAATGAGCCGGCGAGTTATAAGTAGTGGCAGGTTAAAGCAAGAATTGCTGAAGCCAAAGCGAAAGCGAGTCTGAATAGGGCGAAATAGATGTCACTGGTTATAGACCCGAACCCGGGTGATCTAACCATGTCCAGGATGAAGCTTGGGTAACACCAAGTGGAGGTCCGCACCGACTGATGTTGAAAAATCAGCGGATGAGGTGTGGTTAGGGGTGAAATACCAATCGAACCCGGAGCTAGCTGGTTCTCCCCGAAATGTGTTTAGGCGCAGCGGTTGTGATTATAGTCTGGGGGTAAAGCACTGTTTCGGTGCGGGCGGCGAAAGCTGTACCAAATCGAGACAAACTCAGAATACCAGATGCACACACAACCAGATAGACGGTGGGGGATAAGCTTCATCGTCAAGAGGGAAACAGCCCAGACCACCAGCTAAGGTCCCCAAATTGTCACTAAGTGATAAAGGAGGTGGGAGTGCAAAGACAACCAGGAGGTTTGCCTAGAAGCAGCCATCCTTAAAAGAGTGCGTAATAGCTCACTGGTCAAGCGCTCCTGCGCCGAAAATGAACGGGGCTAAGTGACATACCGAAGCTGTGGGATAGGTTAAATCTATCGGTAGGGGAGCGTTCTGCTTTGGGTGAAGCACTAGCGGCAAGCAGGTGTGGACGAAGCAGAAGTGAGAATGTCGGCTTGAGTAGCGAAAACATTGGTGAGAATCCAATGCCCCGAAACCCTAAGGGTTCCTCCGGCAGGTTCGTCCGCGGAGGGTTAGTCAGGACCTAAGGCGAGGCCAAACGGCGTAGTCGATGGACAACGGGTAATTAATCCCGTACTGATATGGATTTGTGCAGAGGGACGGAGAAGGCATGAGCCAGCCGGATGTTGGTTACCGGTGCAAGCGTTCAAGGCGTTGAGGAGTGGAGAAAACATTCTGAGCTAAGGCGTGAGTCCGAGGTGATACGTCACTGAAGTGGTAGCAGTCAAGCTTCCAAGAAAAGCTCCAAGCACGTTAAGTCCATATTACCTGTACCCGAAACCGACACAGGTAGGGAGGTTGAGAATACCAAGGGGCGCGAGATAACTCTCTCTAAGGAACTCGGCAAAATGGCCCCGTAACTTCGGGAGAAGGGGTGCCCACCTAAGACGTGGGTCGCAGTGAAGAGATCCAGGCGACTGTTTACCAAAAACACAGGTCTCCGCTAAGTCAAATGACGACGTATGGGGGCTGACGCCTGCCCAGTGCCGGAAGGTTAAGGAAGTCGGTCAGGGCGCAAGCTTAAAGCTGGCGACTGAAGCCCCGGTGAACGGCGGCCGTAACTATAACGGTCCTAAGGTAGCGAAATTCCTTGTCGGGTAAGTTCCGACCCGCACGAAAGGCGTAACGATCTGGATGGTGTCTCAGAGAGAGACTCGGCGAAATAGGAATGTCTGTGAAGATACGGACTGCCTGCACCTGGACAGAAAGACCCTATGAAGCTTTACTGTAGCCTGTAACTGAATCCGGGCTGAGCTTGCGCAGGATAGGTGGGAGGCGTTGAAGTTGCCCTTGTGGGGGTAATGGAGCCAACGGTGAGATACCACTCTGGCGCAGCTAGGATTCTAACTTGGAGCCGTTAGCCGGCACAAGAACCGTTGCAGGTGGGCAGTTTGACTGGGGCGGTCGCCTCCTAAATGGTAACGGAGGCGCGCAAAGGTTCCCTCAGCACGCTTGGAAACCGTGCATAGAGTGTAAAGGCATAAAGGGAGCTTGACTGCAAGAGTTACAACTCAAGCAGGGACGAAAGTCGGCCTTAGTGATCCGACGGCACTGAGTGGAAGGGCCGTCGCTCAACGGATAAAAGTTACTCTAGGGATAACAGGCTGATCTCCCCCAAGAGTTCACATCGACGGGGAGGTTTGGCACCTCGATGTCGGCTCATCGCAACCTGGGGCGGAAGTACGTCCCAAGGGTTGGGCTGTTCGCCCATTAAAGCGGTACGTGAGCTGGGTTCAGAACGTCGTGAGACAGTTCGGTCCATATCCGGTGCAGGCGTAAGAGCATTGAGAGGATCCCTCCTTAGTACGAGAGGACCGGGAGGGACGCACCGCTGGTGTACCAGTTATCGTGCCAACGGTAAACGCTGGGTAGCCAAGTGCGGCGCGGATAACCGCTGAAAGCATCTAAGTGGGAAGCCCACCTCAAGATGAGTGCTCTCACTACATAAGTAGGTAAGGTCACAGGAAGATTACCTGTTAATAGGCGCAAGGTGGAAGTTCAGCAATGAATGTAGCCGAAGTGTACTAATAGACCGAGGGCTTGACCTAATAAATCAATAAAACTATTTGCTTCTCTATGCAGTCTTCAGGGTGCTGTGACCATTACACACTCAACAAGTTTCCTGGTGCTTATGGCGCGGTGGAACCACTCCGACTCCATCCCGAACTCGGAAGTGAAACGCTGCTGCGGCGACGATACTTTGGGGGTTGCCCCACGGGACAATAGCTCAGTGCCAGGTCTATCATTTAACATAAACAAAGCAGCCTCAGTTTATTGAGGCTGCTTTGTTTATGTTAAATGATTAAAATTTGTTTATGTTAAATGATTAAAATACGAGGACTGCTTACTAAAATATTCGTGTCTGCCACCAGGAAGTATTTTTGATTTCATCCCGAATATTTTTGATCTCTGCTTTCAGCTCTCTGATTTCATTTAACATATATTCTTTATACAAAAGACTTATTGCTTTTTGTAAGTCCGTAATTGCTTCTTTTTTTTCTCCTTTGTCATTGCGAATATATCCTCTCTCTATATACGCACTGATGTATTGAGGATCTAATTTAACGTCAGTTCGGGATAAGGAAAAAGCAAAAAAGGGGCAAAACAGGTAGTCTGAAAGTACCAACTAATCAATCCACCTGGCTGCCTTATGCTCAGTTTAGAAGAACTATTCTGCTCCGTCGATGATTTTTGCCAAATCTTTGAACCATTGTGGGAAAATCAATTGCTTGGTCACAATTTACAACGGCGCAAACGTAGGCGCACTTTATGTTTGAGCGAAATCATGACGATTATGATTGGCTTTCATCAGTCTTGTTACCGGAATTTTAAAACCTATTACGAGCGAAAAAGTGCAAGAAGATTGGCAGGCTTATTTTCCCAGACTTGTGAGCTATAACCGTTTTTTAGAGTGGATACCTAGCACTTTAATACCCTTGTGCGCCTATGTACGTTCTCGTTTTGGCTCTTGTAGTGGCATTAGTTTCATGGACTCCACTAGCCTCCGGGTCTGTCACAATAAGCGTATCAGTCAGCATAAAGTATTTAAGAATCTAGCGGCTCGTGGTAAGACTTCGGTAGATTGGTTTTTTGGTTTTAAACTCCATCTGGTTGTCAATGACAAAGGTAAGGCGGCTTAACTTTCAGGTGACTCCAGGCAATATTGATGATCGTAAACCTGTTCCTAGATTACTACAATACCTTTTCGGTAAAGTGTTTGCAGACAAGGGTTACATTTCTCTAAAACTTACAAAAGATTTATTGGACAGTGTTGGCGTACAACTTATAACTAAGCTCAAGCGCAACATGAAGCAGCGTTTGATGCCCCAGGTTGATCGATTGCTATTACGTAAAGTCTTCCGGGGGAAGATTCCCCCGGAGAGCTTTACGTAAACGTGCTGTGATCGAAACTATTATTGACCAATTGAAGAATATTTCCCAGATAGAGCATTCAAGGCATCGTTCGCCAGTCAATTGCTTTGATACTAAGTTGCGATCAGAGGTAGTAGAGTAGTAAAACAGAGAAACTTGGAAAAGGGAAATGGATATGTGGGTCAAGTAACGAAAGCCTGTTCTCACTTAGAAAAGGAGACAATCAAGCAAAAAATAAAGTTAGCGTCCTCTCATTGGGATAGACAAAAATGGCTTGTGATCTACAATGCACTAGCAGACCCTAGACTATCGGCTCAGATTGCGCGTCATTGTGGGGTGTCCCAAGGATTTGTCAGAAAAGTAATTCAGCAATATAACCGCACTGGAGAAATTGGATTATCTACTCCAGGCAAAGGAGGTAGACGTAATTGCTATTTAAGTTGGGATGAGGAAAAACAACTAATAGATGGGTTTAAAGAAAAAGCCCGTCGTGGTCAAATAGCCACCGCAATTCAAATTAAACTTGCTTAGGAACTTAAGTGTGGTTTTCCAGTACCTAAGACGACAATTTATCGCTGATTAGAGAGGCATCAATGGCGCAAAATTGTGCCAAGGTCTTCTCATCCAAAAAAAGACCCTAGTGCCATTGATGAATTTAAAAAAACTTCTCGTCTTTAGTTAGGCAAATAAATCAAACCAGGAATCCATCTGATACTAGACCAATAGTATTAATGGCGGGAGATGAGGGTAGGTTTGGGCGTATAGGAGAAGTCAGAGCTTGCTGGTGTCCAAAAGGTATGCGTCCAATTGTACCTAAGCAACAAGTTAGACAATAGGTTTACGCTTATGCCGCCGTTGCACCCCAGTTAGGTTTAATGACTTGCTTAATTTTACCCTACGCTAATACTCAGATGATGAATTTATTTTTGGCGCAAGTTGCTCAAGAGTTTAGCGATTATTTTGTGATTTTACAATTAGACAAAGCCTCTTGGCATCGTTCTAGCTGTTTAACAATTCCAGAAAATATCCGGTTAATTTTTCAACCTGCCTATAGTCCAGAGTTAATGCCTGTAGAACATATCTGGGAGGCTGTGCGAGAAAACTACTTCTATAATCAGGTGTTTTCATCAATTGAACAAGTAGAAGATGTCCTGTGCCAAGGGTTGTTTGAACTTTCTTCTAACTGTGAGCGCCTACGTTCAATGACTTACTTTCCTCATCTTAAAGTACTACCTCTGACTGCAACTTAGTATGAACCTGGTTTAATTTGGCAATGAAGTATTTCTTGGATGAGAGGAAACCAGATTAAAACTACACTTATTGCCTTCAGAGTTAAAAATCGTTGTAAGTGTCGTCGGCAACTATTGTGTTGAATTGGTAATGGGAGAGTAGCAGCTAGTCTTTCTATTTTTACTTGTTTTTGATTCTGGAGTAACCATACCAACATTTTCAGAGTAATTTGTTGTGATGGAGTCAAGTATTTTTCGAGAAAAGTTTGATAGAATGATGGCAACATTTTTGACTACGGTCTATCTTTATTGAGAAGACCGTTTATTTTTACCATAAATCCTGACTATTTTTCTTTGTGCAGAGACTGTTGTCAATAGTTCGGCGATTTGTCCAGAGAGTTTCAAGGCTATAAGCTTCTTACTGCATGGTTTCTGGAGCGCTTGTCGCCCCCTGAAGATTTGAGGTCGCCCGTTGAAGTAAAATTACCCCGCCGAAGCAAACGACGTACTAGGATACTGAACCAACACTCAATTTGATTAAGCCACGAGCTATGAAGAGGAGTATAAACAAAGTGGATACGATGAGTTATATCAGTCAAAAAGGCTGCAGGAGACTTCATTGAATGTATTATCCCAGACTTCCCCTTAATTCCCAAATCGATATCAATACCACAATTGGTTACGATAAGTTGGACTAAGGACGAAGACTTATGAGTATTAAGTTGGTCGGTGACAAAAATCCATCCATCAGATGGTTTGGTAGCGATAGTCGCAGCGATGTGATCGTTAAAATCCTTTTCGTTGCGTGTAGGACTAATCGTAGAATGATATATCCCTCCAGATGCCACGTCCCATGATGCGATTAAAGAAAGTGTTCCATGTCGAATATACTCAAATTCTTGAAATTCGATTTTACCGGGTTTGATTGTATCTGTTGGATATGCTCTCTCCAGAGCCTGAATACCCGTCATCTCATCAGTACTTATGATACGTATGTTATTGCTATTTAATTCTTGAGCCTGATGGTATGGCTGGCAAATTTGCTCGGAAAGTTGTTTAAATGTTTCAGGATTTTGAGGATTGGCATTCAGCCAGTAACGAGTTAGATGTGGTTTCAACATTACTTGATTTTAAAAAACGACCCACACTGCGGGGCGAAATTTGTGTAACTATGCCACGTTTTACTGATTCGCGGGCGAGTTCCGTTGGTGTCCAGTGCGTCACTGGCAGTCCTGACGTTGCTGGTAGTTCACAGGCAAGGGCAACAATTTGGACTATTTCTTCAATACTGAATTTCCCTGGACTACCCCGTCGCTGTTCGTCCATGAGAACCAAAAGGATTTTTCTCCGTAGTCCTTGATCATTCCTATCCTCTGACTCTGCTTGATTTAATTCTTCTACTGCATCATTAAATCGATTTCGCCATAACCTGACACGATTTCTTGTTAACCTTACCAACAATGAAATCTCTGTATTCGTTAGAGATGAAGCCGCGTACAATATCACTTGCGCTCTTTGCACCAATCGATAAGGATTTGTGTGAGTACGAATTATCGCCTCTAACAGATGCCTTTGTTTCTCTGATAGTACGATCGCCCTTGCTATAGGGTGAGGCACTGCTTATCTACCCTCGATAATTTGTGATATTAAGTTTATCAGTGTTTTACACCACCAATATTACTGGTTAGTTATTTCTGCCCTCCTGTACTAGTCATAATGTGAGCAACTGATGAATCTTAGATATGACTTACTGAGACAGAATGAAACGTTTGGTGAGTAATGCTAATCCAGCGCGTCCATACATCTGCCGTTTCAACATTTTTAATCGGTTATTCAATCCTTCCACTGGACCATTACTCACGCTTAACATCATGCTTGCCTTAACCGCCGCAAAGTCATCAAAAAGACCTGATGCAAATACTTGAAAGGGCTGCAATGAACTTTTTTGAGCCTTGGTCAACCAAGGCTCAAACGCCTCACCTTGTCGCTGGCGTAGCAGTCGCAAGAACTCCTGTGCTAACTCCACTGCAATTGCTAGGTCTGGGTTCTGTGCCACTAGCTGCCCTAACAGTTTGGTGTCTTCGCGCACTCGATTCTCCTCGCGCTTCACAATCAGATAGCTGGCTCTACGAGCCGTCAAGGGCAGAGACTGCTCGTCAATCACTTTGGTTAGGCTTTGAGTAGAATAGACCTCTTGCAAAAGTAGGTGTTAGAATTGGGAGAAAAAGATGAGATAGAGACAATAATGACTTATAAACAAGTAAAAAAGCTGACTTCTGAAGAATTCAAACGATTATCTGGAGTGCATTATGAGACATTTAATCAAATGGTGGAAATAGTTAAAAAAGTATATTGCTCACGCAAGATAACAGGAAGACCGCCAAAATTAAAAGTAGAAGACCAAGTATTAATGACTTTGGAATACTTAAGAGAATACAGAACTTATTTTCATCTAGGAGCAACGTGGGGAATTAATGAATCTACAGCTTATCGAATTGTCAAAAAGATTGAAGATATTTTAATTCAAGCACCGGAACTAAGATTGCCAGGGAAAAAAAGACTAATTATTCAAGAGGATTATCAGCTAGAAACGGTAGTAATAGATGTGAGGGAAACTCCGATAGAAAGACCTAAAAAAAACAAAAAAAATATTACAGTGGTAAGAAAAAAATCCATACATTGAAAGCTCAAGTAAGTATCAGTCAAAAGGATGGGCAAATCCTATGTACGACTTATGGAAAGGGTTCTGAACATGATTTTAAACTATATAAAAGAAGTAAGGTAAAAATCAATCAAGAGGTTAAATGCCTAGCAGATAAGGGATATCAAGGAATTAAAAAGCATCATCCTTTCAGTCAAACACCCAAAAAGCGGAAAGTTTGTGGGGAAGGTTTCCTTCCACAAAACTTTCTAAGACAGAAACCAAGAAAAAGCAAGTTTTCCGTAGCAAAGAGAATAGAGAATAGAGAATAGAGAGTTAGCGAAACAGAGAATAATTATTGAAAATGTTTTTGCACATTTGAAAAGACTTAGGATTTTAAAAGGGCGATATAGAAATAGAAGGAAACGATTTGGATTAAGGTTTAATTTAATAGCTTCTATTTATAATTATGAGCTTTACTTAAATGTCAATCAACTTTAAAGGCAACTTTTGCAAGAGGTCTATTGACCATCACATCGCCAAACCGAATTTGCAACTTTGGACCAGAAGGGGCAATCCGCATAACTACCCCGTCTACAACTGGTACTTGAGAAATCCGTTGCTCGTCTACATAAGTACCATTTGCACCTTTATTAATAATTTCCCAATTTCCGTTACTTTCTCGTAATTCAACGTGCAAGCGCGAAACTACAGAACTGTATAACACAACTTCATTATCTGTTGCTCTGCCAATCCGGATCAAAGATTTGTCGTTAAATTTCCAACTTTGCATTGGAGTTGAGTTTTGTGGATGCAAAAGCATTAATGTAATCACGTTGCCAGTATTTTAAAAGTTACTAAGAAATTTGAAATAAGAAAGTTACCAAATCTCCCTTGCCTAGGGCAATGCGATCGCCTGCACGCAAGCGATGACGATTACCATGAGGTAATGGCAGATTATTAACGTAAGTACCGTTAGCGCTGCCTACATCTTCAATGTAATAAGTATCTCCTTCTACGCGAATATCGGCATGAACCCGTGAAACAATTTCCGAATTGGGAAAGCCAGAAACATCAACATCGGGAGGAATGCGATCATTTTGCTTGCCAATGTGTACTACTGATAAATTTGGCGGCAATTCAATTAATGTATCGGTTTGAATATGCAGCATCCGCGCTTTTTGTTGCTGTAATTGTGTTGTAGAACTTAGTTTAGCCTCCATTGGCATTGCTTCGGGTGCGGCAAAAGGTGGAGCTATAGGTTCTATTGGTGGTGGCGCTGATGGTGGCTCTGGAGAAGTCATTACTGGTGGTTTAGACACCTCTGTTGTTACTACAGGCATGGCTTCAGTTTCATTATTAGTTACCAAAGGCTCTGGTTGTAGGAGTGGCTCTAAAGCCATCAAATCGGGCATAGGTGAGGAAATATCTGTAGCAATGCTTGGTTCTACTTCTGTTGCCATTGATGAGGTAGTTAAGTTAGAACCACACTGACCACAAAATGTCGCATCCGATTGAACTTCTGCGGCGCAATTAGGACAATTTGTCATAGTTGGGAGAGGTGTATAGCAAGCTTCGCACGATTGTGCGCCTTCAGGGTTGGAGTGATTGCAGTTAGGGCAGACGATCATAAATGGGATAGGAAGAAAAGAACAACTTTTTTCAAGCGCAGTCGGGGAGAAAAACAAGTATTACTACCCCATTTAAGTTTTAGCCTGACAATTTACCAACTAAAAGTAAATAAATAGCAATAATTATTTTATTATGCGCTCTTTGAGGGGACTTCTTGACCTGCGGACCCGTCGAGCAGCCACCATAGCTTACCTTGGGGTTGAATAAATCTACTGGGATAAGTATAGTTGTCGGCTATCGGTGCAAAAATTTGTGCTAGTGCCGCTTTTTTGCTAGATCCAGCAACTAAAAACATCACGCAACGAGCTTGATTAATTAATGTATACGTGAAGGTAATTCGCGGTTGTCCGTCTTTACTACCTACAGTAACAGCGCGATCGCTCACTTTCAAAGCATCGGTATGAGGAAATAATGATGCTGTATGTCCATCATCGCCAATTCCTAGCAAAATCACGTCAAATACTGGTAGTTCTCCGGGAGTAAGTTGAAAAAAACCTAGCAATTCTTGCTCGTAGATGCTTGCGGCTACATGAGGATCGCTTTCCTTTGTGGGCATGGGGTGGATATTGGTAGCAGGGATCGGGACTTTATTTAGCCAAGCTTTCCTTGCCATCAATTGATTGCTGTCTGGATGCTCTGGTGCTACGTAGCGTTCATCGCCCCAAAAAACGTGAATTTTGTTCCAAGGTAGCGATTGCTTAGAAATCGCTTCGTAGAGGGGTTTAGGCGTACTTCCACCTGCTAGGGCGATCGCACAAAATCCCCGCTCGGCAATAGAATCACTAATGCGATCGAGAATAATTGCTAAACTGCGCTCAATTAGCAATTCCAAGCTTGGTAAAACTTCAACTATTTTTTCCATTTCTTGCTCGTCACTTTTATCATTTAGCAAGACCTACCGAAGTTACCACATTTTTAAGTGGCAATTTTTATTAGTTTACTCGTAGTTACAATAGCAAAAATTTCAAATTTATCAATACTTTGCAGTTATCCAAAATCATTAAAAAACGCTTAATCATTTTTACTCGCTATCCAGAGCCAGGAAAAACTAAAACTCGCATGATTGGAGCATTGGGAGAAATAGGCGCGGCAAATCTCCAACGTCAAATGACTGAACATACTCTAGCGCAAGCCCAACTATTGCAAGAGTTTTGTCCTGTTTCAATCGAAGTGCGTTTTGCCAGTGGCGACAAACAATTGATGCAACAATGGCTAGGAGATGATATTGATTGTCTAGCCCAAGGAGAGGGGGATTTGGGTCAAAAAATGGCTTATTCCCTATTGTCAGCCTTTCAAAATCAAATAGAATCGGTGGTAATTATTGGTAGCGATTGCCCTGGATTAACGCCGCAGTTGATCGCCCAAGCCTTTCAACAATTGGATCTTGGTAGCGATTTGGTGCTAGGTTCGGCAATAGACGGGGGTTATTATTTAATTGCTTTAAGTAAATTTATCCCAGAGTTATTTACAGGTATTAGTTGGGGAAGCGATCGCGTATTAGCCCAAACGGTAGCTATTGCCCACAAGCTTAATTTAATAATTTCTTACTTACCCCCTTTAGCAGACGTAGATAGACCGGAAGATTTGCCTATTTGGGAACAAACACAGAAAGAATGTTAACTTCCTTGGCGGGTTTTCTACGGTACGATAGAACCGCTCAGTCACACCCTAGTTATCTTCATGTCGGCAACCTTGGTTACGGTCGAAACTACTACGCAGCTTACAGACGATCTAATTATTCAACCGCCCACTTCGGGAATAGCTTTACAAGGTCAAATTGAAGTTCCCGGTGATAAATCCATCTCTCACCGCGCGTTAATGTTAGGGGCGATTTCTCAAGGTGAAACCCAAATTCAAGGCTTGCTTTTAGGGGAAGATCCCCGCAGTACCGCCGAATGCTTCCGAGCTATGGGTGCAGAAATTTCCGACTTAAATACCCAATTGGTGAGGGTTAAAGGCATCGGCTTAGGACAACTCAAAGAGCCAGTAGATATTTTAAATGCGGGAAATTCTGGTACAACTTTAAGATTAATGCTAGGGCTACTAGCGTCGCACCCAGGGCGGCTATTTACGGTTACAGGGGATAGTTCCTTGCGATCGCGTCCCATGTCTCGTGTAGTCAAGCCCTTGCAGCAAATGGGCGCTCATATTTGGGGACGTGCGGGCGCAGCTTTAGCACCTTTAGCAGTCCTTGGACAAACCCTAAAACCTATTCACTATCAATCCCCTATTGCTTCGGCTCAAGTTAAGTCTTGCCTTCTTTTAGCAGGATTAATGACCGAGGGAAAAACCACCATAACTGAACCTTCGGTATCGCGAGATCACAGCGAACGAATGTTAAAAGCATTTGGGGCGCAACTTACCACCGACCCCGATAGTAAAAGCGTAACGATAACAGGTGGAGCTACCTTACACGGACAAACGGTAATTGTTCCTGGGGATATAAGTTCGGCGGCTTTTTGGCTAGTAGCAGGCTCGATTGTTCCCGGTTCAGAAATACTTATTGAGAATGTCGGCGTTAATCCCACCCGCACCGGGGTAATAGAAGCTTTAGCAATGATGGGCGCAGATATAACGCTAGAAAATCAGCGCGTAGTAGCTGGAGAACCTGTCGCCGATTTACGAGTGCGTGCAAGGGCGTTACATGGCTGTACAATTTCTGGTGACTTGATTCCCCGATTAATTGATGAAATTCCTGTTCTCGCCGTAGCTGCCGTTTTTGCATCGGGAACGACAATAATTAAGGATGCGGAGGAATTAAGGGTTAAAGAAAGCGATCGCATTACTGTGATGGCAAATCAGTTAAATAAAATGGGGGCAAAAATTAGCGAATTAACCGATGGAATGGAAATTACTGGCGGTACTCCTTTAACCGGGGCAGAAGTTGAAAGCTATAGCGATCATCGTATTACTATGAGTTTAGCTGTCGCGGCGCTTAATGCTCAAGGCAAAACTACTATTCACGGCGCGGAAGCGGCGGCGATTTCTTATCCTACTTTTGTTGCTACTCTCAAACAAGTTTGCGGAACTAACTGAAAAATGGACGTAATTCCAGCAATTGATTTACTAAATGGTGCGTGTGTGAGGCTGTATCAGGGCGATTATGCTCAGTCTCAAGTTTTTAACGATAATCCCGTAGAAGTGGCAATAGAATGGGCAGAACAAGGCGCTACAATCCTGCATATTGTAGACTTAGATGGCGCGAAAGCGGGTAAAGTAGTCAACCATCAGGCGATTTCTCAAATTGTCCAAACCGTACCCGTAAAAGTTCAAATAGGCGGCGGATTACGTGACTTTTCCAGCGTGGAGCAATTATTAAACTTAGGCGTACATCGAGTAATTTTAGGCACTGTTGCAGTAGAACAACCAAAACTTGTCGCCGACTTATGCCAATCATTTCCAAATCAAATTGTTGTGGGTATAGATGCGCGTAACGGCAAAGTTGCAACTCGTGGTTGGCTAGAAAATTCCGAAGTTTTAGCCACCGATTTAGCCCAGCAAATGCAAGAATTAGGCGCAGCGACGATTATTTACACAGATATTCATCGCGATGGTACGTTACAAGGGCCAAACTTAGCAGCATTGCGCGAACTAGCCGCCGCCCTATCTATCCCAATTATTGCTTCTGGTGGCGTAAGTTCCATTACCGACCTTCTCAGCTTACTAGCGCTAGAACCCCAAGGAGTAAGCGGTGCGATCGTCGGACGCGCTTTATATACTGGCGATATCTCTCTCAAACAGGCAATTCAAGCTGTTGGACAAGGACGCTGGCAAGATATCCCGCCCGATTTAGAGTCCTCAGCCTGGGCATAATAACTAGAGATGCCCCCTTCAAAAAAGCGCAAGTAAAACATATTTCCCCCTTTTTAAGGGGCTAGGGGAGATATTACCGCATTGCCATTTTCCTGGTAAAAATATCCAGACATACATAATCTTCACTACACCCTAATTTGCCTCTATCGTAGCTTTTGTACGTGAGATTACGGAAATATTACCGCTAGAGTGCGCATACTTAAATACAGAACAAATATACTACTAACTTTTAAACATAGCAACAAGCAATTGTCAAATTTCAAAGATATTAGTTGCTGACAAGGGAAGAAAAAAGTTATATGTTCCCTCAGAGCAGATAATAAAAACAGTGCAAAGGCAAATAAATAGTTTTTCATTCATGATTACCCGCGAACTAACAAAAAGTCCTCCTAGGGCAGATATTGGACAAATGAGCCGCGTTTTAGTAGTAGAAGATGAAGAACTAATTAGGGAAATGGTCGTTTTGGGCTTGGAAGGCGAGGGTTATGCAACGTCCATCGCGACGGATGGACGTACAGCTTTATTATTGCTGCAAAATACCGAACCGAACTTTGGCGAACTTCCCTTTGACTTAGTAATTTTGGATATAATGTTGCCGCAAGTAAATGGAATGGATATTTGCCGCTTACTGCGCCATCAAGGAAATCCCGTACCTATTCTTATGCTTAGTGCTAAAGGTAGTGAAATCGATCGCGTTTTGGGCTTAGAAGTCGGCGCTGACGATTATCTTACTAAGCCCTTTAGTATGCGGGAATTAATCGCTCGTTGTCGTGCTTTGCTGCGCCGCCAGCGTTTAGGCGGTTTACCTCCATTACCTGTATTGCAGTTTAAAGAAATTGCTCTTTATCCTCAAGAATGCCGGGTAATGGTACGCGCTCAAGAAGCCAGTCTTTCGCCAAAGGAATTTCGCCTTTTAGAATTATTTATGAACTATCCGCGCCGAGTCTGGTCGCGCGAACAATTGCTAGATCGAGTATGGGGAGGAGATTTTGTTGGCGACAGCAAAACTGTAGATGTTCATATTCGTTGGCTGCGGGAAAAATTAGAAGTAGATCCAAGTCATCCAGAGTACGTTATTACGGTGCGAGGATTTGGCTATCGTTTCGGTTGAAGGTAAAAGTTATAAACCAACCCAAAGACTATAAAAATCGTTAAGCTGATATCTAAAAGCTTAAATATTGCCTGTGGTTTCATTTTTGCTTGGATTAGCCGTCGCCGTTGGATTTTGGGTTTGGCAACAAATTCGATTTAAGCGCAAGTTGCAACATTTGCTTGAAACTTTTGGCACGGAAGTGTCAGAAGTTTCGCTGCCATTAATTCCCCGCTTGCGTCGCGAAATTGCCCTACAAAATCAGCGTCAACAACAATTGCTTTCCCAGCTACAAACTTGGGAAACTTTGCTAGAATCCGCACCCATTGGATATTTGCAAGTAGATGACGAAAATCAACTATTGTGGTGCAACCCAAAAGCTAGACAATTGCTTGGATTGCAAAAATGGAAGCCTGGACAACTACGTTTGCTTTTAGAATTGGTGAGATCCTACGAATTAGATCGGCTAATTGAGCAAACCCGCGATCGCGGAGCGCCACAAATCCAAGAATGGTTGCACCACCCAGATTGCTCTGATGCAGCCGCCATCAGCCATCTACAAAAAATCAGCCTGCGAGCCTCTAGTTTACTTTTACCTCAAGAACAAGTAGGAGTATTTATAGAAAATCAGCAGCCGATCGTAGAAATCATCCAAACGCGCGATCGCCTAGTTTCTGATTTAGCACACGAATTAAAAACCCCTCTAACTTCCATTCGCTTAGTAATAGAGACTTTACAGCAGCAAATAGACTTACCTTGGCGGCGCTTAATTGATCGCTTGCTCCCAGAAGTTGACCGCTTAATTAATTTAGTCCAAAATTGGCTAGAAATCAGTCATTTAGAGCTAGAACCTCACAAAAAATTAAATCTCCAACCTGTAGAATTACAAAGTCTGATTTACTCAGTTTGGCAAAATCTCGAACCCATCGCTCAAGAGCGCCATCTTCAGCTTGACTACTCCCAAAGCGCTCCCCTATGGATAAAAGCTGATAAATCGCGGCTGACTCAAGTATTTTTAAATCTACTTCACAATAGTATTAAGTACAGCCCAGCAGAAGCTACTATCCACGTAATTATTAATTTGCTACCGACTAAAACGGCTCCCAAGCAAGTACAAATTAATGTAATAGATAGCGGTAAAGGCTTCCCAATAGAAGATTTACCTTACGTTTTTGATCGCCTGTATCGCTGCGAAGCAGATAGAAATCGGCATTCTGTCGAAAACAATACATCTTTACCGATAATTAATGGTAGTGGATTAGGTTTAGCGATCGCCCAACAAATTGTTCTAGCTCACGGCGGTACAATTAAAGCTAAAAACCATCCTGATACGGGTGGCGCTTGGCTACAAGTAGAATTACCCAAAATTATCCCGAACTTGAGTAACTAGAACTATATTAAACAAAGAGTTCTGTAACTGATTGCAACCAAAAGCCAACAGTGAATAATGCCGTTTCCGATCGCAATTTTGAACGACCCCACTTTCAGCGCCGCATTCGGCGTTTAGAACGCGATATTCTCCGTATGGGTGCTTTGGTTGAAAACTCTTTTCGCTTGAGTCACCAAGCCTTGTTTGCTCGCGATCTAATTGCTGCTGAACAACTTCCTTTACTTGATAAAAAAATCGATCACTTCTATCGTCAAATTGAGTTGGAATGTGCCGCATTAATCACCTTAGAAGGGCCTGTAGCTCAAGATTTGAGACTAATAAGTGCTTTTATGCAGCTAGTTAGAGATTTAGAGCGAATTGGTGATTATGCCGAAGATTTAGGCGAAATTGCTTTGAAAATGTTTCCTTACCCTGCTCATCGCTGCGTCCCCCAAATTGAAACGATGTCTCATCACGCCCAAGCAATGTTAGCTACAAGTTTAGTCGCTTTAGCGGATTTAGATGTTACGGCGGGGCAATCGGTCAAACGTTTAGATGATACAGTTGATACTGCCTACAAAACCCTTTATCAAACCTTAGCCAACGAACGCGATATCAAGGGAGTTGTCGAGCCAATTTTATTGTTGGTATTAATTATTCGCCATCTAGAGCGAATGGCAGATCATGCTACTAATATAGGTCAAAGAGTCGCTTACATAGTTACTGGACAAAGAGGCTAAACCAAAAACCTTTAACAAAGCCTTACCTGCTCTTAAACTTACTACTTTAAAATTTAGCTAACCATTGACCTGCATAATTTTCTATTGCTAGGCAGCACCGCCAAACCAATAACGATTGAAAGTATTGAATTAGCCATCAATTGCGCGATCGCCCAGCCTCTTAATTTAAAGTTTCTACATTATTTGATGTGAGTTAAATTCTACAAATACTCAATCATTAAGGTAGATGTATCAATAGCGGTTTTAACCTATGGCAATTTCAGCTTTAAATCCCACCTTACCCACCATGCTGACGCAGCGGATATTTAGCCGCCGCGAAATAATTCCACCACGTCAAGACATTTTATGGAAAATCGATCGGGGAGCAGTACGGACTTATACTTGGAGCGAACAAGGTACATTAATTACTCTCGGATATTGGGGAAAAGGAGATGTCGTCGGTCATTCCCTATCACGGGTTAATCCTTATCAAATAGAATGTTTAACAAGTGTAGAAACAAGTCTTCTCCCCTTGAAGCTTTGGGATGAAGCCCTAGAAGCGATGCTTTCCCATATTCAACAAACTGAGGAACTATTAAGCATTGTTCATCGCAAACCCGTATCGCTAAGATTGTGGCAATTTTTAAACTGGCTAAGTCAAAAATTTGGTCGTCAGGTCGATCGAGGACAATTAATTGATATCGCAATAACTCATCAAGAAATAGCTGAAGTTATTAATACAACACGAGTGTCAGTGACAAGAATGTTACAGCAATTTGAGGAGGAAAACCTACTAATACGTCACCAACGACAGCTAATCATTCCTTTAGGAAATAACCAAAAACTAAAGTTTAGATGAAGACTTAAAAAAGTGTAACTTTATGTTGACACATTTAAGCAAAAGCTTTGTATAATCGAGATTGAGGATCGAACGTAGTAGCAAACCTGCAATCAATAAAGCAATTTCTACAAGTATTTTAAGGTGTGAGTGAGAGGAATATATGTCGAAAGTTTTTTGGAACGCGCTTAAACTAAGCCCAGTTTTATTAGGAGCTACTCTACTTGTAGCCAGTCGCGCCCAAGCTGCGGAAGTATCAGCCGCAGACCTAGCGCCAAGTCCAACAGTAGCTACAAACGAAACACTACAGATTCAACCTACTGAAAGTCAAATAGTAGCAGCAAATGTTCCCGCAGCGACTACAGAAGTTGCCCCCGTAGCTCCAGCAACTCAAGAAATTGTCAAATCAGCACCAATAGTTGTGAGCCAAAACGCTCCAGCTAACGACAATCTAGCTCAAGTAACATCAGTTTCTCAGCTATCGGACGTACAACCTACCGACTGGGCATTTCAAGCATTACAGTCTTTAGTTGAACGTTACGGTTGTATCGCTGGTTATCCTGACGGCACTTACCGAGGTAATCGCGCTTTAACTCGTTACGAATTTGCCGCAGGTTTGAACGCTTGTTTAGACCGCGTTAACGAACTAATTGCCACCGCCACAGCAGACCTAGTAAGACGCGAAGACCTCGCCACCTTGCAGCGTTTGCAGGAAGAATTCTCGGCTGAACTTGCTACTTTACGAGGTCGTGTAGATGCTCTTGAAGTTCGGACGGCGGAACTAGAAGCTAACCAGTTCTCGACCACAACCAAACTAACAGGAGAAGTTGTAGCAGCTATTTCTGATGCTTTTGGCGATCAATCAGTTGGTGGCGACGACCTAGATACGAATACAAACACTACTCTTGGCGCTCGCGCTCGTTTGAACTTCAACACCAGTTTCACTGGCAGAGACTTACTGAGAACTCGTTTACAAGCTGCAAACTTCAACAGCTTCGATACGGGTACTCCTATGACTCGCTTAGGGTTTGAAACCAATACTGATAACCAGTTTGAATTAGACGACTTTTTCTATCGTTTCCCCATTGGTGAAAGATTCCAAGCGCAAGTTGACTTCTCCAACGTTGAATTTAACGACAACGTCTATACCTTCAACCCAGCTTTTGAAAGCAGTGGACGCGGTGCAATATCTTACTTTGGACGCTTTAACCCCATTTATCGAGTAGGTAGTGGCGCGGGATTAACCCTCAACTTCAATCCCAACGGCCCAATTGGTGCATCTGTAGGTTATATAGCAAATAATGCTAATGACCCATCCGAAGGAACTGGATTATTTGACGGTTCTTTTGCTGCATTAGGTCAAATTGCTTTTAGACCTAGTGAAGCCATCAACATTGGTTTGACCTACGCTCGTACTTACGAAAAAGGTAATGGTCCAGGGGGTGTTGGCGGTGCTGACACAGTAAGTTTATTAGGTGGTACAGGTAGCACTCTTGCCAACCGACCTTTTGGTAACGTACCTACAGCAGCTAATCACTACGGTGTAGAAGCAAGTTTCCGTGCTAGTGACAAGTTTACAATCTCTGGTTGGGCTGGTCTTACAGACGCTGAAGACAAGTTCCGTGGTGGCGATCTCAGCGCAACTTCCTTTAACTACGCAGTTTCTTTAGCTATTCAAGACGTTGGACCCGAAGGTAGCCAACTTGGATTAATCTTTGGTCAACCACCAAAAGTTACCGACAACGATTTAACCGTAGCTAACAACGGTGGTTTTGGCGGCGGTGGTGAAGATCCAGACACCTCCTACCACATTGAAGCGCTTTACCGTTTGCAACTCAACGACAACATCGCTGTTACCCCAGGCTTATTAGTGATTCTTAACCCAGAACACAATGATACCAACGATACAATTTATGTAGGAACTTTGCGTACTACATTCACGTTCTAGACACAGTGAATAATTAATGAAAAACTCGCTCTAGCTAATGAAGCTAGAGCGAGTTTTTGCACTAAACTAGCAAGCAATTATGCAGATATTTGTAGACAAAGATCCAGAAATAAAGCCAAGGGAAATTAAATTGCTCGTGCTAGATATTGATGGCACGATCGCTGGATCGTCAAATACAATCAATTCCCGCGTCTTACAAGCTGTTAAAGCGGTGCAAAATCGTGGCGTACAAGTAGCGATCGCCACCGGGAGAATGTATCGTTCGGCTTTGCGTTTCCATCAAGACATTGGCTCGGCTTTGCCCCTATTAGCCTATCAGGGGGCTTGGATTCAAGATCCTAGTAGCGGAGAACTTCACCGTCATTGGTGCGTCGATCCTAATACCGCCCACCAACTTTTAGACTACTTTGAGCAACCGCAATTGCAAAATCTCTTGTCGGTGCATTTTTACATCAATGATCGCCTGTACGTCCGGGAAATTACCCCAGAAACAGAGATTTATGCGCTTAGATCAGGAATAGAACCAATTGCTGTTGGAGACTTGCGCCGCGTCCTTGGCGAAGCACCAACCAAGGTTTTAGCTTTAAGTGACGATACCGAGGTAATAGATCGCTTGCTGGGCAATTTGCGTCAACGATACACCCCCGCCGAACTATATTTGACTAAATCTGTGGCAACATTTTTTGAAGCTACAAACCCGCTAGTTAATAAAGGTACGGGTGTGCGCTATCTAGCTGAAGAATTACTAAAAATAGACGCTGCTAACGTTATGACAATTGGCGATAACTTCAATGATGTAGAAATGCTAGAGTACGCCGGACTTGGGATCGCCATGGGTAACGCTCCTGCGGGTGTCCAAGCCGTAGCTCAGTGGGTAGCGCCTGGAGTCGAACAAGATGGAGCCGCCGTAGCGATTGAAAAATATTTGCTTGAGAATAATTGAAATTCAGAAAGAACACCGACGACTTGCCGTGTTTCGTCTCGGTGTTCTGGCTGGTTCGCTCCTCACACAAGATTAAATATATATGAAGATGATTAATTTGTCACCAGTTGTAATTTTATTATCTATCTTTAGATAGAGAGTAGTTAGAGTTCTTGGGGCGCAAAAACTCCCAACCGTTGTAACACAAGTTTTAAGACTGTGTAAGTCGCTAAGATTAAACTTAAGCGCGATCGCGCTAAATCGGGTGTTTGGGTTTTTGTGGCACCAAAAATTTGACAATGGCTATAAAAATCTGCAAAAGCTTGACTTAAACTTATTGCTATTTTTGCCCAGTCATCTAAGATTAATTTGGGAGAACAGCAAAAGTCGTCTACTACCTTGACAAGCTGAGTAATTAGAGCATATTCGGCAGGATGACAGAACTGGAATTGCTGGTTGTAATTTAATCCTACTAACGTCTGCCAATGATTAATAGTTAAAATCTTTGTGGCTTCCGGCAAGTAAATTAAGTCAGGAAACATTGACTTAATTTGATTAGTTGATATTTCTTCTAAAGTAATCAATCCTTCTCTTTGAGCTAACTGCATCAAACTATAGCAACGTGCATGAGCATATTGAATTGCAAACAAACTATATTTATTGCTTAAAGCCCTAGAATATTTTGGTAGAGGTAAGTTAGCTAATACTAGCGCTCCCAATGGCAGGCATTGCAACCAATTGGCTAGTTTAAGCTCTGTCAGTTTTAACTGCAAAAAACCTGGCGCGACTACAGCGAGTTCAAAATCTGGCTGGTGTACCTCAGTAACCGCATAAAAAGTAGCAAAGTCTTTGGCTATTTCTAAAGGAGGAATATTTAAAACCTTACTGAATACAAATGCTACGTTTGTCCTATAAGTTACTTGACAGCAACCGTTAGCTCGGTAGGATGTAGACATAGAATCAACTAGCGGCAATGGACTATTCACAAAATACCTGTTCGCCGCCGTTTTTAACTGCTGTAAAGCTAGTTGCTTAATTGCTGGATAGGCTAAACACCATTGACAGCAGTGATATTCTATACTCAATCAAACTCTAGCCCCAAAAACCGTCGATTTAGTAATTTGATAATAACTGTTGATTCTCTACTTTTTAGCAAGGCGATCGCCAATAAATTCATGACATATATTTTTGATTGCCTAATTTACTACTCTATTGCTGATTTTTATTTAACTAGATTGAATTACAATAGCTACAATTTCACCAACCATAAAATTCACTAAACAATAACTAAAGACAAATACAATTACTTAGATAAATGTGTAATTATAGTTTAGCTTGACCGCTCAAACAGCCGATTCTTTTGTATAGACCTATCATTACAGAAAATCGGAAACGACTGCAATTAATGTAACTTTTCACGCTTGATCGCCATTTGCTTTAAATTATGCAATCCCCATCTTTTTCAGAGCCATCACGACCTTTCTTAACTTGGCAACGGATTCTCGACTGGGCTAACGAGCATTATCGATGCCGTAGTTTTAGTAAAGATGAGCGCATTCCTGCTAGACCTGGATTGCTTTATTTAGTCCAGCGCGGCGCTGTACGACTGGTAGGCACAGCACAACCCAGCACCACCGCAAGTCAATTGATGTCAAGGCGGATTAACCGCACTCCCGAAGAAGCTTTTTTAGGCTTTGTGGGCGCGGGACAGCCTTTTGAAATTGTTGCTCAATCTCCTTTTACGCTGCAAAGTTACGCTCACGTAGACCAAACAGCAGTAGTGTGGATGTATTGGCACGACTTAGACAACTGGCCCCATTTCCGCCGGGAAGTGCTAGATGCTTTTCGCTACCAGCACCAGCGCAAGCTATTATGGCTGAGTGCTTTAGGTCAAAGACGCACCATCGATCGGTTATTAGGCTTTTTAACATTGTTAGTTGAGGAATATGGCGAAGCTTCAGTAAGTGAAGAAGATCCAGAAACTTTGCGCGGATATTATTTGCCTTTTCCTCTTACTCACGCTCAAATCGGTAGCGCCATTGGTTCTACGCGCGTTACTGTTACCCGCTTGATGGGTAAGTTACGTCAAAAAGGGTTATTGATTAACCAAGGAGACAACTTAATTTGTTTGCCCGCCGCTTCGATAAATTTAGTACGGCGTTAAAGTTAGCGAATTCTGACAAACCCACTTTGACTAATTAATTCTTGCCCTTGATTTGAGAGCAGAAAATTGACGTAGGCATCCCCAGCCAACTGCTCGGTTTGACCGTTTTGTTTGATGATCGCAAATAAATTCCGCGTAATGGGGTATGCTCCCGATTGAAAAGCCTCGGTATTTAATTGATTGCGCTGGCTGGGGCATTGAGACAACGGCACAAAAGGTTCTTGAAAAGGAGGGACTAATTCGTTAGCTTTGCGCCCTAGGGCTATCGGCTTAATCGTACATTGAGGAACAACTTCGGGGGCGGAGGCATAGTAAATTCCTCCAGGGCTACTAGCTAGTTTTTGCAACGCTTGAGTAGTAGTAGCAACAAATTGGACGTTGGCGGCAAACTTTTGGTTCCCCAAAACATCTTGAACAAAAAGCTCTACCGTACCGCCATCATTAGCAGGACGCGAATAAGGTTGAATCGCCACATTTGGTCCACCGACTTGTTGCCAGTTAGTTACCTTGCCTGTATAAATAGACCGAAGTTGGTCTATCGTCAGTCCAGAAATATTTAAGCTGGGATTGACCGCCACTGCTAGACCATCAATAGCAATAGGAGTTTGTTGTAGCTTAAACCCTCGCTGTTGAGCGCTGCTTAACTCCTCGTCTCGGAGACTCCGGGATGATTGAGCAAAGTCTAGCTTGCCATCAATTAACATTTTAATTCCCGTGGATGATCCTGGTGCAACTCCGGTGGAGGTAACGTACCGCAAGCGAAATTCAGGACGCGCCGCTTGAATTGCTGAATCTACTCGCAAACGGATAGGGGCCCAAGAAGTGCTACCACCATAATTAAATAAGCCACTAGGAACTTTTTGTACGGAGGCAAAATCGCGATCGCTACTAGCATTGAGAGGAGCTTCTGGCTGGTTATTGGTAGGAGTAGGGCGATTATTATTAGTTGCCGTTAAGTTAATCCCCGATCGCATAAACCACCATATTGCCCCCCCGACTAGCCCCACAGTAATTAATAAAGCCACAATCAAAAGCGGAGTTTCATTTTTTTGAGACATAAATTACTCGCAGTAATGGTTAGACAATTTTCTCAACATCAATTTAACCTGTTATTTTAACTACAAAAATTAGCGAATACTAACAAATCCAGCTTTAGCAATTAATTGTTGACCTTGGGAAGTCAAAAGTAACTTAGCATAAGCTTCTCCGGCTTGCTGGTCGGCGTTGCCATCAAGTTTGACAATTACAAATAAGCGACGAGTAATTGGATAATCACCGCTTTGAAAGGCTGCGGTATTTACTTGATTGCGTTGGCTGGGACACTGAGAAAGGGCAATAAATGGCTGTTGATAAGGCGCAATAAGTTCTGTAGCTTTACGACCCAATGGTAAGGGTTTTACAGTACATTGGCTGACAATTTCGGGAGCGGAAGCATAATAAATACCGCCGGGATTTGCTGCTACGGCTCTCAAAGCTTGGGTAGTTGTGTCGCTAAACTGGACGTTGCGACCAAAATCTGCCCCGTTTAAAACATTTTCGGCAAAAAATTCAGTAGTCCCGCCTTCATTG
The DNA here is from genome assembly GCF_000332075.2 of Synechocystis sp. PCC 7509. Lineage (NCBI taxonomy): Bacteria > Bacillati > Cyanobacteriota > Cyanophyceae > Synechococcales > Merismopediaceae > Synechocystis > Synechocystis sp. PCC 7509. The sequence goes on along the minus strand of NZ_ALVU02000001.1, from coordinate 3,180,201 downwards.
AGTTGGCGCGAATAAGGAACAATGGGTAAATCTATACCTCCTAATTGTTGCCAATTAGTTAATTTACCCGTATAAATTTCTTGTAATTGCCCTAGAGTCAGACCAGAAATGTTTAAATTTGGGTGAACGGCGATCGCAATACCATCAATGGCAACAGGTATGGCTTTAAGCTCAAAGCCTCTAGCAGTGGCGCGGTTTAACTCTTGCTCTTTAATTGAGCGTGAAGATTGAGCAAAGGCTAATTGACCATCTAATAACATCTTGATCCCACTACCAGAACCAGGAGTTCCAGAGGTGGGGTTGGTATAGCGCAGCCGAAATTCAGGATGGACAATTTCAATTGCTGGATCGACAATACCCCGAATGGAGGCCCAAGTTGTACTACCACCATAACTAAATAGCCCCGTAGGAAGATTGGTTACTTGGGCAAAAGTATTTGGCTCAGTTTGATTTTTAGTTAAATCAGTTAGTTTGATCCTATCTTGAGTAAACCACCAGATCGCGCCACCTACCAAACCTAATGTAGTTAGTAAAGCTAGAACTAAAATAGTGGTTTCGTTTCTTTCGGACATGATTGCTTGTTAGCCACTGTTAGCGAATAAATCGAGCAAGTAACTTGTAGATTAATTTATATAGTGCCGTTACAGCGATCGCACCCAAGCCTGCAACTATCGCTAATATTAATACCGTTTGCCAAGTTCCAATTCCTGGCAAACTACTAACAATTTTTTTGTGCAATCCGGGCAAGAATAATATTAGGGCTAAGGTAAGACCCGCAATAATTAATAAATCTTTGCCCTCAATCCAGCGTCGCCATTGGACAAAAATTAGTCCTCCCAACACAACTAGCCACGCTCCGGTAGTCATTAAAGTTGTACCTAAAAGACTCGCTAAGGCGATCGCAATTAAACTCCCCTCAAAGCCAGTAAAAGCGCCATTGATTAATAATTCCCAGGTTGAAAAAGTGGGATGCGATTGCTGCCTGACAGCAGGAGCAACAGGAGTAGTAGAAACAATCGGGGCAGAATTCGGAATATTAGTTAAAGATGGGTTAGGCTTTGCCCTAGGACTAGGTGGCGGTGTTTGTGGGACAGGAATTATAGCTAGAGCATCCAATACTTCTTGCGCCGATTGAAAGCGTTGATTTGGAGCTGCTATCAACATTTTATTTAGTACATTTTCTAGCGTTGGACTAATCTTGACTTCTTTTTGCCAACTCCATTGATTGCTATAGTTATCAAACAAATCGGCTGCGTCTTTACCTGTCAGCAACATTACACAAGTAACCGCCAAAGCATATAAATCGGTAGATGGATAAACTTGCTTGCCAGACATTTGTTCTGGGGGGGCAAATCCCAGGGAATAAATGCCTGTGGAAGCCTTGCTAGTGGCGGTGCTGGCTACTTGTTTAACTGCACCAAAATCTAATAAATACAAGCGCCCGTTTTTGTGGCGCATAATATTGGAAGGTTTGATATCTCGATGAATCGAGCCGCTATCGTGGACAAATTTTAAAACTTTGAGAACTTCTAGTAATACTTCTTGTACCTCAGCTTCGGAAAACTTGCCTTTTTCCTGTAGTTCTTCTTCTAAGTTTTTGCCATCAATAAATTCTTGAACTAAATAAAAAAATTGCTCTTGTTTGGAAGGTTGAAGACTGGGAACAGTTAAATCAAAAAACGCAAATAAGTCGGGGATTTGATTATTTTGATTGCCAATTAGTTCTAAAACTTCCGCTTCGCGTTCAAATAGTTGGTGGGCTGTTTGTAATTGCTCTGGGGTTAAATCGCCAGAGGGTTTGAATTGCTTGACTACGCACTTACGGAAACCTGGAGTATAGCGATCGCGCGCCAAAAAAGCCGCCCCAAATCCTCCCCGTCCTAACAATTTTAGTGGTAAGTAGCGCCCTACTAAAATCAATGGCATTCCGCAAGTAGTACAGTACTTTTGCTGTGTCGTCTTTAAGGTTGCACCATCATCTAAATCGGCAAAATTATTTTGCGGACGGGGACAACTTGAACGAGTGCAATAGACTTCCATAAATATTGATGATTTGGACGGTAGCAATAAGCAATTTTCTTGTTTATAACTTATGCCGATTAACTTTTAGCTAAATATTTGTTTTCTCAGCTTGGGGTGCTATGGAAATTGGGCGATCGCTTATTTCTCCAATAGCTTCAGTAATTAATGGTTGGACGGATAGAACCTCTTGATTCCATCCTGGGGTAGCAAATTGGGGTAAAACTTCTTTGCTAAAAGCTTCCGCCGCTTTTGAGCGATAACGATTGGGGTTGAAAATTAGCCATAGCGTCCGTTTGACTACAACTCCTTCAATCGGAGTGCAGTGGAGGACGTTCATTTGTAATTCTTTAGCGATCGCACTTAGCGACACAAAAGCTGCTCCTAACCCTGACTGCACGGCATTTTTGATTGCTTCAATTGAATTGAGTTCCATTTCTATTTTCAAGCGGCGCGTATCAATTTCACAGCGAGTCAATACTTGATCGATAACTTTACGAATTGTCGATTGAGAATCGAGAGCAATAAATTGTAATTTATATAAATCGTCTCTTTGAATTGTGTGCAGTTTAGCAAAGGGATGAAAAACAGGTAAAATCAGCGCTAATTCATCTTCCGCGTAGGGAATAATCTCTAAAGATTCTTGCAATTCGCTAGGTACTTCACCACCAATAATTGCTAAATCCACCTGTCCGTTGGCGACACTCCAAGCTGTGCGGCGGGTAGAGTGAACGTGTAACTGGACGGCAACATCAGGGTATTTTTGCCGAAATAAGCCAATCATCTGCGGCAAAAGATAAGTTCCAGTAGTTTGAGACGCGCCGACAATTAACGTTCCACCTTGAAGATTTTGTAAGTCTTCAATGGCGCGGCAAGTTTCTTGACACAAAGTCAGGATTTTTTCGCCATAACTTAGCAAAAGATAACCTGCTTCGGTTAATTGAGCGCGTCGTCCACCGCGATCAAATAAAGGCACATCTAATTGCCTTTCTAAGTTTTGAACTTGGAGGCTAACAGCAGGTTGAGAAACGTACAAACTATCTGCGGCACGCTTAAAGCTTCCTTCTGCCGCGATCGCTTTCAGGATGCGTAACTGATCTAAAGTGAAAGGAAGGTCAGACATACAGCTACCAAGAGTTAAAACGGAAAATATGTAGGAAGGTTTCTTCCACAGAGTTTTACAATAGAGCGGAAAATCTGCTCTTGAGGGTTTCCCTCTACAGAGTTTTCCAAGAGAGAAGCAAAAAATCATTCCCTTGCTAGGGGTTTAGACTTTGGTTAGCTGCTCAAGCAAACAAGTTCGTCTAAAAACTGACACTAGCACAACGCTATTGACTTTGGTTTGCTCTTGACACTTTGCAACAACCCTTGCACTGTAACCGACAAAAAAATCTGTAACTATTAACCTAGTACACAGTGCGAACCAAAAATTGCTAATGTCAGAAACGGAAAATCAAGATCGCCAACATCCTTTACACGGTCGCGATCGCATTATCGTTAACAATCTATTAATATCTTCGCCTACCGATTATAATCTGGCGGAGCTTGCCAGACTACGGATTCGTTACAATGGCTTTCCTGGCGCTAGAGATATTCAAGGGGATTTAGACCTAGTGTTGCAAAACTGGGAGATTACAGAAACCCAATTATTTGCTAAAACTCGTCAAATCCACGCTAACCAACCACTTTATAAAGGTAAAGCTAATAAGGGTGAAGACGAAGACTGGAGTTAAATAACATTAATTAAGATATGGCTTGTGAACAGTCGCAGGGTTGTTTGATTATGGAGTAGCAGGGAAAAAGTAGCGCATCAACAATAATTAATTGCCCAACTAGAGCAATAGCAAAAAGCCCTTCATTCACTATGAAAGGCTTTCAATGTTTAGATGGTTCAAAATTTCTTAAGCTTGTTGACGAAAACACCAACCCAAAAGCGTACCACCTATAGCTAACTTAATTGCTTCTAATAGCCAGTAAGCAACGTGCAAGTTGTTCATTGTGCTAGGAACTTCAACAGCTTCAAACAAATTTAGCTGGACTCCTGTAGCGCACATTTGCGGAGTCAAAAAGTAGGCATTGGTTAAAGCTACAGCTAACATCATTCCTGACAAAATCACCGCACCGCGTCGCCAGCTATTGCTTACAAAAGCTGTTTTATTTAAAGCTAGTACGCCAGTTAATACTACCGCCGCCGCTACTAATTCAATCCGGTTGAAATTCCAGAAAATTAGATAACCTGCGGAAGTAAAACCCGCTTGTGTCATCATCCCTGACACATATAAACTAGGCATAATTACCCAGTCTAAAATTAAGCTTGCACCCAGCCATAAACTCAAGGTTAATAGGACAATAGTTTGCCAAGGCGAAGTCTTTAATTGCAGGTTAGAAACAGCAGTCATATAATTTCCTCTGATGTATTCTATATTTTTAGCTTATCTAATTTTTTTAGTAACAACGGCGAAATATTATTTAAAGTAAACCCGCGCAAAGCCCTAAGTTTTGTGAACTCTAACCAAGATTGATAACAATTGCTTAGATTAAAGGTAATTAGCGATCGCATATTTTTTAAACGCCACCTAATTTTCTATGCTAATCCGCCCCAAAAGTTTAGCTGCCGCAACCTTAGCAATTGCCAGTGTTTTCGTAATTATTCCCGAAATAGCACGAGGGGTACAGTTGAGAGATGGAACTATATCTTTTGTCCAACAACCCCGTTTAGTCGAAGCTACAACGACACTAAAAGACATCAATGCTTGGGGTGCAACCTACTATTTCACCATCAACTTACCGGAAAAAGCTGGAGAACCCTTGCAAACAGTTACGTTTAATCAGCATGAAGGGGTAGATAATATTCGTTTCGATCTTGAAGATACCCGCGCTTTTGTGGGGACGCGCCGAAATAAAGGAGAAAATATTGCTTTAGGTTCTGTAACTAGAGACAAAAAAACCCGCACTGTCACCGTAGTATTTAACCCGCCAATTACTCCAGGAAAAACAATTACAATTGGTTTGCGTCCGGTGCAAAATCCCTTCTCGTCGGGAGTTTACTTGTTTGGAGTTAAAGCTTTTCCTCCAGGTGAAAAAACGGCGGGGCAATTTATGGGTTATGGACGACTGCAATTTTACGGCGATTTATTTGACTAACTTAGTTTGGCGCAAATGGGCGGCTTGAACGAGTAAAGAATCAGCAAAAGCGATCGCCTCAGTTTGAGATTCTCCACTAGCTAAAGTGGCTAATTCTTCCCGACGAGTGGCAAAGTTATCTAAGGCTTTTACACGCACCACTGTACGAGTATCCGCGTCTATAGAAGTATCAAGAGCTAGTTTATCAACGCGAAAATGACGATCTGCCATAGCCGCAATTAAAGGCTGGTGAGTGACGCATAATACTTGTTGGCGATCGCTTAATTGATGCAACTTTTCGGCGATCGCATTAGCTACTTTTCCCGATACACCTACATCAATTTCATCAAAAATCAAAGTTCCCGCCGGATCTAAGCTAGAAAAGCAAGATTTTAGAGCTAATAAAAAACGGCTCATTTCTCCCCCAGAAGCAACTTCAGTAAGCGGTTGCAAAGGTTCGCCGGGATTAGCGCTAAATAAAAATGTAATCCGGTTTCCTCCCATCGCTGAAACGGTAGTTGGTTCAATCGCAACTTGAAACTTTACCTTGTCCATTGCCAAAGGTTTAAGCTCAATTAGTAGCTTTTCTTCCATCCGAAAGGCGGTAGCTTGGCGGAGTTTAGTTAATTTATCTACCGTTTGCATCAGCTTGGTATAACAAGCTTTTTCCTTTTGTTCCAAGGCTTCAATCGATTGTTCGCCGCCGTCTATTTCTGCTAATTCTGTTTGAATGCGATCGTAATAAGCGATGACTTCTACGAGTGTAGGCCCGTACTTACGGCAAATTTGTTTTAATTCACGAATTCGCTCCTCAACTTCTGCCAAACGCTGCGGATCGGCTTCTAAAGCATCTCCGTAAACGTGTATTTGTCTTCCTACTTCTCCCACTGTAGCTAACGCTTCGGCGATCGCATCTACCAACGGCTGCAACTGAGAATCGTATTGCACCATGTCGGTTAAAACTATTTCCGCATTTCCCAACAAATCCGCCGCCGCCAAACCATCGTTATCGTTTTGATATACCGCTTGATAAACCTTGTAGCTTAACTGTTGCAACTCCACTACATGACTAAGACGCTGACTTTCTTGTTCTAAAGCTTCCATTTCGTCAGGATCGCTCAAAGAAGCCGCTCCTAATTCTTGCGACTGATACTTAAGTAAGTCTAATTGCTGCAAACGTTGGCGATCGCCCTGGCGGCGTTTTTCCAAATTTGTTTTCGCTTCTTGATACTCTGCAAACAGCTTTCCGACAATTTCCCGCTCTTTAAAATGCGCCTCGCCACCGTAAAGATCCAACCATTGCCTAACTTGTGCTGATTGTCCAACTTGTACTGTTTGCCCTTGGGCGGTAATTTCTACTAATAAGCCGCGCAATTGCGTCATTACCTGACGATTGACTAATACACCGTTTACTCTAGTGCGACTGCGAAGACTACCACTACTAGCATTCATTTCTCGACTGCAAACTAGGGTTTCTTCATCAATTAGTTCAATTTCTTGCTCTACCAACCACGCCGCCAAAGAGCGGTTTAACTTAAAAGTAGCTTCTACTATTGCTCGATTTGAGCCTGTACGGATAGCACGGCTAGAAACCTTACCTCCCAAAGCTGCATCGATCGCATCTAAAATAATTGATTTTCCCGCCCCCGTTTCCCCCGTCAGCACGTTCAAACCCTCGCCAAACTCTAGATTTAGCCGATCGATCAAAGCAAAGTTTTCAATTGAAAGAGATAGCAGCATAAAAACTTAATTCACCGTAAGGTTAGATGCCAAAAGTTGCTAGTTTGAGAGACACTCTTAGTCTAATGCGACTTCTCGATATAGTACATATATACTTGTGTATCGCTGATAAACAATAAAGATTAAACTGTTGATGTACAGGCAATTTTTAAACAAATTACTATCGCCAACTTAAAAATATTTCCAAATGCAGCCTACCGATCCTAACAAGTTCACAGACAAAGCCTGGGATGCAATTGTCAAGTCCCAAGATATAGCCCGGAATTATTTACAACAGCAATTAGATGTAGAACATTTAGTATTAGCGCTATTAGAACCAAATGAACTGGGCGATCGCATTTTAACTAAAGCTGGGATCGAACTTAGCCGCTTTCAACAACAACTCGACGCATTTACCCAGCGCCAGCCCAAAATTGGCAAAAGCGAACAACTCTACCTAGGGCGCAGTTTAGACCTGTTGCTTGACCGCGCAGAAGCAGCTAGAGCGAAGATGGAAGACGAGTTTATCTCCATCGAACACATCCTTTTAGGCTTTGCTCAAGACGATCGCATTGGTCGCCGTTTGTACAAAACTTTTAACCTCGACACGGCAAAATTAGAAGCAGCAATTCAAACGGTTAGAGGTAGCCAAAAAGTTACCGATCAAACCCCCGAATCGCGCTATCAAGCTTTAGAGAAGTTTGGGCGAGATTTAACGGAACAAGCAAAAAATGGCAAACTTGACCCTGTAATTGGTAGAGATGAAGAAATTAGGCGAGTAATTCAAGTATTGTCAAGGCGGAGTAAAAATAATCCTGTACTAATTGGCGAACCTGGAGTAGGGAAAACTGCGATCGCCGAAGGTTTAGCCCAAAGGATAATTAATGGTGATGTTCCCGAAAATCTCAAAAATCGGCAACTAATTTCTCTAGATATGGGAAGTTTGATTGCTGGGGCTAAATATCGGGGAGAATTTGAAGATCGTTTGCGATCGGTATTAAAAGAAGTTACCGGATCTAACGGGCAAATTGTGCTATTTATCGACGAATTGCACACCGTTGTAGGTGCGGGAGCAAGTCAAGGGACTATGGACGCGGGAAACCTGCTTAAACCCATGCTGGCGCGGGGAGAATTGCGTTGTATTGGCGCAACAACTTTAGACGAGTACCGCAAGTATATTGAAAAAGATGCCGCTTTAGAAAGACGCTTTCAGCAAGTGTACGTTAACGAGCCAACGGTAGAAACTACAATTTCTATTTTGCGCGGCTTAAAACAACGTTACGAAGTGCATCATAGTGTCAAAATTACCGATTCCTCGCTAGTCGCCGCCGCTACCTTATCTAATCGTTATATAAGCGATCGCTTTTTGCCCGATAAAGCCATAGACCTAGTAGACGAAGCCGCCGCGCAGCTAAAAATGGAAATTACTTCTAAACCCTCAGAATTAGAAGCAATAGATCGGCGGATTATGCAGCTAGAAATGGAAAAACTATCTTTAGCTGGAGAAGATCAACGCGCCGTTACTACTAAAGAGCGTTTAGACCGAATCCAGCAAGAAATCGCCAGTTTAACCGAAAAACAGCAAGAATTCAACAACCAATGGCAAGGCGAAAAACAGATATTAGATGCTATTAGTACGTTAAAAAAACAAGAAGATTCCCTAAGAGTTCAAATCGAACAAGCCGAACGCGCCTATGACTTAAATACTGCCGCACAGTTAAAGTACGGACAATTAGAAGGAGTACAACACGATCGCGAAGCCAAAGAAGCCAAGTTATTAGAAATTCAAACCCAAGGTTCAACGCTGTTGCGGGAAGAAGTAACCGAAGCTGACATCGCCGAAATAGTTGCTAAGTGGACGGGAATCCCTGTAAATCGCCTTTTAGAATCCGAACGCCAAAAACTATTACAACTAGAAAGCCATTTACACGAGCGAGTAATTGGTCAAACCGAAGCTGTAGAAGCCGTTTCCGCAGCCATCCGCCGCGCCCGTGCAGGCATGAAAGATCCCGGTCGTCCGATTGGTTCATTCTTGTTTATGGGCCCTACAGGAGTCGGTAAAACCGAATTGGCCCGCGCTTTGGCACAATTTCTATTTGATGCAGACGATGCTTTAGTGCGTTTAGATATGTCCGAATACATGGAAAAACACTCAGTATCGCGTTTAGTTGGTGCGCCTCCAGGCTATGTAGGCTATGAAGAAGGTGGTCAATTATCCGAAGCCGTGCGCCGTCGTCCTTATTCCGTTGTACTGCTAGACGAAGTAGAAAAAGCCCATCCCGATGTCTTTAATATTTTGCTGCAAGTGTTAGACGATGGCAGAATTACAGATTCTCAAGGTAGAACAGTAGATTTTCGCAACTCTGTAATTGTCATGACAAGCAATATTGGTAGCGAACATATTTTAGATGTAGCTGGAGACGATCGCAAATATGACCAAATGCAAACTAAAGTATTAGACGCATTGCGATCGCATTTTCGCCCTGAATTTCTCAACCGAGTTGATGATATTATTCTGTTCCATACCCTCAACCGCAGCGAGTTACGGCAAATTGTCGCTATTCAAATCAAGCGCGTGATGAATCTATTAGCCGACCAAAAAATCAGCCTAGAATTATCTTCCCCCGCCTTAGACTTTTTAGCAGAAGCAGGTTATGACCCCGTTTATGGCGCTCGTCCTTTAAAAAGAGCCATCCAAAAACAAATCGAAAACCCTCTAGCAACTAAGCTATTGGAAAACACCTTTACTGAAGGCGATACAATTCTTGTAGATTATGCAGACAGTAGTTTAACTTTTAATCGCCAAATTCCTGTTAGCTTGCTCAAAGAAGCTAAAGCAGCTAAGTAGAAAAGGCGATCGCCCTGATGAGAATGAAAGTGCAAATCGCCCCCTAACCCCCAATACTGGGGGAACTGGATTTCAAAGTCCCCCAGCATTGGGGGATTTGAGGGGCTAAACAGCCTCAAACGCCACAAAGGGAGACGTATATCGCTAACAACCATCTTCTCCCACACCGATTAAAATCTTAATTAACTAAATTACTACATCTAAAACCCATGCTGGAACAAGGCACAATCAGTATACATACTGAAAATATTTTCCCGATCATCAAAAAATCTCTCTACTCAGACCATGAGATTTTCCTCCGAGAGCTTGTTTCTAACGCCGTAGATGCCACCGAAAAGCTAAAAATGGTATCCCGTGCCGGAGAATATAGCGGCGATGCTGGCGAACCAGAAATCGTTATTGCTGTAGACAAAGAGCAAAAAACCTTGTCTATTACCGATAATGGTATCGGAATGACTGCCGAAGAAGTAAAAAAATACATCAATCAAGTAGCTTTTTCGAGCGCCGAAGAATTTATCCAAAAATACGCAGGTAAATCCGATCAGCCAATTATCGGACACTTTGGACTAGGCTTTTACTCGTCGTTTATGGTGGCGCAAAAAGTCGAAATTGACACCCTTTCATACCAAGAAGGCGCTCAAGCCGTCCACTGGAGTTGTGACGGTTCGCCAGAATTTCGTTTAGAGGATTCTAGCCGCACCCAACGCGGTACTACCATCACTCTATCTTTGCAGGAAGAAGAAGGCGAATACTCCGAAACCGCTCGTATCCGCCAGTTGGTCAAAACTTACTGCGACTTTCTCCCCGTACCCATCAAGCTAGATGGCGAAGTCATCAACCGTCAAAAAGCACCCTGGCGCGATTCTCCTAGTAGCCTAACCAAAGAGGATTATTTAGAATTTTACCGCTACCTCTATCCTTTTCAAGAAGAACCGCTATTGTGGGTACATCTCAATACCGATTATCCTTTTTTACTTAACGGTATCCTCTACTTTCCCAAATTAGTACCAGATGTAGACGTTACCAAAGGACAAATTAAACTCTTTTGCAATCAAGTTTTTGTTAGCGACCATTGCGAAGAAATTATCCCCCAATTTTTGCTACCCATGCGGGGAGTAATTGACAGCGTTGATATCCCGCTCAATGTATCCCGTAGTGCCTTACAGAGCGATCGCACTGTCAAAAAAATAGCAGACTACATTGCTCGTAAAGTTGGCGACAGGCTCAAAGAACAATACCGCGATAACCGTGCTGAATACATCAAAAGCTGGCAAGATATCGGCACTTTTGCCAAATTTGGCGCTCTCAACGATGATAAATTCAAAAAGCAAGTAGAAGATATCCTCATCTACCGCACTACCAAAGCCGCCGCCGAACCAACCCCCAGCGTTGAAGTTCAAAGCAGCGAAAATGATGCTTGGCAAGAGGTTAATCCTCCATCGGATGCAAACAGTCCGCAATACACCACGATTAAGGAATATTTAGAACGCAACAAAGAACGTCACGAAAACCGCGTTTTTTACTGCACCAACGAAGCCACCCAAGCTACATATATCGAACTACACAAAAGTCAAGGCTTAGAAGTCTTGTTTATGGACTCCTTTATTGACACGCACTTCATCTCGTTTTTGGAGCAAGAATACTCTAGCGTCAAATTCTCTCGTGTAGATTCTGACTTAGACGAAAGCCTTTTAGAACAAGACAAACCTGCGGAAATTGTTGATCCCAAAACTAATAAAACCCGCAGCGAAGTAATTAAGGAGATATTTGAGCAAGCCATCAATAAACCCAAAATTACCATCCGCACCGAGGCGATAAAATCTGACAATCCCCAAGGAACACCACCAGCGATTGTTTTATTACCCGAATTTATGCGGCGGATGCGAGACATGAGCGCCATGATGCAGCAACAAACCCCTCAATTTCCAGAGGAGCATATTTTGCTAGTCAATACTACTCATCCCTTAATTCAAAACTTGGTTAATCTCAACGCTGGCGCGATCGCAACTAGCGATGGATCTGCCCCTACAGCCGAACTTGCAAACCTCATCTGCAATCACGTCTACGATCTGGCACTAATGGCGCAAAAAGGCTTTGACGCGGAAGGAATGAACGCCTTTGTCGAACGTTCTAACCAGGTGCTAACACGCCTCACCGAACGGGCTGCTAGTAGCTAATTTGCTATGATAGGTGATCGCCTTTTATGAATGTGCGATCGCGGTGTTGCTGAATTCAGGTATGAAACTGATTTTTCGTGATTTCAAAACTAATGTAGAGACGTTACATTGCAACGTCTCTACACCAAAATTCCTACATCTAATCAGCAACGCCCGATCGCCTTTCTCCTAACTACCGATACAATAAGAAACTGCACGTTAGTTAACAATCAAAAAACTATTATGTCCCGTATATGTCAGTTGACAGGCAAAAAAGCCAATAACGCCTTTGCTATCTCCCACTCTCACCGCCGCACCAAAAAGCTCCAAGAATCAAACTTACAGTGGAAACGTATTTGGTGGAGTCAAGGAAATCGCTGGGTAAAACTCAAAATTTCCACCAAAGCCATCAAAACCTTAAACACCAGAGGTATAGCTGCAATGGCAAAAGAAGCCGGAATCAATCTCAATCATTATTAAGTTATTAATATTTAGGGCTAATGGTGTAGTGTGCTTCTAATTTCTACCATTAGCCCTAAAACTATAAAATTATCTCTACTAAGTTATTTTTGCGAGGGTTTTGGGTAAGATAACCTCGGCAAGATATTCATAATTATTTTTACTCGTAAATTAAGTTGCTGCCTAAGAATGTGTGTTTTTAGCGCAAAATTTTCTATTACCAGTAATAACACGCACGACTTTGTAGCAGCCAATATAATAAAATTGGTATTTATCCCATATCTAATAAACAATTCAACTGCTAAAAAAGTAGTTAGAAAGTCAATTTATTATCTTTACAAAAGTATAAAAGTTTACAAATACACATTGTTATTAAGTTTAAGCCTTGACCGCAAATCGCCCCAGCATTTTTTTGTTACCTGTAAAAATACCATCAACCAAAAGTAGTTATGTCAACCAACAAGCAAGATAAAACTAAACAAAATCTACTTAAGCAAATTGAGCAGCTATCGAAAACCGATCTCAAACAGCAGATTCAATGGCTACTGCGTGGTTGGATTGTAGGTTTACGGCAACAACCACAAGCGGGATTTGTGTTACCAACGGTTGTATTAGTTTTATTAGTTGTTGGCTTAACAGTCGCAGCCTTACTTTTTCGCTCGTTAAGTCGAACAACTCAAGTCATTGGTCAACGAGAGCAACAACAAATCTACAACGCCGCCACTCCAGCCATTGACCGCGCCAAAGCAAAATTAGAATACTTATTTAAAGATGGCAAACTTCCTAGTGGGATACCGCCAGAAGGTAAATTAGCTGAATTGATGCAGGAGAATGTTTACAATTTTCCTGGCAAAACCACATCTCAACAGGAAACTCGTCTGAACTTAGACGGTAATACTGGTACGACAGAAAACGCTTGGATGTATCAAGATGCTGAAGGCAATACTATTGCTTACTCTATCTTGATGAAAGCCGAGGAGGGAACCGTAAATGTTAAGACCGCAGACTTAGCAACTAAAGCAAGTAGTCTAGTAGTCCGCAGTGGCCCTGTTAGTACCGTTCAACCAAGTTCAGCTTGTGCAAACGCTGGTGCTAGTGCTTTAGAAAAAGGTTGGTTCAAAGATGGTGTTAGTACCGGGTTTTTGCGGAAAAACTTCCAAGTCAACGCAGTCGTGCTTAAAAATGGTGCAGCTAACCAAACTGCTACAACTTTAGAGTTTCAACAAGAGCGACAAGTAGACCGAGGAAATAAATGGGGCGCATGGTTTCTTAATGACCTAGAAGTTTTTCCAGGTCCTGAGTTCAACTGGAATGGCTCAATGCACACTGAAGGAACGATATTTATAGGCTCTGCGGCTTTCAAAGCACATTTAATTAGTGCGCCTAATTCTTGCTTATATGGTGTTGATGGTTTAGAAGCTTCTGAGATAAGTATGAAAGATCAACCAGAAGTTAGAGATCCAATCAATCCAGCAATAATCAAGACACCCAGGTTTCAAGGGCAGATTATTAGTGGCACAATGAAAGACAATACCTTTGTTGCTACTGTGGGGCAAATAGATCGCAGTCCCACCCAAACCACTACCCTTGGTTCAGCTACCGACTCTGTAAGACAAGACACAGTAGGCGCAGTCAAGCTACCTGTTGATATTGCTCTTGATGCCCTATCACTACTTACAGAAGATAAGTCGGAAGCTCGAAAAGCTGCTGACCCAAACAATACAACGGCAAGAGATACAGCAGCTTGGGATACTACCAACCCTCTAGCTCAAGGTGCAACTCAGAGAGTTTTCAATAAAGCAGTTGCCAAACCATACGTAGATGATAGTTATCGGGCTGATAATCGCTACGGGCCAAAAATACCCAAGGGTGGACTACCCGCAGCAACCAAAGTAGGAGATCCAATAAGTAGCACTCTTACAGAACTTGTTAGCAACGATCCTATAGCTGGTAACATTGATAACGTGGGTCTAGATGGTTACTGGGAGCGCCGTTCGCGCAACCAAGGGTTGCGAATTATTGTTGGACAGCGCCTAGAGTTGGGCAATCCTCTTGCTGCACCTGGTTCTTTAGGAAGCAGACCTCACGAAGCCTTGCAAAGACGAACTTTAAGGGACAATCTTGCGGCGGTACAAGCAACAGCTATTTACTTCCATGAAAATGTTGATACACCTGTCGCTTGCTTGGCTACTGCCGTACATCCTGGCACTGCTGATAGTCTCAAAAACAGCGCTACGTTTAGAGACGTAACCTTTAACGTAGGTGGGACACCTGTAACACTGAAAAATGACTTTTTTACTGGCAGGGGAACAAACGGATGGGAGTACACCGCCCCAAGTGCTGGAGGACCTAATGCTGCACAGCTAATAGCTTTAAAGAACCTTGCCAATTATTCCGGCGATCCTAATGGGGCATTTCCGCCCAAGCAAGAAGCGTCAACTTCAACGGTTGTTCACCCCTACCCACTCTTAACGCAAAACGGAGATTTCTCCAATTTAAGACGCGCTCTGACAATTCTCGCTGGTTCTAGTTACGCCGATCTCAGCACCGCCGATAAAACCTACATTGATACAGCTAATTGTTCTTTAGGAATGTTGGCTGACGAAATTAAAAAACTTAAAGATTATAGTTATACAAATGCAGCTAATATAGTAAACCTAACGGCTTTAAATTCTGCTTTAGCTCCAACAGCTATGCCAGTTATAACTGGAGCCACACCGGAAGAAGTTACTACAAAGTTGTTTCAAGCAAATTTACCGATCGCTGATACAGCTTGGTTGGTTTATCTAAAAGAGCAGATTGATCGCGATCGACGTAACAATGTAGGTTATGTGTGTAGTACAAACCTTAACCCTTCTGCCCTTGCTATACATCCCTACCCATACATAGTGGCAAAGCTATGTCCTCCTATTACTACTCCTATTGTTCCAAAGTATGAAGCTTTATCTTACATTTTCCCCACAGCCAATCGCAATGAATCTCGTGCCGATACTTACCTAAACTCTACAGGTGTAAATCCAACTACGTTAGTTTATCAAGGTATTGGAGGTACTACTTTCAATACTGTTAATGACGATACCGCTCTAGAGAGCATTAGATTAACTCCACAACCTATCGCTAACTGGAAACTAGATCCAGCAACGATTGCCAGCCCCGGTACTAATGCACCCAATGATAAAACTAATAACTTAATCAAATATACAACTGCGGGGGGAGTCTCTACGGTCTACCGCATTCCCTTCAAAGATACGGCTTTATTCAACGGGCGCGAAATGATGAGCGTCAGAGTGCTAAACATTGACCTTGACTTGTTACGCCAAAATCAACCTTATGCTGCTGATACCTGGCTGCCTGCAAGCGGACTTGTTTTTGCCTTCCGTGAAGATGCTGTTAGAGAAGATGGCATTGCTAGACCACCTCTGGGGACATGGCCTCAGTACAAAAGCGTGTGGGACGCTAATACTGCCTCTGGCCCTCCAGAAACTAGCACTGGCACGCCATCACAAATTTGGCGCATGGATGCAGTTACTCCCAAAGACCCACCATTAAATGGCTCGGATGGTAATGGCGCGATTTCAGCAGGTGGAACAGGTATTAGCCCCAAACCAATTGATTACTACCCAGATCCAGCGCGTCGTCCTTATGGTTTCCGCCTAAAGCAAGGAACAACTCTAGCCCGAACGGTAGTGGGTGTAGACAACACTTTCGGTTTGTCGTTTATTTCTGATAACACCGCCTATATTCAAGGAGACTTCAATTTACATAAAAACTCAAGTAACACTTTACTTGAAGAATTTACTCAGCTTTTGACCTACGGTACTGGTGGCTTTTACAGTAATTTTTACACTCGCACAACGCCTAGTACAGAGTTTGCCAAACCTGCTATTGACTCGTGGCGACCTACAGAAATTATTGCCGATGCTATTACTATCCTTTCCAACAGTTTTTGTGATGGTAGCATCGAAGATGGATTATTTGTATCAGGATCTGCTGCACCAAGCAGTACAACTACTATAAGCGAGGCTAAATATGGTTGTGGTACAGGCAACATAGCCACTTCTTATCTAAACCAAAACCGTCCTACTGGTAGTATTACTTTTGCTAGCTGGCTTCGAGAAAATATAGCTGATGATAAGTCTCCAATAGTTTTTGATAGCGAAGGAGCGCCTCGAACAGGTACTGCTACTCCAGGAGTAAAGTACGCTGGTGCATACCAGGCTTTTACCAATGGAAAACAAAGAAATATAGCTTCAGTCACCCGCATTAATGCCGTTCTAATTAGTGGTCTTGTACCTTCGCGACAACAACAAGCTTATGGGGGTTTGCATAACTTTCCTCGCTTTCTAGAAACCTGGAATGGTAACCCAAAGACTGATTTATATCTTTCTGGGTCTTTTATTCAGTTAAACTTCAGTACCTCTGCCACTGCCCCTTTTGACCAAGATTCTTGGGAAAAACTTGATACCTCCGATGCAAATGAACCAATCGAATATTATGGCCCTCCCAATCGTCGTTGGGGTTACGATGTAGCCTTGCAGTTTCAAGCTCCAGGCGCAGTTTCACAGCGTTTTACAACTATTAGCTCTATTCGTAGTGAGTTTTATAGAGAGTTGCCTGTAGACGACCCCTATATTAGAAAGCTGCGTTGTGCCACCATTGGTGCAACTTCTACCAAAGTCGATCCCAAATGTTCTTAACACCACACCCCAAAAAAATGCTTAGTAATCTTAGTCTTTTTAAGCAACCAAAAACCAATCTCCAAATAGAAGCACAAGGATTTACCTTAGTAGAATCTTTGATGGGAATATTGGTAATAACAGTAGTGGCAATCACAATTACACCGCCAATTGTTATCAGCACCGCTACGCGCGTACAAAACCGCAGAGCCGAACAAGCTATGCAACTGGCACAAGCAGAAGTTGATCGAATCAGAGTTTTGGTAGAACAAGGAGGAGCCTACACAGCAAAATTACCTCCCGTTCCTAGTGGCATAATACCCGATAGCAATATTGCTAAAGTAACGGCTCCTACAACCTTTGTTACTACTCCCATTGTTAGCGGTAAAATTGACACCGATCTAAGTCGTGCTTTAGCTAATGCTACTACCAAAGCTTTTGGTGTTGATGTAGACAACGACGCTCAAGTTGACTACTACGTACAAATATTTCGTGACAACAACTCTAATGCAATACCTACTGGAACAACTACGTTAGTTGCATTTCAACTTGGAGTTAGAGTTTATTCAAAAGTCGCTAGAGCTGGGAGCTTGCAAATTTTGCCTGCATCTTTGCGACTGACAACAAGTTATGGAAGTCAAGAATTTAGTCCTTTAGCGGTTGCCTATACTACAGTTGCTCGTAGCGATGCAACGACAGTTTCTTTAGAAAAATATAAGCAGTATCTTAGTCCGTAACGTTGATTATTATTGAGTAGATTGCCAAAATTAGGTAAAAAAATGAATATAAAATATTTTATTTTTCTATTGCGCCAATTGTCGTTTAATCATCCTAAACGCAAAATATCTGGTTTTACTTTAGTAGAACTAATAATCAGTATGGCGATCGCTTCAGTTGTAGTATCAGGTTTGATGTCTTTGGTGGTTCAATTGGTATCCACCAATCAGCAAGAGTCAGGACAAACCCAAACTCAAAATGATATGCAGCTTGCTCTTGACTATATTAGTAACGATCTGCGAGAAGCAGTATATGTTTATCCTGGAGAATGTTTAACAGCTACAGGAGAAGGAAGTAAGTCAGCAATTACCGTTAGCCCAGACTTTTGTCCTGGAGTTGTCAATCATATCAAAGATTTTGGTACTGACTTTAACAATAATAGTATGCCAATTTTAGCTTTTTGGAAGTTAGACACTCTGCCCAGCCCTCTAATTAACAGTTGTGGCACTGCTACCCCTACAGCAGGCGTACCTTGCAATTCCGGCAGAACTTACACATTAGTTGTTTACTTTTTAAGAAAAAACGTAGACACTGACATTCCTAGATGGTATGGTAAATCCCGCTTGCTACGCTATGAATTGCCTAATTATGCAAGTGATGGCACTGCGATCGCAAATTATGTCAGTCCAGAACAACCAGGTGTAGGTTTTCGTAAGTGGCCCTGGCAGTTGAAAGGTGGTACTGTAAGCAATTTACAAGCTGCTATACCTAACCTTAACAATGACATTCCTCAGACTTTGGTAGATTTTGTTGACGGGGAACGAATAAATTCATCAGTTGCCGATTCTACGGCTTGTCCTGTCGACGATCTCACCAATGATGTTTATTATCGAGTTTCGCCAGATGTTACTGCCACACCTTTTGCTGGCGTGAGAAGTTTTTATGCTTGTGTCAGAGTAGATAAAACTTCGGAATTAGGCGTGGATGTTTACGATGGTAGAACATTGAATCAAGATGTTTTAGTCTTTCTACGGGGAAATAGCATAGGGAGAGTACAACCTGGTAATAACAATAAGCTTCCGACGCTAAGAACTCAAGTTTTGAGACGAAGTATCGTTAATAAAGATCCTAAAGCAATTGACTAAATAGTATTTCAGTTTGTAAACACATTAAGTTAAAACAAAAAATGAACAAGTATTGCTTGTCAAAGCAGCCCGTAGCTGGTTTTACATTGCTAGAATTAGCAACTACAGTTTTTCTTGTTGGTATAGTATCAGCGATCGCAGTTCCTAGCTTTACAGGATTAATCAATCGCCAGCGCCTAAATAATGCCCAAGAACAAGTTTTTATAGTAATGCGGAATGCTCAATCTAGCGCCAAACGAGAAAGACGTACTTGGGCTGCTTGTTTTCGTGATGATGGGAGTAAAATCTTATCTTCTGTAACTCGTTTACCTGAAAGTAATCCTACTTGGGCTTGTACTAGCGCTACAAATTGGCGACCACTTTTGGGAGCGGATTCTAAGCACATCGCTATAAATTCAACCTATACTACTTTGAGGCAAACTCCTGCCAATTACTATCGAGCAAGGTTTAAATTTGATGGTACTCTTGAAACCACTGACGGGGGTGCAGCAGTCCAAAAGGGAAAAGTCACCCTTAACATTCGTAACGAAACGAACAATATCAAACGTTGCGTATTTGTATCTACTTTACTAGGAGCGCTTCGCACTGATGAAGATAGCAAATGTACCATTTGATAGATTAAAAATTAAAACTATGTTTAATAAAAAACAGCTTGCTTGATTGAGTTTTGAACTTAATCAAGCAAGCAATATTTATGATGTCCGATTAAATTTATCTCTCTTTACAGTTGCTTCACTTCAGCTACTAACTTCGCCACCATATCTTTAGCGCTGCCAAACAGCATAGTAGTTTTATCTTTGTAAAACAATTCATTGTCTATACCAGCAAAACCCGCACTCATGCCGCGCTTGATCACAATCGTCTGTTTTGCCTTGTCTACTTCCAAAATCGGCATCCCATAAATTGGACTAGCGGTATCATGACGGGCGGCAGGATTAACTACATCATTTGCCCCAATTACTAAAGCTACATCGGTTTGTTCAAACTGGGGGTTGATATCGTCCATATCTGATAACTGAGGATAAGGAACATTTGCTTCAGCCAGTAATACGTTCATATGCCCCGGCATCCGCCCCGCTACAGGGTGAATGGCATATTTGACATCTACACCCATGCGCTCCAATTGATCGGCGAGTTCGCGCACGCTATGCTGTGCTTGAGCCACTGCCATACCATAGCCGGGAACAATGACAACCGAACGAGCATAACCTAGCATCATTGCACCTTCTTCAGGGTCAATACTGCGGACATTTTTATCGGTTGCTGTTGCACCTGCACCGCCGCTTGCAATACTACCACCGCCAAAAGCGCCGAATAAGACGCTAAATAACGAGCGATTCATTGCTTTACACATAATCTGAGTCAAAATCAACCCAGACGCGCCTACCAAAGCGCCAGCCACTATTAGCATATTGTTCATGACTACAAACCCCGCCGCACTTGCTGCTACTCCCGACAAGGAATTTAACAGCGAAATAACTACAGGCATATCGCCGCCACCGATGGGAATTACAAACAATACGCCCAGCAGCAAAGACACGGCAACTACACCAAGAAACAAAGGTACATTTTCCGGCGTTACCAATAAGTAACCGCTACCGACGACAAACCCAATCAGCAACAAAATATTTACTGGTTGCTGCAATGGAAAAGTAATCGGAGAGCCGCTAATTAAGCCTTGCAACTTCGCAAAAGCAACCATACTGCCTGTAAAAGTCACGCCACCAATAAAGACATCTAACAGCATAGAAATATTCGCATCTAAACCGATAGCTTCGCCATTGCCAATTAGCCGCCAAAACTCAGCCACTGCTACTAATGCTGAAGCTAAACCCCCCAAACCATTCAATAAACCGACCATTTGGGGCATTTCGGTCATAGCGACTCTTTGGGCTGCGATCGCGCCTATCAATGAACCAATCGCTAAACCTACCAAAATCATCTCATAATTCAATACTTGCCGATCTAGCAAAGTTGCCCCCACCGCCAGCAACATTCCCCCGGAAGCTAACAAGTTACCATTACGCGCTGTAGCGGGCGATCCTAGTTGTTTTAACCCGATGATAAATAAACACACTGCAACTAAATAAGTTAGCTGTATCCCCGTTGGTAAAAAATCGTTCACGCTTTAACCTCTTTTTTCTTAAACATTTGCAACATCCGATCAGTAACCAAAAAGCCGCCCACGACGTTGATAGTTGCCAGTACCACCGCAATCAAGCCCAAAATTACACTAATATTTACGTCTCTACTCCCAGAAACAACTAACGCGCCAATTACGGCAATTCCCGAAATAGCATTAGCGCCAGACATCAAAGGAGTATGCAGAGTTGGCGGGACTTTATTAATTACCTCAAAGCCAACAAAAGAGGCTAAAACAAACACGAATAATGCCGCAATTAATGCTTCTGTCATCGTTAAAATTCTCCTATTTAAAAACTAATTGCTGATTAGATGTATAAATTTCGGTGTAGAGACGTTGCACTGCAACGTCTCTACATTGCGTTGGTTTTTAAATCTCGTGCGATCACTTTTGTCCCTTAACTTAAACAACGCCACTAATTACCCACCGTTGCACTGGTAGCCGTTAAAGCATCTTTTACTCTTTGGTTGCGAATCTCTCCGTCATGCGTAATGCAAGCAGAATCAATAATGTCGTCAGCAAAATCGAGGTTGAGGGCGTTGTCTTTAACTAAATACTGCACCAAAGTAGCCAAGTTTTTTGAATACATTTGGCTGGCGTGGACGGGCATTGAAGAAGGTAAATTAATCGTGCCAATAATTGTTACGCCGTGCCATTGCACGTCTTTTCCTGGCTCAGTACGGGCGCAATTGCCACCTTGATCCGCCGCCAAATCAACAATTACCGATCCCGGCTTCATTTGCGCTACCATTTCCTCGGTGACAAGTAACGGGGCTTTTTTACCCTGTACTTGCGCCGTTGTGATTACGACATCTGAGTTTTTGATGTGTTCGGCTAATACTTGTTGAGTAAGTTGTCTAGCATCGGCGGAGATTTCTTTGGCATAGCCTCCGGCGGCTACGGTTTCCTCGTTTAGCTGTACTTCTACAAACTTTGCTCCCAAGCTTTGCACTTCTTCTTTAACTGCGGGACGAATATCAAAAGCTTCCACTACTGCGCCCAATCTCCTTGCTGTAGCGATCGCTTGTAATCCTGCTACCCCTGCTCCCATAATAAATACTTTAGCTGGGGCGATCGTTCCTGCTGCCGTTGTTAACATCGGAAAGTATTTAGGCAAAGCCGCCGCCGCAATTAGTACAGACTTGTAACCCGCTACTGATGCTTGGGACGATAAAGCATCCATGCTTTGCGCTCTACTGCTGCGGGGGATTAGTTCAATAGCAAAAGCCGTAACTTTCTTGTCCGCTAGTTTTTGGGCAGTCTCCGGCGCTCCCAAGGGGTTGAGAAAGCCAATTAATACTGCTCCAACTTTGAGTAAATCAATTTCTTGTCGCCCGTCTTCTCGCTCTTGGGGTAAGCCGACTTTGAGCAAAATATCTGCCTCGCCCCAAATCGCGATACTATCGGCTACAACCTTTGCTCCGGCTGCTTCGTAAGCTGCATCAGTAAAAAATGCGCGATCGCCTGCACCCGCTTCTACCCATACTTCTAAGCCTTTTTTCACCAATCGCGCTACAGTTTCGGGTATCAAAGCAACGCGACGTTCACCGACTTCAATTTCTTTAGCAACCGCTATGATCATTTCATCTCCTTAAAATGGGGAAAACTTGTTTTTGCCAGGGTAAATGTTTTTGTAATTACCGATTTTCTGGCAAAGGCAGCAATAAATTTGTGCCTTTGACTAATTAAAATAGTTTGCAAACATTTATTAAGCAACAGTTTCCTTATTTTGTTTAAACGTTGCACATTTTGCCCATCTTAGGTCTATATCTAACTTAGAAAACTTTGTCTTTAGAATAATTGATAATTTCTTTTGAGCGCGATCGCAATTCTAATCCATTTTAATGATGTGTTTAGGAAAAAGTGCGATCCTATTTGATTCATGAACATCAATCGTAGGGGCGCAATGCATTGCGCCCCTACAATATTCACTGACTTAGGATTGCTATAGTGCGATCGCTAAATTTCTCAATACCGAACTAGCATTATTTATTTCTATGGGCGTTTGTACCTTGCCCTAGTTACCTTTACACCTACCTTAAGGCACTTTTTTAATAGCTTTTACGTCTAAGTTGGTGAAGCAAGTAGTAAATTATAAGTACAAAAACTTACTCTAAACCAATGTTTGCCAAAAAATCTACGCTACGTTTTCTTTCTGCCTTAGCTGTCACCAGTTGCTTAGTCGCTGGGTTTCCCGCGCTTATTTCTGCTCAAAGTTTGCCTGGATTTACAATTTTTAGCGGTGTCAAACGCGAAAATCAATTACCCTTTAGATTAGACTTTGGCGGACAAGCTGGCGGCTGGGATCGCTATCGCTTGAGGATTCCACCTAAACAGTTAAAGTTAGCTGTAGCTCAATTTTCTGTCTCTTATCCTGATTATTACAAAGGCACTTTTGACACTGACAAAGTTGAAATTCGCATCAAAGGTAAAGCTGTGCCTTTAAAAGAAGTAGTTTGGAATAAAGAAAACCGAGCTTTAGAAATCTACCCTGTAGAGCCAGTACCCGCCGGAAGTCGGGTAGAATTGGTACTTTCTAACGTCAAAAACCCAGGCTTTGGCGGTACTTATTATTTCAATTGTCAAATCCTTTCCCCTGGCGATGTGCCACTTCTGCGTTATGTAGGTACTTGGATTGTTAGCATTTCTTAGCAATTTTAGTGATATTATTGTAGATTGTGACTTTTGACGAAATTTAAGGGCCTAAATAATGAAACGGACATTAGGCGGTACTTGCCGTAAAAGAAAGAGAACTTCAGGCTTTCGCGCTCGGATGCGTAACCCAGACGGACAAAATGTAATTAGCGCTCGTCGCCGAAAAGGGCGGTATCGTCTCAGCGTTTCTTAACAATGTACTGTGGCTTTACCAAAAGTAAATCGACTCAAAAATCGGCACGACTTTCAAACCCTATTTCGGGAAGGAAGCCGCCTGAAAAGCTCTCATTTAACTTTGAGAGCTTTACGTATGCAAACAATCCCAGTCAAGGGAGTTGTAAACGCAACACGGATTGGTATTTCTATCAGCACGAAAGTCAGCAAACGCGCCGTAATTCGCAATCGCATCAAACGCCAACTTCGGGCAGCATTTCGGTCATTGTTACCGCAAATAACGCCGGGATGGAGCTTAGTTGCGATCGTACAACCTCAAGCAGTAACGAGTAAGTGCGATTATCAACAATTTCTGCAAGAATTAGAGCAGTTATTGACGAAAGCAGAGGTAATAAATGGGCATTCGTGAAGATGTTTACTACGAGGGTGGCCCTCACGTAGGAGAATTGATATTTGGTTTAATTATCGGATTAACAATTGTAGCCTTACCCTTGACAGTGGGCGCGATTGTCCGGGCTTTGTGGTTGCGCTACCGAATTACAAACCGTCGGATTACCATTACTGGGGGTTGGCTAGGACGCGATCGCACGGATATTATTTATTCAGAAATCGTCAAAATAGCTAAAGTCCCTCGCGGACTTGGCGCTTGGGGAGATATGGTATTAACTTTACGAGATGGTAGCCGTTTGGAACTGCGAGCCGTACCCAAGTTTCGGGAGATTTACGAATACATTAATGATAAAGTAGCT
Organism: Synechocystis sp. PCC 7509; assembly: GCF_000332075.2. Lineage (NCBI taxonomy): Bacteria > Bacillati > Cyanobacteriota > Cyanophyceae > Synechococcales > Merismopediaceae > Synechocystis > Synechocystis sp. PCC 7509. The sequence goes on along the minus strand of NZ_ALVU02000001.1, from coordinate 3,155,618 downwards.
CTCAAAAATCCTAAAGTAAGTGCAACGGCGGACAACTAAACTATATTTATGATTGGCTAAATATTTACAAGCCAATCGTTACTAAAACATATACGGTAAATGCTACCCGTACTTGTCCACCAGTATCGGATAAATTAAATTCAGACAAATTAACATATCTTAGGTTAAGTTCACTTAAATGGATTTTGGTATAGGGTTTCTCTCTAACAACGTGATGCTGCCGATCCTAGATTTTTTCTACGGAATCGTGCCAAGTTATGGACTAGCAATTGTCGCGTTAACGCTAGTAATTCGCTTTGCGCTTTATCCTTTAAGCGCCGGATCAATTCGGAATATGCGGCGCACGAGAGTTACTCAACCGTTGATGCAAAAACGAGTTAAAGAACTTCAAGAGCGCTACAAAGACAATCCGACCAAATTGCAGGAGGAAATGAGCGGTGTTTATAAAGAATTTGGCAATCCTTTAGCTGGCTGTTTGCCCGTAGTGGTGCAGATGCCCGTACTATTTGCTTTGTTTGCAACTTTACGAGGTTCACCCTTTTCTGATATCAATTACAACGTCAATTTGCAAATTCTGCCTCAAGCACAAATTGAGCAGGTTCAACCCGTCGCTTTTACAACTCCACCCCAAAATATTTACATTGCTGATGGAGTCCACGCGCCAATTATTGCCGTTTTACCGAGTGGAAATAATTTAAGCGTTGGTGAAAAAACAAAAGTTGAGTTTCAAACCGTAGAAGGTAAAACTTTAACCGCCCTAGAAGCCGAACATCCCGATACTAGCCTTGTACCCACTTTAAAAGTGACCAAAGGCGAAGATCGAGTAAAAATTGATGCCAATGGCAACATCGAAGCTATAGCACCGGGAGAAGCCACAATTCAAGGCACAATTCCGGGACTTGCCAGCAATAAAGGGTTCTTGTTTATTGATGCCTTGGGCAGAGTTGGTGCTTTTGATGATGATGGGACAATTCACTGGGATATTGTCGGTATGATTGTCGGTTTTGGTTTGAGTCTTTATTTGAGCCAAACTTTATCGGGACAAGGTGCAACGGGGGGAAATCCTCAGCAAGAAACCGTAAATAAAATCACACCGATTATTTTTTCGGGGATGTTTCTATTTTTCCCACTTCCGGCGGGAGTTTTGATGTATATGCTGATTGCCAATATATTTCAGACATTGCAAACGGCGATCGTTTCGCGTGAACCTTTGCCCGAAAATCTACAAAAAATTGTGGAAGCAGACGCAAAAGTAGCAGAGGCAAAAGATCGAGAATCACTCCCCTTTGAGCCAAATCGTAGTAAGAAAAAAGCTTCAGGTTAAAAATGACTGATAGTGCAATGGAGCAGGGTCAGCAGTGGTTAAAAACGCTGCTGCAATTATCTGGAATACCTGCGGATGTGAAAGCAAACGTAGATAATAGTAGCGCCCATAAACCAGGGGAGGAGTCAGTAGATAGCTACTGGTTGACTATTGATGAAACAAACTTGAGTAAAGAACAAGTAGAAACGCTGATAGGTTCTTCTGGTGAGGTATTGGATGGCATTCAATACTTAGCTAATGCCACTTTAAACTTAAACCAAACAGAGCCACACGGCTTTTATATTATTGAGTTGAACGGCTATCGAGCTAAAAGACAAGCGGAACTAAGTGCGATCGCTCTAGAAGCCAAAGAAAAGGTACTAACATCAACGGAGGAAGTAGAAATTAAATCTTTATCCTCCGCCGAACGTCGCCAAATTCATACTATTTTGCAAGAATACCCAGAATTAGAAACTTTTAGTCGTGGGAAAGAACCGCACCGTCATCTTGTTGTCAGGCGACTTGGTGAAGACAATCCCGGCTAAAAAACTTTAATTTTTGCCACAATCAAATTAATTAGCGTTTATTGAGGGTGAGGCAAACTTCCGATGGAGGCAATTTACATTCCCGAACTGACAAAAGCACCAGAGAGAACTGAGGTTATAGCAATTCAAGAGTTTATCTCAGGATTAGAAACTTTAACTCCGGTGCGAGGTCAGGTAAAAATTCAGCATCAAGGCAACTATTTAGAGGTGTCGGGTAAAGCAGAAACCATTGTTACCCTAACTTGTCATCGTTGCTTGAATCAATACAATCATCGCTTAAGCATTGATACTTCAGAAATGATTTGGTTAGATGAATCGGCAAGTCTTCCCTACGAAGGTGCGATCGATAAAGAGGTGGCTGTAGAAGACTTAATCGAAACTTTACCGCCGCAAGGCTACTTTAATCCTACAGAGTGGCTGTACGAGCAATTGTGTTTAGAAATGCCTCAAAAACAGTTGTGTCAAAGTGACTGCGCGGGTTTAGCTGCCGATATTAGCAATAGTAGCGAAAAAATAGGCGATCGCCGTTGGGCTTCTTTGGAAGCGTTAAAAAAGCAAATACCCTAATAATGAGCTTCCGCAATGAATTTGAACTACTCCTACGCGCCCGTTATCCTTTGATTTATATTCCCACTTACGAGGAGGAACGAGTAGAAGTAGCAATTAAAGAAGAATCACAAAAGCAAGGCAATCGAGCGGTATACACTTGGGATTTTGTCGATGGCTATCAGGGAAACCCCAACGATGCGGGATTTGGTCGGCGCAACCCCGTACAGGCATTAGAATTTGTCGAAAAAATCCCCGCCAGCGCTGCCGCCGTGTTTATACTACGAGACTTTCACCGCTTTTTGGAAGATGTATCGGTGTCGCGCAAACTCCGCAATTTAGCAAAGTTGCTCAAATCTCAACCGAAAAACATAGTTATACTATCGCCAAAAATTGCCATCCCCGAAGATTTAGGGGAAGTGCTGACGGTGTTAGAGTTTCCTTTACCTGCGCCTCCAGAAATAAAAATCGAAATTGAGCGCTTATTAGTGGCGACGGGACAATCAATTGGCACAAAATTTTTAGATGAATTAGTCCGCTCTTGTCAAGGGCTATCAATGGAGCGGATTCGCCGGGTACTAGCAAGAGCGATCGCTTCTCACGGGGAATTGCAACCGGAAGATGTGGAATTAGTTTTAGAAGAAAAGCGCCAAACTATCCGCCAAACTCAAATATTAGACTTTTACCCCACCACTGAAAAAATTTCCGATATCGGCGGATTAGACAACCTTAAAGACTGGTTGCTGCGGCGGGGTGGTGGATTTACCGAAAAAGCCAGAGCCTACGGTTTACCCTACCCGCGCGGGCTGCTCCTAGTAGGAATTCAAGGTACAGGGAAGTCTCTTACCGCTAAAGCGATCGCTCATCATTGGCATTTACCTTTACTAAGGCTCGATGTAGGGCGATTATTTGCGAGTTTGGTAGGCGAATCAGAGTCCCGTACTCGGCAAATGATCCAAGTAGCCGAAGCCCTCGCCCCTTGCATTTTATGGATTGATGAAATTGATAAGGCATTTTCGGGACTAAATAGTAAAGGCGATGCTGGGACTACTAGCCGCGTTTTTGGCACGTTTATTACTTGGTTGGCGGAAAAGACCTCCCCGGTGTTTGTGGTGGCTACAGCCAACGATATTCAAGCGCTCCCGCCAGAAATGTTGCGCAAGGGGCGGTTTGATGAAATATTTTTTGTCGGCTTACCGAGTCAGGAAGAAAGACAAGAAATTTTTACAGTGCATTTATCGAGATTGCGATCGCACAACCTCAACAATTACGATCTGCAACGCCTAGCTTACGAAACTCCCGACTTTTCGGGCGCAGAAATTGAGCAAACTTTAGTAGAAGCCATGCACATCGGCTTTAGCCAAAACCGCGACTTTAGTAGCGATGACATTTTAGAAGCGGCTAGTCAAATTATCCCCTTAGCTCGTACCGCGCAAGAACAAATTGAATTTTTGCAAGAGTGGGCGAAAGCGGGTAAAGCTCGTTTGGCATCAAAACACAATCCGTTAAGCGATCGCATTGGGCGACAATTGCCGTAATTGATAGGAGGTATGAGTAATGAGGTTTACGTCAGGCTTAGTTAAATTAATTTTAGGATTTATAATTGCGATCGCTTTAATTGTTAGTGGTAGCGTTGCTTTAGCGCTCATATTTATCAACCGATCTTCCTTACCACCTAAGCCCATTTTTGCTAACGACACTAACGCCGTCAAAAAAGCGGCAAATATATCTAAACCTAAAAAGCCTACTCCTACCGCGAAGAAACCAACTGTCGCCAAAAGTAGTAAACCTTCTCCTTCACCTTTAGCTTCTAATACTTATCCAGCGCGGGTTACATGGAATCAAGGCTTAAGCTTGCGCTCTGAACCCAGTTTAGAAGCAGAACGTACTGGTAGCCTAGATTACAACCAAAAAATTATAGTTTTGCAACAAAGTCAAGACGAAAAATGGCAAAAAGTCCGTTTAGAAGATAGCGATTTGGAAGGGTGGGTAAAAGCAGGTAATACCGAGCGAGTAAAACCAGAGTAAATCGGTTCACAAAGGCATTAAAGCCCTCTGACAAGCGGGACACACCGCATGAATTGCCAATTGGCAGTCTAATAAGTGATAACCTTCTTTTTCGGCAGTTTTACTACCTATTTTTAGAATTGAATCGTTCTTAAATTCAATAGTTTTGTTGCAGCGAACGCAAATCAAATGATGATGGTGATGGGGATAAGGTTGGTTTAGTTCGTAATGTTTATGTCCTTCGCCTAATTCTAGTTCGCGCAAAATACCCATTCTTGCCATCAACTTCAATGTTCGATAGATGGTAGATAGGCTAATACCTTTTGCTTGCTCTTTGGTTTCTAGTTGATGGTACAGATCCTCGGCGCTGAGATGTTCTCCTTCTGGGAGTTTTTGAAAAACTTGCAGTATAGTTTCTCGTTGCGGAGTCAATCGCCAACCGCGATCGTGGAGTTCTGCTTTGAGGGAGCCAGCCGTGTAAACAGTCATAACGACATTCTCAAGAAAGCTTTGTAGTTGCTAATTCTAATAAATTTAGGCAGCAAGTGTCAACAAGCCAAACTTATTGAGAACAATTGCCAACCCAAGCCGTTTAACCTAAAGAAATAATATCAGTGAGAATAAATTGTGGACGCAATATTAGAAAAGTCTTACCAACTAAAACAGGCTTTAGTTGACTTTGTTTTGGATGCAGAAGGGGAACTTGCAACTAGCCTAGAAGCCTATGCAGCCGAGCAATCACGGCGCAAAAGCGGCGATAATCAGCAAGACTTAATCGTTGATAGTTTTATTATTGAAGGTAAAGTTGGCGATCGCATACCTATAGAATTATTTATTGCTAGTCAGCCAAAATTGACAGAGAGCGATCGCAATTTAATTAGTGACTGGCGACGTAGTTTTATAGGTTTATTTACGGTAGTTGAAGTATTGAGCGATGGTTTTGAACTCCAAAACTGGCTGACAACTAAAAACTATATTGTTAAACCAAACAATCCTCAAACCATTAAAGAACTGTTGCGCTGTCAAGTAGGAGATATTTTACTTACTCGAATTGCGCCGATTGCTGATTATTGGACATTTTTTAGTAAATCTACAATTTTGGGCAAGTTAGGTAAACCCAAATTAGCGGTAGCCATTGGCAACTTTAAAGACAATTACAAACATTCTCTTTATGGCGATGCACCAGAATTATTACAACAAGCTTGGCAATCTGTAGACGAATATCATCAGCAATTTATCGAATTTTTCGGTAGCGATGAAATCACGATGTCAGGATATCACCTTAATAAAAAAGTTGCTGAGTTTCAAGAGCTATTAATGAAGCAAAACCTAAGCGCCGCAGGTCTTGATGATACTAAATCTCTGGCAGAACTGGCTCAAGATGCGGGTTTGGAGCAATCAGAAATTGAAGCTGCGGCTAAAGAATCTGGCGCAGATACTAAAGTTGTCGCGCAACTATTTGATAAAAAAAGCCCTACAAAAATGGTAGCGCCTAAAATCGAATTACCTGCCGAATTAAAAAAAGCTGAACAAGTAACATCTTTGTCTCATCCGCGTTGGGGACAAATATTTTTACCTACTTATAGTAAGTTTAAAACTATTATTGAAGCTCCAGAGTGGCAAAGTATTGAAGGAGCAGAAAAACTTATTCGCTATTATTTAGAGAATCCGACAATAAATGTGTTTATTTGGCAGAGATTAGCCCAACAATACCCTCAGCAATTAGAAAAAATATTGCAACAGTTTTTAGAACTTCCAGACTTTAAAGTTGACCAATTATCAACACTTTTACAGGACAATTTTGATAAACCTTTAGAGCCAGAATTGCCAGAAACTGCCAGCGTACCAGTACACTTAAACAATTTATTTGAGGAAGCTGTAGCAGAAGTTAATAAGTCTAAAAAGACTAAAACTTCTAAAAAAGTAGGTTCTGGGTTTCAAAAACCTTGACCTAAACTAGAAGGTTTTTGTGGTGAAGTATTAGCAGTTTCTTGTACCTGAACTAACTGCACATCTCGAATAGTTGCGATCGCATTGTAATCAGACTTTGATTTACTAGCTATTTCCGACTCAACCCAAGCATAACTAGCTTTTGGTAAGTCGGAGATACTGTTTGCTACTTTTCCTAAACGAGGCGTATAAAAACGCAACAAGACTCCAGTTTTTCCGCCACCTTCCACAAAGTTGATTGGATGATTTTGGACTATAGAAGCGATATTTGGTTGTTGAAAAAATGCTTTAACTTCGGGGTTATAATCTCCTAGCAAACCCGTAATTCCAGCTACAGATAAAGCTAACCAAGGAGCTAATAACCAACCTGCTACCCAATACTTAGCCGTCAAAAAATGCTTACCTAATTTATGATACCCAATCCATACTAGGGGAACAGTTAACCAACCTAATCCTAATACAAATGCGATCGCGGCATATTTTTGAATCTCTGCGTCTACAGGAATTGCTACACCCGTAAGTAGGATTAAACTTGCTACTAATAACAAGCAACTCAAAACCCCAATAACATAACTAAGAATACGCGGTAGACTTTTTGTTTGATAATTTTTGCCTAGCCAATCTAAACCCAAACCTGCTAGTAAAGCAATAAAGGGATAAAGAGAAAGTGCATAATGAGGTATTCGAGTCGAAAATAAACTAATTTCAATAAATAGAATAATCGGAAATCCAACTAATATTAACTGGTAGCGAGGAATAGGATTAGTTAAAGCAACTTTCAAGCCTAATAACCCCATAAAAGCCCAAGGAAAAGCTTTGGCTGGTATGTTCCACAAGTAATAAAAGATATTATTGCCGTTACGTTCTTCTGAGTTTAAATGAACAATAAAATCAAACATTTCTGTAAACTCAGTTGATTTATAAAAAGCCCAGCTAGTAAAAAGCCAATAAATTGTTGGAATTAAACCTAATAACAAACCTAAGTAAATTGCCGGATTAGTAAAATGACGATGGCGGCGATGTTCCCATATTAAGTAAGGCATTAAAGCCAGCATTGGCAGAAAAATCATGTAGCTTCTAATTAAAAAGCCTAAGCCAAAACTTAAGCCAACTCCAAAACCCCAAAGTAAACGATTATTTGGTTGTAACTCCGCTTTTAACAAGCACCAAATACCTAACAATACAAAACTTGCTAAAGGGATATCTGGTACAGACATTCGACTATATTGCAACCAGAAAAACTCTATGCTCAAAATAGCCGCCGCTAACCAGCCTACTTGTTTGCTAATAGTAATCTTGCCAATTTCATAGATTAATAAAGCGCTAACAACACTAAAAACCATGCTCGGAAGTCTAGCGGTTATTTCATTAATACCAAATAAAGAAAAAGAACTCGCTATTAACCAATATATTCCCGGAGTTTTACCATAATGAATAATCGCCGGATTCATCCAATCGCCGGATTCTACAATCCATCTCGCTCGCCAAGCATAAATTCCTTCATCGTGAGCGATTAAACTTTGCTGCTCGGAATTAAATACTAATAGGGGAACAAGCCAAACAAATAAGCTGATATAAGGCAATGTTCCAATTAAAAAAGAACTTTTGAAAATACGTTTAATCATTTTTTGGTGATGAGATTATCCGTTTGTCGCGATCGTTAAAACTTGCGGCGGTGTAGCATCGGGAGGATAAAGAAAGTTTACCTGTACCAAACGCGTAGCTTGCGGCTGGATATTGAGTTGTACCAAGGGAGCGCCGCGATCGCCACGTTTTTGAACTAAATGAATGTAGCGCGTCTGTGGTAAGCCGCGATCGCTTTTATAAGCAACTCTCACAGTCCCGCGAAAGAAAACTTGACTTGCTGGCGGATGCAAAAACCGCAATCCGCTTTTACTCAAAGTGTCTTCTTTAATCGGTGTTTGCAACCATACTGAAACGGTTTTAGGACTATCAGTATTGTTGTACAAAGGTAAATTGAGATTGTACTGAATGCCGTAATTGCCATGAGCGCTGTAAGCTGTATCCGGGTAACGAGCCAATAAGGGCGCACTTTGTACTTGATTTGTGCCTAATTTGCCCAAGGGAAGCGTACTCAAACCGTAGGAAAATGCTTGACGCGATCGCGGAATGGTTAAGTATGGCGACGGAGAATCGACTATTTGCGCCGTCCATTGAGAGCCTTGAGCTATCCCGGCTACCCGTCCATAGATAATCTTATTAGTAGTTTGTTCCGGCGGCGTGGGAGCGCGATCGCGCGGTGAAACCAAATTTCCAGTAAATAACAAATTTTGCCATTGGGTTAAAGTTGGCGCGACTTCCTTTTTATTTGCTTTCAGAGGCGCGTACATGGCTAAACTAGCGGCATAAATAGGGCGGGGGCTTTGCAATCGCATAAGTAGCGATCGCCCGTTAATAGGCGGATCTAGAGTCTTTACCGGGATGGGTAAATTAATTAATAGTCGGCTTTGACGAGGGGGAAGGACGATATAGGGGGGTAAACGATGCCTTTGTCCTCGTAGTATGGCATTGGTAACGCGATCGCCGGGACCTGCAAATATTTTACTTAATGGATTTTCGCTTAAAGCTGGTAATTCTATAAACGGTGCATCCGGTTGACTAAGATAAGTCGCCGCTTGCAATATATTGACTTGCAAGGGTTTGTTGCTGGGGTTGTGAAGAAGTATCCCCAAATAAAGCGAGCGCAAATTATTAGCTGTAGGTGGTTTGGCTACATGGTGAGCAAATATATCAAATCTTCCTTGCAAGGGAAAATTTAGATGCGCTCCCCGCGATTTTTTACCATTTGGGGGAAAAGTTGAGAGTAAAACACCTGCTTTTTGGACTAATTCAGGGCTATTGCTGTTAAACACCAACACTTTGTCTAATTTGCCCGGTAATTCTCGTACTTGTTGGATTTGGACTATTTCTTGAGGCGTTGCTTGAGCTAATGGTAAAAATGGCAGCATGAAAAAATTTAGACAAAGGTTAATCGTTGGACAACAGCTAAGAAACTGTTTTTAATTTCCGTCAAATTATCTGAATTGAGAATTGGGATATGAACAAATATACAATGACTAGATAGTTGCGACTCTTGTAGATACTGCAATACCGAGTAATAAAGACCTTCGCAGACAAATTTACCCGCATCATAACTAATTTCGATCCCATCAATGCCAGCTATTAACTGGTGTAAATTTACTTGAGCATTTAACCACTCATCTCCACGGCTGGCTTTTGCCTCTATAGTAAGTTGGCTACGTTTTTGAGCCATCCCACAACAAACAATAATATCAGGCTGAAGTTCGGCAATTTTGGTAATTGTTAAGTTACTTGCAAGCTCTATATCTACAGGTAAATGTCTTAAAAATGAATCTTGCGGGTGTAAAGGCGATATTTCTTGCAGCAAGTCGTCTGACGAATTAGATTTTTGCTCAGGTAGCCAGGTAGTAAAAGATGTGAATAGGAGTTTTCTATCCATGCACTTGCGATCGCCTACCTTAAAATAAAAAAGGGTCAATGAGTAAAACAATGACAGAAATAGCGATTATAGATTATGGCATGGGAAACCTGCACTCTGCTTGTAAAGGCTTGGAAAAAGCCGGAGCAAAGCTAAAAATTACCGATTCAATCCGGGAATTAGAGCAAGCCGACGCGATTGTATTGCCAGGAGTGGGGGCTTTCGATCCGGCGGTGCAACACTTGCGATCGCGCGCTTTAGAAGATCCTATCAAAAAATTAATTGCTGGTGGCAAACCATTTTTAGGCATTTGTTTAGGTTTGCAAATGTTATTTGATGGTAGCGAAGAAGGCAAAGAGCCGGGATTGGGGATTATTCCTGGTATGGTGAAAAGATTTATTAACGAGCCAGGAATTACGATCCCCCACATGGGTTGGAATCAATTGGAACTTACTCAACCAAAATGCGGACTCTGGCAAGGGCTACAAGGTGGGGAATGGGTGTATTTTGTTCATTCCTACTATGTTGACCCTATAGATACTGCCATTCGCGCGGCAACGGTCACTCATGGGACGCAAACTGTGACCGCCGCGATCGCTCTTGATAACTTAATGGCAGTACAATTTCACCCCGAAAAATCTTCCAGTGCGGGATTGCAAATTTTAGCTAACTTTGTTGCCCAAGTAAACGCCAAAATTCCCGCTTAAGCTATGAGTTTAAGAATTTCCGGCAATCGTCAACTAAAAACTTTACCAGGGCTTGATACTCGCCCCACAAGTTCGCGCGTGCGATCAGCATTATTTAATATTTGGCAAGGAGAAATAGATAATTGCTCGTGGCTAGATTTGTGTGCGGGTAGTGGCGCAATGAGCGCCGAAGCTTTAAGTCGAGGTGCAAAATCTGTAACTTGCATCGAACAATCTAGCCGTGCTTGTACGATTATTGGGCAAAACCTGCAACAAATAGCGATTAATCAAACCTTTCAAGTATTGAAGGGAGACGTATTACAGCGCTTAAAAAGCCTTGCTGGACAGCAGTTTGACCGGATTTACTTCGATCCACCTTACGCCAGCAATTTATATCAACCAGTGCTAGAAGAAATCGCTGTTTACAAGCTTTTACACCCTGATGGCGAACTTGCTGTAGAACATTCTCCCAGTTTTGAATTACCCCAAATTACCACTTTAGAAATTTGCCTACAAAAAGTTTACGGGCATACCGCCGTAACTTTTTATTGCCCTTCCCCTAGTTAAGAAGGGCAATAAGTCGCTTTATAAACCTAATTGCTTACCGCGCTTGTATTGTTTGTAAGCGGCAAAAAATAAGCCTGCTAGAGTTATAGCTATCGTTCCTAAAACTATTCCATCTAATAAGGGTTCAACCACAGTAATCTCCTAAAAAATTAGTAAATATTTATTGCTTGTACCCGATCTTACTACTTGGGCTACTTCAAAACTACCATTTCCCGAATTCGCCACTGATTAGCTTGCCTAACTAGATCGTAATTTACCTGTAATTTCTCATCGTAAGACAAACTTTGACTTAGCTTGCCATCAATATACACTTGAGCTACTTCTTCAACGGTAGCGGTAACGATCGCGCGATCGCGATTTTTTGCGTCAGTTTTTACCGCATCTATTTTCAAAGTATGTTTGTATTGGCGATAACGATTATCAGCGCGATCGCTACTAACTCGTTTTTGCCACTGAGATAAAGTTGGATTGACTAAAATTTGTGCTAATTCTTCCGTTGCATGAGTAGTACCAAAGGCTACAGCTTTCGTGGAGAGCCAGTTTTGAATGACTTGCTGGGCAGTTGCTTCTATTAATAAACTATCAGCAGGTATTTCGGTAGTTGTTTCAGTAAGATCGAATAACGGTTCGTTTAACGTTACTAACGGTTGCTCTCCTGCTAAAGCCAGTGGTGAAACACTCCTACTTTGTACCCAACTATAAGTTTTACCTGCCACAAAGCCTAAAAATAATATTCCACCTAAACCAACTAGCGCCAATAAAGCTAGGCGAACTAATTTTTGATTTTGAAAAATCCCCTCAGAAAAACGACGAGGGCGTTTTTTGGCACGTTTCCTAGGCTGAATATGAACAATGCTGTTTGAATTTGCCTGATTACGAGTAGCTAAAGCGACTTCTTCAGGAGGATTGGAAGAAGTTGTAACTTGACTTTTGCCCACTGCTACAGTTTGTGTAGGCGCTGTAACTTGACTACTTTGAATGTCCTCCGTTACCGCACCCCATTCATTAGTAGCTTCAATTTCTGTAGGTAAAGCTTCCAAATAAGCTTGTACTTGTTCGTTTGCAAAGTAATCTTTTAAGGAAACTGAGCGACTTCTTAAATCTCTAAATTGAGCAAACACTTCGTTTTGTAGCCATCGTTCGCTATACAAACACAAACCAGGCAACAAATCAGGAGATCCTTGAGAATTTTCTCGAATCAAAGACAAAGATTCCTGTTCTTGAGACAATTCTACCGATCGACTGGCATCCGTAGTTTGACCAAGTAGCAACGAACACACCGCTTGTTCTAAATGTACGTCTTGACGCTTGCCCAATCGCATTAAGTGCAATTTGGCTTTGCGAATTAGGATCGGCATTCGTTCGGCAAATCCGCGCGCCATTAGAGCATACACCGCCAAATAATTAGCAACAGGCGAAGGGCGTTGACTTTCAGTTTCAAATAGTTCTTGCTGCTCTCTAACGGTTAAATAGCTGCGTAGTTGCTGGATAAATCTTAAAAAATCATCTAAACCTAATCCCGATCCATCTTCTCCCGTACCGTCAATACCGCCTCGTTGTTGCAAAATATCTTGTAACAACTTCAAACCTTGCTTGCGTTCAACTATCCGCTCTTGAGGTTGTGCTAATAATTCTAAAATACGATAAGGGCGGAGTTTATTGAGATCGGCGGCAATTTCTTGGCTAGTTTTGGCAAATAATCCGGCATTTGTGAGCAACTGGTAGCCATTTTCTAAAGAATAAGCTGCTTTTTCGTACTGACCTTGTTGCCATTGTTCTCTCCCTAACTCCAAACAAGCAAGAGCAACAGTCAAAACCAGATCCGGATCGTTATTACTTAGTGAGGTTTCTAAATTTAGATAAGGTTGACCTAAATTAAGGACAAGCTCGTATTCTCCTAGCTCTTGGAGAAGTAGCAACGCGCCAGTAAATTGATCGTCGGTTATCTCAATACTAGGAGCTAGAGACTCCGTTGTGCTGGGTGGAGCTTCAGTTAAAGTATCTACTCGATCGCCATAGGTTGCTACAAAATAGTTATTATCGTAGCGCTGTTTTTGTTGGGGATGGATTAAAACTTTATAAGCTATGTCTATAAGTTGTTTTCTTGTGGCAATTACTTTTTCGGAATACTCGCGCCGAGGTAATTGCAATAGGCGATCGCGGTAAGCCTGTTGCAACTGTTCTACGCTTGCTTGAATTGGCAAACCCAGTATTCGGTAATAATCTAGTGGAATTCGCACCCTTAATTTCCCTATACACCGCGAATAATAAAATTTAACCTACAATCAAAATCGCTTAAACCGTGACAAGATAATAATTTGTGACCTTCCTACGTGCAGCATGGGTAATCACAATATTGTTTAACACATTCTCCCATATAAATTAAAATTACAAGGATAATTCCACTATGGTTCAAGAACGAGCATTACCTGTTTTTAATACTAATGCAGTGAAAATATCTTCAGAAGTAGGCTTGCGACTTTATGAAGATATGATTTTGGGACGCTATTTTGAGGACAAATGCGCCGAAATGTATTACCGAGGTAAAATGTTTGGCTTTGTTCATTTATACAACGGTCAAGAGGCGGTGTCTACCGGGGTCATTCAAGCCATGCGACCAGGGGAGGATTATGTTTGTAGCACTTACCGCGATCACGTCCATGCTCTAAGTGCTGGCGTACCAGCCAAAGAAGTAATGGCTGAGTTATTTGGTAAAGCCACGGGTTGCAGTAAAGGGCGGGGTGGTTCGATGCATATGTTTTCTAGCGAACATAAGTTACTCGGAGGCTACGCTTTTGTGGCAGAGGGGATTCCCGTAGCTACAGGGGCAGCTTTTCAAACTAAATATCGTCGGGAAGCTTTGGGCGATGAAAGCTTTGCAGATCAAGTAACAGCCTGCTTTTTTGGCGATGGCGCGGCAAATAACGGGCAGTTTTTTGAATGTTTAAATATGGCGGCGTTGTGGAAACTGCCAATTATTTATGTAGTAGAAAATAACAAATGGGCGATCGGCATGGCTCACGAACGCGCCACGTCCCACCCAGAAATTTATAAAAAAGCTCATGCTTTTGGTATGGCTGGGGTAGAAGTAGATGGGATGGATGTGTTAGCAGTCCGTGCGGCGGCGACAGAAGCCGTAGAACGCGCTCGTGCGGGAGAAGGTCCGACATTGATTGAAGCCCTTACTTATCGATTTCGCGGACACTCTCTAGCCGATCCTGACGAACTACGAGCTAAAGAAGAAAAAGATTTTTGGTTCAGTCGCGATCCGATTAAAAAATTGGCAGCTTACCTGACGGAACATAATTTAGCTTCCGAGTCAGAACTTAAAGAAATTGAGGGCAAAATCAACCAAGTTATTGATGAAGCGGTAAAGTTTGCAGAAACAAGTCCAGAGCCTTCGCCAGAAGAATTGTATCGGTTTATATTTGCCGAAGATAAGTAATAGGAAAAATATGACGTTTAAAGTCGCTCTTAACCAGCAACAGTATAAGACCTACACTCTTTCTGATTCTTACGCCCAATCTTCCATTGAAGTAGTGCCAGAAAGAGGCGGAATTGTCACTAAATGGCAAATTCAAGGGCAAGAAATGTTTTATTTGGATGAAAGTCGCTTTACTGATCCCAAATTAAGCGTTAGAGGCGGAATTCCCATACTATTTCCCATCTGCGGCAACTTACCTGACAATACTTACACTCATGGCGATCGCACTTACACTTTAAAACAACATGGTTTTGCCCGCGATTTGCCTTGGCTTGTCACCGACCAATCAACAAATGATTGTGCCAGCATTACCTTAGTTTTAACTAGCAACGATGAAACAAAAGCCGTCTATCCCTTTGACTTTGAAGTGAGTTTTACTTACAGGCTGTGGGGAAATAGCTTAGTTATCCATCAAAACTTTCAAAACAACTCCAGCGAATCCATGCCTTTTTCGGTAGGATTGCATCCCTATTTCTCCGCCCTAGATAAAAGTGCATTGCAGGTACAAATTCCCTCTACCGAGTTTTACGACCAAAAATCTCAAACAACGGAGGCTTTTCATGGCGAATTTGATTACAACCTTGACGAAATAGACGCTGCTTTTATGCAATTGTCTAGTGAATCTGCTTCAGTCAAAGATACCAGCCGCCAGTTGCAGTTAAACTTAGAGTGGAATAACGACTACTACAACACGGTAGTTTTTTGGACAGTCAAAGACAAAGACTTTTACTGTTTAGAGCCTTGGACAGCCCCTCGCAATGCGCTAAATACTGGTGATGGCTTGATCTCTCTGCCACCAGGAGACAGTTTGCAAACCTGGGTGAGTATGAACGTAACTTTTTTGTAGACCCCTTGTGTTTATGAATTAGTCATGCTACTGTTATAAACGGTGTCAAAAAAACGACACCAAGTCACGGGTCGCTAGCTCAACGGTAGAGCACTCGGCTTTTAACCGATTTGTTCCGGGTTCGAATCCCGGGCGACCCATAAAAATAGTAGAGTAGCTGAAGACAAGGGATTGCGATTGCAATCCCTTAATTATAAAGATGTTTTTAATTGTGTTGGGCGAATATCCACCGAGCTTAAAAAAAAGATATTTCTCCTAGATTCAGATAATAATGAGTTGGTCAAAACAGCATACTTGAATAACTTTGGAAAATTTTTATTCGACCGCGAGTTACCACTTCAAACCTTAGTTTGATAAAAGAGCATATTAATCTTCAATTTGACTTCTTACCCAACGGCGAAAAGCTTTTACTAATTCCAGATAATCTATTGTTTGGGCTTGTTGTAAAAACCCGGCAATCTCTGGAATCGGTAAGCTTGCAAAAAATTGACTTGTTTGAGAGGTGATGTAAATTCCATTTTGTAATTGTTTAACTGTTAATGAATCGCCGTTGTAAATCCAGATTTCTGCTACCCCTATATCTGCATAAACTTGTAGGCGATTAGGCGAACTGCTAGTAATATCAATTTTAATTACCAAATCCGGTGCTGGATCGGTAGTAGGATCCAGTCGCTTTTTGCCTCTAACTAGGGCAATGTTGCGGAAATAGAAACATTCATCTGGTTCTGCACCGCTTAGTTCTGGACTTTGTAACGTTGTTGAACCCAACGGGTAAATTTGGATATTTAGTTCTTCAGCTAAAGTTTCTACAAAGCGTCCTACAACCTTTTTGTTAAATTCATGCTCTGGGGAGGGAGCCACAATCTCTAAAGTTCCACGATTATAAGTAAGGCGAAGACGGCGAAGTTTCAATTCTGACCGCAATGTTTCGTAGGTTTGCCAACTAATCCCCGAAAGATGAATTATTTCCGTAGAGGACGTAAGTAAGGTTGCAGTCACAGTTAAACCTTAAACTCAATGACTTTATTATGAATCATAAATATAATCGCACCTAGGGCGCAGGCAATAAATTTGCCGCTCTCCAAAGCATAAATATATTATTGAAATAAGTGTTTTTCAGTCAAAACTATGCTGTATATGGTGATTGAGTATTTCAATGCAGGTGCGGCTGTTGATATATATCGTCGCCTGCGCGATCGCACTCGTCAATTGCCACCAGGTCTTGAGTATGTTGATAGTTGGGTAGACTTAGACTATTTTCGGTGTTTTCAACTGATGCGGACAAGCGATCGCACTTTGTTTGATACTTGGATCGCAGATTGGAGCGATTTAGCTCATTTTGAGATTATCCCAGTACGCACTTCTGCCGAAGCTGCCCAGCACATTGCAGATAAACTCTAAAAGATATCTATGGTAAAACTGCTACCCGCCAAAAACTCATTTAAGTGCAAGCTTTTGTAGCATCCCTAGATATAATTTTTTATAAAGTTGAAAATCATCTTAAGATTAGCGTAATGCAAACGCTTGTCTATAACCAAATTAGGAGGAATTTCTATGGCGCTCGTACCAATGCGGCTGCTTCTAGATCACGCGGCGGAAAATAGCTACGGTATCCCAGCTTATAACGTTAACAACATGGAGCAGATTCAAGCAATTATGCAGGCTGCCCATGAACTGGATAGCCCCGTGATTTTGCAAGCATCTCGCGGCGCTCGTAAGTATGCAGGCGAGTCTTTTTTGCGTCACCTAATTTTGGCGGCGGTAGAAACTTACCCCCATATTCCCATTGCTATGCACCAAGATCACGGCAATAGTCCTGCAACTTGCTACTCGGCAATGAGTCACGGCTTTACTAGCGTGATGATGGATGGCTCTTTGGAAGCTGATGCTAAAACCCCTGCTAGTTTTGAGTACAACGTTGAAGTAACTCGCAAAGTTGTTGATGTTGCTCACTCCATCGGCGTTAGCGTTGAAGGTGAACTTGGTTGCTTGGGTTCTTTGGAAACTGGTATGGGTGAAAAAGAAGACGGTCACGGTGCTGAGGGCGTTTTATCCCACGATCAGCTACTAACTGACCCTGATGAAGCGGTAGCATTTGTAGAACAAACGCAAGTAGATGCTTTGGCTGTTGCTATCGGTACAAGTCACGGCGCTTACAAGTTTACTCGCAAGCCTACTGGAGAAATTCTCGCTATTAGCCGGATTGAAGAAATCCACCGCCGTTTACCCAATACTCACTTGGTTATGCACGGTTCTTCTTCTGTTCCTGAAGATTTGCTTGCCATCATTAACCAAAACGGTGGGCAAATTCCTGAAACCTACGGTGTTCCTGTGGAAGAAATCCAAAAGGGTATCAAGTGCGGCGTGCGTAAGGTAAATATCGATACTGATAACCGTTTGGCAATTACGGCGGCGGTGCGGGAAGCTTTGATGAGCAATCCCAAGGAGTTCGATCCTCGTCACTTCCTTAAGCCTTCGATTGTCTATATGCAGAGAATTTGTGGCGATCGCTACAAGCAATTTGAATCGGCTGGTCAAGGTAGCAAAATTAAGCAAATTTCCTTAGATGATTTTGCCGCTAAGTACGCTAAAGGCGAACTAAAAGCAATCTCTAAGCAAGCTGTAAAAGCTTAGTTATTGGCAATTTTCAACCAAAAGCTGGGTAGTGATGCCCGGTTTTTTGTTGGATGCAAACCTTATATTTCAGTAAACTCCTGTAAGAAAAACCAAGAATTGGGGGGTCTGCCCCCCAAACCCCCCATTGGGGGACGAGTTGCCTCCCCCAAACCCCCTGCAAAAGGGTCTTATCCTGTATCCGCAAGTTTTTGGGTAGTAGACCTAGTTATTGAAACTATCTACCAATTACCAATTACCCTTTACCCTTTACCCATTCAACAACGCCAGATATTCCTCTACAAAAATACTCGATGTTGCAAGGATGGCATCTGACGGCGGACTTGTTCTAGGCGACTTGGAGAAATTTCGGCGATCGCACAGCCTGGTTTATCTCCGGCATCGGCTAATATAACGCCCCAGGGGTCGATAATCATAGCGTGACCGTGGGTTTGTCTCATCGCGTAATGTTGTCCTGTTTGGGCAGGTGCAATCACGTAGCAAGTGTTTTCAATCGCTCTTGCTTGGAGAAGAATTTGCCAGTGATCTTTGCCTGTATATGCCGTAAAAGCTGCCGGAATAAATACTACGTCTGCTCCTTTATCTGCTAAATGACGATAAAGTTCGGGGAAACGTACGTCGTAGCATACCGATAAACCTAAGTTGCCTAACTCTTTTGAGTTATAAACCTGTGGCATAGTTGTACCAGCCATGACGGTTTTAGATTCTCGATAGGTATTACCGTCGGGTAAATTTACATCAAATAAATGAACTTTTTTGTATCGAGCAATTTCTTGACCGTTGGGATCGATTAGTAAGGCTGTATTGTAAACTTTCTCCGCGTCTACAGGAACGGGAAAACCCCCGCCTAATATTGTGACTTGGAAGCGTTGAGCCATTGTTTTGAGGAATTTTTCGCTTTTTTGGGCGATCGCCTCGGCTTGAGCGATTTTGTCTTCTTCCTCTCCCATAAATGAAAAGTTTTCTGGTAATGTAATTAACTCTGCGCCCTGTCTCCTGGCAAGTTCGATTAATTCTTCAGCCTGAACTAAGTTTTTTTCTAGATCGGGCAGGCTCGTCATTTGAATTGCGGCGGCAAGATAAGACTTCATGAGTTAAACGGAAATGGTGCTTTGTAGTCTATAAAAATATAAGTTTATTTGGGAATCAGTGCAATTAGAATTATCTACAATACTCCGGCAATCATTCCCGCAAGTAAAATAAACCCAATCCAAACATTTTGTCTGAACATCTCTCCGTAAGCACTAGAAAGCATTGAGGGACTATTTAGCCGCAGATATTGCCAAGTCCAACCTAACGCCGCAAGTCCCAAGGTCAGCCAAAAAGCAACGTTTAGCTGCATAGTTACGCCTAACCAACCCATAAGTAAAACTGTAAGCGCAAAACAAATTGCCACTGCTATTGGTGCATAGTTGCCAAAAAACAAAGCGCTAGAATTTACCCCTAGTTTGCGATCGTCTTCTCGATCGCTCATTGCATAAATTGTATCGAATCCCAATGCCCACAACACTGTTGCCCCCCACAGCATCCACATTGCCTTATCTAAGCTTGCTGTAACGCTGCTCCAGCTAATTAAAACCGCAAAACCCCACGCAACTGCCATAACTAATTGCGGCACGGGAAACACTCGTTTAGCGGCAGGATAGAGAACAATTACCGGAACTGCTGCTACGGAAAGCCAGAAACTTAAAGGATTGAGATAGGATGCGATCGCCCATGCACAAATTAAAGCAACTATTGCTACTCCAAACCCTACTTTAACGGAAAGCGATCGCTCTGCTAAAGGACGATTACGGGTTCTAGCTACTTGGGAATCAATGTTTCGATCCCACAAATCATTGACTACGCACCCCGCCGCACTGGTGGCTAAAGTACCGAAAACGATCGCGCCTACTAAAGGTATTGGTGGCGAACCTTTGGCGGCTAAAAACACCGCCCACAAAGCCGGAATCATCAATATTAAGCGTCCGGCGGGTTTATCCCAGCGTAGAAGTCTGACAATAGCCAGCCAAATTGGTACGGGGGTTTGTTCTTTTTGGGCGATCGTCATGAGAAAAAATAACTATAAAAGTAAGCTTTTGTTTGCCATTTATAGAATATCGTTATTTATGATGCTGGGTGCTTGGTGGTAAATCTACATGGTCAATTCTGTTTCTGCTAGTTGGCTAATTCCAACTCAAGTTGAGCAACAAATTATTGCCGCTATTGACTTGGGGACAAATTCTTTACATATGGTGGTAGTCAAAGTCGAACCGACGCTACCAGCTTTTACAATTATTGCTAGAGAAAAAGATTCGGTAAGACTAGGCGATCGCGATTTAATATCGGGTAACTTAAAACTAGAAGTAATCGATCGGGCGATCGCCACCCTTAGCCGTTTTCAAGAAATTGCTAAAACTTACAACGCCCACACCACAATTGCTGTAGCTACTAGCGCCGTGCGCGAAGCTCCTAATGGTAGAGATTTTTTGCAGCAAGTAGAGGCACAATTAGGACTACAAGTTGATTTAATTTCCGGTCAAGAAGAAGCTCGACGTATCTATCTTGGCGTATTGTCGGGGATGGAATTTAACGATCAACCCCATATTATTATTGATATTGGTGGCGGTTCTACGGAGTTAATTTTGGGTGATAGTCACGAAGCCCGTAGTCTTAGCAGCACTAAAATTGGCGCGGTGCGTCTAACTACTGAACGTGTGACTACAGATCCCATTAGCGATCGCGAGTTTGAGTATTTAACTGCTCATGTGCGCGGCGCTTTAGAGCGTCCTGTTGACGAGTTACGCGCCTGTTTGCAGCCCGGTGAAGTTGCCCGCTTGGTAGGTACGGCTGGCACGATAGAGACGCTTGCAACCGTTCATGCGAGAGAAAAACTAGGGCTAACTCCTTCACCTCTTACTGGATACCAACTTAGTCTCAAAGACTTGCAAGAAATTGTTAATCGCCTGCGTAAGCTAAATTGTGTAGAAAGAGCCGCCATTGCTGGAATTTCGGAAAGCCGCTCGGAAATTATCCTAGCTGGGGCAATTATTTTACTCGAAGCTATGAAGCTTTTGGGCATAGATACGCTTACCGTCTGCGAACGTAGTCTGCGGGAAGGAATTATCGTTAACTGGATGCTTTCTCGCGGCTTAATTGAAGATCGTTTGCGCTACCAAAGCTCAATTCGCCAAAGAAATGTGATTAAAACGGCGCAAAAATATCAAGTTAACTTAGAGCATAGCGATCGCGTTGCCACTTTTGCTGTCGCTCTATTTGACCAACTCCAAGGAAAACTTCATAATTGGGGAGTAGAAGAAAAACAGCTATTGTGGGCGGCGGCTATGTTGCATAATTGCGGCTACCATGTCAATCATTCTGCCCATCACAAACATTCTTACTATCTAATTCGCCATGGCGAATTACTTGGCTACACCGAAACTGAGCTAGAAATTATTGCCAATATTGCCCGTTACCATCGCCGTAGCCCTCCCAAGAAAAAACATGAAAATTATCGCAATCTAGCCAAAAACTCCCGCCAGCTAATCAGTCAAGTTAGTGCATTTTTGCGCTTGGCAGTGGCTTTAGATCGGCGGCAAATTGGCGCGATTAGTCAGTTACGTTGCCAGTACAATCCGATAATTCCAGAACTTCACCTTTATCTACAAGCCGCAAATCCTGATGATGACTGTGCTTTAGAGTTATGGAGTTTGGATACCAAAAAAGCCATTTTTGAGGCAGAGTACGGCGTGAGATTAGCCGCAACTTTAGACTCTACACTTAGTTGTGTAGGCTGAATAGATTTGAAGGATTAAACTAATTACGCAGCTTGCGATAGCGGTAAAACGTATAGGTATCAAATAATGCGCCGACAAAACTACAAGCTAAACCAATAATTGCAATTCCTCTCCAGGAATTACCACTACCGAAGGCGGCTAAAAACTCGGTTATGCCTTGACTCATGGCGGCTGAAAATGCTGCTAATCCTGGAAGATGACCGATTAAGGAAAAACTAACCAGCAGTCCAGATACTAAGAATATCGGAGCTAAGAAGCTAAAAACGATTGTTAGCGCCAGAGTGGGGCGAAAACTTGGTAAAATGCTCATTTGGTGCATATTTTCGTTAGTTAACTCAATGCAAATGTTTGTTGACAACTACTATTTTCTACAATAAGCGCGATCGCGCTATGGCTAACCATGTCTTCAACAATCTTAAGTTTTTATTAAAAGTTTTGTAAACTACTCCAAAGCAATGTAATGAAGCGTATCAGTTACATTAAGCATATAGATTACTAATAAAAGTCTTTTGGGATACATTTAGACAATTTTGCGAAAAATTAGCAGTTTTCAAGCCGGAACTATTAAAAGCATAGATTATAGAAAAGTACGCGTCCGTAAATAGGTACAATTGAGCTTTTGCAGCAGGCAGAAATTGTGCAAAGCTCAAGCTTAAGAGTATGGAGTCAGCGCTTACTAGCAGCGATTTTGCTAGGCGGACAAGTATTATTTCACTTGCTCAAAGTCAAAATTCACCGCCGCAATACCATCGAACAAATGGCTGCCGTGGGTCCAGACTCTTTACTAATTGTTATTGTTACCGCCGCTTTTGTGGGCATGGTTTTTACAATTCAAGTAGCTAGGGAATTTATTAATTTTGGGGCAGTGCAGGCAGTAGGAGGGGTTTTAGCCCTGGCGTTAACACGGGAACTTGCTCCCGTAATTGCGGCGGTAGTGCTGGCAGGTAGAGTATGTTCGGCTTTTGCCGCAGAAATTGGCACGATGCGAGTTACAGAACAAATTGACGCGCTTTATATTCTCAAAACCGATCCCATCGATTACTTGGTAGTTCCCCGCACCATTGCTTGCTGTTTGATGATGCCAGTTTTAACACTGATCTTTCTAACAATTGGATTAGCGGGGGGCTTTTTGGTTGCAAATAACTTATATAACCTGTCTCAAAATGTATTTTTTGATTCTGTGCAAAACTTCGTCAGCGTTTGGGATGTATGTAGCGCGGTAATTAAAGCCACGTGTTTTGGAGCTTTAATTGCCGTAATCGGCTGTAGTTGGGGCTTAACAACCACTGGAGGCGCTAAAGGGGTAGGACAATCTACTACCGCCGCCGTAGTTACTGCTTTGTTGGCTATTTTTATCAGTAATTTTCTTTTAACGTTAGTAATGTTTCAAGGAAGCGGTAGCGCGGTATTGTAAAACTCTAAAATAGGGCGTTGCTGAAAGTGCGATAATTTTCCCGACGTTGGCAACTTGTCCTAGATCACGCTTTTTTATACCGTATTGGAAATAGCTAATTAAAATTACTACCCATTACCCTAGGGATAATTCGTTGATGAGAAAAATATTAGAATGATGAAAACAAATAAGTTTTGGAAATTTTGATGGCGGTCAACTTAATTCAATCATTGCAGGAAATAAAAGATTTCCGAACATCTGTGGCTGATTTTGCTATTAGTTGTCATGGGAACAATCAGTGGATGCCGAAGTTACTACGCATTGGAAGACTTTGGGGCGCGCCACTATCAAGCAGTCAGTGAGTAACTAGGACTAACAGTAACTCGCTTACCCTCAGACACTACCTTTCGCCGCATTTTAGAGAAGCTAGATTTTCAAACGTTGGCACAGCAGTTTGAAGCCTGGGTCAGTCGTACTATTGATATTCAACCCCAAGAGTGGGTAGCAATTGATGGTAAGAGTATTAAAGGAACTGAAACCTTGCCAGGAACAACTTATCAGAACTTCGTGAATTTGGTTTCGGTCTACAGTCATCAACAAGGAGTATTACTTTCCAGCCCACAATTTGAATCGAAAAAGAGCAGTGAGTTGAAAGTGGTACAAGCAATGCTGGAGGCGTTGAATTTAGAAAGAGTAGTATTCACCATGGATGCTTTGCACTGCCAAAAAAAATACTAAGCTGATCATTGAGGGCGGTAATGATTAGACCTCTTGCAAAAGTTAATGATAAAATCGTAGGGAAGTGACTAAGTAGAAGTAAAAGTGACTTATAAAAAGGTAAAAAAATTAAAGGCGGAAGAATTTAAACGTTTGACTGGAGTGCATTTTGACACTTTTAATCAAATGGTAGAAATAGTCAAGGAAGCGGAAAAATCAAGGAAGAAAACTGGCAGACCGCCAAAACTAAAGGTAGAAGACCAAATCTTAATGGTCTTAGAATATTTACGAGAGTACCGAACTTTTTTTCATTTAGGTGCTACTTGGGGAATAAACGAATCTACAGCCTACCGAATTATTCAAAAAATAGAAAATATTTTAATTAAAGCTCCTCAACTAAGACTACCAGGGAAAAAGAGATTGATTGACGATGATTATCAGCTAGAAACGGTAGTAATAGATGTAAGTGAGACCCCCATAGAAAGACCTAAAAAAAACAAAAGAGCTATTATAGTGGCAAGAAAAAAAGACATACGTTGAAAGCCCAAGTAGTTATCGATCAAAGAAATGGAGAAATACTGTGTACGTACTATGGCAAGGGTTCTGAACATGATTTCAAGTTATATAAAAGAAGCAAAATCAGGATTAAAAAAGAGGTTAAATGTTTAGCAGATAAGGGATATCAAGGAATTAAAAAGCATCATCATTTTAGTCAAATACCTAAAAAGAAGCCAAGAAAAGATAAGCTTTCTGTAGCCGAGAAAAAAGAGAATAGAGAACTAGCAAAAGAGAGAATAATTATTGAAAATGTTTTTGCCCATTTGAAAAGATTTAGGATTTTACAAGGGCGATATAGAAACAGAAGGAAACGATTTGGATTAAGGTTTAATTTAATAGCTTCTATTTATAATTATGAGCTTAACTTAAACGCAAATCAATCTTAAAGCTTATTTTTGCAAGAGGTCTATTATGTGATTACCGTCAAAAGTAATCAACCTCGACTATTGACACAACTTAAAACTATTGCCACTGGTCAAAAACCCTGGGAACAGTTTGTTGATATTGAGAAAACTCACGGATGAATTACCTGTCGCATCGTCAAGGTCTTTAGTGAACTTAAGAACATTGACCTCGATTGGGTAGGAGTGCAAAGCCTTATTCAAATCGAACGCATCGGTATCCGCGTAGGCAAGAAATATCTACAGACTAACTATTACATTAGCTCCTTAGTCTCAAAAGCAATTACCTTTGCGAAGGGAATTCGTCAGCATTGGGGAATTGAAAATCGTTTGCACGCTCGTGAAAGATGTAATTTTTGGAGAAGATGCTGCTCCATTTAGTAACTACAATGCTGCCACCAATTGGTCTATTAGCCGCAATATCGCGCGGAGGTCTGGCTATGATTCTCTTACCAAAGCCGAACGATGTCTTGCTCATGATATCGATAAATTATTTTCCCTTCTAGAATGAATTATCCCTGACTGTTGACCCTTGGCGAATCCATCAATGGAGGTATCGTGAAGTCATCGCCAATTTTACCGGACTATAGTGTTGAAGTTGTACCAATTCGTACTCAACGTTGCCTTGGTTATAATGTTGAGCAACGTTTGTTTCATTTAGATTCATTAGAAAATCCCTCAAAGCCTTGATTAATTGATGTTTTTATGCCGCGATCTGGGATAACTACTCCGATCGCCTTGATGGAAAAAGTTAGTTTTGGTAATGGCTCAGATATGTAGATAAGGGATTAAATTAGTAGTCCAAACTTATAACGGTTGATGAATAACCCCATTACTAGATCGTGCATTT
Source organism: Synechocystis sp. PCC 7509 (assembly GCF_000332075.2). Lineage (NCBI taxonomy): Bacteria > Bacillati > Cyanobacteriota > Cyanophyceae > Synechococcales > Merismopediaceae > Synechocystis > Synechocystis sp. PCC 7509. The sequence goes on along the minus strand of NZ_ALVU02000001.1, from coordinate 3,129,894 downwards.
CAATAGATTTGGAGAAGCATATTGTCTTACGATACTCAACGTTTAATTTTTGTCCTTAGTGTTAAATGTTTGCGTGCAATTTTTTGAGTGTTATACTTCCCAATAGTATGTATTTGTTGGTCTAAGTATCGTTAATAACAAGCCCCTTAATCCATAAAAAATCCTGTGATTCCAAAGGGTGGAAGTAGTGCCTTTAATTGCATAAAGAAGTCTTTATGAGGCGCAAGGACAGGTTGTGTTGCAAAAAATGGTAAGCTAAATAATTCCAACAGAGAAAATTATTCTGCCTACCTCTAATAAACTCATTTTCCCCCTTTAAGTAGCGGTACTATTATTCCGAAATCATTTTGCGATAGGAAAGCGGATAACTAAGATATCAGCTTTCCTATCGCCAAGTAGCAGAGATAGTAAAGGAGCGCGGGAGGTACATCCTACAACGGTGTTTCGTTGGGTACAGGAATATAATCCAGAAATAGATAAGCGATGCCGACCACCACTGCGTCCGACAAATGACTCGTGGCAAATAGATGAAACGTACATTTTAATCAAAGAAAAGTAGAAGTATTTATATTACTTCCTCTAAATAGTCAAATCTTTTGCAAGCAATCGATCGCGCCTTACAAATTATGTAGGACAAGTGCAAGTTCTTTGAGGAGGTTAAATATTTAGCAAGTTGTCATCTCAAACTTGTAAAATCCCTTAATAATTTTCAAACGGAGCGAACTATAACTAAACTTTGTTGGCGATCGCCCATTGCTCAAAATCCATAATAATTGATGTAGATAAATACCAAAAGGGGTTTTGGCGGTACTTGGCGAAAAGATTTTTAGTCAAGTTGACCTTCAGCCGTGATGCTTATATGCCCCTTGTTCAGGATTAAAGGGCTGAAGCTCGTAAATTACCTGAAAATGTAGTCCTTCTAGCATTTTTTGCAACACCAGATCGGGCGATAGGCGTAAGTAATGGGCGGAAATTTCTATCGGGACGTGACGATTGCCTAAGTGATAAGCAGCTTTTAGTAGTTCTAAAGAGTTGGCAGTGGTAACGGTAAGAACTTGCTCTAATTTGGCGCTAACTCGCACTAACGTGGTTTTATCTTCATCATGCAACAAATCTCCGTCTTGCAATACCGTTCCTCTGGGTAAGGATAAGTATACAACTTGTCCTTCTACAGTTTCAAAGCGGTGGCGGCTGCGAGTACGGTCTTCCGCCGTTAGCGCTAAGGTAAGATTGACTGAAATATTCCCATTTGGTGGTTTAATTTGCGTCAAAGTTAGCATAAACTTTAACTACGCAGGCGGCGCAATTGCTCATTTACTCGTTTTTTAACGGCGGGATCGCTATTATACCTAGTTTTGATCGCGTTAAATTGACCTACTTCTAAATTGTTTTCTTTAATTTTATCGGCGGAAAACTTGCAAAAATCTACAAATTCGCTGCGAACATTTTCCGAAAGGTTAGTTAAAGCTTGCGGTTGATCGCAACTAATTTCTGGTGCATTTCCCCCAGTCATAGTTCTGATTTTTTGCTGGGTATTCCGGCGCTCTACTTCTATAGAAAACGCTGCACGAGCAAATTTGGCAATATCGCTATCACTGAATTCTTGGGCGTAGGCGGCGCTACTAAAAACTATACTTCCAAAGCGCCCAGAAACATCGGGAGCAACCCCACAAAGCAAACCTAACGCAGAGAGAACTACTACAACGAGACTCCGCGACAACATCCGGTTTGGGTAAGCATTGATTGGTAGATGAGATTTGAGCATATTTTCGGATCTTAACAAAACTAAAACACCGGAAGGGTATCATTTGTTTTGAAGTATTTTAGGCGTTAGAAGTTCCAGCGATTAATTGTTATAAAAGAAAGTTTAAAGGAAAAGCTGACAAAGCTGTATAACTTTGGTTTGCAACAAAGCCATTTCTTCGCCTCCAAGCTTAAGATTAGCTTCTAATTCCAGCAATAAAGGTAATGTCGCCGCCAGTTGCTTGACGCTGAGAATTTTTACTTCTTGCTGAAGAAAGTAAACACGGTTGGGGTTGCCAATTTCCGCCGCTTGAGCAATTACTTTTTTATCGCGCTCTTGAGCTTCGGTCATAATTTTTACCCATAACCATGTCCGAAATTGTCCGACTAAGGTAGCAACAATTTTTAAACCTGGCTCGTTGCGATTTAATAGTTGAGCTACTAAGGTTAAAGACTGGGCGGTATTTCCAGAGACGATCGCCTTTACTAAGTCTAAACTCGTTTGCGATGTGGCTTGAACTAAATTATTTACCACCTCTGTACTTATAGGCGTTTGAGATTCTCCTGCATACAACCGCAATTTTGTCAACTCATTATAAAGTTGGCGTGTATCGTTACCTACAGATTGGGCCATTAAAGTTGTACTACTATCTGTAAGTTTTACGCCGACTTCCTGGGCAATTTTTTCTACTTGTTGTATTAAAAGTTTGGTTTCCCAAGGTGGAATTAGCGGAAATTCTTTAATTTCTGCGTACTCTTTCCACAAAGCTGTAGATTTAAGCCTGCCATCAGGTTTATGGCGGCTAGTTAGTAACAAAACCGAGGAATTGGGAATTACAGGCAAAGTCCGCTTTAATTCTATAAGTAATTCTTCCGGGCATTGTTGACCAATGGTAGTATTTACCAGCCAAACTAGACGACTACCGCTCCCAAAAGCTGGAGTCATGGCTTGATTTAGCGCTTCAATAGCAGCATTTTGAGTATCAAAGTGTTGGGTATAGTTAAAACTAGCCCAGTTGGGATCGACAGTGCGATCGCGTAATTTAGTTACAGTTGATGCGATCGCAAATTCATCGTCCCCCCAATAGTAGTAAATTGGCATAAGGAAGTATTTGTTAGCTATACAAATTTTAAATAACGTAAGTTCTAGCGAGGCGACGGATCTTGGATGACAATTATCAGACTTATTTGAATCGAGTGGCAAAGTTGGCGATGCCAGAAAATTATAAATCGCTGGTGCAGCACATCCACTCATCGCCAAAGTTTAAATCGCTTCCCGAAGGTGGAAGGAAAGCTGTATCGTTTGCGGGTTATACCATAATTGCGCCACCCGCCGAAGAAGATAATCAAAATATTGAGTTTTATCAAAGTCTCAATAGCTTCCAAAAGCAGCTAATTGAACTTACCCCCAATAATTTAATTGTACCCGTACCGCCTAGTAGCTTTCATATTACCTTGGCAGATTTAATCTGGGAAAGTGCTTATCACTACGCTCAAGAAAAGGTAGAAAATTTTGACGAGCAGTTACATAAGGCAATTTTTAAAATATTTGAGCAGTATCAGCAATCAAAAATAGCAACACCGATTGAGTGGCAAGTTTTGGGAGTAATAGTAATGCCAAGAGCGATTGGTGTTTCTTTAGTACCAAAAACTGAAAGTGCTTACAACCAAATTTTAAACCTCCGTCGAGCAATTTATCAAAGCCCGGATTTAACAGCTTTAGGGTTAGAACAGCACTATCACTTTACGCCCCATATTACGTTAGGCTATTTTGGGGAAGTTACGCCAGAACTGGAACGCGATCGCCTCTGTAATACAATTAGCCAACTAAATCAACAATTGTCCGAATTTCCAGAGTTTAAAATCTCTCAAGCCGAGCTAAGGAAGTTTGACGATATGACGCGCTATTATCGTCAATCTGATTGGTCAATTTTGACCTTTTAATTGCGGTATGCTGCCTATTCATCCCATTATGGTGCAAAGTTTCGCCGCTATCGAGCGTGAAATTGGCGTGCACAATTTTACTACTTTGGAGTATGCAATTATCCGGCGAGTAATTCACTCAACGGCGGATTTTGATTTTAAAGAATTGATTTACTTTAGCCCAAATGCGATCGCATCAGGAATTGCGGCTTTACGTGGTGGCGTACCGATTATTACCGATGTCAGCATGGTGAAGCAAGGAATAGTTAATTTAGTTGCTCAAACGTTTAATAATCCCATAATTAGCGCTGTAGAGCAGGCTTCTGTCGCGCTTCCCGGCAAAACTCGCACCGAAACAGGGTTATTAGAATGTTGGCGAAAGTTTCCTGAAGCAATATATGTAATTGGCAATGCTCCCACCGCGCTTTTGGCATTATGCAACGAGTTAAAATCTAGTTCTATTAATCCCGCTTTAATCATTGGCGCACCTGTTGGGTTTATTTCGGTTGTCGAATCAAAAGCCGCTTTAGCAAATACGTCTATCAATCAAATTCGGGTTGAAGGGCGTAAAGGTGGATCTCCTGTCGCCGCAGCGATAGTTAATGCTTTAATTGCGATCGCCTATAACCAATCGTAGAGACGTTGCGGTGCAACGTCTCTAATAATAGACAAGAAATTAATATGAGTATCCACATAATCGGGATTGGTTTAGATGGTGCTGTGGGGCTTACAGAGCAAGTGCGGGAGATAATTAGTAATGCCACATTATTAATAGGTAGTGATCGCCATTTAAGTTATTTTCCGACACACCCCGCCCAGCGCCTAATTCTTGGAGATTTTACCCAAGCAATTAATCTAATTAGCACTTCTGTAGAAGAATGTATAGCAATTCTAGTTTCGGGCGATCCTTTATTTTTTGGTTTAGGGCGGCTGCTTTTACTAGAATTACCTGCCAAAACTCTAACTTTTCACCCTCATCTAAGCGCCGTACAGTTAGCTTTTAGCGCCATTAAAGTTCCCTGGCAAGATGCTTGTTTTGTCAGCATTCACGGGCGCTCTAGCGACCAATTAGTTCAAGTTTTGCAGCAAGGTAAGGAAAAAATCGCCGTATTAACAGACGGGGTTAATACTCCAAGGGCGATCGCGCAATTGTATTTAGCTCTAGATTTACCCACCAATTATAAATTCTGGGTATGCGAAAACTTAGGCGGCGAAACTGAGCAAGTAAATTGTTTTTGGGCTTCAGAATTAGTTGAACAAACTTTTGCACCGTTAAACGTAGTTGTTTTACTGCGCCAGGAAACAGCCACCGATTTAGACATCACAAAATTACCGCTTTTTGGCATCAGCGATCGCCATTTTTTGGGTTTTAGCGATCGCCCTGGATTAATGACGAAGCGCGAAATCAGAGTATTGGTACTGGGAGAGCTTGCTTTACAATCTCAACAAATAGTTTGGGATATTGGCGCGGGTACAGGCTCAGTTTCTATCGAAATTGCCCGTTTATGTTCCAATAGCCAAGTGTACGCAATTGAAAAAACGGCGGTTGGTTACGGGTTAATTACTCAAAATTGCCGCCGTTTTCAGGTAGAGAACATTACCGCAATTCAAGGCGATGCGCCGGATATTTTAAAGATTTTACCTAATCCCGATCGCATTTTTATTGGTGGTAGTGGCGGGAATTTAACTGAAATATTAAACCAGTGCGATCGCCTTTCACCCCAAGGGGTAATAGTTTTAGCCATAGCAACTTTGGAGCATTTAACCACCGCTTTATCATGGCTAGGCGATCGCGCTTGGAATTACTGGCTATTACAAGTACAGTTATCTCGCTCTGTACCCGTCGCCCACTTAACACGCTTTTCGCCCCTAAATCCCGTCACAATTATTACTGCAACCCCAGCCACAAAACCGCCCCAATAGCTAGTAAAAAACTCATCCCCATCAATCCCGCTAACGGTTTTCCATACTTCCCTGTTACCCATTGGGGGACTTTTCCTGTATAGGTTATTAATTCGGCTGTATCAATTGTAGCGATCGCCCACACCAACCCACTATGCAATCCCCAAGCTAAACCCAAGCTTCCCTTATCTATATATCTTGCTAATACTAAAACCATCCCCATTAACCACAATCCGGGCAATTGAGGTAACGTCTCTTTTTGTTCCCAAACTAAGTGTAGTAAAGCAAAAATCACACTGGCAATTACGGCGGCTAAATATATTGAGTAGTCTTGCTGCAACTGCGTCAATACAAAACCGCGAAATATTAATTCCTCAATAGCGCTAATCCAAACTGCTAATAATAAAATGGGTAGCGTTACGGAGATTATTTTTTTTCCTGCTATCTGCCACTTAATCCACCCTAGCAGTGTTTGCACTCCAAATAATAGGGCCAAACCCACCGTGCCAATTATAAATCCTATCCCGTTTGAGCGTAGAATTGACCAGTCCCAAATTACGCCATAATTAGCAAAAGAGTTACCAAGTGCCTTATTAGCTCCCCACAAAATTAAAGGAGCTATTAGATAAAGTGATGCTAGTAAAGGAATTTTTTGGTCTGCGGTTATCGGTTTGAAAGGTTGCCAAATAACAGAAATCGCCTTATTTTTCTGTAAAATAATTGTGCTGACGACTCCTAATGGCAACCATAAACAAACCCAAGCAACAAAAAAAATTGTTACTTGAAGCAGCGATGAAGGTATTGCATTCAAAAACTCTGGCAAAAAAATCTTTGACAAGTTTAGATCGGATTTTGCAACTATAATCACACTGCAATAGTTTTCCAAGCTGAAATTAATAAAATCTAGCAGGAGCTACTACTTCCCCTTTTTCCTCTAGCAAATTTTTCAGCACTATTCTAGTAGTTGTTCCCTTAACTACTTTTCAACTTATTTATTTTTCATCTTCGTCGCCATCGCTACCGTTTTTGTCGCTGTCAATCTGAATCAAGTGGATATGTTTATAACCTAACTTGATTTCAAATTGATCTCCGCTTTTCAAACCCATTTGCTGGGTATAGGTTGCGCCGATTACAATTTGATAGTTTTTGTGAACGCTAACTTTATTGGTTGGTTCCCGTCCACGACCATCTTTTGGTTTTTCGGGGCTAAGAGGAATTCCTCTAGCGGCTAACAATGCGTCGTAAAAGTCCGTTAGATTAACGCGAGTCTGATTATTTTTAGTTACGGTGTAATATCCACAACGCTTGGCTCTTTCTCGACGTGGTAAGTCGGAAAGTTCTTTAACCTTTTGCAGTAGTGCTTTTCCTGTTAATGGTGAAGTTTCAGTAGTCATCTCACTCAAATATCCTTACAATTTTCAAACAAACAAACAGCAGCTTATGCTATTTCATTCACTTATAAAAAATATAGCCTCAAATCTATGCTTTTACACATCTTTTCTATTTTATTTACATTTTAGTCTGCTTTTACTAAAGTTATTAAGTCAATTGATAGTTTATAAAGTTTACCCCATACAAGTCAATTTATAGCAACTTAGAAGTTTTGCATTAAAATTTTTACTTGCTGCTCTAAGCTTCTCCATCCATTTTTCCTAGCTGGCTAATTTTACAACTTGGATAATTGTACTTAAAACTACCAAGGAATTAAATTACTACAGGTTAGCTGCCAGAAGGGAAGTTATAGATAAATATCCGCCTCAAGATATAACTATAGCTACAAAATTGTTTGCTATTAGTTATTACAATTGTCATTGCTGGCACTAAAAACAAATGAGATTAGTTTAAAAAAGCTACCTATAAGCCAGACAACACTACTTGTTTAGATGCCTTTAATCGTGTCGTTCGGCTTGTACTAAGCACGACGGCTAATAAACAATAGCGCTAAAAAACAATACTGTAAGTATAGACTTAGGGTAAAAGCTAGTTATTGAACTTGAATATTTAACCAAAAATAGAAGTTACTTTGGAAAAATTTAGCGATAAAGTCCTAAAATAGAAATAATTGCCGGGGAAACTCTAGAAAGATAGAACTAGAATAAGCAGCGATCGCGTGCAATCACAGACTGCCTTGAATGTAAGCGGTAAAAATGATTTTCGCTCCTCAGTAGATAAAAATACCAATATCTTCCTGTAAAAATGCAAGTTATTTTTAAAATTGTTAGGCAAGCCAGCAATGCTGCGCCCCAAGTTCAAAGTTACGAGTTAGAAGTAGAAGCTGGCAATACCATTTTAGATTGTCTTAACCAGATTAAGTGGGAGCAAGATGGAACTTTAGCCTTTCGTAAAAATTGTCGCAATACTATTTGTGGCAGTTGTGCAATGCGAATTAATGGGCGTTCAGCTTTAGCTTGTAAAGAAAATATTGGTAGTGAAATAAAGCAATTGTATGGCACAACTAACCAAGGTAACGATGTCATACCAGAAATAACTATCGCGCCAATGGGCAATATGCCTGTAATTAAAGATTTAGTCGTAGATATGAGTAGCTTCTGGAATCACTATGAAGCAGTAAAACCTTACGTAAGTACAGAAGAAAAAATTCCTGAAAGAGAATATTTGCAAACGCCACAAATGCGAAGTCTTATAGAAGCCAACGGCAATTGTATTATGTGCGGTGCTTGCTATTCCGATTGCAATGCCAGAGAAGTAAACCCCCAATTTGTGGGTCCTCATGCTTTAGCGAAAGCCTACCGTATGGTAGCAGACAACCGCGATACAGAAACCAAAAGCCGATTAGCGGATTATAACGAAGGTACTCAAGGAGTTTGGGGTTGCACTCGTTGTTTTAACTGTAATACCGTTTGTCCGATGGAAGTGGCACCACTAGATCAAATTACCAAAATCAAACAAGAAATTTTGGCAGATAAAGAGGTAGAAAATAGCCGCCAAATTCGCCACCGCCAAGTATTAGTTGAATTAGTCAAACAAGGTGGTTGGATTGACGAACGCGCCTTTGGCTTGCAAGTAGTTGGCAATTATTTACGGGATGTTAAAGGTTTACTTAGTATTGCTCCTTTGGGACTGAGAATGCTGGCTAGAGGCAAGTTTCCGCTATCATTTGAGCCTTCAGAGGGGACGGAGGAAGTAAAGGGATTAATTGAAGCGGTACAGGCGTTAAAAGAGTAGGGAATTGGCGATCGCTAACGGGGTTCGGCAGGGATGTTTAAGCGCTCTCCAGAACGGTTATAAACTAAAATATCCCACTGACCATTGACGTTAGACTCGAAAGCGATAGTATTACCATCGGCACTAATTGTCGGATTTTGGACTTGGGCTTGTAAGTTGGGCGTGAGGTTGCGCGATTGACGAAGTTGGCGATCGTAAATAAAAATTCCTGTACGTCCTTGACGACTAGCAGAAAAAACAATGTAGCGTCCATCGCTAGAAATATCGGGATGAGCAGAAATTGCATCAAGCTGATTCAAGAGCGGTAAATCAATTAAAGTTTGGGAAACAGTATCAAATAAATAGATATTTTGACGACCAGCGCGATCGCTTGTAAAAGTAATATATCTCCCGGCAATTTGCGCAGTAAGATCGCTACTCGGACTATTTAAGCTTTTTCCTCCCGGCTCGAAAGGATAGTTTAATAAGCCATAATAGCCCGTACAACCACTTAATAAGCTAACTAAGACAATTATTAAAGGCAAAACAAATCGCATCATACTAGCTAACTAAGGCGATATCCCAGGCAAAGGCGAATCAGGAAGATCCAATTCTACATTAGTACCTCGATCTAATACTTCAATATCCCATTGTCCGCGACGGCTACCTTCAAAGACAATAAAACGACCATCAGGACTAATATTTGGATTGCGTACCAACCCTTGATACCACTGGTTAAGAATTTGGGGAGTACGAGTAACGCGATCGTATAGCGCCAATACTGGTATCCCTCGATTGCTAGTGATATAAACGATATAGCGCCCTGTATAGCTAATACTGGGATTTTCGACAATGGTTTTCTGTCGATTTAAGCGAGGTAAAGCGACTAATTGCTGCAATTGCAAGTCGTATAACAAAATATTGCGACTTCCGGCGCGGTTAGAAACATAGGCTAAGTAGCGCCCGTTACCGCTTAAGGCTGGTTGTTCTTCGGTATAGCGACTATTGAGCGCTCCGGTGTTAATAATAGTATCGCTTCCCGGACTGCAAGCAGCTATTAAAACAATTAAACCCAAGCTAAAACTCCAACGCCAGCAGCGTTGGAGTAATGATTTTATCGAAAACTTTTTCACATTTCTATCTATTTCCCATCGCCATTGGGGCGAGTTCTGTATACCGCTTAAAACTGGTCAAAATCTGTGGAATTATCTGGATCGTCATCCCTAGAGCGATCAATAGGTTTGTAATCTACATAGTCTGTGGGGATAGCTTCATCATCTCTAGAAGGTGGTTGTACAGGTTCTTGAGTAGGGCGGCGTTTGCGCGGTCTAGGAGAGGGCTTGTCAAGATTTTCTGTCTCCGATCGCCCGGTGGGATTATTTGTAGGGCGCGATCGCTTTTTAGGGCTGCTAGAAGACGTACCCCATTCTTCCTCTGGATTTTTAGGCTCATCCCACGCTGGATTTTTGGGGGAATCCCATTCATCTTGATAGCGAGTTTCCACCCGCTTAGAGGACGAGCGCCTTTGGTTGGGTTTATTCACCTGTCCAGGGTTATCGCTGTCCCGACTAGAGGTGCGCCGAGGTTGTTCGTCTTCATAACTATCGTTGCGGATACGACGGCGAGGAGTTTCATCTTCTTCGTAAGATAAATCCGGGCGACTTGCTCTTGGATCGCGGCTTCCAGGAATCCGAGGACGCGCTGGGCGATCGTAATCAACTTCTAATTCGTCTATTTCTGCTTGCTGATAGTAATTGCTTACTGGGCGATCGTCATCAACAATCTTTGTATTGCGCTTGGCTTGCTCCGTAGCGATACCTCGAAGCCGGATACTTTCAACGGCAAAAAATACTGTAGAACCAACTAATAGCACCTGACCAAATTGTAAAATTGGGTCTAGTCGCCATCCTTGGGAAATTAAAATGACCCCACAAACTAAACCTATAGCCGCAAAAAAGATATCGTGATCCCGCGATAATTCTGGGCGAACCGATCGCAAGAAGTACAACGCCGCCCCGGCTACTGCCAATAAAATACCTAAAAGGGTGTGCGTCCCACCCCCAAAATTTACCTGGGCGAGCGTACTAGCCCAGTTCAGCCCAAAATTTACCATTACTGTTTTACCAAGACTCAAATCTATGTTAACTACTTGTGATTAAAATCTCTAGTCTAATTGCCATGGCGATCGCGCAGTCCGAAATAAAAAGCCTCGGTTTATGTCTAGAAAAATTGACAGCATACCGAGGGTAAAAGTAGCTTAGGAGTTATTTAAGCATATTTATTTGGGAGCCGACGATCCGAACTCCCCCTAAGCTTAAGAGCGTTCAATTTTATCTTTTTGGCTAATGAAAATTAGAAAAGCGGTGGCGGGAATCACAATAATTACAGCCCCAGCCAGCAAACTATAAAAGAAATTCATTAAAGAAGGAGTCATCTATTATCAACCTTTGTTTACATACTGCACTTTAATTTTAATCGTCTGTTACACCCTTGCAAAGAAGTTTGCGGGCGCTAGTTATATTTGTTTGACATAGAACCGTTACGTTAAAATAATGTATAGGTTTATTGACAAACTAAAAGATTTTTTTAATTTTGGCGATCGCTACCACAGATTATGAGTGCTATTACTATTACTACTTGGGTTTTGGGGATATTTTTGGGTTTAATGATTTTATTATTCATTTTTCGGATCGTCCTTAGCTGGTATCCCCAAGTAGACCTCAATCGCCTACCTTTTAACTTAGTAGGTTGGACAACAGAACCTTTCTTAGTCCCAGTGCGCAAGCTAGTACCCCCCATTGGTGGCGTTGATATTACGCCGATTATTTGGATTGGGATTTTTAGCTTAGTTAGAGAAATACTTATTGGTCAGCAAGGCTTGCTACGAATGTTTGCCCAGTTGCAATAAATTATTCCTTGGGGGGAAACATGACTTTTTCAATAAAGTCGGTGTAAATTTCCCCAGATAAAAATTCTGGTGTTTCCAAAATTCGTTGGTGAAAGCCAATCGTAGTTGGTACACCTGTAAGCGCAAACTCTCGCAAGGCTCTTTTCATCCGCTTAATGGCACTAGGGCGATCGCTTCCCCACACAATGAGTTTACCAATCAAAGAATCGTAGTAAGGCGGAATTTGATAATCGGTGTAAATGTGGGAATCTATGCGAACTCCAGGGCCGCCAGGGGGCAAATAGCCGCTAATTCTGCCCGGTGCGGGACGAAAATCGCGATCGGGGTCTTCGGCATTAATTCGACATTCAATCGCATGACCCCGCAACACTACTTGCTCTTGGGTTTGCTGCAATTTTTCCCCTTGAGCGATTCTAATTTGTTCGGCAACTAAATCAAAACCAGTCACCATTTCTGTTACGGGATGTTCTACTTGAATGCGAGTATTCATCTCCATAAAATAGAACTCGCCATTGGGTGCAAGTAGAAATTCCACCGTTCCCGCTCCGGTGTAATTAATGGATTTAGCCGCCCGTACCGCCGCCGCACCCATTTTCTCTCTTAATTCGGGGTCTAAAGCGGGGCTAGGGGCTTCTTCTAGTAGTTTTTGATGGCGGCGTTGAATTGAACAATCCCGTTCGCCTAGGTGCAGCACATTACCGTAATTATCGGCAATAATTTGAAACTCTATATGGCGGGGGCGTTCGACAAATTTTTCTATATATAGTCCTGGATTGCCAAAACTAGCCTCCGCTTCACCTCTAGCGGCAAAAAATAGCTTAACTAGGTCATTGCGATCGCGTACTAGCCGCATTCCTCTCCCACCACCTCCTGCTGTGGCTTTAATCATCACTGGGTAGCCTATAGAATCCGCAAGTTCTTGAGCGGCTTTTTCGTCTTGTAATAACCCATTGCTACCCGGTACAGTAGGTACACCCGCCGCAATCATCGTTGCTTTGGCGGTGGCTTTGTCCCCCATCGCCCTCATTGCTTCCGGAGTTGGGCCAATAAAAGCGATTTTGTGGTCAGCACAAATTTCGGCAAATCGGGCATTTTCTGCTAAAAAGCCGTAACCAGGATGAATTGCTGTGGCATTGCGAGTTAAAGCGGCGGCAATTATTCCTGGTATATTTAGATAACTTTTACTACTGGGTGCTTCACCAATACAAACCGCTTCATCGGCGAGTTGGACGTGGAGGGCATGGCGGTCAACGGTAGAATGTACAGCAATAGTTGCGATGCCCATTTCTTCGCAGGCGCGCAGGATGCGTAAAGCAATTTCTCCACGATTGGCAATTAATATTTTATCGAACTGCATTTTTTAAAAATAATGTCTGTATCAGTTAGGTTGCCATCCTTTGAGGACTAACTGCAACAAGTATCTTAAAGTAGTTTTGAGTCAAATAATTATATTTAATTTCAAACTAGAGTTTGAAATTCTTAAATAACGGCAATTTATAACTATTTTTTCCGGCTTGCCCAAAAGGTGTTACATTAGTTTATGCCTACAAATCGTGCGGATGTGGCGGAATTGGTATACGCGCACGCTTGAGGTGCGTGTGGGCTTGCCCTTGCGAGTTCGAGTCTCGCCTTCCGCATTTTTAAGTTAAAAGTCCTGGGTATTAATTTACTCAGGACTTTTAACATTTTTAGGCTTTTTTCCAGGAATTGTTTATATTTAAGATAAGTGATGAAGTTTTGTAAATAAAATTGACTGCAATTACTAAGGCAAACAGCGTAATTTTACCGTCAACCTGGCATAATCTTATACCCCTATGGCAGGGAAATGAGGTAGACGTGCAAAAAGGTTTATCTCATACTCAATTAGCCCCAGCTTGGCAATTGCTGTTATTAGGAGATGGTTCGCCAACGAGACATTTGCAATTGCTGACGGGTGAACCGACGGAAGTAGATGTAATTGATATGTCGTTAATTGGGGTAGATTTGGACGGTGCGCCGGATTTGATTCAAGCTGTACCTGAACCAAGACTAAGAAGACAAGTATGGCTGCGGACGGCTTCAGGACAGCGCCTAGCTTATGCTACTTCTTGGTGGGAAGCAAGTCATGTAGATGAGTATTTACAAAACCGCTCTTTACCAATTTGGGCTAGTTTAACTCGCTTGCGAACAGAGTTATATAGAGACGTTCAAGGGATTTATTACGGCAATTGTGCGGCGTTAGAGTCAGCTTTTGAACAACCAGGCCCATTTTGGGGGCGACATTATTTGTTTTGGCATCATGGACAGCCGTTAACGTTAATTTATGAAGTATTTTCGCCGTATTTAACTAAGTATTTGGGCGCAATGCAGTTAGATAAGTGAAGTTGAGAAAGGCGATCGCACTTGTTAGAGTAAAAATAAAGGGTGGTGATAAATGCAAGCCCAGCAAAGATACTACACTCCCGAAGAATATTTGACACAAGAAGAAGTTGCCGAGTTTCGCAGCGAGTACCGCAATGGAGAAATTGTATCAATGACGGGCGCTTCGATTAACCACAATCAAATTGCCGGAAATGTCTATGCTTTTTTAAAGTTTATGCTGCGGAAGACAGACATCAAGCCTTATATCGGCGATTTACGGCTGTGGATTCCTCCGTATCGACAATATACTTATCCTGATGTTTTTTTAATTCAAGGTCAACCCGTTTTTCAAGAGCGGCGTACTGATACAATCTTAAATCCTTGCTTGATTGTAGAAGTTTTATCAAAATCTACCAAAAACTACGATCGCACCGATAAGTTTCGTTATTACCGCTCTATTGCTGAACTTCAAGAATATGTACTAATTAACCAGTACAAAACAGAAATTGAGCATTATACAAAAGCTGACGGAAATTCCTGGCTGTTTCGAGCTTATGAAGCTATGACAGACAAGATAGTTTTTCCTTCAATCAACCTAGAAATAACTGTTGAAGATATTTATGAGAATGTAGAATTTGATTTAGGCGATCGCACTGGAGACTAACGCGATCGCTTCTAATACAAGCTATTTTAAACTTTTGTTGGCTCTAACATTAACTTAGAACGCTTGATAGTTTCGGGAATTGTGATCGGATAATCGCCATTAAAGCAAGCTGAACAAAAATTAGTCGGATCTTGTTTTGTTGTTTCTAGCATACCTTCTTGACTTAGATAAGCTAAAGAATCGACCTCTAATAATTTAGCTATTTCTTCTACTGATTTGGTAGCAGCTATTAGTTGATCTTGATTATCGGTATCAATACCGTAGAAACAAGGATGAGTTACAGGGGGAGAAGATACGCGCATATGTACTTCCGTTGCGCCAGCATCACGCAGAGCTTTTACTAGCTTGCGGCTGGTTGTTCCCCGCACGATAGAATCATCAACAATAATTACTCGCTTACCTACTAACACATCTTTAAGCGGGTTTAGTTTCATGCGGATACCAGACTCGCGCATCGTTTGCGTAGGTTGAATAAATGTTCTACCTACATAACGATTTTTAATTAATCCCTCAGCGTAAGTAATGCCGGATTCTTGCGAGAATCCAATCGCCGCCGGGATGCCGGAATCTGGTACGCCAATTACAATATCTGCATCTACAAAAGATTCTTTTGCTAATTGCCGCCCGATTCGCATCCGATAGCTGTACAAGCTTTCATCGTTCATAATGCTGTCGGGTCTGGCAAAGTAAATCATTTCAAATATGCACAATTTACGTTGCGGCTGTTGCGCCCAGTGGAAAGAGGCTAATCCTTTTTCGGTAATCCAGACTAATTCTCCTGGCTCTACATCGCGCAAGTAAGTAGCGCCAATAATGTCTAAACCGCAAGTTTCTGAAGCGAGTACATAGCGCGGCTCTTTGGTGTCTAAAGTGCCAATTACTAAGGGACGAATACCATTAGGATCGCGTACTCCCATTATGCCTACGGGCGTACCAATAACTAAACTAAAAGCTCCTTGGCAACGTTGAAAGGCACTAATTGCCCCATCTAACCATTCTTTACCTGCATCGATTTCTTCAGCGATCGCAAAAGCAATTACTTCCGAATCTGTGGTGGTTAGTAAGTTATGTTTGTGCAATAACTCCTCACGCAAAGCAGAAGTATTGACTAAATTACCATTGTGTGCTAGCGCCAAAGCCCCTCGTTGAGTCTCTAAAACTGCGGGTTGAGCATTGACAACCCGGCTAGAGCCTGTTGTTGAGTAACGAGTATGACCTACAGCTAAATTGCCGGGCAACTTATTTAAGATTGTTTCGTTAAAAACTTGGGATACTAACCCCATTTCTTTATACAGGTGAACTCCATTGTCGTCAAAAGTAGCGATTCCCGCCGATTCTTGACCCCGATGCTGCAACGCGTATAAACCAAAGTAAGTTAGCTTGGCTACATCTTCCCCTGGTGCAAATACACCAAACACGCCACAAGCTTCTTCTGGCTTATCCGTAGAATGATTGGACTGTTCGGACATTAGCTCATCTTTGACGATGTTTACAGGGGGATAGTTGGGGTTCATGCTTGGGCTTTACTCCTGAAAAGTTTGTAAGTTCTGGTGATAAAACAGTTGCGATCGCTTATTTGTTTGAAAAGATTATTTGATAATTTTTAACTCGGCTTAATAAAACGTTAACAAGCTCTAATTACAAGGTTAACGTAATTATGCTCATTGACAACAAAATTGTTTTAAGTATTTAGGCGGCGTTCAATAGCATCATAGAAAGCTTGACTCATTTCTTTGATAGTAACGTCAATTAAAGGGCGACTTCTTGTAGTAGAAACCTGTAAAGCCTTAGTGTCGCTAACCACACCGATTTTTTGCCAATTATTTCCTAGTTGTTGCTGTAGATAAGCCTCCCAAGCTTCTGCATGGGTGGGAGAGATAGAAACAAGAATCCGCCCACTAGCTTCTCCAAAGAGTATTTCATCAGTGCGATAAGTAGATGATTGTAATTGAACTTTTGCCCCTAAGTTTCCAGAAATGCAAGATTCCGCAAGCGCAATAGCGATTCCCCCTTCGGCGCAATCGTGAGCCGAGCGCACCCAACTATTGCTAATTCCCCCGCGACAAGCAGCCTGTACGCGGCGTTCTAAATCAAAGTTTACTTGGGGTGGTTTTCCGGCTACAAGTCCGTGAATGGTGGCTAAATACTCAGAACAGCCGAGGGTTATACCTTCATCGCTTCCTAATAAATAAATTAAATCCCCTTCATTTTGCCAGCTTTGTCCGCAAATATGAGTTAAATCGGCAATTAAACCCACCATTCCGATAACAGGAGTTGGATAAATTGGTTGAGGAGTGCCATTAGCATCAAGGGTTTCATTGTAAAGAGAGACATTACCACCTGTAACGGGTGTTTTTAATTCTCTGCAAGCTTCAGCTATGCCTCGACAAGCTTCGGATAATTGCCAGTATCCAATCGGGTTTTCGGGGCTACCAAAGTTTAAATTGTCGGTGACTGCAATCGGTTCTGCACCTACACAGCTAAGATTTCGGGCGGCTTCGGCGACTACAGCTTTAGCGCCTTCGTAAGGGTCTATGTATATGTAGCGGGGATTGCAATCTACTGTAGCTGCTACTCCTTTATTATGCGATCGCAAGCGAATTACCGCCGCATCAGCACCCCCCGGTAAAATTACTGTATTATTTTGTACTTGGTGGTCGTACTGGCGATAAATCCAGCGCTTAGAGGCAATATTTGGAGTATCGAGGAGAGTAATTAAAATCTCTTGCCAAGAGTGAAAGTCACCTGTTATTTCAATACCTTCTAAGTTACAAGTTGGTAAGGATTGGCTCGTCCATTCAGCAGCTTTACGGGCGTACTCTGGCGGCTGGCTCAATAATTGGTGATGATAAAGTGGTGTATTTTCTGCTAAAGCTAAGGCAGGAATTTCGGCAGCAACTTCGCCTTTAAACAGAATTTTGACAATTGGCTCGGCGATAACTGTTCCCGCTACTACTGCGCTCAATCCCCAGCGATGGAATATTTCAATAAGTTCTTGTTCTCGTCCTTTATGAGCGACAAATAGCATCCGCTCTTGAGATTCTGAAAGTAGATACTCGTAGGGACTCATCCCACTTTCACGCACGGGAATTAGGTCTAAATCTAACTCAATTCCCACTCCACCTTTTGCCGCCATTTCTGAAGTTGAGCAAGTAATCCCCGCCGCTCCCATATCTTGCGCTGCTACTACTGCGCCAGTTTTAAAAGCTTCTAAACAAGCTTCAATTAAAGACTTTTCTAAAAAAGGGTCGCCTACTTGCACGGCGGGGCGGTCTTTTTCTGATTCTTCGCTTAGTTCTGCACTTGCAAAACTCGCTCCTCCCATGCCATCGCGCCCAGTAGTTGAACCTACATATAAAACTGGGTTTCCAATCCCGGCGGCTCCTGATTTGACAATTTCGGGAGTTTCCATTAAGCCTAACGCCATAACGTTTACTAAAGGATTGCCAGAATAAGCCCCATCAAAATAAACTTCACCGCCAACGGTGGGAACTCCTACACTGTTGCCATAGTGAGAAATGCCTGAAACTACACCATTAAATAAGCGGCGAACTCGCGCATCGTCTAAAGAGCCAAAACGCAAAGAGTTTAGTAAGGCAATGGGACGCGCCCCCATTGTAAATATATCTCTAAGAATGCCGCCTACGCCTGTAGCTGCGCCTTGGAAGGGTTCTATGGCTGAGGGGTGGTTGTGGGATTCAATTTTAAAAGCTAGTTGCACTCCGTCGCCTAAGTCTACTACGCCAGCGTTTTCCCCAGGACCTACTAAAATTCGCTCTCCCGTGGTGGGAAATTGTTTAAGTAAAGGGCGGGAATTTTTGTAACAGCAGTGTTCTGACCACATTACCCCAAACATCCCTAATTCTGCTTTGTTGGGTTCGCGCCCTAGTCTATTAACTATTTCGGTATATTCTTCAGGCTTTAAACCTTCTTTGGCAATTTCTTCGGGAGTGAAGGACATGGCGACTATGGCAAAAACGGCACAGGCTCAATTTTATCTACAATTGTCAACATTGAGGGAGTTTAATAGGATGAATGTGCGATCGCATTTGATTTATGAACATTACCCGTAGGGGCGCAATGCATTGCGCCCCTACTTTCACAATTGATTTAGGATTGCTATATGTGCGATCGCATTTATAAGCCTAATTTATGCTACAAGATAAAATCGTAATTTTTGACACTACTTTACGCGACGGCGAACTTGCTCCTGGCGTATCTATGAATCTGCAACAAAAGACAAGCATCGCCACCCTTTTAGAAGCTATGGGAGTAGATGTTATTGAAGTCGGTTATCCAGGCAGATACAACAAAGACTTTCAGGAAATATTTAGCATATCTAAAATTATTAAAAACTCTATTATTTGCGGACTTGCAAGTTCAAATTCAGCAGAGATAATCACGGTGGCGGAAGCAATTAAACCCGCAAATAGAGGTAGAATCAATATTTTCACACCTGTAAACGTAAATAGTAAACTACACGAGCAAACTTTAGCAGAAATAAATGCTAGTGTTTCCTTTGCAAAAACTTACTGTGAAGATGTAGAATGGAATGCTTTTGATGCTACTAGAACCGAAACAGATTTTTTAGGTAAAGCCGTTGAAGTTGCTATAAATAGTGGAGCTACAACTATTACTATTCCTGACAGTTTAGGCTTGGCAAAACCGGAGGAATTTTTGCAATTGCTTGAAACTATTTTTCACCGCGTTTCTAATATTGATAAAGCTATAGTTGCCGTACATTGTCATGATGATTTAGGTATGGCGGTAGATAATTCAATTGTCGGCTTAAGTTGTGGAGTAAGACAAATTGAATGTTCTATTAATGGGTTGGGTGCGAGAAAAGGCAATGCAGATTTAGAGAAAGTTGTCAAGATAATTTCTCAAGAATATCGAACTAATGTTAATACTTCTCTAATTAACCAAGCTTCAAAATTAGTTACTCAAATTACTGGAATTACAAAAAATTGAAATAGTAACTATATTCTCAAATAGCTGGCATTAGGACTAATCGGCAAAACAATCAGCTTTTGATTTTGCAAATCTAATTCAATTCCCAACGCTTCTAAAGGAATTACGCCTAATAAAGCATCTGTTCCGCCAGGAAGTTCAAGACATTCAAAAGTTCCTTCCCTTTCGCCTAGAGTAATTTTAGCATCTTCAAAAATTCGAGCTTTACTAAAACCTTTAGCTGTAGCAACATCGACCTCTTTAAGTAAGGTTAATCCGTTAATCCTAACTTCGCAATTACATTAGCTGGGAGACATAAAGTAGTAGCACCAGTATCGACTAATACATTTTTTAGAGTAATTGTGCGTATATCCTCTGTAGGCATTAGTCCTCGTTCTGCTAAACCTTGGTCTAGCCTGTTCGTAATAACTAAGGTTGTAGTAATTTTTTCCATTTGCTCAATGCTAGTCAATTGCATAATTATATATTCCTCCTTTGTACCAACCTAGCCTATATTGAGGACGTGCAGCTTTTAATTAGCTTGTTCCTTTAGTTTAAGTTAGATTCAAAAATATGAATTGCCAAATGCCACCACCGCTAAAGCCAGGAGATTTATTAAAAGTAATTGCTCCCAGTGGTGCATTAAGAGAAATTGAGGCATTTGAAAAAGGTGTAGAAATATGGCGATCGCACGGTTATAAAGTAGAAGTAAGTGAAAGTATAAAAGATCGCTTCGGATATTTAGCCGGAAAAGATTGCGATCGCACTAATCAATTATTTGAAGCTTGGAACGATCCAGAATGTAAGGGCATTTTGTGCGCTAGGGGTGGTTATGGTAGCGCCAGAATTTTAGAAAATTGGACTTGGGGAAATGGTAATAAATGGTTAATTGGTTTTTCTGATATTACTTGTTTATTGTGGAGCTTGTACAACCAAGGCAAATCAAGCGTACATGGTGCGGTATTAACAACTTTAGCTTCCGAACCCGATTGGTCAATAGAGCGTTTATTTAACTTAGTAGAAGGTCGTCGTATAGCACCACTTCAAGGTATAGGATGGGGAGGAGGAATTGCTACAGGAATACTTTTACCCGCTAACTTGACTGTAGCTACTCATTTACTCGGTACACCACTACAACCCAAGTTAGACGGCGTAATATTAGCCTTAGAAGACGTAACCGAAGCACCTTATCGGATAGATAGATTATTAACTCAATGGCGTTTAAGTGGAGTTTTGACAAAAATTAGCGGGATTGCATTAGGAAGATTTAGCCGTTGCGAAGCACCGCCAAATATACCTAGTATGAATATAGAGGAAGTATTGCGCGATCGCTTATCTGACCTAAATATTCCCATAGTATCTAACCTAAGCTTTGGACACGATGGTTGCAACGCTGCTCTCCCGGTAGGATTATTAGCCCAATTAGATGCAGAGAGAGGTATTTTAGATATTTATCCTTAAACCTATGACGCACTTTGGTATTATCTGTCCTCCTGTAACAGGTCATCTCAATCCGATGACAACTTTGGGCTACGAACTACAAAGAAGAGGACATAAAGTTACCAGCGTGTCTGCTGCCTTGATGATAAACGAAGATATTAGCGTTCCTCCTTTTAATACAGCTTGGAAATGCGATCGCACTTGGCGGGGAAAACTTCGCAATAGAATCGGTTATCGTTTGTTACGTCAATTGCGCCAACCGATTCGGAAAACTATCGCTCAATACCGACGCGAATGGAATTTATCCTCACACTATAGTCAAAACGATGCTTATTCAAAATTAGCTCAGTTGTGCCAGCAGCCTGCGGAGTTTGAATTTCCCCGCGAAAACTTGCCAAGTTGTTTTCACTCTACTGGGGCATACCATAATCTAATGTCTAGGGCGAAAGTTGACTTCCCTTTTGAAAAACTAACAGGTCAACCCTTAATTTACGCTTCGATGGGAACATTGCAAAATCGCTTGATAGGAATTTTCAAGACTATTGCGGAAGCCTGCGCGGGGTTAAATACGGCTTTAGAATCAATTATTCATGGCGTACCAATGGTGGCTATTCCTATTACAAACGACCAACCAGGAGTTGCAGCCCGAATTGTTTGGACTGGTTGCGGCGAGATGATAAAGCTGTCAAAACTAAATGTTCCTCAACGGCAAACTGCTATTGAGCGAGTCTTTACCCAAGCATCTTATCGAGATAATGCAATTAGATTGCAAACCGCCAACCAGCAAGCGGGGGAGTAAGTAGGGCTGCGGATATCATCGAACAAGTTGTATCTACAGGAAAACCTGTATTAGCTGGCGCAAATTAATCAGTATTAACTAGCGCTCAAAGCACTTTATCTAGGAGTTGTAATGGTTTTATCAGTTTTTGGCGATCGCATTACTTATAGCTACAGGAGTTAAGCAAACAGAATTTTATCCCTAAGACCCTTGCTTGAATTGAAAAAGAGGTTCATCATAGTTATTTTATTAAGATAATTTTTTTGAATGAGAACTACGATCAAAAAGTCTGACTTCGTGCTAAATCCTTACATGAAGAGCAACGACTTTCTAGCAACTTGGCAGATTTTAAATACCGTTGTGCCTTACGTATTGTTATGGTTTTTGGCAGTTAAGGCGGTAGCAATTTCTGTTTGGTTTCTTCCCCCCATCATCGTTTTGATGACGCTATTTTCAATCCGGTGTTTTTCTTTAATGCATGACTGCGGACACTATTCACTTTTTAGTTCAAAGAAGGTTAATCGGTGTGTAGGTTTTCTTCTCGGTATCCTTAACGCTATTCCTCAATACCCCTGGTCAAGAGATCATGCCTTCCATCACAAAACTAATGGTAATTGGGAGGAGTATCGCGGTGTTGCTGACTTTATCTCAACGGAGGAGTTTTCTAAGCTCAATTCCTCTGACCAAAGGTTTTATGAATTACTCAGACATCCATTAATGGCTTTTCCCGGAGGTTTTTTCTACCTTGCGCTCCAGCCTAGGCTTGTCCTAATAATGGGAATTTATGATTTTGTTGCCGAGCTATTTACTTGTTTGAAGAACAATCCCAGTATGGGTTTATCAGAGATCGTCTCTGCTCATAAATCCAAACATTGGCAAACAGCAACCGAGTTTTGGGATTTGCTCTTTAATAACATTTGCGTAATTAGCAGCATTATTATCCTGAGCAATCTTCTGGGAGCGGTTTTCTTTTTAAGTATTTACTTAAGCGTCTTAACTTTTGCTGCGGTGATTTTTATCTGGGTATTCTTCGTACAACATATTTTTGAAGACTCCTATGCCCACAATACTGAAGGTTGGGACTACCTGCGTGGAGCTATTGAAGGTAGTAGTTACCTAGAATTACCAACAATTCTCAAGTGGTTTACCGCAAACATCGGCTACCACAACATTCATCATCTTTCTGAAAGAATCCCTAATTACAATCTCGAAGCTTGTCATCATAAAAATATTCACCTGCTCAAAGACGTAAAAACATTGAGGATGGGTGATATGCTTGCCTGTTCAAAATTTATTTTGTGGGATGGTGGAACAAGTCGCCTAGTATCGATTGAGTCATTTCGTCAAGTTGCCCAATCGAGCGCTCTAGACCCAAACATGGTTTCCTAACTATAACTGAGATGGAGTTAAACCGAGTAGAGCTAAATGATAAGCTAACAAAAGCATAAAACTAACTTAAGGTAAAACTCTAAAATGGTCGTTTCCACGCAAGTTCCCCATCTTTTACGCGCTGCTCGTGGTGAAAAAGTAGATCGTCCTCCTGTGTGGATGATGCGCCAAGCAGGACGCTATATGAAAGCCTATAGGGAACTCCGGGACAAATACCCATCCTTTCGGGATCGCTCCGAAATTCCCGAAGTAGCTGTAGAAGTTTCTTTGCAACCTTGGAAAGCCTTTCAACCCGACGGAGTAATTTTATTTTCTGATATTGTTACCCCTTTACCTGGCTTAGGTATTGAGATGGATATCGCCGAAGGAAAGGGCCCAATTATCGAATCGCCCATTCGCACTTTGGCTCAAGTTGATAATTTGCGTCCTTTGCAACCAGAGGAATCGCTACCATTTATCAAAACAATTTTGCAAGCTCTTAGTCACGAAGTAGGAGACAAATCAACCGTCCTCGGCTTTGTGGGCGCTCCTTGGACACTAGCTGCTTACGCGGTAGAAGGGAAAGGTTCTAAAACCTACTCAGCAATTAAAGGGATGGCATTTTCCGATCCTACAGTGTTGCACCAATTACTGGCAAAATTAGCCGATGCGATCGCAATTTATGCCCGTTATCAAATAGATTGCGGCGCTCAAGTAGTACAAATGTTTGATTCTTGGGCGGGTCAACTTAGCCCCCAAGATTACGATACCTTTGCTTTACCTTATCAAAAGCGGGTCTTTGAGCAAGTTAAACAAACTCACCCCGATACACCTTTAATACTGCTCGTTAGTGGTAGTGCGGGAGTATTAGAGCGTATGGCGACTTCGGGTGCTGATATCGTTACGGTAGATTGGGCGGTAGATATGGCAGATGCGCGCGCTAGATTAGGACAGGATATGAAAGTGCAGGGTAATTTAGATCCCGGCGTGTTGTTTGGTTCTAAACAGTTTATCCGCGATCGCATTTACGATACTGTGAAAAAAGCTGGCAATTACGGACATATCCTTAATCTCGGTCATGGTGTTTTACCCACGACTCCAGAAGAAAATGTTGCTTTCTTCTTTGAAACCGCCAAGCAGTTGAAATACTAAACTTTGACCTCCTCCCCGACCTGAAGGTGCGGGGATTCCTAAACATCACTGTTTAGGTTTCTGTTTCTTTCCCCTAGGGGTTTTTTGCAACTGCCCTTTGGACTTATGCCCATCAGGTCTTATGTTCGCTCCACAGACTGACACGGCAAGCCCTGCCGCCAAAATATTCTTACTCGCGTTGATATCACGGTCATGGTTAATCCCACACTTAGGACAGTCCCACTCACGTACAAACAACTGCATCTTATCCACTATATGCCCACAGTTCCCACACCTTTTGGAGGAAGGAAACCATCGGTCAATTTTAATCAATTCTCGTCCGTACCACTCACACTTATAGACAAGCTGGCGGACAAATTCACCCCACGAAGCATCGCTAATGTGAAGCGCAAGCTTAGGGTTCTGCACCATATTTTTGACTGCCAAGTCCTCAACCACGATGGTTTGGTTTTCTCTCACCAGTTGAGTTGAAAGCCGATGCAAAAAATCCTTACGGCTGTCGGTTATTCTGCGGTGTACTCGCGCTACTTTTTGCCTCTGTTTCTGTCGGTTGTTGCTCCCTTTTTGTTTGCTAGACAAAGATTTTTGGACTCGTTTAAGCTTAGAGCGCAGTCGTTTAAAGTGTCTGGGATTAGCGATTTTGTCCCCATTGCTAGTAGCAATCAAGCTAGTTATCCCCACGTCCAAACCAATAGTTTTATCAGTTTTGGGCAGTGGAACAATTACCGTATCTACAAGCAAAGAAACGTGAAAACGCCCAGCCGCATCCAGCTTGACAGTAATGGTAGACGGTTCGCATCCAGTTGGCAGTTGTCTACTCCAACGAATAGGCAAGGCTTCAGCACATTTAGCAAGCCAAACTTTGCCATCCTTCCACTTAAAAGCGGATTTAGTAAACTCCGCACTGCCACCGTTATGCTTCTTCTTGAAGTTGGGATACTTTGCGTTTCCCGCCCAAAAGTTAGCAAAGGCTTTTTGCAAATGTCTAAGTCCCTGCTGCAAAGGTACGCAGCTAACTTCATTGAGAAATTGCAAGTCTTCTTGCTTTTTCCAGATGGTCAGCATGGTAGAAGTGTCGGCATAACCGATCCTTTCTTGCCGTTCGTACCAGCTTTCAGTTCTTGCCGCCAACGCTCGGTTGTAAACCAAACGCGCACACCCCATTGTCCGACGCAAGAGTATTTCTTGTTCGGGAGTGGGATAAAAACGGTACTTGAAGGCTTTGAGCATTCTCACATTATAGCACATTCATTGTGAAACTATTATGCACAAAATATTTGCTCAAACGCCAGTCACCCCCTTCTTTCCGAGAGCTTTGCTTATCGGTTTTAAAGAGGGTGAAGCTCCTCAATCGCCTCCTATCCCTCCCTGCGCTGAAGCGACAGGGTTTCTCGGAGGTTTCCGATGACCCCCAAGCGGATTTTAGTGACTGGTGCTAGTGGTTGCATCGGTCACTACATTACCGAAGCCTTAATTAACCAAACAGACCACCAGTTATATTTGCTGGTTAGAAATCCCCTCAAGCTAAAAGTAGATACAAATTCTCGTCCAGGAATTACCGTTTTACAGGGTGATATGGGCAAAATCGAGCAGTTTGCCGATTTACTCAAAACTATCGATACGGCGGTACTCACGGCGACCGTATGGGGCGGTGATGACATTTTTGATATTAATGTCACCAAAACTATTGAGTTGATGAATTTGTTAGATCCTGAAGTTTGTCAGCAAATTATTTACTTTTCTACAGCAAGTATTTTAGATAGTCATAACCAATTACTGAAGGAAGCGGGAGAAATTGGTACAGATTATATACGTTCTAAGTACCAATGTTTTCAGAAATTGGCTGATAGTGGGATTATATCTAAAATAACTAAAGTTTTCCCGACGTTAGTTTTGGGAGGAGATAACACTAAACCTTACTCTCATTTGTCGGCAGGAATCCCAGAAATTACTAAGTTAATCAATTTAATTCGTTTTTTTAAAGCCGATGGTAGTTTTCACTTTATTCATGGTAAAGATGTCGCTCAAGTTGTGAGTTATTTAATTGACAATCCACCAAAAGCTAACGAATCGCGGCAATTAGTATTAGGACAAAAGCGAATAACTGCCGATGAAGCAATTGAGGAAGCTTGTAAATATCTCAATAAAAAGATTTATTTTCGCATTCCTATATCTTTAGGTTTAGCTAACATTTTGATTCCGTTGTTTCGGATTCAAATGGCGGATTGGGATAGGTTTTGCTTAACCTATAGACATTTTAGTTATGAAAACCCCGTTAATCCCGAAAGTTTAGGATTGCCGAATTATTGTGCTACTTTTAGCGATGTGCTGCAAGTACATGGTGTTCCCCGTAAATAAAACTTATGCAGTTGGGGACTTGTTTTAGAAAAAACCTCAGCATCTACACTAAAAGCTTCCCGCAATCTGCTCCAACGGAATTGTCAAAAGCTATCCACCGCAACCGCCACCACCGCAACCGCCACCACCGCAACCGCCGCCGTCACTACTGCTAGAATCGCCACTAAAACCATGACTACCAGAATTACCCCAGTCCGATACGCCGCAACCCCCATCCCCATAGCCAATACCATCCCAACCACCTGTAATTTTGGGATATGATGGATTTTTGAGGAAATTTACAATCCCGACAAGAATCCGCAACGCCCCAAATCCTGCTGCAACGGAAATAATAGCTAGTAGAGTCCCTGCAAAAGGATTGATGTTGCTTTCAGAACTGCTAACATAGTAACCACTTAATGTCAAAGTAAAAAGAATGGCTATGCTTGCTATTACTCCTCTTTGAACTTGCAACTTTGATAACACCCAATTTTGCTGATTATTTACTCGCACAAAATGTAAATCGCGTCCGAAACGAGCCTTTGGTGTAGACCAAATCTCTATTGGCGGAATTTGACCAAAAAATTGTTCGTAGCTTTCTAAAGTTTTGCTATACCAATTATCAAATTTCTGGTTTTCAGCTTGTCCGCCAAGAGTCGGAGCGTGGTGCAATGGTACTTGTAGAATCTGCTCGCAGAATTCTTCCCAATACGATCGCGTATAAGTCAAATGCAAATGCCAAGCTTGGTCTACTTGGTCTGAAGGGGTGACTGGATGCTCTGCTGTTACAGCCAGAAACGCAAATTTTTTGTATTCTTTAATGACTTGCTGGGCATAGTCTAATGACCAGCCATTATCTCTTGCTAGGCGTTTACTGAAAGACAATTGGGCATCTGGTCGATCTAACGAAAATGCTTGAATTCGCTTGTACAACTCTACTTGCCCATCGTCCATTGTTTGGTTAGTCTTGCTAGTCAAGTTTTCATTCACCATTTTGCTTTACTTAAAAAACTTACATTCCGAATTTAACACTACACTTACTGACACCTACAATTATCCTAAACTTAGGGCTATAAGCGATCGCCAAAATATTGTCTATACAATTCACACCTTGGCGTTGCGTAGTCTCCCTCTAAATGAATTAAACCCATACTTTCCAACTTAAAAGCGGGGATTGATTCTAGTTGTATTGGCTGCTTTGAATTAATTACTTTTGCTAAAGCTTTTGCTAACAAAGGTTGCTGTTGCAGCGTTACTAAGTGACGGCGCAAATAATCGCTGTAAAATCCTGATTCGGTGGCGGCAGTTTGCAATAATTGGCTGATAGTAATATTATTACGAGTAATTTGTTCGAGACTTCGCGCTATTAATGTTGGATGTCCCCCAACTAGCGCCATCAGTTGCTTTATTTCTAAGTTACTCCAAGACAATTGATACTTGCTTGCTAATTCTTGGACTTGTTCAAAACTAAATTCTGACAACTTTACAACTAACCCCACACCTCCTAAAGGTGAATGATTAATATCTAATGCTCCATATACTTCGGTAGAATGAACGATAATTAATCGGAGATTTTGCCAAACTTTACCGATATCATCACCTTGATTTGCTCTTTGATTCCATGCTCTTAATAAAGTGCAAAAATCATTAGCAATTTGTGGGTGTTCAAAAACTATGTCAACCCGATCTAAAGCAATAACTAAAGGGTTACTTAGATTAGCTAATAAATACTTTTCAAAGTAAATTGTTGTGTTGTAGTTACATCCAAAAATATCATCCCAATAATCGGCTAATTTGTTTTCTAATCCTAAGCTTTGACCAATTCCCGCACAAAACCATCGAGAAAATTTAGTTAGATCGGTAAATATTGTACTGTCAGATAGCTCAAAACTAAAAACTTGGGTTTGATATTTTTTTGCTTTGGCATAAGTTAAAATGTTTTGCATAAAATAGGTTTTACCCATCTCTTGCGGCGCTTTGATGCGGATTAAAGCCCCAGGCTTAACAATCTCTTGGAAACATTCGCTTTCGTAAGGTTGACGTTCTACATAAAAGGGTTTATCCGATCTAGATTTATTAACATTTGGTTCGCAAATTTCTTGCCAATTTAACTCTAAAATTTGACAGTAAGCTTTAAAAGCTGGAGCTTTAATGGGTTCTTTTCCGCCTAAAAAACGTCCCCAAGTACCGGAAGAAATACCCACAGCGTAATAGTCTGTTTGTTGCCAATTGGTAGTTGCATCTATAATTTGACTTGCAGCTACTAACCAGCGCGAATCGGCGATCGCCCATCCTGACAAAATTCTCGCTTGTTTGATTCTTTTTAGTCCTGCTTCGGACGCTTTGAAAGTCAGCACTGATTATTTTTTTGTAAATTCAGACTTTTAGATCGCTTTACGATCAGTTTTAACCTGAATTGGGGCAAATACAAATAAAAAATGAGCTTGGCAACATTAAACTATACCAGTCAGTCTATAGGTATAGATTTTTGATTAAACTATGACTTTAACTCGCAGCAATGCGCCTCCTAATATGGCTAGTTGGTCAAGCAAGATTGCTACTAGCTTAATTGTATTTTCTTGGTTAGTGCTGAACTATTCGCTGTTGCAGTGGCTACTTGAGTCTTTTAGAGATACTTCCGCTTTTAACTTCATCATCATTAGCATAGTAACAACGGTTTTATTAGTTCAAGCTATTCATCATCGCCGCAAACTAGGCTTATCTTTTACGCCTAGTTTGCACTCCGCACCTTTAATATTAATGTTTGGGAGTACGGTAACGGGAATTGGGTTGCAATGGTTGCTAGATGTTCCTCAAATCAGTGTATTGCTATTTGCGATCGCAACTTATGGCTTAATTGGGTTATTTACTGCTCCTAATGTCTGGCGCAAAGGACTTCCGGCGGCAATTTTTGCCTCGTGTATTTTACCTTTTAGCGTTCAATTTGGTACGGGTTTGGGTTTTCCCGTTCGCGTAATTACCGCGCGGTTAGTTGAACATATCCTTACTTTTTGGCATATTGCGGCGATTTCTTCCCACGATATTATTGTTTTAGAAAATAGCGTCGCTCAAGTAGATTTGCCCTGTAGTGGGTTAAAAAGCTTGTGGACTGGTACTTTGTTTTTACTAGCGGCTACTTGGCTAGAAAATCGCCAAGTTAAGTTTAGATGGTTGCTAGTTTGCGTTGCAAATATTTTGCTGCTGATTGCCGCTAATACAGGCAGGATATTACTTTTAGTTTTAATTAGCAATGTAGGCGATCGCCCAGATTTGGCGGCTATACTCCACGTACCGCTAGGATTAGTTGGTTTTATTACGGCGGGGTTGTTTACTTGGTTGCTATTACAAACTGTTCCTCACCACAAAAAGACATTACTCAAAGCCGAAACATCTAAAATTCCTCCTTTGGGAAAGAGTTTGAAACCTTTAACTAAGCAAATTGTAGTAGGTAGCTGTATTTTGGGACTGGCTTTAATTCCTCACCCCCAAAAGGTTACAACCAGTGCGATCACTTCAATTAATTTACCTGCACAGATGCACTTAGAGCCTTTGCAGCTTTCGGCGATAGAAAAAGACTTTTTTGCTAATTACGAGGGTGCGATCGCCTCTGGCGCTACCTCCCAGGTAATCGCCCAAAAATCCCGTTTTGAGTGGCAAAATATCCCCGGTTCTATCTTGCTAGTTAGTAGTAACTCCGTTCAAGCTTATCATGCGCCCGAATTGTGCCTTTTAGGTAATGGTTTGAAAGTAGACACGATGCAATCTAAACAGCTATCACCGAAGGTTTTAGGGCGTTGGCTTTCCATTAATAACGGGACAATGGCGGCTACTTATTGGTTTCAATCACCCCAACGGACAACCGATGACTTTTTAACTCGTCTGTGGGGAGGAATGACGCGCAAAGACCGTTTATGGGTGATGGTTTCAGTGCTGTTTGACCGCTCTCAACAGCCCGATACGCCAGAAATCAGAGCTTTTACAACTAATATTCACGATGCGATCGCATCTTCTTTAACTGGAGTATAACTATGCAAACAAAATCTGCTGGGGAAACTTTGTTTTCAGTTTTCTTTTGGCTATTTAACTTAACTTTGCTACTAATTGCTTACGTGGGGATCTTACCTTTTCTCGGTACAGCGATTATTACCGATGCGTTGAAAGGAGAAGTACCTTTTGACTTGCTTTTGCCTTTAGTTGGTTTAGTTGGCGTACCTACTACTACAAGCTTACTGAGTCTGACGAAAGCTAAACCCCAAGCTTTAGAAAACGTGGAGACTAAGGAACGCAAATTTAGTTTTCGATCCTTGTCTACCATTGAGCTGTTTTATGGTGTAGAAGCACCTTTACTTGTGCTGTGTTTGGTACGCTTTTTTTGGCTAAAAGAACTTAATCCCAGTAGCACAATTATTTTATTGGCTGGCTGTGTAAGTATTGGTGCTTACTTGCATCAGCTAATTTATGGCAAACCGACCACTGTTAGCGGTGCTTGGATAAAACTAGCGTGTAATAGTTTAATATTTGCGATCGCACTTTATGTCCTAACTCTGTCATTGTTTTATGCAATTCCTATCAGCGCCGCTATTTTGTACGGATTGTTGCATACACCCTTAGAGACTCTATTATTAGTGGTGGTTTACGGAATAATTTTGTCTCCCATAGGTGTAGTTATTATCCTCAGCGCTACTATTCCCTTTGGGATGGCTTGGATTTATATTCGTTCTTGGCAGTCAAACTTAAATGATTTTGCCTTGAGGTACGGTTGGACTAAAGCCTATATAGGCACAATTGCTGTAATCATGTCAGGATTGATAGCCGTTATCGCCGTGCAAAAACAGCCTCAAGTTGAAGTTTTTGCGGCGTTGCAAAAGCCTATAACCACTGAACGCGATCGCTTTTTACTATTACAGAAGTCCGAACAAATCCGTAAAGGCTTACTCAATGCTTACTTGGCAACTTACCGCTATCAAGATTACGGACAAGAAAATACTAATATCCGCGATCTTTACAACAGCGTTTTTCCTTTGGGTATAGATTTTAGCCAATCTTTGCAAAATACTTACAATGTATTGGTTTCACCCTTTTTATACGATGGTAAACGCACAGACAGAGATACCGCCACTAAGTTGTACTCAGATTTTTTTGATGTCCCAATTTTGCGCGGAGAACAAAAAGCCGTCCAAAAAGCCGTCCAAGCTACCTTTAATCGCAGCGAAGCTAAAGCCGGATTGCTAGATATTAATGAAAAAAAAGTTTGGTTAGCCGAACAACAAGTAAAAGTTACACCTCAAGGCGATTGGGCAGAGGTAGAATTGTATGAAATCTACGAAAATCAAACTTTTGATAGTCAAGAGATAGTTTATTCCTTTTCTTTACCTCCAAGCGCTGTAATTACTGGAGTTTGGTTAGGAAATAGTAGCGACTTATCCGCGCGTTTTCCCTTCACGGTTTCAACTCGTGGCGCGGCGCAAAAAGTATATACTGAGCAAGTTAGACGCAATGTAGATCCAGCTTTATTAGAGCAAATTGGCCCAAATAGCTACCGTTTACGAGCTTTTCCCGTTTTACCTCGCAACGACAAACCATTGCACCTATGGATGACTTACCAAGTATTGCAAACAAAAGACGGGATTGCTTTACCACAACTAAGCGAAAGACGTAATATTTTTTGGACAAAAGACACCAAGCGGCTAAATAATGGCAAAACTGTAGCTTCTCAAGATAATTGGTTTACAAGTGCGATCGCAACTAAGCCAACAACACCTTTACTGCACCAAATCAACTTAAACGGCTATCAAATTACTGGAAAACCCTTATCTAACAAAGATTACCGTTTACCAGAAGGCGATCGCATTGCCATAGTTTTAGATACGTCTTACAGTATGGGACAGCATAGCAAAGAAGCCGTTAAAACCTTTAAATGGTTAAAAGAGCAAGCTATTTCTAGCAACGATTTTGATGTTTATATAACTTCAGCACCCGGAGTTGCACCCAAAAAGCTCGATGATTTAGCCGAATTTGATGTTGAAAGGGCAACGTTTTACGGCACAATGCAGCCATTAGAGATGTTGCGACAATTTGAAAACTTACGCGGCGATAGTAATTATGATGCAATTTTACTAATAAGCGATCGCGGTAGTTACGAATTAGGAAGCGATACTGAAGCTTTAAAATTACCCGCACCATTGTGGATAGTGCATTTAGGCGGAGTGCAGAGTGCTTATGATGATGCTATTTTTGAAACCATCCAAGCAAGCGGTGGTGGAGTAGCTACCCAAGTACAGGAAGTAATGCAGCGTTTCGCCACCCAAAAAGCGTTAGCACCGGGAGTCATTGGAGTTGAAGATAATTATGCTTGGTTTGCCGAAAAAAACAATATTTCCGCCGATCCCAACAACGAATTTAACCCCTTTGCAGCTAGACAATTGATTAACTACTTAGGTCAAGATCGAGATTTAAAAGAGATTGCAAATCTTGACGGGATTCACCAAGTAGCCAAAGCATCGCAAATTGTTACGCCTTATTCTTCAATGATCGTCCTTGTCAACGACCAACAGAAGAACGATTTAAAACAAGCTGAACAAAAGAGCGATCGCTTTAAGCGCGAAATTGAAGACAAACAAATGCCCACATTTAACAATCCCTTAGCCGTTTCCGCCGTTCCCGAACCCGCCGAATGGATGCTAATAATTGTAGGTGCGATCGCCCTAGTCGTAATTATCAAACGTAAAAAAGAGGGAAATGTTGTAAAATTGTTGATTAAGTATTAAATTAACAAACCAAACTCGTAGCGGTTAATAAATATTCCAATTACAAGATCGTGCATAAACACCGTCTTAGAAAAGCAAATCGTTTTCCGTGCTAAACGTTTAATTCGTGTTCGTAAATTCAAATGCTTATTTTCTATTTTTTGTGTATTCTGTTTGCCGACTTCATGCTTTGATGCGTCTAAGTATCGCTTATATACTCCCCAATCATCAGTATAAAAGCGACTAATTCTAAAGAGTAATAATAGTGCTTTTAACTGAAGAAAAACTTCATCTTTACGATTCCCAAACGCGGAAGCTAAAACTTTTCCAATCTTGCCTGACGGGGTGACAAAAGGGCGATCGTGTCTGGCGGAGAAAGGGTTTGAGCCAAGAGAGACAGAAAAAGATAGGTTAAAACAATCGGGTGCATCCCAGTTATTAGACCTCTTGCAAAAGTTGCCTTTAAAGTTGATTGACATTTAAGTAAAGCTCATAATTATAAATAGAAGCTATTAAATTAAACCTTAATCCAAATCGTTTCCTTCTATTTCTATATCGCCCTTTTAAAATCCTAAATCTTTTCAAATGTGCAAAAACATTTTCAATAATTATTCTCTGTTTCGCTAACTCTCTATTCTCTTTTCTCTCTGCTACGGAAAACTTGCTTTTTCTTGGTTTCTGTCTTAGAAAGTTTTGTGGAAGGAAACCTTCCCCACAAACTTTCCGCTTTTTGGGTGTTTGACTGAAAGGATGATGCTTTTTAATTCCTTGATATCCCTTATCTGCTAGGCATTTAACCTCTTGATTGATTTTTACCTTACTTCTTTTATATAGTTTAAAATCATGTTCAGAACCCTTTCCATAAGTCGTACATAGGATTTGCCCATCCTTTTGACTGATACTTACTTGAGCTTTCAATGTATGGATTTTTTTCTTACCACTGTAATATTTTTTTTGTTTTTTTTAGGTCTTTCTATCGGAGTTTCCCTCACATCTATTACTACCGTTTCTAGCTGATAATCCTCTTGAATAATTAGTCTTTTTTTCCCTGGCAATCTTAGTTCCGGTGCTTGAATTAAAATATCTTCAATCTTTTTGACAATTCGATAAGCTGTAGATTCATTAATTCCCCACGTTGCTCCTAGATGAAAATAAGTTCTGTATTCTCTTAAGTATTCCAAAGTCATTAATACTTGGTCTTCTACTTTTAATTTTGGCGGTCTTCCTGTTATCTTGCGTGAGCAATATACTTTTTTAACTATTTCCACCATTTGATTAAATGTCTCATAATGCACTCCAGATAATCGTTTGAATTCTTCAGAAGTCAGCTTTTTTACTTGTTTATAAGTCATTATTGTCTTTATCTCATCTTTTTCTCCCAATTCTAACACCTACTTTTGCAAGAGGTCTAATGCAACGAACTTCAACCGTGCTTCTGGTACTGACGCAAGCGGTTAAAATTTCATAATCGGGGATGCGATATTTTGGTAGTGATTGGAGATAGGTTTTCTCTTGTTCAAATTTCTGCTGGCACTGCTGATTGAGCTTGGTAACTGCTGCTTCGATGAGTAATCGATATTCTTTCAAGCTCCCGAAATCATTACTCCCTCTGAGATAGATCGCTTGTTTAATCCGATTCTTGAGATGACCGTGGGGAGATTCGATTGCGCCATTTTCATGAGCAACACCCGTATTGTTTCGGGTTGGCTGCATTCGGTAATGGTCGCACAGTTCATCGTACAAATGGGTTAAGGATTTGTTTCCTCCCAGGTTTCGGTACGCTGCGCTTAAACTATCTGTCCGATGTTGTTTGGGTACGCCACCGCAAGCTGTGAGCGCATTTTGTAATCCTTCGGCAAGGGCGATGAAACTTTCTCCACATTGAATAATCTGGGCCTATTGCCACCCACTGTAAGCCAGTCGATAGTGATAGAGCAAATGCTCGAACGGCTTGCCAGCAATGGTTATTTCCACTCCTTTGAGTTGGGTGAAGTCTGACAGTCCCATTGTGCCTGGTACGCGCAAGTAACTCAAACATCACTTCTGGACTCGGCCCATGCAGAGCTTTCGCTCGTTTGGACTCGTCGTTGAATCGTCCGCAGTACTTGTGGATATTTACCGGGATAAGTGTCTTGTAGATATTCAAATAATGTCATCGGTTTGAGCCGGGGTTCAAGTTTGAGCATTGGCTCTAGTTTTTTATCCCACACCTCCCCTAATGGATCTTGGGTACTGCGACGGTCGGCTACTTTTCCCCGATTCGGCTGGTGGTTTCACTTTTTCGATGCGTTGAAGATTTCGTTCAGATATTTCCGCAATGTAAGCTGCTTTGGCTTGATTCAAGCCAATTTCTTTTGCGTTCATATACGCTCTTTTTTGGTATAAATGGATAGTTTTTCTTGACACTAGACTTTTTCTCTTTGCTGGGAGATTTTCTAGTGTCTTTCTTTTTGATTGGCTTTGATTCTACTTTTGGTTTTTTCCGCGTCCGTCGTTCTTCGTACAGAATCGCTTCTTTGTCTCACCTACCCGCCAATACTCTGTCATCACCCGCCATTAACAATGTCGTCTAATAATCAACTTTTCAGCTATCAAGTGGCGGCAAATGAAAGCCTCGCTGATTTCACCCCTACTTAAGCACCTAGGCGACTTAAGGAAATTGTTGCAGCTTGCGCCACATGAGGATGGCTATCTTTTTCTAAATATTTCAAAGCTGAAATACTTTTGTCGCTAGGAAGATTACCCAAGGCTTCAGCCAAACGCTGACGAGTCAGCCAATCGGTGGAAGGTACAAAGCGCAAAATATGATCGATCGCGTTTATATCTCTAATTTCACCTAAAGCAGCGATCACTGCTTGTTGCAATACTACTTCGTCGCTATCTAGCGCCCGTACTAGCAAGTCGTGAGCGCGAACATCTTTGAGATTGCCTAAAGACACCGCCGCACTAAACCTAACTAACCATTGAGTATCTTCATAAAAAGCTCTAACTAATGGCTCAAATGCTCTAATATCGCCTAAATAGCCTAAAGCCCCCGCCGCATCTGCCCGAATGCCGTAATCTGGGTCATTTTCGAGCAATTTTACTAAAATCGGGTAACATTCATCGGTTTGTTTAACGCCTAAAGCAAATACCGCCATGGAGCGAATTTGCAAGATTTCGTCATTTAAAACCTTTTTAATCAAGGGTACAGCATCCGCCGACGGGAAGCGGCGTAACGAAGCTAAGGCAATCATGCGATCGCGCGAATCTTGACTTTCCAGTTGCGAGGAAATATCTTGTAGGCTAAGTTCAGCCATATAGTTAAATTTACCTTTTTTGCGTGTTGTTAATCTAGACTTACCATTTCTTCCCCACCCAACGCATAGACCAAGGGAAGGGTTTTCAGCTAGAAATCTGGTTAATGGTAAGATTTGCGGCAAATAATGCTGTTTTAGAATTTTGGCAGTGATATCTTTGTTGTTGGATTCAGGAACTAATGCGAAGCCCTGCACGCTTGCGCGATCGCATTACAACTTTATATCGCCAGATATCTACAACTAAAAAAATTTGATAGAGTAAAAGTATAAATAAAAACCTTGGAGGATGTTATGTACGAAGTTTCCCAAGAGAAAGATATATTTCCGGTTCGTATATCACCAATAATTGACACTCTGTTTGCAAACAATAGTTTTTTTCAGGAAAGACTAGACAAAAACGATATGAGCCAACATATAACTAATTTATTTAAAAAGTTATCCGCAGAGGAGTTTATAAATATTGATAATCAAGATTTAAAAGACAGAATAGATGGGATGCTAGTAATAAATGCGACTGCTGGAATATTAAATGATCTAACGTCAGAAGAACTAGAAACTTTTGATGCGGCGGTTGAAGGTAGATGACAGAATAAATGAGTTATCTTTTAGATACAAATATAGTTACGGCACATTTAAAAAATAATCAAAGGATAAAGGAAAAACTAGAAGAAATAGAAAATTAAGCTCAGAAAATATTTATAAGCTGCATAAGTTATTACGAGATTAAAAGAGGGCTATTAGCTATAAATGCTACAAACAAGTTGTCTGCATTTAATGAATTTTGCAGAAAATATAACGTTGTACTGTTAGACGATTTACAAATTATTGAAAAAGCTTCAGAAATTCATGCAGATTTAAAACGAAAGGGTACACCTATTCAAGATGCAGATATATTGATAGCGGCTACCGCAATAGTAAAAAGCTTGATTTTAGTTTCTAATGATTCAGATATGTTGAGAGTTGTAGGCGTGACGGTGGAAGATTGGTTAAATTTAGAATAAATGCGATCTATATCGCAATTTACTTCTAGGTGAAAAGCGAAACCAGACTGCTAAAAATGGCTGCTTTATTTGCAAAAGGTTTATTTTTGAAACTAAACGTACAGGTAGCTATAGTTGAGGATTTACCGAACATTTTTAAATAATTAAACTAACAAAAGTGCCTGTATATGTCTGATTTTGAGCTAGGAATAGCTGCTTACGATGACTCGAATTTTTATGAAGCTTTTGAGATCCTAATGCGAGTCGCCAAAAAAGGGCATATTCAAGCCCAAAAAATAATCGCTAATATGTATGAACTAGGACAGGGGGTTGAAAGCAATACGGCTGAAACAATCAAGTGGTATCATTTAGCAGCCGAACAAGGAGATGTGGTTGCACAGAACAACCTTGCCTCATTTCTTCTTGATGAAAACCCAGCAGAAGCAATTAAATGGTATATTTTAGCGGCAGAACAAAACTTTCCATTTGCTCAAGAAGTTTTAGGCGATATATATTCTGGAGGATTATGTCGGTCTAGTCGTGTAATAGACTATTCTCAAGCAGTTGAGTGGTATCAGAAGGCTGCGGAGCATGGCTTTCCTTTAGCTTGTCATCGTCTAGGCGAGATGTATGCTAGTGGTCAAGGTGTAGCCAAAAATGAAGAAGAAGCCGTTAAATGGTATCAAAATGCTGCCCGTAATCATTATGAAGTATCTCAAAAAATACTTGCTCAAGCTTATCTAGAAGGATTGCTCGGATTACCAAAAGATCCTGAACAAGCTCAATTTTGGCTTAATAAAGTCAAAATAAATAATAAAGCAGTTGTAGAGGGTAGCGGTTGAGATTGATTGAATTTAGAATAGATGCGATATAAATCGTAATTTTCCTCTAGGTGCAAAGTGAAACCAAACCGCTAAAAAGGGCTGTTTTGATACCTGAAAATTTCCATCGATAGCATAATATTTAAGTATTATATTTAACACTCAAAAATATAGTTACGGAGGCTAATCGCTTAAGATTGTCTCTAAAATCTCTATCAATAGCTGGTTTTGCTCGTCATTTCCTATCGTAATCCGCAGTTTGTCTTGTAATCCTGGCTGATTAAAGTACCGCACTAAAATACCGCGCTGTTTCAATGATAAATAAATCTCCTCGGCGGAACTTGTCGGAGTAGCTAGGACAAAATTACCGTGAGACTCTCTGACTGTAAAGCCTAACTTTCTTAAATCTACAGTTAATTTTGCTCTTGATACTTTGACCTTTTGGGCGCAGAGGTTTTTGTAATTTTGGTCGCGTATTGCAGCCGTACCTACTAATTGCGCGATCGCATCTACGTTATAACTATCTTTAACCTTAAATAACCCTGATAGTAATTTCGGGTTAGCAATCCCAAATCCCAAGCGCAACCCAGCTAAAGAATAGCCTTTTGATAAAGTCCTCAGTACGATCGCATTCTCAAATTCTCGCACCAAAGCCAACGCGGAATATTGGGCAAAATCAACGTAAGCTTCATCAATTACTAACACCCCCGATAACTGGCTTGCTAGTTGACGCAAATCTTCTAACGGTACGCAATGACCAGAGGGACTATTAGGAGAAGCTATAAAGGTAATTGCTCCTTTGGCTGCAACTAATTCATCAACGGGTAATTTAAAATCTTCAGGGTAAGGAATTTCTACAACCTCCGCAGACTGCATGGCTGCTAGAGTGCGGTACAAGACGTAAGTAGGGGTCGGGTATACGCAAGGGCGATCGCCTCCTTCAGCACACGCCCGTACTAGCAAATTGAGCATATCATCGCTACCATTGCCAACAATTACCCAATCTGAAGGCACGTTTAAAGCTTCACTTACAGCATTACAAAATTCTCGCGCGTAGGGATCAGGATAACGTCGCAGCCATTCACTATCTACATTACGTAATACTTCAACAGCTTGAGGAGAAGGCGGATAAGGGTTTTCATTGGTGTTGAGTTTAATAATTGATGTTCCTGGTTTTGGTTGTTCGCCAGGAGTGTAGCCTGTCATTTGTGCGATCGCAGGACGGAATAACATAAGTAAACGGCAAGATGTTTATTTATTATCGCCCTTGAGGCAAAATAAGATAAATAACCCCAACATTTCAATAAAAATTGATGCGAGAAATTTCCTCAGAAGTTCAGCCAACGATTATTTCTGGATTTCATGCCCTTAGCGACCCCTTGCGGATTGCTATATTAGAATTGCTCAAAAAGCAAGAACTTTGTGTGTGCGAACTTTCCGATGCTTTGGGAGTAACGGGATCTAAACTTTCTTTTCACCTCAAAACCCTTAAAGATGCTCAGTTAGTGCATTCTCGCCAAGAAGGTCGCTGGATTTATTACCGTCTAAATTTGGCTCAATTTGTTACTTTAGAGCAATATTTATCTGAGTACCGCCGTTTTAGTCAATTATTACCCGCCCGTCCTTGTCAAGATATACCTTGTACTTGACAAATCAACTTTTATTGAAATAATAGACTTATATCAATTTTTATTGAAATGAGTTACGCCCATGCTTAAGCACGGCATCAAACTTCCTTTCCAGATATCTTTTACTAATTGCTGGCGGGAAGCATTAGCCGAAGGAGTAGGCACATTTATTTTAGTGTTTGCAGGTACAGGCGCTGTTATGACCAACTCCATCAGTAACGGTGCAGTGACTCATTTAGGCATTAGCTTTGTATTTGGGGCAGTGGTTGCGGCTTTAATTTATAGCATGGGACATTTAAGCGGCGCACACTTTAACCCGGCTGTAACTCTAGCTTTTTGGACAAGTGGGGTATTTCCC
The DNA here is from genome assembly GCF_000332075.2 of Synechocystis sp. PCC 7509. NCBI lineage: Bacteria > Bacillati > Cyanobacteriota > Cyanophyceae > Synechococcales > Merismopediaceae > Synechocystis > Synechocystis sp. PCC 7509. Next base: position 3,089,392 of record NZ_ALVU02000001.1, on the reverse strand, counting down.
ACTAAGCGAGTTTTGCCTTATATATTGGCGCAATGTGTAGGCGCGATCGCAGCTTCAACTTTATTACTCCTAAGTTTAGGAAATATCGCCAAATTAGGGGCAACTTTACCGCTAAATGATAACTGGTTGCAGTCTTTGATTTTGGAAACAGTTTTAACCTTTATTTTAATGTTAATTATTTTAGGTTCAGGACTCGACCGCCGCGCCCACATTGGTTTTGCAGGTTTAGCAATTGGCTTGACGGTAGGACTTGAGGCTGCTTTTATGGGGTCGATTACGGGCGCAAGTATGAACCCTGTAAGAAGTCTTGCACCCGCAATAGTTGGCGGAAATATGCAGCACCAATGGCTTTATTGGGTTGCACCTATTTTAGGCGCACAGCTTGCAGTTGTTGTTTATCAGATACTTTCTCAAGGATTTCAAGATGTCTAGCACTCATAAACCAAGAATTTTATTTTTATACGGTTCTTTGCGCGATCGCTCTTATAGCCGTCTTTTAGCAGAAGAAGCGGCGCGAATTATTACTGAATTTGGCGCAGAGACGCGGTTTTTTGACCCCCGCGAACTCCCTTTGCAAGGTAGTGTAGAGGCGACACACCCCAAAGTACAAGAGTTACGAGATTTAAGTTTGTGGTCTGAAGGTCAAGTTTGGACATCTCCAGAAATGCACGGTAATATTACAGGCATTTTAAAAAATCAAATAGACTGGATTCCTTTGGCTATGGGCGCTGTTAGACCAACTCAAGGGCGAACTTTGGCAGTTATGCAAGTAAGTGGGGGTTCGCAATCTTTTAACGCGGTAAATACGATGCGGCTTTTGGGTAGATGGATGCGGATGTTTACAATTCCCAATCAGTCGTCTGTAGCCAAGGCATACCAGGAGTTTAACGAAGATGGGACGATGAAAGATTCAGCTTACCGCGATCGCGTAATTGACGTAATGGAGGAATTATACAAATTTACCATCCTGCTACGCGACCAAACCGACCACCTTACAGACCGTTATAGCGAACGCAAAGAAGCAACAAAAGCCTTAGAACTCACTGCAAAATTATGAAAAAAATCATGTTTGTCTGCAAAAAAAACTCTCGCCGTTCCCAAATGGCGGAAGGATTCGCGCGTACCTTGGGATACGGGAAAGTTGGCGTTACAAGTTCGGGATTAGAAGCAAGTCATGTAGATCCCAAAACTGTAGAAATCATGGCGGAAATTGGGATTGATATTAGCAATCAGACTTCTAAAGCCTTAAGCGATTTTCAAGCTGAGGACTACGACGCGGTAATTTCTCTTTGTGGTTGTGGCGTAAATTTGCCTCAAGAATGGGTACTTAGAGAGGTTTTTCAAGATTGGCAACTTGAAGATCCCGAAGGACAACCTATAGAGACATTTCGCAGAGTGCGCGATCAAGTCAAAGAAAGAGTAGAGGAATTGGTAGAAAAACTTAGTTAAACTTAAAGACCAAGTGTAATATTTACTCAGATTGGCTAAGTTTCTCTTTTAATAAAGCTTCTACTTGAGTTTCGGGATCTTCAAGATCAAAGGGATAAGGCTGTTCTGTAGCTGGATCTTGACGATTCATTAAAACTTCTAATGCCGTCCGAAACTTCTCCTCATTGTTACGATGTTCTGAGAGATAGCGTTTTAGTTCAAGATTGGTCATTTTGCTGAGATTTTCAATCATAGGACAAAGTTCCAATTTCCATCTAAATTAATTATGACCGCAAGCTCATCGCCTCTGCCAGCTTGAATGTAAATTGTTCTTAGCTTTCGGTCGTAGCGAAAAATCTGGATAGGTTGATATAAATTGGAAAGTAACTGACAAAGAAAAATCGCTGTATCTGCCTGTTTTTGGGTTGGCAAAAAATAAACCTCTAAAACACACCAAAATCACATTATCAGAATGTTAGTCTGCCTGTTACTACAAATTTTTGCTCCTGCGATCGCACTTCTCCAATTACCGCAGTAAAAAACACAGACTCAGACTGCAACTCTGGGCTATCCTAAATAGATTAGAAATAAGCCATCAGTAAAGCAGATATGAAGCTGGCAGCAAGAGTAGGTGAGGTAACGCCGTCAATAACTTTAGAAATCGCGGCTAAAGCCAAGGCGATGAAGGCGGAGGGAATTGAGGTTTATAGTTTTAGTGCTGGAGAACCAGATTTTGATACACCAGAACATATTAAAGCGGCGGCAAAAAAAGCCTTAGATGAAGGTAAAACTAAGTATGGCGCGGCGGCGGGAGAACCAGCATTAAGAAGTGCGATCGCCCAAAAGTTGAAAACGGACAATAATCTTGACTACCAAGCAGAAAATATCATTGTCACTAATGGCGGTAAACATAGCTTGTTTAACCTCATGTTGGCGCTGATAGAAGTAGGAGACGAGGTAATTATCCCCGCGCCTTACTGGTTGAGTTATCCCGAAATGGTTAAACTAGCTTCTGGAACACCAGTTATTGTCAATACGGCAAATACAGGCTACAAAATCACGCCAGAACAGTTAAATTTAGCCATTACACCCAAAACTAAGTTACTCGTCCTTAATTCCCCTTCTAATCCTACAGGTGTTGTATATACACCATCGGAAATTGAGGCGATCGCAGAGGTTGTAGTAAGACGAAACATTTTAGTTGTTTCTGATGAAATTTACGAGAAAATTATCTACGATGAGGCAAAACACATTAGCATTGCTTCTTTGGGTAAAGAAATAGGCGATCGCACTTTTATTAGTAGTGGCTTTGCTAAAGCCTACTCTATGACTGGTTGGCGGGTTGGCTACTTGGCAGGATCGACAGAAATAATTAAAGCTGTAAGTACAATTCAAGGACATAGCACGTCTAATGTCTGCACCTTTGCTCAGTATGGCGCGATCTCTGCGTTGCAAAGTTCCCAAGATTGCGTTGAACAAATGCGTCAAGCTTTTATAGAACGGCGTAAGGTAATGTTGCACCGCCTCAACGATATTCCCGAACTTACCTGTGCTAAACCCGATGGTGCTTTTTATATGTTCGTTAACATTAGCAAAACTGGGTTAACTTCTCTAGAGTTTTGCAAACAACTATTGGCAACTCAGCAAGTAGCGGCAATTCCTGGTGTAGCCTTTGGCGCAGATGACCATGTTCGTTTATCTTATGCTACCGACATGACCTCTATTGAGAAGGGCATGGATAGGTTAGATAAGTTTGTTAGTAGTTTGCGTTAATTTATGTTCAAACCTACACGCGGTACAATTGCGGCGGGCAATCAAAAAACGGCTGCCGCAGGGATTGAAATGTTGCAACTAGGCGGTAATGCTTTTGATGCGGCGGCGGCGGCAGTTTTAGCGTCTTTTGTAACCGAATCTACCCTGACATCGGCGGCGGGTGGGGGCTTTTTATTAGCTCATACTCAAGCTAACAAAAATATTCTATTTGACTTTTTCTCGCAAACTCCCCGTTCCAAAAAACTGCATACTAAGCTAGATTTTTATCCTATTGATATCAACTTTGGTGATGCGATTCAAGAATTTCATATCGGTTTAGGTGCGATGGCTGTACCAGGAAATATTGGCGGAATTTTTCACGTACATAAGAAATTGGGTAAGTTACCTTTTAAAGTTGTAGCCGAACCCGCCATTCACTATGCACAAAATGGCATAAAAGTAGAGAACTTTCAACATTACTCTGCAAGTATTCTTGAACCGATTATTTTTGCGTCTTCAGAAATGAAGAATGTATATGCACCAAAAGGGCAAATGCTTAAAACTGGTGAAACGTTCTTTATGAAAGATTTTGCTAATACTTTAGCTTATTTGGTAGAGGCGGGCGTAGAAGAATTTTATCAAGGTGCAATTGCCCATCAATTAGTAAAAGACTGTCAAGAATCTGGCGGTTATTTAACTTTAGAAGACTTAAAAAATTACCAAGTTATCGAGAGAGAACCTTTAGAAATAAACTACAGAAATAATCTATTTTTAACTAATCCTTATCCTAGTTCTGGCGGAACATTAATTGCTTTTGCTTTAGAATTACTAGCAAAAATTGATTTAAGTAATATTGAATTTGGTACGCCTAAGCATTTACAAATACTAACAGAAGTAATGCGGCTTACAAATGCTGCTAGAAAAGATAGAGAAATTGAACAAAGCTTTTTAGATACTGAACATATTAGTGAATACGAACAGCAATTAACTAAGTCTGTAAATAAGTGGGGCAGCACTACTCATATTAGTGTTATTGATGCCGAAGGAAATGCTGCAAGTACCACCACTTCTCACGGTGAAGGTTGCGGTTATGTAATTCCTGGTACAGGCATAATGATGAATAATATGCTAGGAGAAGAAGATTTGAATCCTTACGGATTTCATCAATGGCAAGAAAATGTGAGAATTTCCTCGATGATGTCTCCCACAATTGTACTTAAAAACAATCAACCAGAAATTGCTCTAGGATCGGGCGGTTCTAACCGGATTAGAACCGCGATTTTACAAGTAATATCTAATATAATTGATTTTAAAATGCCTGTAGACTTGGCTGTAAATAGTCCTCGGATACACTGGGAAAATAAGGTATTAAATGTAGAACCAGGATTTACTCAAAAAGTAGCAGACTTAGAAAGCGATCGCCTTATTCTATGGAACAGGCAAAATATGTTTTTCGGTGGAGTACATACAGCGATGGAACTTGAAGGTATTATTACCGGAGCTGGCGATCGCCGCCGCAATGGTGCGATCGCATCTATATAAATATTTACTTCAGTTTTTCATAAGCCGCCAAAATAATTCGCTCGGTTTCTGTCCAATTAATACACTTATCTGTTACAGAAACGCCATATTTAAGCTGTTGTAAATCGCTAGGAATTGATTGGCTTCCTTCATATAAATTGGATTCTAACATCATCCCTACAATAGAAGTATTGCCTTCTAAAACTTGCTTAATTACATTTTCAAAAACTCCAGATTGTAATTTATAATCTTTGTTTGAGTTGCCATGACTGCAATCAATAACAATTCTGGGAGGTAAATTTGCTTGCTTCAATTTTTCTTCCGCATCTTTGACGCTTTCAGCTTCAAAATTAGGCTTACTACCACCGCCACGTAATATAACATGACCGTAGGCATTACCTTTAGTTTTGAAACTACTTACTTGACCTTTAGGATTAATCCCTAGAAAATTGTGCGGATTTTTAGCTGATTCTAAAGCATTTAAAGCTACTTTAATACTGCCATCTGTACCATTTTTAAAACCTACAGGCATAGATAGCCCGCTTGCCATTTCTCTATGAGTTTGTGACTCAGTGGTACGCGCTCCAATAGCTGACCAAGAAATTAATTCACCAATGTATTGAGGTATGATTGGATCAAGGGCTTCGGTAGCTGTGGGTAAGCCTAATTCTGCAAGTTTTATTAGCAATCTCCGCGCCGTCAACAAGCCTTTTTCAATTTGAAAAGAATCATCCAAATCTGGATCGTTAATTAATCCTTTCCAACCAACTGTTGTCCGTGGCTTTTCAAAATAAACTCTCATAATTAGCAAGAGTTTGTCTTCAACTTTTTGGGCTAAAAGTTTTAATTTGTGGGCGTATTCTTCGGCGGATTTGGTATCGTGGATTGAGCAGGGTCCAACTACTATAAATTTTCTACTATCTTGAAATTCTAAAATTTTCTCAATTTCCCGCCTAAACTTCAAAATACTTTCTTCTAGTTGCTCGTTTATAGGCAAAATTTTTCTAATTTGTTCGGGAGTAATCAAAGTATGAGAATTTTCAATGTGAGTGTTAGATAAATGATTGTGCATTGTGAGTAATTCCTGACTTTTGGATAGAGGGCGATCGCTATACTATTATTTTAGAGATTGGCGAAATCATAAAAGTTTAAGTACATGAAAAAAATATAGGATTTTGATTAAATATTTTCGGACTTTTCATTTTAGCAGTCAACCTCTAAAACGGCACTAACAGCGAATTTTCAAGCTTTGTATTCCTTCTGGCTTTTCTTGTTTGACGGTAATACCTTTAACTTGCACCCTTGAATTTTCTTGACGACACCCGCCAAGCATTTGATCAGTATCGCGGATATTTCCTGTAAAAACCGCCTCAATAGCAGCTAGTAGATTTCCTACCCACCCCTTGAGGTTAAAGTTCTTGGCTGCTTGCATAACTGACCTTTGATAACCAACGCCCTGTACTTTTCCCGATCCTAAAACATGATATCGAATTAGTTGAGCTTGAGGGGGTGAATTTGGCATGAATTTAAGTAGATTGTTGCAGTTTTGTAACGCGATCGCACCTTTTGCTACTAATCCGTCAAAACTACTACGAATAGGCACTTCTCTTTAACTTAACAGTTCTACCGTAGCAATGACAATCCAGTAGTCTGTCTCAACGGTTTTGGTAGACACAAGAGTTTTTAATTGGTTATTCAAAAAAGTTAATTATTTTGTTTTCTTTACTAAGTTATTACTATTAATAGTAACCTTTAGCTCTATAAAAAACTTATGACTGATTTACCCTCCCTAAATACAAATACTATTTGGGCTATTTTAAATGATGAAATTGATGATGCTACTGTCAACAAGTTAGTTTGGCATTACTTGGGTTATAGCTACAACCAGCAAACAGCAGCTTGGAATAATAATAATGTCATTTCCGATTGGCGCGATGAATATCCTGAGCCACCAAACTTTTTAGAAAACCGTCCAGCTACAGTAAAACTAACTCGCTCTATTCCTCCAGAAAATAAACAATTACTTAAAGAAGAACTAGGTTTTAAAGGTTACAAAATAGGAGAATTTACCCCTAGACACACTCGCCGAGCTACGGCAGCTAACTGGCTACTAAGTTATTTAAAACTCCATCGCTAAGTTTATAAACTATTAATACATTCGGGAGTATTGTTTTTAGGGCTATTAACTTTGTTGCTAACAGCATAACTTGTCATTAAATCGGCTTGATATGGGCGCAAAAGAGGCAATAACTGCTCAGTTTGTATCGCTGGATTTAGCCAAAGAAGATAGTCTTTCGGATCGATAATTACTGGCATTCGGTCATGGATAGGACGTAATACATCGTTAGCTTCGGTAGTTAAGATAGTACAAGAAGTAATTGTTTGTGCATCAGGCGAAAGCCAGTGTTCCCACAAACCTGCAAAGGCAAACGCTTGTAAGTTTTTTAGCCGAAAATAGTAAGGTTGCTTCTTGCCTTCTTGACGTTGCCATTCATAGAATCCATCCGCAACTATTAAACATCGCCGCCGCTTAAAAGCAGCTTTGAAAGATGGTTTTTCGCTGACGGTTTCCGCCCTAGCATTAATTAGTTTGACTCCAATATTCGGCTCTTTTGCCCAAGAGGGAATTAAACCCCAACGAAGCATTTGTAATTGCTTTTCATTTTGTGCGGATGGTTGCAATATAGCAGGGACTAGCTGAGTAGGAGCAATATTATAGCGTGGTTCTAAAGGTGGAACTTGGCGGAGATTAAACGCCGATGCGATCGCATCAATTGGCTGACTTAAAGTAAATCTTCCACACATAAAATTTACAACCCTAAAATTCTATATTAGTTTTCACCTTAAAAGATTTTATAGTTTAGTTCAATCACTAGCTAAAACCTTTTGGTTGCTTGTTAAGCGAAAAAGTAAAGGCGTGTTTTCAACTGTTGTATTTTTGACTTTATGGGAAAAAGTGCTATCCAACCTAAATTAAACTCAGCTTTTTTATGCTTTTTATTGTCGCCACTTCATGATTAGCCGGGAGTTCTAGCAACCCTAGGATTTTAGCCGCGCCAAAGACAGTGGATTGAAAGATATCTTTGCACGAGAATTAACACTTGTATCTGCTCCCAAAAGCTAAATTGTGCCAAATGCTTAACCCCAAAATACTCGAAGGAAAATTTAGTTTAGCCAAGTTAAGTTTGCAACTAAAAATTTTGAATTTTTAGTTATCTCAGCCCTTGTCCCCTCCAAGCGGTACAATATATGCCGATTGTACTGCAAAAAATTTCAGCCAATTTCCTCATGATCTCTAGTAACGACTTCAGACCGGGTGTAACAATTGTATTAGATGGTGCCGTTTGGCGAGTGGTAGAATTTCTCCACGTTAAGCCGGGTAAAGGTTCAGCTTTCGTGCGCACGAAACTAAAAAACTCCGCCTCTGGCAGTGTTATTGAACGCACCTTTAGAGCAGGGGAAACCGTACCTCAAGCGAATTTAGAAAAAAGCACTATGCAGCATACCTATAAAGAAGGTGATGACTACGTGTTTATGGATATGGAATCTTACGAAGAAAGCCGCTTGAGCGCAAAACAAATTGGCGATCGCGTTAAGTATATTAAAGAAGGCATGGAAGTAAACGTCGTACGCTGGGACGAACAAATATTAGAAGTTGAATTGCCAAATACAGTAGTTTTAGAAATCACCCAAACCGATCCCGGACTTAAGGGCGATACGGCAACAGGTGGGACAAAACCCGCTACGGTAGAAACGGGGGCAATGGTTATGGTGCCGTTGTTTATCACTACTGGCGAACGCATTCGTATTGATACTCGTACCGATAGCTACCAAGGGCGAGAATAAAGATAAATTGGTTTAATGGCAACATTTTTCTGGAATAGAAAAATATTGCGATCGCGAATAAATGAGGTCAATACTTGCTGTGCTACTCGATTTTAACGAACTGCGCCAACTTTTAATTACAATTTCTCAAACCGATATTACCGAGTTTGCCCTCAAAAGCGATGAGTTTGAATTGACAATTCGCAAAAATTCTAGTGTGAGGGAAGAAATTTCTCCAGGATTAGCGGCAACAGAGGGCTTAAAGGCGACTTTGCCATCGGTAACGGCTACCAATTCCCAAGAATTAGTCGAGCGCCGCGCCACCGATGCGGCAGCAGAAGTACAGATGCCCGTGAGTGCGCCACCAATGGAGCAAAAATCTGTAGAGGTGATTTCGCCAATGGTCGGCACATTCTACCGCGCCCCGGCTCCGGGAGAAGCCGCTTTTGTGGAAGTTGGCGATCGCATTCGTCTCGGTCAAACCGTTTGCATTATTGAAGCAATGAAACTGATGAACGAGATTGAAACCGAGGTATCTGGACAAGTGATCCAAATCCTCGTTCAAGATGGCGAACCGATAGAATACGGGCAACCTTTGATGCGAATTAATCCAAACTGAAAGAATATAAACGGTTGGATTTCCAATTCCTTGCTAAAATCTTGGGATCAGTGCTTTTAGGGTGATCTTAATGAAATCAGCAATATCTGGTCCATCAGAAATTGTGCAACAAGTAGCTGAATACTTCAGCCTCCTAAGCGAACCGATGCGTTTGCGTCTGCTAAATTTGCTTCGCGATCGCGAAAAATGTGTCCAAGAACTGGTAGAGGCGACTCATACAAGTCAAGCTAATGTCTCGAAGCACTTAAAAATAATGTGGCAGGCAGGCATTTTGAGCCGTCGCAGCGAAGGAACTTGTGCTTATTACCGGGTAGAAGACGAAATGATTTTTGAATTATGTAATCAAGTATGCGATCGCTTGGCTAATCGAATCGAACAGCAAGCCCATCAATTTCGCGTTCTCAATGGCAAGGGACAGGGAGCAAGCAAAAGGCAAGAGGCAAGAGGCTTGCCTTATTCATGAATTAGAGCGAAAAGTTTTCCTCAAAGCTTTGGCGTGTCATAGGTCGCTCTATTTCTAAGCCTTCACCGCCTAAAATTTCTAATGGTTTGCCCTCCACCTCTATCCACACTTTTGCCTCTGGTTGTAAGGTTGTTGCCGTGTAAATAACCTGTGCCAAACGACCAGTCATAGAGGCACTACCGCCTCCAGTTGTAAATTCTGTTGATAAATCGACGTGAATACCATCATTAAGAATTTTCAAGCTGCGAAGTTTTGTACCTTCAGGAATCGTACTGCTGACTGTGGCGTTCTCAGCAGGTGTAAGTAAACTATTAAAGGCTGCGGTTAAAACAGCATTTGGCTGTTCGGCATTGATTTCTATGGGCGTAGGGACAAGCTCTAAATTTTTGCCCGTATCTTTAAGTAAGTAGATTCTTGCCGTAGTAGATTGTACTGTAGCTGGCGGTGGGGAATTTTGGACTACATTGGGCGTAATGTTTGGTGTAATAGTATTAGTGGGTTGAAAACTCCACCAAGCAAGCCCACCACCCGCCGCTAAGGCGGCGGTAGTGGCAAAAGCGATCGCACCTCCAGAAATACCATTAACTCTTTGTTGTCGTGTCATTTTGGCTGTCTCCTAAGACTTTTTAAAAAAGGGTGAAGAATTATCTACTCGCACAAAGGCAGCAATTTCTAACTTTTCTTGACTTACGGCTAATTTTAAAATTCTAGTTTGAAGACCGTAAGCTTCTAGATGAACGAGATTGAGTTGTTTATTGAAATTATTGGCGATCGCATCAACAATTTGTTGTGGTACTTTCTCCTGGTTTACATATACTACGGGGTCAACAAGTTGAATTTGCGTCCCAGCAACAATATTTAGTCCTAACTCTACTTTAATTGCTAAAGGTGGGGCATTAGCTTCGGTTAGTTCTACTTGCAATCGCAATCGATTAGGTAAAAATTTTACACAGGGATTGACGGCGTTATAGCGTTGTTGGTCGCTAGAGGGGGTTTGAAGGATATTAAGCCCTAAGTTTTGCAACCTGTCTACCACCGCAGGAGATTTTAAAGATTGATTGATGTCTTGGGAATTGACAACTAGACGTATCCCGGCTTGCAAAGGTTGCTTTAAAGTTGGCTTTCCTCCTCGGATACTAGAAATATCTAAGTTAATCGGATCGGTTTCTACTTCCAATACTGCTAGGCGAATAGCTGGCTGTTTAAGCAGCAAACCTCTAGCAGCGATGCGGATTTTTTGAACTTTACCAACCAATAGTTGATGACTGGGTGGGTTATCTATGCGGACTTGTAGCTTTTCTACTTGGGTAAATTGCGATCGCACGGCATTAGTTGCCACTTTTTCCACAACTAAGCCTGTAGGCGCAACTAAACCTAAGAGGCTAGATAGCAAGATTGTGATAAATTCCACTGTAGTTTTAGCCTGCAATTTGGGAATAATACAAGTATTGTTCCAATAGATTCCTATGTTTGACGATCTTTTTAAGAACTTCACAAGCCTGATTGGTTCTAAAGTCCAGGAAGCTACAAAGGAGCTTGAAAAACGTTTTGCTGTTCCTGAAGCCAAAGAACCATTTACACTCATTCATCAATTTACAATCGCCGACCCAACCATCACTAAGGGAGGCATTGCAGTTGTAGGCGAAAGCTGGCAGATTGAAGCCTACGATGATAATTCTTTTCGCCTCAATACAACAGATCCGCTACGGAAAGTTATTTTATTTGAAATTGCCGAACCAACAGACGCAGAATGCGTGCTTGCTTGTCGATTTCAAGCAAAGGCACTAAATACCGAAAAAGCGATCGCACTAAATTTGGGTTTGTGCAAGCAGCAAGGGATTAAAATAATGAGATTTTGGTCAACAAACATTTCACAAACTGAAAATTGGCGTTCTTTTGAAGTTCGCGCCCATTTTAAAAAAGATACTACTCCTACGAAAGTTCAGATTGTTGTTGCTTTTGAAAGTAGTGGTATCCTTGCAATTAAAAACATTGAGCTTTTAAAAGCACCCGTAAAAGTACAAGCTTAGAAGTTGAAGCCCTCCACAATACTTCAAGCAATCAAGGCGGCTTTAATCTACTGACTTAAAGTAGCTACTACTTCATCAATCGGGATTTCTTGAGATTGGCGGATTTTTCTTTCAACTACTTTATCGAAAAGTATCAATCCAGAAGATCGAACGGTGTGGAAGTGGGAGATAATGAAGTGATATTTTAAGCTTAGAGCAAAGAAGCGATCGCGCCAAAGGTTAATAAGATAGTAAAGCTTCCAGCTTGGCTAATACTTCCTCAAGTAATTCTGTTGGGGCTTTTTCAGCAAATCTAATTCGACGTGCTTTCCAATCAAAGCTTTTAATTTGATCGCTTAAAACAACACCAATCGTTTTCATTCCTTCTGGTAATTCGACTTCAAAGGGATAGCCCTTTGAATGCTCAGTTATTGGACACATCACGGCTAAGGATGCCAGCTTGTTATACTGACTCGGTGACAAAATAATAGCAGGGCGTTTAAATCCCTGCTCGTGTCCCAGATGAGGGCTAAAGTCTAGTTTTACAATATCACCTCGTTCTGGAACGTAAATTTTTGTTGGCTTACCAGACTTCATTACCTACAGGCATTCCCATATCAATTTCGGATTGAAGATTGTCTGGAGTCATCCCCTCAAGAAGTTCGTCAAGAGTATATTTACGCCGCTTTGGTCGAATTACAAGGCTATTGCCAACAACAGCGAAAGTTATATCAGTCCCTTCTTCTAGATGGACTTGTTTTGCTATTGGTGCGGGTATACGGATACCTAAACTATGCCCCCATTTAGCAACTTGAGCAGCCATAATTAAGACTCCAATTGATTTTATGTATATTTATCTAATTTTCTACATATATACAATGAGTATACATATACAACCGTAATTTCGTCTACTTGAAGTCAAAATATTGAACTCCTGAAAGCACCCGTAAAAGTGCAAGCTTAGGAGTTGGCAAATTGCCGAATATTTCAAGCAGTCAAGGCGGCTTTAATCCATTGACTCAAAGTAGCTACTACTTCATCAATTGGGATCTCTTGAGATTGGCGGCTTTTTCTGTCTACAACTTCTACTTTATTTTCCTTCAGGCTGCGCCCGGTAACGATTCTGTAAGGTATACCGATTAAATCAGCATCTTTAAACTTAACTCCCGCTCGTTCGTTGCGATCGTCTAGTAAAGTCTCAATTCCGGCGGCGTTTAAATCTGTGTAGAGTTTTTCTGCTGTTTCTACTTGCTGAGTGTCGCTAATATTGGGAATGCAGATAATTACGTGATAAGGCGCGATCGCAACTGACCAAATAATCCCATCTTTATCATAAGATTGCTCTACCGCCGACTGTGCTAGACGCGATACCCCCACACCATAACAACCCATTACTAAGGGCAATTCCTCCCCTTGTTCGCTCGTGTAGGTAGCTCCCAAGGCTTGCGAGTATTTAGTTCCTAGTTGAAAAATATGCCCGACTTCAATACCTCTAGCACTTTGTAAGATTTGAGTAGAATTATGGGTTGAGAAGTCGCCGGATCTTGCTTTTTGTAAATCTATAGCCTGTGAGGGTTTGGGGAATTGTCGATCCCAATTTGCGCCGACTACGTGGTAATTAGCTTCATTTGCGCCAGTGACAAAGTTTTGCAGAGAAGCAGCAGTTTCATCGACTAAGCGTAAAAACTTGGGATGGATAGTGCGATCGCTCTTTATATAATCATCGCCAATATCCGGCGCGATGTAACCCAATGGTAAAGATTTAGCCGCCCATTTTTTTTGTGCTTCGGTATCGGGAACAGTTAAAGCTAAAACATTTTTGGCGCTGTATTGACTAGCTAAATTAGTTAAATGGTTTTGTAGCTTAACTTCGTTAACATCTCTATCTCCACGAATGCTAACTAAAACTAAAACTGTCATGCCATTGTCATAAACTGCCTGATATAGGACATTTTTAACTAAGGTTGTTGGCGAACAATCTAGTAACTTACAAACTTTCTCTATAGTTTCAGTCCCTGGAGTTTCTCGCTTTTCGTAGGTTGTAAAAGGGGACGTTTCCGCCGTTGGTGGTAAAGATACAGCCTTTTCTACGTTGGCGGCGTATTGTCCATCTTCGGTGTAAAGTACCTCATCTTCTCCAGCTTCCGCTAGTACCATAAATTCTTGCGAACCAGAACCGCCAATCGCTCCTGAATCTGCTTGTACGGCTCGAAATGCCAAACCCGAACGGCGAAGCATATTACTATAAGCCTGGTGCATATCGTCGTAGGTTTTTTTCAGGCTTTCAGTATCGGTGTGGAAAGAGTAACCATCTTTCATAATAAATTCTCGTCCGCGCATCAGTCCAAAACGGGGGCGAATTTCATCCCTAAACTTAGTTTGAATTTGATAGAGATGTACGGGTAATTGACGGTAAGAGCGGATAGTTTCACGGGCTACAGTAGTAATTACTTCTTCATGGGTGGGCCCTAAACCTAATTCGCGATCTTGACGATCTTTAAGGGAAAACATAATTCCTTCGGCTTTAGTGTAGGTATCCCAGCGCCCAGACTCTCGCCACAATTCCGCAGGTTGGATTTGAGGTAATAAGCATTCTTGCGCCCCTGTGGCGTTCATTTCTTCGCGCACAATTTGGGAGACTTTTTGCAATACGCGCCACATTAAGGGTAAATAAGCATAGATACCGCTACCAATGCGACGGATATAACCCGCTCGGAGTAATAATTTGTGACTGGGAATTTCTGCTTCTGTAGGATCTTCCCGCAGAGTAACAAATAACATTTTTGAAAGTCGCATTGCTCGTAACCTATCTTTGTTTGGCGATAGCGCAAGCGCGCACGCAGGGCTTCGCAATTTTTAGTTTAAATCTAAAGTTAGGCAATTTCTAATTACTGAGTAATGCTTCGACAAATTCGTAGCTAGAAAAGGGGCGCAAATCTTCTATTCCTTCCCCCGCACCTATAAACCGAATTGGTAGACCAAGCTGCTGTACTACAGCTAAGGCAATTCCTCCTTTAGCTGTACCATCAAGTTTAGTTAAAACTACACCGCTTAACTGCGCGGCTTCGGCGAAAACTTCCGCTTGTCTCAGTCCATTTTGACCGAGAGTAGAATCTAAAACTAAAAGCGATTCCACCTTAGCATCGGGGGCTTTTTTGTCTACAATCCGGCGAATTTTACTTAGTTCGTCCATCAAATTCTTCTTATTTTGCAGTCGTCCTGCTGTGTCTACTAATAATAGCTCTATAGAACGAGACTGAGCCGCCGCGATCGCATCAAACACTACGGCGGCGGGATCGGTATTTTGTCCGGGATTAGCTACTACTTCCGTCCCACTTCTTGCACCCCAAATTTTTACCTGTTCCACCGCCGCCGCTCGAAAGGTATCCGCCGCGCCAATTAAGCATTTATAGCCGGATTTTTGGGCAATATGGGCAAGTTTGCCGATAGTTGTAGTTTTACCTGCACCATTTACTCCCGTCATCAGCCAAATATTCAGGGTGTCTTTTTCGGGTATAAAGGTGCGGGAATAGGTTTCTAAAGGGCGATCGAGCATATCGCGGAGAATTTGCTTAAGATAGGCGATCGCTTCGTCGGCGGGTAAGGCTTCCTGTTTTAGCCGCTCTTGCAGGGCATTAATAATATAATCGGTCGCTTGAACTCCTACATCTGCTTGCAATAACAATGTTTCTATTTCCGTTACCGCCGCTTGATTGAGTGGACCTTGACCTACTATGGCTTTTAGCTGATTAACTATACTACGGCGGGTTTTATCTAATCCTTGCCGAAGTTTTTTGAGCCAAGTGATTTCTTCAAGGGAAATATCTTCCGGGCGACGACCTTGAGATGCTAAAATTTCCGCCGACCACAAAAACCCTTCATCAAAAGCAACTAATAATTCTTGTGTAGGTTGGACTTGTGGCGATCCTTCGGGTTCAACTTCTTCAATTGCTGTAGCTTTGAGCCTTTCTATTCTTGCTAGTCTGTCAGCTTCAGTTTGCGCCCAAAATGGCAGGGGGGTTGTTTCCTCTGTTTCTAGATTGTTGCTGAGTTCCTCAGAGGGAGCTAGGGGCGTTTCTGCGTCCGGTTCGTTTGCTTGGGGAACTACTAATGTTTCTGGCTCTGCGTCTGGCTCGTTTGCTTGGGGAACAACTGGCGTTTCTGCGTCTGGTTCATCTGCTTGGGGAACAACTGGCGTTTCTGGCTCTGCGATTTCCGCCGTTCCTTGTTCGGCAATGACATTCTCAACAATGCTTTGTGGGGTAGATTGTGCTTGCTGTTGTTGAATATTTTGGTAAGCCGCCTTAGCCCATTTTAAGTATTCTGCCGCCGTGTCTTCCTCTGAGGAAGTTTCAGCTTCGGGTTCTACCTCCGCCGGGGTAATAGTAGCTTCTTCTTCTGGGGTAGAGGCATCTTTATCGCTAAATTGACGGCGAAACCAATTAAAAACCATTGGACTAACTTACTTAAATTAGGGGTATTTTTGAATAAATCCAGCACAGATTAAGAAACTGGAGCGGTGGGAGCTTTTAGTTGCTCAGTAACGCGGCGCATTACACCGTTAATAAACTTATGTCCTTCATCGCTGCTGTAACGTTTGGCAATGTCTACCGCTTCGTTGATGGCAATGCGATCGGGTATACCCAAAAATAAGATTTCGGCGATCGCAATTCTAAGAATATCGCGGTCAATTTTAGCTAATCGATGTACTTGCCAATCTACTAAAGCATTCCCTAGTATTTCATCTATTTGCTTGACTTTGGCGCTGACTGTCCCCACAACACTAATGGTATAGCTGCGGACTTCTTGCTGATTTGCTAGTTGTATCCATTCTGGCATTTCCAAAGCTACACCCAAGCGATTGATGGCGCTTGTCGTAACTTCCACCGCTTCGCTTACCATCACCCGCGCTGATTCTACATCGGCGGCACGAATTTCGCTAGCAAGTAAGCGATCGCTACTCCGTTGTAATTCCGAAGAAGCATTTGTTAGCGCGTCTTGGGCTTCGGTTGTCAGCGTGCGGATAGCGGCTAATAGTAAATCTGATATTTCTTGATTTTCTAGCTTTTCTAGTGATTGTGGGCGTTGACTCAAGCTCAATAGGGCTAGTTCGCGGGCAATTCGGCGAGGTGTTTGGGTTTGCATAGCAATTTTTATGGGTGGGGAGGATTTACAAGAGCGTGATGTCTAAATTTTTTCGGTGTGGGGTGTTTCGATTTTTAGCTCGTTGGCGGCGGGTAAAGAAGTGACTAAACTATTGGGGGCGACAATTCCCCCAGATACTACTACTTTAAAAGCATCTTCAATGGACATTGATAAATTGATTACTTCGTCTTCGGGGACTACCGCGTACCATCCCGTAGCGGGGTTAGGAGTAGTGGGAATAAATACGCTCAGTACCGGGCGAACCATTTGCGCTTGAATTTCATTGCTCATGCTTCCAGTTACAAAAGCGATCGCCCACATCCCTTTTCTGGGATACTCTACTAAAATCACTCGGCGAAATCTGCCATTAGTGTCTTTAAGTAAAGTTTCCAGTAACTGCTTTAAAGTTTTATATACGGCTCCGGCTAAAGGAATTGCTTCTAATACATCTTCCCCTACATCTAGCAACCACCGCCCCGCGATGTTGCGAGCCATTAAACCGATTACCAAAATACACAGTAACGGTACTGCTAACCCGACTCCCAAGTTTAGCAAGGTGACTAAAATTGGGTTCATATCGTCAAACGGATTTAGTTGTTTGGGAATCCGCGTCAGAAAGTTTACAACCCAGTTGGCGATCGTAATCGTTAGCCAAATTGTAGTAGCCAGGGGAATTACTACCAATAACCCGGCAATTAAGTCATTTTTTAAGTCTTGTTTGAAGCGTTCGAGCACTAATTGCTCACTCTCCTTTAATAATTGCTTTTGAGGTTTTACAGACACTTGCTTAAACCTCAACCTATATAAAATCTATGTTCTCACTTTGAGTCCCGTAGGCAATAGGCGAAGAATTACTCAGCATATAATTACTTTCTCGATCGCCCTACGTAACAATTATTTTTATTGTAGGGTAGATTGAGTTCAGCTTGGGTTTTGTACCGATTTATTGGCGCTAATTAGACTTCTTAAGCCCATCCAGCCGATAAAAATATAAGCAGTCGAGATTAGCAAGCTGCGGATAGTCATTCTAATACTAGACTGTAAAGCTTCTTGTTTTGCTTGGTTTACCAACTGTTGTTTTTGGGTTTGTATTTGGGCTAGTCTTTTGCCACCAAGAGCAACAGGATCGCTTTGCTGTGCCAAAAATTCTTCTAAGGCTTTAGGATTAGCTTTAAATTGGCGTAGTAATTTTTTCTCTGCTTCAGGAGTGCGATCGCTATTGAGGGCTTGATTAAACTGTTGTTCGTTTTGTAGCAAAGCTGTAACTTGGGCTTTAAATCTACTTTTTTCTGCGTCTACTTTAGCGCGGACGTTGGGATCGCCTAACTGAGCTTGGGCTTGGTTGAGTTCGTTTTGCAACTGGGCTTCTTGTTGCAGGGAATTTTGATTGATGCGCTCTACGGCTCTAACGCTTTCAGTATTTACATTATTGATGTGTAAAGGAATCATCACCAAAAATAGCAATCCTAAAAGGCTAGACAATAATAACGCCCAAAATTTTAAGCTTAACCAAAGTGGCGGCTGAGTCAAAGTATCGCTGCGGCGCTCAAACCAGTAACCTACAAGCAAAAAAGCCAAGCCAATTACGGGTGTAATCCCCCGATCAATGGTGGCGGTAATAAAACCAATTTGCCACAGAGTATCTCTCTCTCCCGCCGGAAAACCCAGAATCACAAAATCTAGGAGAAAAGACAAAATTAATACTATTCCCACCAGTTTCAATGTCTGAGCAATAAAAGGAGATGGAGAGTTATTGATAGCTTTCATTGGTTTTAAGTAAGTTGATAATTAAAGGAACTTTAAGACTTGCGATCGAGACTAATGGCTTGTTCTAAGGCTAATTTTTCTTTAACTTTACGAGCATAAGGCTGAAGAAGCTTTAAATGCAAACCTGTAATCATACTCAAATTTTCGAGCGTTATGCCTTTGCTCAACATTTCTACTCGCCATGTCTGTGCTGCTTGCTCAATGATTGGCGATCGCCCTTCTGGTGTCAACAAGCCCTCAGTTAATTCCAGCCAACGTAAATCTATATCTGTAGCAGTCATTGGCAACCCTGCATCATTGAGAAACAACGCCGGATGCTCATCAGTGCGGCTTCTAAGCCACCCGGTTAAAGGATTTCGACTATAAGATCCGTAGCGTTTACCCATAATCCATTGATTGACGGGGACTTGTCTTGAGTTTATTTGTAATAAGTGGCGATCGCTATCATTAATTTGCTGGGATTTTTCTAAACTAGCTATTTCTTGTTGCGACAAACCAGCACCAAATAAAACGTACATCAAGGCGTAGTCACGCAAGCGCGCTTTTTTAGCTCTATGTAAAATCTCGTGGACTATAGACGGTTGTAAATCGTTGATGGCGGTGGCTGTAGTTTCAGCTTTTAGCAATAATACCAAGTTGTCGATAAATTCAGTGCGATCGCTCCACAACTGCTGTTCGATGCAAGTATTTTCAATCACGAAGTAACCCAATAACGCTGCAAGGAGCATACTTGCTAATTTTTCTGGGGCTAATCCGCAATCGGGGGATTTTGCTATTGCGGGGGCGAGATACTTTGCAAGAGAGCTATTTGCTTCGTTTATTCCTTTGCTTAGGGCTTGGCGATTTTGGGGGGGATAATGCCTAGCTTCACCAATTAAAGATAGTAATAATTCCGGTGCTTGGGTTACAGATTCAAGAAACGCGATCGCATATTGCGCTACAGCTTCTCCTAAACTATCTACTTCTTGAGCAGGGATTTGTAACAATTCCCCTGGTTGCTTAAAGGCTGCGGATTCTTCCATTACCGCTAACATCAATCCCTGCTTATTGCCAAAATGCCTGAATAAGGTTACCTCGTTTACTTGCGCTAATTCTGCTACGGCTTTGGTTGTAGTCTCTGTAACTCCAAGGGAAGTAAACAACTTCAAGGCTGCGTCTATTAATTTCTGTCTGGTGGAATTTTGAATAGACATAAAAATGTAAGTGTTGCTTGCATTTTGAGAAAGTTGTTGTTAGACTAGAAATGTAAGTAGCACTTGCAATGGCTTTAATTAATATAGCGTTTTTGGCGCTGACAATTTTTATATACAGGGAAATTTATGACTGCATCAGTAATAACTGAGGGTAAGCCACCGCTTGCTCTTAGCTGGATTAGTATCGGTTTTTTTGCAGCTTTTCACGTTTTAGCAGTGTTGGCGGTGGGGTGTTTCTCTTGGTCAGCCTTGGGAGTAACATTATTTTTACATTGGCTGTTTGGTAGTATTGGGATTTGTTTGGGTTATCACCGATTACTAAGCCATCGTAGCTTTCAAGTACCAAAATTATTAGAATATGCGATCGCAATTATCGGCGCATTGGCAATTCAAGGGGGTCCAATTTTTTGGGTAGCCGGACACCGCTTGCATCACGCCCATACCGAAGACGAAGAAAAAGATCCCTATTCTTCAAGGCGTGGTTTTTGGTGGAGTCATATAGTTTGGCTTTTCTACCCGCGTCCAGAGTTTTTTGACTATAAACAGTACAGCAAATTTGCTCCAGACTTAGCCCGCGATCCATTCTACCGTTGGTTGAATCGCTACCATTTATTCTTGCAAATTCCTTTAGCTGGATTATTATACGTTTGTGGTGGAATGCCTTTCGTTGTTTACGGCATTTTCTTAAGGTCTGTATTACTGTGGCATAGCACCTGGTTAATTAATTCCGCAACGCACATTTTCGGCTACCGTAATTTCCCTGACTCTAAAGACGATTCCCGCAACCTATGGTGGGCGGCGATTCTAACTTATGGCGAAGGCTGGCACAATAATCACCATGCTTACCCCAAAGTAGCTAAAGCTGGGTTGCGTTGGTGGGAAATCGATGTAACTTGGTGGGCGATTAAAACTTTACAGATACTGGGGTTAGCTAAAAAGGTGACAATGCCACCAACTAGATAAAAGTGCGATCGCATTACTCAATAATAAAATTAAGTTAAATAGAAAGAGCATTAAATTTATCTGATGCTCTTTTTTAACGTATATGACTACAACAGATATCTTCGTTTTAGCTGTTGGTGGGCTAGTTTCAGGAATTATGGCAGGTTTATTAGGTATTGGCGGCGGTGTGTTGTTAGTACCGCTTTTAGTCTCTTTAGGTAATAAGCCGATTGAAGCTACAGCTACCAGTAGTTTAGCAATTGTGATTACTTCGGTTTCTGGCAGTATTCAAAATTGGCGAATGGGTTACTTCAACTTAAAAAAAGTCTTGTATTTAGGAATTCCAGCTTTAATAACTGCTCAATTAGGCGTTCTTATAGCAATTAATATTCCATCCTACGTATTACTAGCTTTGTTTGGAGTTTTACTACTTATTAACATTTATTTAGTGCAATTGCGGAAACAATTACTTATTCAAGAAAACCCAGATAAAAAGCCATTTAATCCAACTATTTGTAGCATAGCAACGGGAGGCGCAGGAGGTCTTTTAGCCGGATTATTTGGTGTTGGTGGAGGGGTAATTATGGTTCCTTTGCAAATGTTGCTTTTAGGGGAACATATCAAAGTCGCAATTCAAACTAGCTTAGGAGTAATTATCAGTACGGCGGTATCGTCTTCTGTAACCCAAGCTTATGCAGGAAATGTATTGTTTATTCAAGGGATAATTTTAGGTTGTGGCGGGTTATTGGGGGCGCAAATTAGTACGCGAGTTTTACCAAAGTTGCCCGATAATGTCGTTAGTATCGTATTTCGCAGCTTTTTGGGAATATTATCAATTTATATTTTTTATCGAGCTTGGTTGAACTATCAAGGGTTAGCCAGCTAATATTAGCTAAAGGTTTGCAATAGCCAGCGAGTGATTGCGCCATCATCTTCGGTTTGGCTGCGTTTTAAGGCGGTTTCTACAAGAGAAATTGCAAGTTTTGGTAATACTAACGATTCTTGAATTTCTCCGCTTCTTCCTTCTGATATAGAAAAGGCAATAACATCATCCTTATTTACATCAATTACCCAGTATTCTTCTGTACCTGCATTTTCGTAAAGTAGCCTTTTTGCTCCCAAATCATCATTTACAGATGATGCACCAATTTCTACTACTAATCTAGGTGGACTAAATTCCTTCAAATTAATTGGTATATTTGTCCGAGGTGGCAACTCAAACTCTGTACCAATGTAATAAGCTAAGTCTGGTTGAAATTCACTCTTATTTAGCTGGCGAAAACTAGCATTAACTAACTCAACAATGCGAATATTTTTGACAGTTGCATAAAGACTAATAACTTTAGAAATTATAGAATTTTGTCTAGCATGAAGCGGCCCAACTGGTGACATTTCAATCCTCATGTACTGTTGGTGATAGTAAAGTTTAGCCTTTAAGTGACTTATTTTGTCAGCGATTGCTAAAAATTCTTCCCAGCTATATTTTACCCAAACATCTGTATCTAATTGTAAATTAGGAGCTATAACCATGATATTTTCAATTATTTTCAATATATTCAAACTTTAATCAATTTATATTTTTGATTGCGCTTAGTTGATTTATTAAGAACAAGCTAACTAAAAATTTGCAATAGCCAGCGATTAATTGCGCCATCATCTTTGGTTTGGCTGCGTTTTAGAGCGGTTTCTACAAGAGAAATTGCAAGTTTTGGTAATACTAACGATTCTGTAATTGTACCGCTACGTCCTTCGGATATAGAAAAGGCGATAATATCATTGCTATTAACGTCTACTACCCAATACTCTTGTATTCCTGCGCGATCATATAATAACCGTTTTCGCCCTAAATCGTCATTTAGCGATGTTGCACCAAACTCTATTACTAAGTTAGGTGGATTAAACTCTGATAGATTGACAGGAGAATTGTTACGAGGTGGAAAATTAAACTCATCACCAATATAAAAAGCTAAGTCTGGTTGAAATTCTCTAACATTTGGTTGACGAAAACTACAATTAGTTAAGCCTTTAATTCTAATATTTTTTACAGTTGCGTACAAGCTAATGATATTAGAAATTATATGATTATCCTGACTATGGCTAGAACCAATTGGAGGCATTTCGATTTTTAAGTATTTTTGGTCATAATAAAATTTACCACCTTCATACTCTTGATTATTGGCTAAGTTTACAAATTCTTCCCAGCTTCCTATTATCCAGATGTTTGTTAATACTTGTGTAGGTGCTGTACTAATCATGGCGTTGTACCTCGGTTATTTCAGTATATTCAAACTCGTTAGGACTTTGCTTAACTAAAGAATAGCGATCGCTATTTATTTGCATTGAATCTTCTTCACAATCTAACTTAGGCGAATTGTAGGTAAGTATGTATTCTCTCCCGATATAATTTGCCATTTCCTCGGCAACTTCGCCGCGCCATTGAGTTTTAGTCACTAAGACAACTAATTGATTTGCTAAGTTAGGAATTGTCTTCGCAATTTGCCGTCTATACATTTCGTCTAAAGTACCAAAAGGAGAATCCATTACTATCGGAAAGGTACTACTATCAGAAACCATTAGTAATTTATTTTCGCTCCATTCTCGCACTCGGTCGATAATTGCGCCAATAAAAGATAAACTAAGTATTTGATTTTCCCCTGTAGAAGCTGCAACGGTTGCATCTTTCCAAGTGGTATTTTCTATTAATGTTAATTCGTATTTTTCGCTAAGTTTAGGAATGTAAGGAGTAAAGGATATTTGAGCAAATATTTGTTGTACTTTCTGCTCTAATAACAAACGAAATTGTTGCTCTAATCTTTTTCTAACTTCAATTAAACGCTCGGTAGCATCTTGCGCTGCTGTAATTCTCCGTTGCGCTAAAGCTTGCTTTTGTTCGTTCATTTTCTGTTTAGAAACTTGTTTAACTAATTCTCCTACTTCGATAGTTAAATCGTTTACTTTTTGCTGATTTGCTCCTTGTTCTAAAATTAATTCCCTGATTTTTGTTTCTGTAATATCTAAGCGTTTTTGTAACTGTTGGATATCCTCATTTGGATAATTTATTAGTTTTTCTCTAATAGTATCCAACTCATTTTCTAGCGCTGATATATCTGTTCTATACTGCTTAATATTATCTTGCTGACGATCTACTTCTTGCCAAAATTCCGGGACTTGTTTATCAATTTCATCTACTTGCGCTCCCATACGAATCGCTATTTCTTCTACATCTGAAGAACCTGCTTTATCTAACCAAGATTCTACTAAATGATGGGCGTGAGTACCATTTATTAACTCTGCGCCACAAATACAACGTTGTTGTGCTAACAAATCTCCGACAAACTGGCGCTTAATTCCTGTAGGCAATTCTCCTCTTGCTCTCAAACCATCAATAATGTTTCTAAATTCAGCAGTAACATCAGATAGTAAAACTGTATAGCCGCGGGTAGAAATAACTCTTTTTAAAACATCTTTTGCTTGTTTTAATTGTTCTTTAAGTAGCTTAATTTGTTGTTCTAGTTGGTCGCGTCGTCTTTGTAATTCTCCCGCGCCACTCAATTCTAATAAGCGCTCGCCTATCTGTTTTTTAATTTCTTCTTGATATTGGGATTCTGTAGATATTTCCTTTTGTCGTGCTAAAAGTTCGTTAATTTTGGTTTCTAGACTTTCCTGCTCTTTTAATAGTTTTTTGGTTTCGGAATCGCCAATTATTTTTAGTTCATCTTCTAAAGTTCTTCTCGCCGCCTTTAGATGTTCTACTGCCCGATTTAATACTTTTATTCCTAATAATTCTTTGGTAGCTTCAGCAATTTCGCCCTTTTTTTCATCTCTAACAATTCGTTCGATTCTTTCGCCATCGAAAAAGAAATATTGATATAGTGTCTCAGGTAAAATTCGCCCAATTATATCTTCAGCTAGTTGGTGAGATACTACCCATCTTCCATCATCGGCGGCTATGTAAGGAGCTAGTTTGCTTTTGGTATGCTCGATTTTATCGTTAGTTCTATAACCATAACAAGAGCGTCTAAAACGATAACGTTTACCATCATGTTCAAAGACAAGATTTACCCAACATTCTACAGATTCACCTATTTGTACTTCGCTAACTGCACGTTTATTTACTAATTGATCTTCTACTGCAAAGGCGGCGGTAAATTTTTCATACAATACCCAAGTAAAAGCATTGAGTAAGGTTGTTTTCCCTGCGCCGTTGTTACCATGAATAATCGTTGTGTTGCGCTCTCCACCTGCTAAGATTATTTCTGGTGTCATGCCATAAAATTGACGAAAATTATTTAATTGAATTGACATCAATCTCATTGCACTTCTTCCTTGATAATTTTGAGAATATCGTCATTAATATTCCAAGGACTTTTCATATATAATTTATCTTTCTCAGCTTGCAATACTTTTTCAATAATGTTTTTAACTTCAGGAGGCGCGGTTGTAATTGGTGCTTGAATGTCGTCGATATTAGTTTCTTGATTCATGTTGGTATCTAAACGCACAAAAAATAAATATATTATTTTAATTGAGCTTACAAGTCTAGCAATCCGTACTCTTTTTGTAACGTTAGTAAAGTGCTTCTTGCTTCGCCTGCATTGTCGGCTAAATCGGCAAACTCTATAAATCTTTTTAATTCTTTTCTCAATAAATTGCGTTCTACCTCCCAAGTTTGCCGATCTAATTGCGGTGGTATAACTATCATGTCAAATAGAGTAGCGCGTTGTTTGCCAGGATAGGGGCGCAAAATTCTTCCTCGCCTTTGAATAAATTGGCGCGGATTGCTGCTACTAGCTAATATTACGGCGGTTTTGATGGCGGGAATGTCTACCCCTTCATCTAAACAGCGAATTGCTACTAATCCTTGCAAGTTTTTGTTTTCAAACTGTCGGCGCAATTCTTCGCGCTGCGCTAACGGTGTTTCGGCGGTATACGTATTGACTCGATAATTTAATTCTGCACCCAAAAGCTTGACAACGGCGGCAATTTGGCGGGTATTTTCGTTACTAACAGCACCTTCAATTGTCCCATCTCCGCAGTAAAATAAAGTGTGATGTGTATGGAGGCGATCGCACATCAACTGTTTTAATGCTACTAACTTGTTAGACGCGCAACCAATTAATCTAGCTCTCTGCATCAATAATGCTGTTAAAGCCTCGTTGTTTTTGATATTTTCTTTCGAGGCTAATATCCAACCAATTCTCGTAGTTAATCGCGCATAAGCATAAGCTTCCGGTTCTGTCAAGTTTACGAGAATTGGATAGTATTGGTAGTGAACTAAAGCCCCTTGAGAAATCGCATCAGCTAAAGTAAGCTCCGGTTGTAATACCTTGCCAAAGTAGTCAAAAATAAATTCTGTGCCAATTTCGTCAAAATAGCGCTCTGGAGTAGCAGATAAAGCCAGACGCAAGCCAATATTACGAGGTAAACTTTGTTCGAGTTTTGGTGCGCCTAAATTGTGCGCTTCATCGCCAACTATTAAAGTTTTTTCCGGGAAGTATTTTAGCTGCGACTGCAAACCATCGCCCATTAAAGTTGAATTTGTGGTGATGACAGTAACAAAAGCTTGGTTTCCCGCCCGGACATTGTACAGTTGGGTGGATAGCTGACTTTGCCAGTTATGGACGCTTTCAAAAGCTAAAATGGGGGAGAGTCCAAATTTTTCACTTTCACGCGCCCACTGGCTGACTAGATGGCGGTAAGGGCATACTACTAGCAATACCTGCAAGCCAATCTTATGATATAGTTCGCAGGCGATCGCTAAAGCCGTAATAGTCTTACCGCTACCCGTTGCCATTTTCAGCGTTCCCCGACCAGAATTATCAAACCAGTTAGCAACAGCTTGCTTTTGATACTGTCGCAATTGAATTGTTGACGGTATTCGCGGGCATCCTGGTTGGGGTGTAACCCGGTAATTACCACGATTTTCCGTAACTAATCGCTGGAGTAAATTGGGCAGTCGCTGGGTTGGATTCGGCGTTAGGTACATTTTAGTACGGATATTTAAGGTAGTATTTCATACCTTTAGTTATAACCGCGCCAAACTCCAATTAGTGCGCCTTGTACTTCTACTTGGATTGCCTCTACCTCTATAGGTTTGTATTTGGCATTAGCGGGTTTTAGGGTGACGCGACTTCCCTGCCGATAGAAGTGTTTTAATGTCGTATGTCCATCTACCATCGCCGCGACAATAGTACCGTTTTTTAGCTGATCTGGCTCTAATACCGGACGCATTAATACTAAATCACCTTCAGTAATATGTTCGTCAATCATGCTATCGCCTGTAACGCGCAGCGCGAAAGTTTGCGGTGGTACAAACTGGTGCATGAAGTCTATTTGCTCTACGGTATCAGTAAAGGGTTCAATTAAACCACCGGCGGCGATCGCACCTAAAACCGGAATTCCAGGTTTAATATTTTGGCTAATCCGAATTGTTCTCGCTCTACCTTCTGTCCATTCTATATATCCTTTAGCGCGTAAATGTTCTAAACGACTTTGTACGGGTGCAGGCGACTTTAATTGCATCGCCTGCATCATTTGTCTAATTGATGGTGAGTGCTGGTAAGTGCGGACATAGTCCACCAACCAGTTATACAATTGTTGTTGAGCTTCAGTTAAAGGTTCCATGAATATACAAGGGGCGGAAAATAATAATGCCTCTAGAACATTCGTACTACATAAATGCCATTCTTGACAAAATAATCAAAAGAAAATTAGGTTTTATAACAAAAAATCTTGCTAGTCTGCACCTAATAAACTTGCAAGTAGTGCTTTTTGCGCGTGCATTCGATTTTCTGCTTGATCCCAAATTTTTGATTGAGAACCTTCCATTACTTCGTGAGTAATTTCTTCACCGCGATGGGCTGGTAAACAGTGTAAAACGATCGCTTTTTTATCGGCAACGCTCAATAACTGATCGTTGATTTGATAAGGTTGAAATACTGGTATCCGTGCCAATGCTTCCGATTCTTGCCCCATACTTGCCCAAACATCGGTATAAAGTATATTTGCTCCTTTCGCCGCCGTTATGGGATCTTCAGTAACAGTTACTTCGGTTTTGTTTGCGGCAATACTACAGGCATTCTCGACAACTGTAGGATCTGGTTTATACTCACTAGGTGTAGCAATTCTTACATTTATACCTACCAAAGCACAACCTAATAGTAGGGAGTGAGCAACATTATTTCCATCGCCCAAATAAGTCAAAGTTAGCCCCGAAAGTTCGCCAAAACATTCTTTAATTGTGAGCAAATCTGCCAAAATCTGACAGGGATGACCCAAATCGGTCAAAGCATTAATTACCGGAATATTGGCATAGTTAGCAAAAATTTCTAATTGTTGCTGCTCAAAAGTGCGAATTGCCAAAATATCTAAATAACGGTCTAAAACTCTAGCAGTATCTTCAACAGGTTCGCCACGACTAACTTGAGTAACATTTGGATTGAGATCGATTACCTGTCCGCCTAATTGATACATGGCTACAGAAAAACTTACCCTTGTGCGAGTCGAAGCTTTATAAAAAAGTAATCCCAAAACTTTGTTACAGCGAATACTTATCTGTCCAGATTTTAGCTGTGCTGCAAGGAGCAAGAGTTCAAGCACTTCATCAGCCGTCAAATCTGCCAAACTTAATAAATCTCGTCCTTTCAACGCTGCCATGTTTGTTTTAGATTGAGTAAATATTTTTTGAGTCTTTTTTTGACCTAGGGTGAGAACCCATTGCTCGTTTACCCACCTGCGCCACAAAATGACTGTTTTAATCACAGTATCAAACATTATTCAAGCTTGCCTATGCTTCTGTCACCTTTTTTCTACCAGCTTGCCAAAAAGTCACAATTTAGATATATTAGGTTCTTATGCTGGTGTAGCTCAGGGGTAGAGCAGCTGATTTGTAATCAGCCGGTCGCAAGTTCAAATCTTGTCACCAGCTTATTTTGAACCATAACCCATACAAGGTTTTGAGGCTTGTTATCAAAGTTAAACTTGTAAATGAATCTCTGTCTTGATATTCTCAGCCCTGAAGGGACTGGTGCGATTCGTTGAGTGTGAATCACGTGAAAGACCGTACATAAGCACTCCAGCCAAGTATCCCAAGACTAGCTGAACTCTCAGAGAAATGTAGGTGTAAATCCTACCAGTCAGACTCAGACTTGACTCCTCCTCTGACCCCAGTGACTAGGCTCGATTCCTAGAGGCTGAAGCGGGTAACAAGGTGCAATCAGACAACCGTTGCGGGTTGACACTGGCGAACCTATCCCAGTAATAAAATTCTGTTAATTCAAATATGAATTGTTGCCAGAGAAACAAAAGCATTGAAACAGGCAGAGATTCTCTCCCATCGAACAACGAGTCGGCGATATTTGTGTTGAAACCAAGCAAAGCAACGCCCAAGCCTGAAAACGTGGGACAGAAATCTTTATTGGTCTACCCCGATTTTTCTTAGCTTTCCTGACTCGTTTTGGTAACTCTGGTCTAATACCACGTTTGCGTAAAGCCCGACGCAAATTTTTTGCATCATAACCTTTATCCGCTGCCAGCACTTTAACTCGTTTACGAGGTCTACCGGGTTGATTATTTTTGACAAGGATGCGGTCGATTAACGGCATTATTTGCTGGCGTTCACTACTATTAGCTGATGTAGTGATACTTGAAAGAGGCATACTATTGCCGTCGGTCAGGGTATGAATTAAAATTCCTTTACCCTTGTAACCATAAGCTACCTCCTCACCTCCTCCTTTCCCAGGAGGAAAAAGAGCCATCGACCGCGCCATGACTCCAGTTAATTAATCCTTTTCCGGAGGCGATGCCTAATATCCTTGCTTGCAGGAGTTCTAATGTTCCATCCGTTTGCCAACGCTTTAAACATCTGTGCGCTGAACTTTTTGATGCCCAGATTTCTCCTCTAGGGACATCACACCAACAACAGGAGCGTAATCAATACATACATTCAGGTGTTCAGTACATGACGCAAAGGCGCATGGGGCATTCCCCGTTCCCGTTTTTCTCCAACCTTTGTTATCACATCCTCAAACAGCTTCCATCAATGCGATCGCTCAATCCCTCAAATCTTCCCGCCATATTCTGGTAACTTAATCGCCTGACAATTAAATTATCACATTTTTGACCTTAGTGGGATAGGTTCATAGAGAAGTGACTAAGTAGAAGTGAAAGTGACTTATAAAAAAGTAAAGAATTTAAAGGCGAAAGACTTTAAACGTTTGAATGGAGTACATTTTGATACCTTTAATCAAATAGTATAAATAGTCAAGTCATCGGAAAAATTACGGGAGAAAACTGGTAGACCGCCAAAACTAAGGATAGAAGACAAAATCTTAATAGTTTTAGAATATTTACGTAAAGTCACGCGAGTGGAAGCTTCCCCCACAGAGCTTTACGAGAGGACAGAACTTTTTTTCATTTAGGTGCTACTTGGGGAATAAACGAGTCTACAGCCTACCGAATTACTCAAAAAATAGAAAACATATTAATTAAAGCCGCTCAACTAAGACTCCTAGGCAAAAAAGTTTAATTTCTGATGATTGTCAGTTAGAAACGGTAGTAATAGATGTAAGTGAAACTCCCATAGAAAGACCCAAAAAAACAAAAAAGCTATTATAGCGGCAAGAAAAAAATCCATACTTTGAAAGCTCAAGTAGTTGTCGAGCAAAAAAATGGAGAAATGCTATGTGCAGAAAGCATTTTTCGGAGGAAGGATTCCCCCGAAAAGATGCCGCACTATGGCAAACGTTCTGAATATGATTTTAAGTTATATAAAAGAAGTTTAATCAGAATTAAAAGGGAGGTTAGATGTCTAGCAGATAAAGGATATAAAGAAATTAAAAAGTATTATCATTTTAGTCAACCCCCTAAAAAGAAGCCAAGAGAAGGTAAGCTTTCTGTAGCAGAGAGAATAGAGAATAGAAAATTAGCGAAAGAGAGAATAATTATTGAGAATGTTTTTGCCCATCTGAAAAGATTTAGGATTTTACAAGGGCGATATAGAAATAGAAGGAAACGATTTGGATTAAGGTTTAATTTAATAGCTACTATTTATAATTATGAGCTTAACTTAAATGCAAATTAATCTTGAAGCCTATTGTTGCAAAAGGTATAGTCTAGGGAAAGTCGAATCCCAAGTAGACACGACTAGGTAAGCAAATCTCTAGATTCGGGTAGGACAGCGAGTAATTTTGCTGAGGTAAAAGTTATACAATTCTTGGGATACTATGCTTCTTGATAGTTACATAGAAGATTGGGCGATGAAGGATCGTAAAGTCCTTATCACTGTCTAATAAATATAACTGTAAGCTTGGCATCATGGTATAAGCGCGATCGCCTCAATCAGCATTAATATGTATTTTTACTTAGGGTGTTACATTTTGTGTAACAGTTAGCTAATCTATTTTTTTACCAGCCATACTAGCAACAATTACATTTTTAAGCTAAGTTTTTGTTACTTGTACAACTCATGCTTTTTAAAGATGTCCGCGACTATCAAATATTATTTTTGTCTAGTTTCCTGATTTTAGGTATTAGTACCAAAGATTGGACGTTAAAACCCGAACTAATTATAGTATTGCTACTAACTTGCTTGATTAGTCAGTGGTTTAATGAAGAACTAAAAACCTATTTATCCACTAAAAAGCTCAGTTTATCTAATCCTTTAAAGCTTTCTTCGCTGAGAAGTGCAATAATTACAGCCTTGGGATTAAGTTTGCTGTTACGTGCTGATAGTTACTTAACAATGGTATTAGCAGGATTTTTAGCAATTTCTAGTAAGTTCATTTTTAAAGCTAATGACAAACATTTTTTCAATCCTGCTAATTTTGGGATTATTTCAGTTTTAACTCTAACCTCAGACGCTTGGGTTTCACCGGGACAATGGGGTGACGATTGGTGGTATGCGCTGTTGTTTTTTGGTACGGGTGGAATTATTTTAAAACAAGTAGGAAGATGGGATACAAGTGTTGTTTTTTTAGGTACTTACGCTGGCTTAGAAGCGGTTAGAAATATTTGGTTAGGCTGGACTTCAGATGTATTTTTACATCGGTTAATGAGCGGTTCTTTATTGTTATTTGCTTTGTTTATGCTCACCGATCCGCGTTCAATTCCTAATACTAAAAGCGGTCGTTATATTTGGGTAGTTTGTATTGCGGGGTTAACTTTTATTTTGCGAAATCAATTCTTTCTTCCTACGGCTATTTTTTGGGCATTATTTGCCCTTGCGCCATTAACAGTTATTTTAGATATTATTTGGACTGCACCAAGATTTACTTGGCTACAAGCAAATGATAGTTCATTACTTACAGTAAAAACTAATGTTTTGTAATTCTTTTGGAGGTGTTTGTGTTTAAACGATTATCAAAGTTATTAATAGTAGTTCTTATAACTATTATTTGTTTTGTTCCTAGTGCATGGGCATTTTGCGGATTTTATGTTTCTAAAGCCGATGCCAAGCTTTATAATAAAGCTTCTCAAGTAGTAATTGCTCGTGATGGCAACCGCACAGTTTTAACTATGGCAAATGACTATCAAGGCGATGTCAAAGATTTTGCGTTGGTTGTCCCTGTACCCGTAGTTTTAAAAGCCGATCAAGTCCGGGTTGGAGACAGTAAAGTTATCGAAAGATTAGATGCTTTTAGCGCTCCTAGGTTAGTAGAATACTTTGATGAAGATCCTTGTGCAACTAACTATTTTGAAGGGGATTCGATTAGACAATCAGCACAAGCGCCAGCAGCGTTAGAATCTAACGTTAGTAGAAGACGCGATCGCTCTTTAGGAGTTACAGTAGAAGCTAAGTTTACTGTCGGCGAGTACGATATTGTTGTTCTTAGTGCCAAAGAATCTAATGGTTTAGAAACTTGGTTAAATATTAATGGTTACAAACTTCCTCAAGGTGCAAAACAACTATTGCAACCTTACATTCGCCAAAAAATGAAGTTTTTTGTTGCCAAGGTAAACTTAGCAGAGTTTGATAAGTCTGGTTACGAATTTCTCCGACCATTAATGATGGCTTTTGAGTCGCCTAAATTTATGTTGCCTATTCGTTTAGGTATGATAAATTCTACAAATGAGCAAGATTTACTTGTTTATATTTTGTCGCCAAAAGGACAAGCAGAACTAACAAATTATCGTACTGTAAATATTCCTTCCGATGCGGATATTCCTTTGTTTGTTAAAGATGAATTTGGTGGCTTTTATAAGTCAATGTTTCAAACAGCTTATACTAAGGAAGATAAAAAAGTAGCTTTTCTTGAATATGCTTGGAATATGAATAGTTGCGATCCTTGTTCAGCCGAACCTTTAAACCCGGAGGAGTTGCGAAAAGCTGGCGTTTTTTGGTTAGATTCATCGGCTAATAGTAATGTATTTCTTACTCGCTTACACGTTCGTTATAGCCGTGATAAGTTTCCTGAAGATTTGATGTTTCAAGAAACCGCCAATAATCAATTTTTTCAAGGTAGATATGTTTTGCATCATCCTTTTCAAGGCGAAGCTAAATGCGATGCTGGAAGACAGTATCAAAGGTCTTTGTCTCGCAGATTTGAACAAGAATCGCAAACTCTAGCGAGGCTGACTGGATGGAAAATTCAAGATATTCGCAAAAGAAATAATGTTCCCGAAAGTTCATCTACTCCTTGGTGGCGTACATTTTTGTTTTGGTAAAGTAGTTTTGTCTGTAGTTTAAATCACAATTTAATAGTAGGGTCGCAATGCATTGCACCTCTACCACATTACCAATTTATTTAGGATTGCTATAGTATTTTTTCATACTATCAAGCTACTAAATAAAGCATGAGTGTCAAATCTAAATATTGGCACTTTTTTTTATTGTTAAGATAGTTTAAAAATGTTACTTGTTACATATTTTTATAAAAGAAGTAATAAATAGTCAAATAGTTTTAATTATTCTTGCTTAAACTGGTAATTATGAGCATAAAAAATCAAAGTAGAGGAAAGATATGGTTGTAGTGATGCAAGAAAATTCTTTATCCTCTAAAGAGCGATCGCTAATTTTATGGTTTAATCAAGTCGGAATTAGTGATATTGCTTTAGTAGGGGGAAAAAATGCCTCTTTAGGAGAAATGATCCAGCAATTAGTTCCGAGTGGCGTAAAAGTTCCTGACGGATTTGCAACTACAGCTTATGCTTTTCGCTACTTTATTGAGCAAGCTGGGTTAAAAGCAAAATTAAGCAGCTTATTTGCAACCTTAGATATAGATGATGTGCATAAGTTGCAGCAAGCAGGAAAACAAGCGCGAAGTCTAATTATGCAAACCGCCTTTCCTGTAGAACTAACAGAGGCGATCGCTCAAAGCTACTTGCAATTATGTCAAATCTATGGTATCGAAACAGATGTTGCGGTACGTTCTAGCGCGACGGCGGAAGATTTACCCGATGCGAGTTTTGCGGGACAACAGGAAACTTATCTCAATGTCCATACTACCCCAGGAGTTTTAGCCGCTTGCCATCGTTGCTTTGCTTCTTTATTTACTGATCGCGCAATTTCCTATCGCCATCATAGAGGTTTTGACCATCTAGAAGTAGCGCTTTCAGTGGGCGTACAAAAAATGGTACGTTCCGATTTAGCGGCTTCGGGGGTAATGTTTTCTATTGATACCGAAACAGGCTTTAAAAACGCTGTACTAATTTCTGCGGCTTATGGATTGGGGGAAAATGTCGTTCAAGGCGCTGTCAATCCCGATGAATACAATGTATTTAAGCCGACTTTAAAGCAAGGATTCCGCCCAATTTTAAAAAAAAGAATTGGTAGCAAAGAGCTAAAAATGGTCTACGATGACGGTTCTAAGTTTACTAAAAATCTATTGGTAGATGAAGTAAGCCGCGCCAAATATGCCTTAGAAGATGAGGAGATTTTACAACTAGCAAAATGGGCGTGCGAAATTGAAGATCATTACAGCCAAATCCGTAATCAATATACACCGATGGATATGGAATGGGCGAAAGATGGGATTACTGGGGAATTATTTATCGTTCAAGCAAGACCAGAAACCGTACAATCACAAAAATCCCAAAATATCTTACGTAGTTATCATTTTACAGAAAAAGATGCGCGATCGCCCTTAATTAGCGGTCGTAGTGTGGGAGAAGCAATCGGTCAAGGAAAAGCTAGGATCGTTGTAGATATTAATAAAATTGACCAATTTCGCGCGGGAGAAGTATTAGTTACCCATCGCACCGATCCCGATTGGGAGCCAATAATGAAAAAAGCTAGTGCGATCGTTACTAATTCTGGTGGTAAAACCTGTCATGCAGCGATTATTGCTAGAGAAATGGGGATTCCGGCGATCGTTGGTACTAATAATGCCACAGAAGTTTTAAAACCTGGTCAAGAAGTAACTATTTCTTGCGCTGAAGGGGAAGAAGGACGAGTTTATGCGGGGTTATTACCTTTTGAAGTTAGGGAAGTACCTTTAGAAAACTTACCCCATACTCGCACTAAAATTTTGATGAATGTGGGAAATCCCGCCGAAGCTTTTAGTTTTTCGGCGATTCCTAACGATGGCGTAGGATTGGCGCGGTTAGAATTTATTATTGCTAACTATATTCAAGTACATCCACTGGCTTTGATTCACTACAACAAGTTAGACGATGAAACCGTTAAAGCAAAAATTGCCCAGCTAACGCAACTATACGAATATAAACCCCAGTATTTTATCGATAAATTAGCACGGGGAGTAGCAACGATCGCATCAGCATTTTATCCCAACCCTGTCATAGTGCGGATGAGTGACTTTAAGACCAACGAATACGCTAATTTATTGGGTGGAAAACAGTTTGAACCCAAAGAAGAAAACCCAATGCTTGGTTGGCGTGGTGCAAGTCGCTACTATGATGAACGTTACCGGGAAGCTTACGCGCTAGAATGTCACGCCTTAAAACGGGTACGGGATGAAATGGGTTTAACAAACGTTATTCCGATGATTCCCTTTTGTCGTACCCCCGATGAAGGGAAGCGCGTCATTGCAGAGATGGCAAAACACGGTTTAGAAAGAGGAGTTAACGGGTTAGAAGTTTATGTAATGTGCGAATTGCCCAGTAATGTAATTATGGCGGACGAATTTAGTCAAGTATTTGACGGTTTTTCGGTTGGTTCAAATGATTTAACGCAACTCACTTTAGGTATAGATAGAGATTCATCTTTAGTTGCTCATTTATTTGACGAACGTAACGAGGGAGTAAAGCGAATGATTCAATTAGCGATCGCATCAGCTAAAAAAAATCATCGCAAAATTGGTATCTGTGGTCAAGCACCCAGCGATTACCCAGAGTTTGCTAAGTTTCTAGTCGAACAAGGTATTGATTCAATTAGTCTCAATCCCGATTCGGTACTTAAGACATTGCTGATAGTAGCGGACGCAGAAAAGGTATCTTAGTTTGAATATCCTTTGAGCTAAGAATCCTTGTAATATGTTTGCATCTAACAAGCGCCCTAACTCAACTCCTTGGTTTTGGATTGGTTTAGCGGTGGTATTTTTACTCTCAATTATCCTGCGATTTTGGGGATTAGGGCGCTTTAATACTCTTGTCTTTGATGAGGTTTACTATGCTAAGTTTGCCAACAACTATCTAACAAATACCAAGTTTTTCAACGCTCATCCACCTTTAAGTCAGTATATTATTGCGATTGGGATTTGGATCGGTACTCATCTTCCCATTGGTCAAGATACCGTAAATAATTTAACGGGTTCAGTGCGTTCTACTTGGAGTTATCGCTGGATTAACGCGTTTACAGGCTCGTTTATTCCTTTAGTTATCGCGGCGATCGCTTATCAAATTAGTTTACGCCGTAGTTACGCGCTAATTGCTGCCTTATTTGCCGCCACCGATGGCTTATTTTTAGTAGAGTCCCGTTACGCTTTAAATAACATCTATCTAGTGATTTTTGGGCTACTAGGGCAGTTGTTTGTATTATTTGGACTAAAACATCATGGCATTAAACGCAGCCTCTATCTAGCCCTCGCTGGCGTGTGGTTTGGTGCATCAGCAGCAGTTAAGTGGAATGGATTATGGTTTTTACTGGGAATTTATCTGCTTTGGCTGGCAGCTTTAGCGATTAAATGGCTAAATACGCTCAAAAATGCTTATATAGGTCGCCGTAACACTACACCTTTACAAAACCTCAGTCAGCTTAAAATTGGACACCTTTTAGTTTACTTAGCAATTATCCCCGTTGCCGTTTATAGCCTAGCTTGGATACCTCACCTGCAACAAAATCCTACGCCCAACTTTTGGGATATGCAGAAACAAATTTTGTCTTATCACGAAAGAATCGGCGATGGCGCAAAAGTACATCCTTATTGTTCCGATTGGTACACCTGGCTATTGATGTTGCGTCCTGTCGCCTACTTGTATCGCACGGCGGGAAGTATTAGCGAACCATTGTCCTTTAATAGTCCATCGTTGCCTGCAACCACCGGAAAAATAATTTATGATGTTCATGCGATGGGCAATCCGGTGTTGTGGTGGCTGTCTACCGCCGCGATTTTTTATATGCTGTGGTTGGTACTGCGCCATAGCCCGTCTACGCAAAAATTTAGCTTATTTTCCCAAATTAGCGATCGCCAAGTTACCGACAACTGGATTATTTTATATTTAGTCCTCAACTGGCTGGCTAATTTGCTACCTTGGATTCCAGTAACGCGCTGTACGTTTATTTATCACTATATGGGCGCTTCGGTATTTTCGGGACTGGCGATCGCGTATTTTATAAATAACTGGCTGCAAAGTTATCGCTCCTCCGTCCGCATTCTAGGATTAACAACTATTTTATTAATCCTTTTAGCTTTTGTCTTCTGGATGCCCGTTTATTTGGGTTTACCCTTATCTTTACAAGAATATCGCTGGCGTTTACCTTACTTTGATTACTCGCAACTACCGTTATGGATAAAGCAATTGCTACCTAATTGGATTTAACGACGGCTAAATATTGCCCGATAAACAGGTTCACCGCGCGATAAAGTCGTCTGTTCTCTTTCGGTGGCTATAGGTAAAGGATTAGGTGTTAGTAAGGGTTCTAGACTTTGCAATGTAAAATCTGGGTGACTAGCAAAGCGATCGCGCATTTCTAATAATAATCCCTCAATATCTGATTGCAAAAACACCATGCCACCACTAGCTAAATAAGTTGCCAATTCTGCCACTAATGGCGGCTGCAACATTCGCCTTTTGGCGTGACGATTTTTGAACCAAGGATCGGGAAACTGGATGGTGACGCGCTGTAACGTGCCTGGAGAGAGAGATTTTAGTAGGGGTTCTAAGGAGTTATTAACGTTGCAAAATAAATAATGCAAATTAGTTAGATTTAGCTTACGAGTAGTTGAAATCGCATCTTCTACCAAAACAGAGCGAATTTCTAACCCCAAATAATTCCAATTAGGTTCTAGTTTTGCCATATCTAGCAAAAACTGTCCTCTAGCGCAACCAATATCTAAATGTAACGGTTGAGTAGGATTTGTATATATCTGCTGCCAATCTAGAGGCAAAATTGGCGTTATATACTTGATAGCTAACGGATTGACGTGCTGACGAACTCGAACAGGTGACAATTAAAACTCTCTATTTTTTAAGGTTGACGACAAATACCAAATACCGAAGTGTAGCCATGTAAAAAAGTATTGCCACTAACGGGGCCAATTTCACCGCTACAGAAAAAACCACCCAAAGGAATATCGCTTAAATAGCGTTGAAATAGTCCTGAATCAAAATTTGGCTTTCCATACAAACCTTCTCCGCGTCCCAAACAAGCAAACATCAAAGCACCCGCTTCGCTAGGCTGGGATTGATGAGACTTTTGATATTTTTGCAACCACCATTCTAAATCTTCTGCCGAAGTTTGAGCATCGCGCAGGTGGAATTGAATTCGTTGACCTGGACGAATGCGATCGCCAATTGCGATCGCTCCGGCGTTAGGATCTACTCCTAACAAGTTACGAATCAAAAAATCTCCCTGTCCCAAATTTTGCTTAAATTCATCCCGCGTCACGCCAACAAATAAAGCTGTTTGCGCCAGGCGTTGGTCTTCTTCGTTCAAACTTTCAATTAATTGCCGCAGTTGCGTCAAAGGCGGCTTTTCGTCTAATTCTAAGATAATATTGCGATCGCTCGAACTTACTTGATAAGGCTTGCCAATGGGTCTACAGCCTTGAGCTACAATCGTTTCTAAAACAATATTGCCACTTAAAGCAACTCCTACTGTTCCCTCGCGGTAAAGACATCCGTTGCAAAATAAGCCTGTAACTCCAGGATTTGAGCCACCACTAGCCAATCCGCCCACAACTACCGAACCTGGATAAGCAAAGTCAAGACCTTGTAATAAATCGTTAATCTTACTAGAAAAGGGATCGGATAGTAAAATAAATTGCGGCATCAAATCGGGTTCTACTCCAATTACGTCTACCCAAGTATGGGGAGGACTATCCAGATCGGGCAATTCTTCCGGCACAATATGAAAGGCTTGAATCTCAACATCTGGAAGGTGTGCTAGGCTCAAGCTCAAAGCTGGAGAATCTTCCAATTCTTGCATTTCTCCCCACTGAGATACCCCCACAATTCCGCCGCCACCACAGCCAATTAATACTTTAATATCTGTGAGTTTTTCGTGCAGTAAAGGTAGCAAGCGGGGATAATCGCTAGTAAAAGCTGCCGAAATAAATACTATGGCTAAATCGGCGGGTGCTTGCAATATAGAAGTAGCACGTTCTACAACCTCCGCCACCGCAGATTCTAAAGAAGAATGAGTTGATAGGGCATTTGCCCACTGCATTTTTGTCATGATTTCTACCCTGTGGTGCTATCACCAACATACCAAAGTGCAATCGGTTGTTGTTCTGTACTAAAGTCAACTATTAGTAAAACTTTTCCCCTTGATAAGATTTTTAAAACCTTTACCGTCACCTAAAAACTCCTTTGTTGCCCGTAATGCGAGAAAATAGTATGATAATCTGTTAACTCTGAAAACGTGCATTGGCGCGTGTTAGCCTTGAGAGTAAGCAAACAGCATCTTTGCTGCTGATATCGCTCTTAAGAAGCTTTCAAAATCAAAGGTTTCTTATAATAAAGACAGGAATACATTTGCAATAAAATTTATGAGCAACATCAATCAACAAATCGAACAAGAAAGAGAACAAGCCCGTAACACTTGCGCGATTGAGGGTGAAACCTCCCCAGAATGCGCCGCAGGTTGGGATGTGGTAGAAGAATTGCAAGCTGAAGCCGCCCACCAACGCCAAGTGAAGCCAAAAACTTCTTTAGAAAGATACTGCGATGATAACCCAGGCGCTGATGAATGTCGTTTGTACGAAGAATAAGTAGTAAAGCTGACTTCAATTTTGGCAACGTAGGACACTAAGCTAAGAAGTGTACTTCGTTGCTTTTTTGTGCGATCGCGCGGAGCGCAGCACCAGAGGCGATCGCATTTCCCTTAATCACGCTTATTTTATTTAATCTATGCTTGCTGAAAACTGGCTTCGCTCTTTGATCTGGACAGACTACCGTCTAGCTGTCATCTTTACAGTAATTTTGCCATTAATCCTTCTCCTTTGGGCATTGGCACAAAAAGCCGAAGCCATAATGCGCTTATTAACTATCTACTGGCGCGTGTCTAGCTTACTGGCAATTTCTGTATACTTACTAATAGCTGCCTTTCCTGTCGGTTTTGGATCAGGAATAATGGCGCGAATTTTAATCCCGATTTCGCTGTGGTTTTGGGCGGATCTCAACGAAGAAATTGCCGATCGCTCTCCTGGGGCGCTAACCTTAAGTTTCAATGCTTGGCGGTGGGCAATATCAGTTTATTGTTTTATTGGTGCGATCGCCACTTTGCCATTTTTACAATGTGCGATTTCTACCGAAGCAATCCGATCTCCCTTGTGCCGTGCCTTTTTAGAGCCACCTTTACTATTTAAAGAGTATTTTCACCCAAACACCCAAGCCGGATTTTTAGGCTTTTTGGGGATGGTAGGTTTAATATTTTATGTTGGCTGCTTAGTATATTTTGTATTTTTTAAGTTGGGCAAACAAGGACGCTCGGCACTTTCGTAAAATAATTGATGAATTATCCCCCCAGTCAGCGTTTAGAGCAGTACACGCTCAAAAAACCTCAAGAAGTTTTAATTGTCGAAGTGGAAATTGCTGGAGAAAGAGACTTAATAATTATTTTCAAGGGCTTTTCTAGCTCTTTAACTCGTCCAACGGCTTTCGATCCCGATGTGCCAATGATTCCCAAGCAAGCAAAAATTATTAGTATCGATCGCCTCTCTAGTCCCTACAATCCTGACTCTCCTTGTTACCTCCAACAAGGACTAACCTGGGAGAGTATGGAATTTTTATTAAAAGCAGTGGGAGTTTAATATATTTACTCCCTCGGCTACTTGTATTGGCTCTCAAACACAGCAAAAATCAGCATATTGTTGGTGAAATTAGCGAATAACTTTTTCAAAATTAACATTAAGTGTTATTCTCTACCCGTATGAGTGTGTTGTGTGTGGAGTAAATAAATTATGGTCGCATCTCCCGTAGAAATCCAAAGTACGGTTGCTCAGGCTTTGGTTTGGGATTTTGATTTTTTTGCAGGTAACAATAGATTAGTCCTTCCCCAATCTCCTTTGTTTGGTACTGATGGCATCCGGGGACGGGTGGGCGATATCTTAGATACTCCTTTGGCATTGCAAGTAGGTTTTTGGGCAGGGCTAGTATTGCAAAAGGCTTACAAATCCGGTGTAGTAATTGTTGGGCAAGATTCAAGAAACTCTAGCGACTTCCTAGCAAGTGCGGTAGCCGCAGGTTTAACGGCTTCCGGCTTAGAAGTTTGGAATTTAGGCTTATGCCCAACTCCTTGCGTCGCATACCTTACTGGATTTAGCAATGCTGTAGGTGGAGTGATGATTTCCGCAAGCCACAATCCCCCCGAAGATAACGGGATCAAGTTTTTTGGTGCTGATGGTGGCAAGTTAACAGAAGCTTTGCAAAATCAAATTGAAGCTGGGGTAAGAGGACAAAGTACATTACCAATTAAC
The DNA here is from genome assembly GCF_000332075.2 of Synechocystis sp. PCC 7509. Taxonomy (NCBI): domain Bacteria; kingdom Bacillati; phylum Cyanobacteriota; class Cyanophyceae; order Synechococcales; family Merismopediaceae; genus Synechocystis; species Synechocystis sp. PCC 7509. Next base: position 3,047,693 of record NZ_ALVU02000001.1, on the reverse strand, counting down.
AAAGCTATTATTGGGCAGCACTACTATCGCCCGGAATTAATTAGAGATTATTTAGAAAGTATCAAACAACCCTTTGCCAACAGCATCAATCTTCAAGGGATGCGAATTGTTTTAGATTTGGCTTGGGGAGCTGCCGTAGGAATTGCCCCCGCCGTATTTACAGAGATGGGCGCTGAAGTAATTTGCCTGCACAACAAAGCCGATGGCGACTTGATTAATGTTAACTGCGGTTCTACACATTTAGCCCCCATACAAGCAGCAGTTTTACAACACAAAGCCGATTTAGGTTTGGCTTTTGATGGCGATGCCGATCGCGTTTTAGCAGTGGATGATCGCGCCAAGCCCATCAATGGCGATTACATCCTTTACCTGTGGGGTAAAAGCTTGCAAGCAGCGCAACAATTACCCAAAAATACAATCGTCTCTACCGTCATGGCTAACCTTGGCTTTGAAAGAGCTTGGGAAAAACAAGGAGGCAAGTTATATCGTACTAGCGTTGGCGATCGCTACGTTCAAGCTCAAATGCAAACTACTGGCGCAATGCTAGGGGGCGAACAATCGGGACATATTCTTTGCCCCCACTACGGCGTTACAGGCGATGGGATTTCCACAGGATTGCATTTGGCGGCTTTAGTTAAGCGCTCTGGCACAACCTTATCACAACTTGCCGCCCAGAGCTTTACCACCTACCCGCAAATCCTAAAAAACGTCCGAGTTGAAAACCGCGATCGCCGCCTAAATTGGGAATCAAGCGATCGCTTGCAAAGCGCGATTTCTACTGCTGAAACAGCAATGGGAAACCAAGGTCGAATTTTAGTTCGCGCTTCTGGTACAGAACCTGTGATTCGCGTCATGGTAGAAGCCGCCGACGCAGGTTTAACTCAATATTGGACGGAACAATTAGTAATCGCCGTGCAAAACTACATAGCTTAACTTAGAGGCACACAAAGCTTGTGTGCCTCTATTGCTTAGTTTTTCGCAAGTTCGATCACCACCGGGCGATCGCCAACATCAATATTTAGTTGTTTGGGGTAGGTTTGCTGAAAAACTGAGCCAGAGGAATTGTTTGGTACATAAATAGTTGCTTTGGCGATCGCTGTATTTATGGTTATATTCACTTTTTGACTATAGACATTAATAGTCTGTTTGGTGTCAATATTAAAACTAGAAACCTCTTGCCACAAAATCAAATAGAATCGTCCATCTCGCTTTTGTAACAAGGTACGACGAATGTTAGTAGTGTTACCTCCCAGATAATAATCCAAAGAGCCAGGAGTAAAACTAGAACCTGGGTCTTTTAATAAGCCAATCAAATTTTTTAGAGCTACAAATGCAGGCTTTTCAGAACCGTCATTACGCAGCAAACCAAGGTTATAATCCACGGAGTTAGGCGAGTAATAAGTATTAATTAACTCGTAAACAAAAGTCCGAGGAACACCATAATTAAACATTTCCAACAACATCCGAGGCATATACTTGCCAGCAACATCTTCTGGTATGCCTTTATGTCCATTGGAGGTGTAGATAACGTTGTTGTAACCTGTTTCTGTGATTACAACGGGTTTGGAAACACTGGCTTTTTTTGCCATTCGCACCTTCCAATCAATACTACCGTAGCCGTCACCACCCCAACCGCTAATTCCCGGATGCCGACCAGAAAAGTAGTGATTTATAGTGCCATAATCAATATAAGCGCTTAGATCGCCAATAGCATTAAAAGCGCGTTCATCTGTCAGTGATGGGCCGTATACTGGCACGTTTTGCGTCACAGAGTCATTATTCAGTCCTTGGTACAATTGTTGTTGGTAACTACGTAAATTGTTAACCCAATTACCATCACCGCTTAAATTATACTCATTTGGCCCTTGTACATTTTCAACTACATCTGTACCAAGTTCTTTAACTAAATTGACGGCGGCTTGAGGTGTAATATAACGCGGATCGCAAACTAATGTGGAGCGAATCCCAAGGGTTTTTAATTCTCTGAGTCTATCCATATAGCCGTTGAGATTGCGTACACAACCATCGCGAATATGGCGTACTCCCAACTCTAACAACTTAGGTTTAATCAGCGAACTATATTTTTGGTGGTAGACCGATGAATCGTAGAACAAATGAGTATTAACACCAATTGAATCTACAAAATCATCAGCACGCCGAGCATTCTCTGATGCGGCTTCTACCGAGCGCATTGTTGTAATTAACAACAATAGGTTTAATCCCAAGCCCATCAAAATTTTAGAGTCAATCAGCTTTTTGCCTCTAAAACAAAATGCTAACAGCATAAACTTATCATGCTGTTTTTTATTGTCGATCATTCTTCACACCAAATCAAAAACTTGATACAAACTCTACCTCAAAAATAAAAAAATTCATATAACTTTACATATTTTAGAAAATATGCTTTCCAAATTTACTGAGAGCAATTTATGTAAAAAAAGTTTAGTTAATCAAAGTTTGATAAAAGTTGAGCATTTTGTAGTTATGAAGCTAATAAAATATATAACTTACTAGCTTTATTTACTCAAAAGTAGATAAACATTAGTTTTGTCTTCTAACTAAAACAATTAGTTACTGACTATACTTAAACAAATAAAAGTTTGCAAGTAGCTTTAATGACAATTACTTGTTGTTTTTTTTTCAAAATCTTTGTAATAAAAAGTTTCAGTTTATTTTTATAAATAAATGTAAAAATGTAATTTTCAAAACATTAAGTACGCTTTTTTTTAAATGTCAAGGTTTAAATTGAGCGAGAAAATGCTAATTTTTTTACTAAATGTGGTAGTTCCAAAGATGTAAGAATAGAATCAGTTGCTTTGCACTAATTGCTATGTCTGACCTTTAAATCGTCTGCCCTTCCTACAATTGTCATCACATTGTAAAAAACTTATTACCTCATTTTTCCTCTAATGCACTACCCATATTTTGTGCAGAGCATACTTAAGTGCTAATTATTTTGTAATTGCTTTTAGGCTTTATTTATAGATTAACGGATTAGTGCGATCGCTCTGCGCCGTTCTAGAATAGGTAAGCAAACATAAAATAAATTTAGCCCCAGTTTCTTTTTAGGGGTTCTATGTTTAGTCCGTTTCCTTAAAAAATCTATAATTATGACTGAACTAACACCTAATAATGACGAGCTATCAAACGAAGAAAGCGAAACCTTGATCCGAAACTTGAGGCAGAAACAAGGTACTTGGGTAGAATGGGGAATTTCTTGTGCAAGATTACAAAAATCTGGGTTAAGTCCGCAAACTATTTTTGAAGCTACAGGATTTGAGCCAATCCAGCAAAACCAGGTAATTGTAGGCTCTCAAGTTTATGCTTCCATAGAAAAAGCTGAGGCTTCGGAAAATGTGCGATCGCATTTTACAGGACGTGGTAGCGATATTTTATACGAATTGCGGCTATTAGATCATGGCGATCGCGCGGCGGCGGCGGATTTGGTTGTTACTCATCAGTTAAATATTGATGATGCGCGGGAAGTTGCTAGAGCTATTAAAGATTATTCCCGTTTATCATCCTTACCTAACGGCTTTACCGATCATCGCGGCGATGCTGTCGCTTACCACTACTGGCGCTTGATTCGGCAAAAAAACGATATGCAAGAGCGATCGCGTTTAATTGCTAGAGGTTTAAAATTTGCTCATTCTCTCAGTGCTAGACAGCAAATTGAAAATCTATTAATGGATTTTAGTGTAGTACAAACGCGCCCTGCACCCAAATTACCCTTTTACAGGCTGCAAACTGAGGAAGAAATAGCCAAAATTGTCCCCGTAGCTGGAGAAATGCCTTTGAGTACGGCGGATGTAAAAGCTGTACCGATGGTGGAAGAAATTAAACCTTTTGGGATGGTAAAGTTTGCTGGAGAGCAAGCCTGGGTTACTTTACCAGGATGGCAGGTAATATTAAAAGCTGAAGATCCTATCGTCATACTATCTAGGGCGGAATTTTTACCAGAAGCGCCAAATAGTTCTACTGAGCCTGTATTAGTAGTAGTAGATCGTTCCGAGCGCGAATGGGATGCACACAGTTACTTTATAGTGGATAATTCTGGACAAATAGAATTGCAATGGTTTGAAACCCAGCCAGATTTGCAATTGCTAGGTAAAGTTATTGTATTAATCCGTCCTAAGAAGATTTTTGATGAAGAAATTAATAAGGATGTTTGGCAAATAGACGAATAAAATTGTTACGGGGCGCAAAACATTAATTGTATTGTAGGGGCGCAATGCATTGCGCCCCTACGTCGTCGGGATGTCCTTAATTTTTGCATCTGTAAAGTTGGTAAGGTACGCCGATGCGATAATGCTGCTTTGTATCTATAAGACAAGAATGCTCCGAAAGCGCCAATTGTGGGGGATATTCTCGCTGTCTTAAATCAGGCGCAATTACCCATAAATTGAGTAATGGGGATTTTAAGGGCGGTAACAATGCTAGTTTTTGCCATACAGAATTGTAACCGTTAGGCGATCGCTCTAAAAACACAAAGTCCCCCGAATCTCTCACCTTTTCTAACCCTAAAGCAAAACTTAAACCTAATGCTACATTTTGATAATCTCTGTAACCCATAACAACTAGCATTGGTACAGAAGGCTCTAAATTGATGTTTTGAGCAACTTGTTGGGGATTGTAGGGTTTTTGAAAGGCTAAATTAGAAATAACAAAGACACAGCTTAGTAATGAGCCAAGGAAAATTAAGCTAAAAGTTTGTTTAGAGCGCTTTAAACTCTTATTCAATCCGGCAGCTACTAAAGCTAAAAAAACTGGGTAATAAACAAAGTTATAACGCGGCGTAATGGTGATATCTTTACCCAAAAAGTAGACGATCGCCAAAAACTCTAGCAAAACTATAATCGTAAAACTAGCAAGGGTAAAAACTGATAGATTCGTCGATTTCCATAATTGCTTGATTCCTTTGAAACTTAGCCACAATACCCAACTACCAAAAACTAATATCCCTAAACCTGATAAAGTTGCGATCGCAATCGGTTGATTTTCTACAGGGAAAGCGGCGATCGCAAGTAACCAAGCAGCAAAGATTTGATAAAGTGGTGCAACGTTGTGAGGTGAGGGTATCCAGCTAGTTTCCGGGCGGCTGAAATGACCAATTAAGATAGGTAGCCAAGGAATATAGCTAACAATAATCGCTAATATTGCCAGAGTCAAAGCAAGTTTACTATAACGAGGTAAGTTGCGCCGATATCTGTACATTACGGCTAACAAAGTCACGATCTCTGCAACCAAAGCCAGAATAAAAAAGTAATGGACGTATAACCCGATAATATTAATCGTCGTCCAAAATGCCCAAACCCAAACCCTGACACGCTTAGAGAGCAAATCTTTTTGAATTAAAATTAGTCCTAGCAATGCTGAGGTAATCAAAAATACAGGCAAAGTGTAATGACGCGCTTCTTGAGAAAGGTATACGCCAAAAGGAGAAACCGCCATCATTACCGCCGCCATTAGTCCCGCCGATGGAGAAAAAGCTTTAGTATTAAGTAGATAAAGTGCTGCGATCTCTACTACACCCCAAAAAACGCCAAAGGCGCGTAAAGTCCATACCCAACTAGGGGAAACTGGATTAACTAAACTAAACCAGTTATGCAGCAAGCAAAAAAATAACGGTGGATGAGTTGATTGAATAGCAAGATTTTCCGCAATTTGAGTACAGCTAACTTCTGGCTGAAACACAAAAATTTGCTGTAGCTGATGAAAAGGAATAACTATGTTTAGCGGTACATTATTATAGTTGCGCCCAAAACTGAAAATAGCTGTAATTACTTCATCTAGCCACAAAAACTTGCCGTCTAGGTTTCCTAACCGCAAAATAGCACCCAAACAAAGCGCCGCAGCTAGTGCTAAGTAGTGTAATTTGCGATTATCCCTCATCTAAGTAGTGCGATCGGTGCTAAATAATTGTTCATAATTGTTCACAAAACATTGTAGTATAGTGTCATTGAACACAATGAGCAAATATACTTATTAACTGCAATGGCAGCACAATTTCCTTGGCTAACTACAATAATTTTGCTACCTGCGATCGCTGCTCTACTAATTCCAGTATTACCAGACAAAGACGGTAAGCGGGTAAAGTGGTATGCACTGTGTGTTGCGATCGCAGATTTGGTTTTGATATGCTACGCCTTTTGGCAGAACTACGACCCCAGCAACGCAACTTTTCAACTAGCAGAAAGTTATGCTTGGATGCCTCAATTGAAACTCAACTGGGCTGTTTCTGTCGATGGGTTATCAGCGCCTCTAGTTCTTTTGGCTGGATTTGTAACAACTCTAGCGATTTTTTCAGCTTGGCAAGTTGACCGCAGACCCAAACTTTTTTATATGCTGATGTTGCTGTTATATTCAGCGCAGATAGGAGTTTTTGTTGCTCAAGACTTGCTACTGTTCTTTATCATGTGGGAAGTTGAACTCGTCCCAGTTTATTTACTTATTAGTATTTGGGGTGGCAAAAAGCGTCGTTACGCCGCCACAAAATTTATTATTTATACTGCCGCAGCATCTATTTTTATCCTTGTAGCTGCTTTGGGGATGGCATTCTCTGGGGGTAGTGATATAACTTTTGATATCGCCCAACTTGCCCTCAAAGATTATCCTCTTAACCTAGAACTCTTTTTGTATGCAGGATTGGTAATTGCTTTTGGTGTCAAACTGGCGATTTTTCCATTGCACACTTGGCTACCCGATGCTCACGGGGAAGCCTCCACACCTGTATCAATGGTACTAGCTGGGGTACTTTTAAAGATGGGTGGATATGGATTAATTCGCCTAAACTTAGAACTTCTCCCCGCCGCTCACATTTACTTTGCGCCGTTGCTGGCAATTTTGGGTGTAGTTAACATTATCTACGGCGCGTTAAACTCCTTTGGACAGACAAACATGAAACGTTGTCTTGCTTACTCCTCAGTATCCCACATGGGTTTTGTACTGTTGGGTATTGCATCCTTCACCGATATAGGAATTAACGGTGCGATGCTGCAAATGATTTCTCATGGGTTGATTGCATCAGTATTATTCTTCCTAGCTGGTGTAACCTACGATCGCACTCAAACAATGGCAATGAGTGAAATGTCTGGAATTGGTCAAGTAATGCCCAAGGTATTCGCGCTGTTTACAATTAGTGCAATGGCATCTTTAGCACTCCCCGGAATGAGCGGTTTTGCTAGTGAAATCTTGGTATTTGTTGGGATAACAACCAGCGATATTTATAGTTCAACCTTCTGCACGGTGACGGTATTTCTTGCCGCCGTTGGTGTAATTCTCACCCCAATTTACCTATTATCAATGTTGAAACAGGTATTTTACGGAACTGGGGCAGAACTTAACTGCAATATTGGCGACGATCAAGTTCAAAATCAAGAAGACGAAGAATCTTGTTTTGGTACAGATTGCGTTCTTCCCACTCAAGCGGTTTACAGAGATGCAAGTTGGCGCGAACTATCCATTGCAGCTAGTTTTATTGTTTTAATTATTGGCATTGGCTTGTACCCTAAATTTACAATGCAAATGTACGATGTCAAAACCGTTGCCGTTAACGCTCAAGTTCGTCAATCCTACACCCAAATAGCTCAAACAAACCCCGGAATCTATGCCAATAGATTAGTAGCATCTAAAAGAATTGCTCAAGTAGAAACAGCAAAGGTTTTAGGGATAGTTAAGTAACAAAGTCAAATCTTGCTACCGTCAATATAGGCAAATTGACGGTCTTCATTCAATAAAATCGTCGATGCCAGAAATAGTATAATTAAGAGCTTCCCAGTATTTAGTTCCATCGAGAACAGTTTCGTCACTTACATTAACCCCTTCAATATCAGCATTTTTAAGGTTGACATCGATCAATCCAGTACTAATGAGACAAACGTTTTTCAGGATAGCTCCCTCAAAACTGGCTCTCCTCAAGTTAGATTCAGCAAGGGACGCATCATACAAGTTGGCTCTTTCAAAAATAGCACCAGTCATATAGGCATAGCTGATCTGAGCATTTCTGAGGTCGGCATTCCTGAAGTTGGTATTTTCAGCAGTAACGCTGTTCAAGTTAGCCTTATTGAAGTTAGCTCCACTCAAGTTAGCTCCGCTCAAATCGGATTGACTAAGTATGGCTTGAGTGAAGTTGGCTCCGCTCAAATCAGACCCACTCAAGTCCAACCGATCCAAATCCAACCCACTAAAATCTCTTTCACCAGCAGCATAGCGAGCCAACAACTCTTCTCTAGTAATCTCAGCCATAACTTATCTCCGAATTTACTAACTGGTATCTATAAAATATAGACAACACCGCACCAGTTATAAATGTTGGACTAAAACCGAAGACAAAATGCGATCGCCCTACTGCCATTGAACGTAAGCGGCAATCCTGTTACATAATCCCTACAGGCGATCGCGCTAGGACAACTTCCTGGGATTTAGTAAAAACAGATTACCTAATGGGGAGAAAAATTATGGCGGTGGTTGAATGTTTTGGGAGAATCTAAGGTGCGATCTGCGCTTCGCAGCAGCGCTTCGCTATCGGATTAGCCCAACCAAGATTCTAAATCTTCAATCCTGGTGAAATCAAACATTGCCTCACCCAAAGCCTCCACAGATTCAAGGCTCAAAGCGTTTACTTTTGTAATCAGCGTAGGTGATAGATTCCCCAATTTGCGGTTCAGCAACTTGAGAACTAATGTTCTTTCTCCAACAGTGCGACCCTGTTCTAGTCCCCTTGCCAATCCCTGTTCTAGTCCTCTTGCCAGTCCCTGTTCCAATCCCTCAGCCTGACCTTCCCGTAAAATAGATTGATACATTGTAGACTCGCGCATCACCGGACTCCTCATCAATCGCCTAATTACTTGCTCATTCAATTCTAACCCCGCCAAGATGCTTGTTGCCGCTACTAAGTTACTCTGCTCAGTGCGATCGCTGATTTGCTCTAATTCTCCCAATACTTGTGTTAACACAGCTTCCTTATCTGTGACACGACTCAACACCGCATAAGGCAACAATCCTGGCGTACTCAAAAACCCCTCCACTGGTTCTTCCCATAGCCGAATTACTCGAAACTCATGCGTCATCACAGGGGTTGTATAACGTGTTTGTCTGACTAAATCCGAACTTGTCCTTTTGAGATAAATAACTACTTGTTGAATAGTTACTTCGGGAAACTTGCGTCTCAAGCGCAAATAATAATCCGCCATCCGAAAAGGCATAGAGGAGTCAGTAACGGTCTGAAACTCGGTGTGGAGAATAACATTCCTCCCTTGCAATAACATCACCGAATCGGCTCTAACTGGTTCAACATTAAGTTCAGTGGGATTAATTGTAGTTAAAGGAGTTGATGCACCTAACAACCAAGCGGCAAAATCTGTAGAGTATCGTTCGATGAGAAACTTAGAGATATTATCAATCACAATTAAAGCATTGAGGAAGGAAGTGCGATCGCCTACTAACTGCTGATAGATGGATCGTTGGGGCGATCGCGTTACTGGCAAATTATCTAATCGTCCAATTATAGAGTTTAAGGCTGGAGAGTTTGATATCCCTGCAAATCGGCATCAGTCAGATCGGCAACGCTCAGATCGACTCCAGCGAAATCTCTTTCCCCATCAGCGTAACGTCTGAGCAATTCCTCAGCTTCCATCGTTTTACTCCCTACGGGCGATCGCAGTCTATATTGAAACTATATTGTCAAGAGATAAGACTTTGCAATGCCTATTCAACTCTTACAATGGCACGTCATTAAAATTGGTAATTTTATGGAGACATTGAAAGTGGGCGCAGTCAGAGTTGAAGTTAAGTTAATCAACGCGATTGATGAAGCGTTAGTTAACCGAGGATTGCTTGCGCCTCATCTACTAAGAGAATATGTAGCTCCGGCTTTAGTAGATACAGGTGCATTAACTTTAGTGATTCCAGCAAGTGTAGTTGACCAATTGGGCTTACGAATTCGCGGTCAACAAATAGCTAGATATGCCAATGGATTTGAAGAACCGATTGGCATTACAGAACCCGTTAAGATTGTCTGTCAAGAACGAATAACAACGGTAGAAGCGCTAGTAGTTGGAGACGAAATTTTGCTAGGTCAAGTTGTGTTGGAATTACTTGACTTACTGCCCGATTGCAAAAATCAAAGATTGATCCCAAATCCTGATAACCCTGATTATCCAGTGGCAATCATTAAAAACTTTAATTCATGAATCAGTATATTAACAACCAATTATCTCCACTCCGGCAAGAAGCTTGTAACCAAATTGAACAAAGTCTGCGTCCCGGACAGCAGCAAATGGCACAATGGCACGGTGGAGAAATGGCAGTTTCCGCCGTCCCTGGTGCGGGAAAATCTACCGGAATGGCAGCCGCCGCCGCCGTTGCGATCGCTCGTTATGGTCTTCATGCTCGACATCAGTTAATTGTAGTTACTTTCACGCGCTCGGCAGCAGCAAATATTAAAGGCAAAATTCGCAACTATCTACAAAAAAAACTATCTCTACCACCTACAGGTTTTAGCGTTCATACTCTGCACGGTTTAGCGTTGAATATTGCCAGTCGTCACCCCGATTTGTCTGGGTTACAGCTAGATAATTCTACTTTAATTACTCCTAACCAAAGTCATCGCCTGATTCGGACTTGTGTAGAACAATGGATTGGTAATAATCCGCAGAGTTATTCAAAATTATTACAAGGGCGGCAATTTGACGGTGAAGAAACCGAGCGTTTGCGCCGTCAATCGGTGTTGCGTACTGAAGTTTTACCAGGTTTAGCTCATAGCGTTATTCGTGAAGCCAAAAGTTCGGGGATTTTACCCGCCGCTTTACGACAAATTAGTAGTCAATCTGATGATGATTACAATATTTTGGAAGTCGCTTCGGGATTGTACGAGCAGTATCAAGCGGTTATGAAGTCGCGCGATCTGATTGACTACGACGATATGATTTTAGGCGCTCTGAGGGTGCTAGAAAACGATAGCGCTCGTCAAATTGAACAAAACCAAGTTTTTGCGGTGTTTGAAGATGAGGCGCAAGACTCCAGCCAACTGCAATCTAAGCTGCTTAAAATTCTGGCGATTAATTCCGATTATTCAACCAATTTAATTCGCGTCGGCGATCCCAATCAGGCAATAAATTCTACTTTTACTCCCGCCGATCCAATCTATTTTCGTCAATTTTGCGAAGAATGCGATCGCCATGGACATTTAGCCACAATGGATCGCGCTGGACGTAGTAGCAAAATCATTATTGATGCGGCTAACTTTACGTTGGAATGGGTAAATCGGACTTATAAAAGTAGTAAAGCTCCCTTTCGAGTCCAAAAAATTCACCCAGTAGACGCAAACGATCCGCAACCGGAGGCTAATCCCGCTCCTTGGGGTAAAGGTTTAGAACTGTATACGCCGCGAGACATTCACCATACAGCTAGTTTAATTGGCGATCGCGTCATTAGTTTATTAACAGAAAACCGCGATCGCTCTTGCGCGATTTTAGTTAGGGAAAATAAACAAGGTCAATGGTTAGCGGAAAAACTCGCGCCCTTATGTCAAGAGCATGACATTAGTGTATATGAAGTGTCTGAAAGCGATCGCCGCTCTCACGTCCCGGCGGAGATTCTAGCATGGTTGCAGTTTCTCGACCGTCCCCACTCCCCCGACTATCTCAAAGCCGCCTTAGCCGTCCTCGTCCAACGTCAGCTAATCGATCGTCAAGACCTCAATGCTTTAGCTTTACTTCCCGAACAATTTATTTATCCTTCTCCCCTAGATCCACCCACCAAAGAAGCCGCCATTAAACCGCGCAATTTATGCCGTCAATTACTCCGCGCTCGTTTAGAATTGCCACCTTATCAACTAATTTCCTTTTTGGCTTTAACTTTAAATTATGATGGGGCGGAACTTGCAACCGCCGATAAATTAGCCGAAAGAGTAGCCCAACAAACGGCGGGTAATAGTTCTCTCTCGGCTATGCTAACCGTACTGAGTGAAATTGTAAGCTCGGAGAGGTTTGAACCTGTAGAAACCGATAACGCAGAAGAGCGTTTTACACTTCCTGGTCAACTAACAATTATTTCTATGCACAAAGCCAAAGGGCTTGATTGGGACTATGTTTTTATCCCTTTTTTGCACGAAAATATGATTCCTGGTATTTTGTGGGTTCCGCCACAAACTCATTTTTTAGGTGAATTTAGCTTGTCTGAAGTCGCCCGCGCCCAAATTCGCGCCCATCTTCATGAACAAACCGCTTTACCAGATATTGCTCAAGCTTGGGAAGACGCAAAACAACTAAAAACTGCTGAGGAATATCGCTTACTTTATGTAGCAATGACTAGAGCTAAACGCCTTTTATGGATGTCGGCGGCACAAAAAGCCCCTTTTCTTTGGAGTAAGCCCAATAGTTTAGATAATCGAGCGCCTTGTCCAGTTTTTCCGGCATTAAAGCGCCAATTTCCGAGTAGTGCAATCGCATTGTAAAAAAACTGCACCTTGAAATACATTAATTTTTCCTTGCTATAGTTTGTATGCTTTTATTATTTACCACTACAAACATGAGTTATTCAACAATCTTTAAGTTATGAAAGCTTGTTATTTTATTCAAACTCACAGAAACCCTGCGCAAATTTATCGACTTGTGCAAACTATCAAAAATTTGAGTCCTCATGCTCAAGTTCTCATTGGTCATGATTTCACAAGCTGTTTTTTGGATTTCACTCCTTTACGATATTTATCGGATGTTCATTTGTTGAAGATCCGTCGCCCAGGAATTCGCGGGGACTTTTCTTTATTGCAGCCTTATTTACAAGCTATTGATTGGTTATTTGCCAACAATTCCGATTTTGACTGGCTTTTTTATCTTTCCGGTCAAGATTATCCTACTCAACCTTTATCTAAAGTAGAGAATTTTCTCGATAAAACTGATTATGATGGCTTCATTCATTACGCTAATCTCCTTAGTCCCGCATCTCCCTGGAAAAAAGAGGAGGTAATTAAACGTTACTTTTACCAGCACTATCGCCTACCTAAATGGGTTAAAAAATTCCTGGCAAAAGTCTTGAGATTTCATAAATTTATCCCCATGACAATCTCTATTTTCTTTGATGATTTAGTCGTAGGAATGCTGGCAAAGAAAACACCGTTTCACGATAATTTTTTATGTTACGGAGGTTCTCAATGGCACACTCTCTCTAGAAAATGCGTTGGTTATATAAAAACTTTTATTGCCAATAATAAAAGTTTTGTTAAATATTATCAAAAAACCTTAGTACCTGATGAGTCTTTTATTCAAACAATTTTGATTAATAATCAAAGTTTCAATTTTTGTAACGATCATAAACGCTATATAGATTTTACGGGAACTAATGAAGGTCGCCCCCGGCTACTTACAAATCAAGATTACGAAATTTTGACCAATGGAAATTTTCACTTTGCTAGAAAGTTTGAGCAAGATACTAAGATTTTAGATATGCTAGAAGCCTATCTGTTTGCTAATTTTTGAATCAACCTAATTTTAAAGCTCCTAAAAATAAATAATAATCAGATAATTATCTGATTACAACTATTCTTCCACTCGATAACCTAATTCTGCCAACCTTGTCCGCGATTGTCGCCATTTGGGTTGAACTTTAACAAATAATTCTAAATGAACTTTCCCAGCAATTAATTTTTGAATTTGCTCCCGTGCTGCGCTACCAATAGCTTTAAGCATACTTCCACCTTTACCGATTAGTATGCCTTTTTGAGAATCGCGCTCAATATTTATCGCCGCAAATACACGGGTAATAGTTGGTTCTTCAACAACCTTTTCAATAGCGATCGCCACTGAATGCGGCACTTCTTCACGAGTTAGCAGTAAAATCTGTTCGCGGATCAGTTCCCCCATAATAAACCGCTCTGGCTGGTCGGTGACTAAATCCGGTGGGTAATAATAAGGGCCCAATTCAAGTTTTTCAACCAACAACTGCTGCAAGTCTACTAATCCATCACCCGTTAAAGCCGAAAACTTAACCATTTTCCAATTGTTAGCTTCTGCCACTCGCGCATAAGTAGTATCTAACATTTGGGCATCATCAGCAGGTTGCGTGTCAATTTTGTTGATGCCTAAAATAACTGGAGTTTGACTTTGACTAAGTATATCGACAATATAGCGATCGCCTCCTCCAGCTTCTACACCTCCATCCACCACAAATAGCACTACATCAACCGAATCAATGGCAATTCTGGCGTTTTGTACCAACACTTCCCCTAATTGATGGTGAGGTTTATGAATCCCTGGCGTATCGACAAAAATTAACTGGGCTTCAGGAGTTGTTAAAATTCCCCGTAAACGATTACGAGTAGTTTGAGCAACGGGGGAAGTAATGGCGATTTTTTGCCCGACTAAATAATTCATCAGCGTTGATTTACCGACATTTGGGCGACCAATAATCCCAATAAAACCCGACTTAAAACCGGGGGGTGCTTGGGGAATAGTTGCTATCCCCAACAAGTCTATTTTGTTAGGTGTTTGGGAATCGATATTAATTTCTGACATACTTTTTTTAATAGAAGCTAAATAAAAGTTGCAATTTCCCACAACTAGCGTATCTTTCAGTTTAATCTACTGTCTGTTAACTAAAAAATATCCAAATGGGACGTAAGCGGATTGGGATTTTGACTAGCGGCGGAGATTGTGCGGGTTTAAACGCGGCAATTCGAGCAGTAGTATATAGAGCTACAGGAACTTACGATTGGGAAGTATTGGGAATTCGTCAAGCAACCCTAGGTTTACTTGCAAATCCGCCGCTAGTAATGCCGTTAGAAATTGAAAAAATGGATGCTTTACTAACGGCGGGTGGGACAGTATTAGGTACTACTAATAAAGGCGATCCCTTTGCTTATCCTATGCCAGATGGTACTTTGTGCGATCGCTCTGAGGAAATTATTGCTAATTACCACCAATTAGACTTAGAAGCATTAATCGTAATTGGCGGCGATGGTAGTGCGGCAATTCTCCGCCGTTTAGCACAGCAAGGCAATATCAATATGGTTGCTATCCCCAAAACTATTGATAACGATGTCGGAGTTACAGAGCATTCAATTGGGTTTGATACGGCGGTTAATACTGCAACAGAAGCCTTGGATCGCTTGCATTTTACC
This sequence comes from Synechocystis sp. PCC 7509, assembly GCF_000332075.2. Lineage (NCBI taxonomy): Bacteria > Bacillati > Cyanobacteriota > Cyanophyceae > Synechococcales > Merismopediaceae > Synechocystis > Synechocystis sp. PCC 7509. The sequence continues at coordinate 3,032,578 of NZ_ALVU02000001.1, read as the reverse complement.
GCCGCAAGTCACAGTCGGGTAATGATTTTAGAAGTTATGGGACGGGATGCGGGACATATTGCTATTAGTGCGGGAATAGCTGGGGGTGCGGATGTAATTTTAATTCCCGAAATTCCTTACACCGTCGAACAAATTTGTCTCAAAATCAAAGAGCGTCAAGAGAAAGGGAAAAACTACTGTTTAGTTATAGTTTCCGAAGCCGTGCGTACCGAAACTGGCGAATCAGTAATGAATACCAATCGCTTAGGTCAATCTCGCTATGGTGGTATTGGGCAGTATTTAGCCGATCAGATATGTCATTGTAGCGGTGCAGAAACGCGAGTTACAGTTTTAGGTCATATTCAACGGGGTGGGACACCTTCACCCCTAGAACGCTTGATAGCCGCCGCTTTTGGAGTCGCCGCCGTCGATTTAATTGCCGAGCAAAAGTACGATCGCATGGTAACTTGGCAAAATCGTCAAGTTGTTAGCGTCCCCATTACCGAAGCGATCGCCCAATACCGCGCCGTCGATCCTAACGGTACATTAGTTAAAACTGCTCGTGGTTTGGATATTTGTTTGGGAGATTAATACTTGGCGCTCCTACATTCCTCGTAAAGTTCGCAAGCGATCGCCTAAGTGAGTGCAGCAAAGAATAGTGAGCGCCAAATTCTACTTTACTTACAGCCAATAACACACCCAACCGAAACCCGAAGCGCCCAACATCAATGCCTAGTGCCATCTCAATTCCATTGGTAGTTAGTTCTCGGTCAATGGAATCACAATAAAGCACTGTCTCGACAGATGCTTTAATTTTTTGCCTTTTTAGCTCAAGGATCGTTAATTACACTGAAATATTGCGATTTATAACTAACTAATTTATTTTAAGAAATCTAAAAATATACTTAAATTCACGTAAATTTTGAGATTACTTTATGTTTTCTTTATGTAAGTAGAGATATGGTTGAGAGATAAGTTCAAGCTTCCCACTTATAGGTATGACAAACATTGCCTCAGAGCCGCAAGTTACGATTGTTGTTGTTCCCCGCGAACGATTTAGTTATACACAGAACTCGCTAGAAAGTATATACAAAAATACAACTGTTCCATTTAAGTTAATTTATGTCGATGGCAATTCGCCTAAGCACATTAAGCGATATCTAGAAACTCAATCTCAGTCAAAAGGATTCGATCTAATTCGTTCTGAGCAATATTTGTTCCCAAACCAAGCAAGAAATTTAGGTCTAGCTAAAGTCGATACTGAATACGTCTTATTTATTGATAACGACGTTTTGGTCGCGCCAGGTTGGGTAGAGAAGCTAATTCAGTGTTCTGAAGAAACTGGTGCATGGGTAGTAGGGCCGCTTTACCTAGAAGGAGAACCCGAAAAAGGCATTATCCACATGGCAGGAGGTGCAACAGGCTTTCATATCAAGCGAGGAATACCGCGCTTATATGAGCGGCATCTATTAGCTGGGCGACAACTTGCTAAAGTCCAGTCCAAACTCAAACGGCAAGAAATTTTATTGATAGAGTGGCACTGCGTTTTTGCTCGTACTGATACCTTTGAAAAAATAGGGATGTTAGACGAGGGCTTTATGAGTGTGGCAGAACACATAGATTTGTGTATGTCAGTGCGTAAAGCTGGAGGTAAAGTTTATTTTGAGCCAGACTCAGTAACTGCTTACGTTCCACCAAAAATGCTGGCACTTTCAGATTACACTTTCTATTTTCTCCGTTGGGGCGAAGCTTGGGGTCAAGCTAGTACAGAACGACTGTGTCAAAAATGGGATGTCGCTCAAGACGATCCTTTTATTCCCGGTCAGTTTTTGTGGTTGAAACACCATCGCAATTTAGCTTTTAAACCCTTGCGAGATGCAGTACGTAATGTTTGGCGTTGGAAAAGCGACTCCAAGTTCAAACGCTACATCGTTTCTCCCATACAACAGTTTGTTGACCGATTGCTAGTTAGAAGAGCAAGCAAGCAAGCGTAGAAAAAAGCATTGCCTCCCACAAAAAACAGTGGCGCAATGCTTTTTTTGCACAGAGCCAAAGTTAAAAAGCTAAATTTACTATATATTTTATTAATTCAATGCTCACAGGCTGAATTGCTAATTAAAGTAAGCCAAATTCAAGCGAGTAATCTAGAGCGCCAAATAGTGGCACAGAATTTTTATGAAAACAACAATGAAAGTTACTTATGCACAATCTAATATTCAGTTATTCAATCAACTAATTAGTAACGGGTACTCAGAACCAGAGCTTGCCCGCGTATTAAATGCTTATAAACTTGTAATGAATTTATTTACAGGGGTTTTCCGATCTTCTGGCAAAACATTTGTTGCTCATTTAGTAGGTACAGCTAGTATTTTAGTTGACTTAAAAGCATCGGTGGAAGTAGTAAATGCCGGTCTATTACACGCTGCTTATGCTAGTGGCGAATTTGGCGACGGATCGCGAGGTATCAACCAAGCAAAGCGCTCCCAGTTAAGAGATACTGTTGGGCAAAAAGTAGAAGAATACATACATACTTATACTCTTTGGCCGGAAGAAGATCAAATACCAACTTCCGCAACGGATTATGTAAATACACTTACTGCTTTAGAGAAGGATGTATTGTTAATCCGTTTAGCAAATCATTTAGAAGAATATTTAGATTTAGGAATGCTCTATAGCGGGCATGGCAGACAAGATAAATATATTAAAGATGAAAATTATATTTCTGTAGAATTAGCAGAAGTATTAGGGTTTTCTGATTTAGCGGCAGAACTAAAGACTGTTTTCGATCGAGCTTCTACTACCAAACTGCCTTTAGTTCTAGCTGATATGACTGGTCATAATGGTTCCTTTTTATTGCCACCGAAAACCCATCAAAAACGATTCTCAGTAGCTTTATACAATGGGTTAAGACGCTTGCGTTCTGGTATTGCTCGCCGACTCCGTGGCAAGTAAAACAGTTTTAGGTCCTATGCACCTGTTTGGGAGACTAAAACTTGGCGCTGCTAAGTTCCCGGTAATGTTCTTAACTTTTCGCTTAAGTGAGTGCGATCGCTTAAACTATGCAGCAAAGGGCCATTAGCACCAAATTCTACCTTACTTACAGATCCAACTGGACACCCCAGCCGAAACCGAAAACGCCCGACATCAATACCTAATAAGCTACACAAGGTAATCCTAATTGTTGCTTTATGGGAAACAATCAAAACATTGCCGTTAGTGTAACGCTGCTTGATTTCCTCAATTACAACTAAAGCGCGATTTGCGATCGCTACAGCTAATTCTCCCCCAGTAGGCGGATACCATGCCGGATCTGCTGTCCATCGGATATAGTCATCGTGATATTCCTTAGATACTGTTTCTACAGTTTGTCCTTCCCACAAGCCATAATTAATCTCTTTTAAACCGTCGCGCAATTCTAATTCTATACCCAGTTTTTCAGCTAATGGTTTAGCCGTTGCGATCGCTCTTAGCATAGGACTAGCATAAATAGCCTGCCATTCTAAAGACTGGTAAGCCACCGCAAACCCTTGTGCCATCTCAAGTCCATCCTCCGTTAGTTCGGGGTCAACAGCGCCACAAAAAGCATTGTTTCGACTACATTCTGTTTGTCCATGACGGAGCAAGTAAAGCGTTAAAGTCACTTTTCCCTCTATAAAAATTCTTAAGGACGTGCCAGCTATTATCTAGTATTATTACTCCAATGTTTTTCAGTGTAACTTTGATTTTTCACCGTTTCTGTTAAGTTGGGTTGGGTAGATTGTGCCAAGCTTGATAAAATTCCGGGTAGGTTAAAGTTTCGGCGCAATCCCAGATTATTTCGTAGCATCTAAAAAATTAATCTCGGTTAATCTCCCAAGTTTCATTAGATAAATTAGCCTTAAATGCTGTGACAACCCCCGCCATCTGGTCATCTTGCATTATTTCCTTTAGAATATTTGCCGCTTCTCTACAAACATCTGCACTTTCAGAGGTAGAAGTTAAATTAATTAAAAATGCGATCGCCTCTGAGTTACCTGAGTCAATTAACCCTAAACTTCTTGCCGCTTGCCTACGGGTATCTTCACGATCAGAAGTACGAATTATATTGATTAAAAATGCGATCGCCTCCGTGTTACCTATGCCAATTTTGAGGCTGCTTCCTAAACTTTCTTCTGCTAACCAATAACTCAATTTACGATCGCGGATACGTATTTGTTTGATCAAAGCCGTGTTCTCTTCCAGGATGCCTGGATCGATGTCCCCTTGATTGATTGTCTTTACCCAATAGGTCGATTTATCATCAACTTAAACTATGTTTATCGTAAAAATAAACTATCTCACCACTGCAAATAAGCCGATTCAGAACCTTGCTCTCGTCGAATTTTGCCATCTTTTTCAAACCAAGCAATTATTTGTCGAGTCGTTAAGTCTTCAATATTAACTGCATATTCTTGAGCAATATGCTTTAACAAGTTCAGCGACGAAACTGTAAGCCTTGCTAAAAACTTTTCGTTAGAAGCAAGCAATGCCGCATCTACTTGGGCTGAATCTTCTAAGGTTAAAAACTGCGATGATTGGGGTTGGGTATTCATAATAATTAATCAATTTCTGGGGCTAAATTGGGGCTGAGTGTTTCTACTGGAATATCAGTAGTTTCTGGTATTGAGGGTAAATTAGGAGCAGTCTTAATACTGGTACGGCGGAGACGATTAAAATAGTCTCCTAGTTGTTTTCTTCCTGAAAGTTTAACTTTATCTTCTGTTAGGGTTTCTGTAGGAGTGGGTAGCGGCGCAATAAGTGGTTCAGGACTGGGTATTTCTGTAGGAATAGGTAGCGACTCAATAACGGGTTCAGGACTAGGTATTTCTGTAGATGGCTCAGGGATGGGTGTTTCTGTAGGAGTGGGTAGCGGCTCAAAAGATGGCTCAGGGATGGGTGTTTCTGTAGGAGTGGGTAGCGGCTCAGGTATTTTAACAGTGTAATTTTGGTCAACAATTCCCCGCGCCAATTCGGCGGATAATTCCCCTGTAACTAACTTAGCAAGTGTATCTTTACTGTTTGGTTCGTAAGTAATAGTTCTCACGGTATTATTAAAAACGTTTTTGACCGAATTACCTTGGCTATCGATAAATTCTAGTTGTACCCAATTTTTACCTGGTTTGAAGCCTTGAAGATAAGCACTTTGCCAGCTATCTAAAACAAAACTGTAACCGTTAATTGTGCAACGAATCCGCCAGTCAGCAATATTGCTATCCGTAGCAGCTAGACGCAGAGGAGCATTAGTTAGATAAAAATCTAATAGAATAGGCTCTGCTCCGTAAGTACCTTTGGGGCGACTGTAGGTTAAAAGCGGCAGGGCTGAATCGGGATTGTTATTTTGAGTTTTCGTAAAAACGTGAAATGTTGTTTGAGCATAAGCGCCAGCATTTTTAAAGCTTTCATGCCAAGGACGAGAAGCAAAAACACGCATTGTGTGAGTACCAGGCTCTAAACCTTCTAATGTCAAAGGTTTATTTAGGTCATACACAGCTATATACGGCTGATTATCAAGAATAACGTGTAGATGCGGGCCTAGCTCTAATTGTGGATTCTTAAATATAGATAAGTCTCGAACTTGCAAACGGACTTTAACTTTATCGTCTTCAAATACAGCATCCGCTTCAGGACTAACTATAGTTACCTGTGGCTGGTAAATTTCCAAATCCTGCCGCAGGGTTTGGATTACCTCTGGAGGGGAAACTTCTACAATATCTCCCCTTTGGACAGTGTTGTTGCTGCCTCTTGCTAGTGATGTCGTTGTAGCGTTACCTCTACTACAACTTACCGTACTTAATAATGCGATCGCTATCAACGCAATTCCTATAGCTTTCCCTAACTTCTGCCCCAATCTGCCTAACACCCTAAATTCTCCTCAGCTATCAAATTATTTATTTTTGTTGCTTTCCATCATCTTAAACGCCGATCGCTGCTACAGAAATACGAGCGATCGCTGTCAAATGGTAAATTTTTACAACAAACTCCAAAAAATCTCTTGACTTCTATTCAAAAACTTCAATTATTTGCCATAAAAAAAGTGCGATCGCCGCCGACTTTGAATTATTGTTAACAAACTCTTAAAACCCCTACAGTTAAGGCTCTATAATTCATCAGAAAGCAAATTCACATCATCGCTGTTCATGACTGTAAAGCTTTGGATGCAAATCCTAAAAATAGTTTTGTCAGTCAAAAAACAGTTGGTAATGTTTATAATTCCTGGTTCCTTGTCTAGAGAGGAGAGTCTGAATGACGATAAGTCCTCCTGAGCGAGAGGAGAAAAAGGCAAGAGTTGTTGTTGATGTAGACCCAGTTCCTACTTCTTTTGAGAAGTGGGCGCAACCAGGTCACTTCGACCGCACCTTATCTAGAGGCCCAAAAACCACCACTTGGATTTGGAACCTCCACGCCCTCGCTCATGATTTTGATACTCATACGAGTGATTTAGAAGATATATCCCGTAAAGTCTTCGCGGCACACTTCGGCCACCTGGCGGTAGTGTTCTTGTGGATTAGCGGGATGGAGTTTCACGGCGCTCGATTTTCAAATTATGAAGCGTGGTTAGTAGACCCCCTAAACATCAAACCTAGCGCTCAAGTGGTTTGGCCCATTGTTGGTCAAGACATCTTAAACGCCGATGTGGGCGGTGGCTTCCACGGGATTCAAATAACCTCCGGCTTATTCCACGTTTGGCGGGCTGCGGGTTTTACAAGTACATTTCAACTTTACGTGACTGCCATTGGCGGTCTGGTGGCAGCAGCATTAATGCTGTTTGCTGGTTGGTTCCACTATCACAAACGCGCTCCCAAACTGGAATGGTTCCAGAATGTAGAGTCGATGTTGAACCACCATCTAGCAGGCTTACTCGGTTTGGGTTGCCTATCTTGGGCTGGTCATCAAATTCACGTTGCTTTGCCAGTAAACAAGCTATTAGACGCGGGTGTAGCTCCGGGAGATATCCCATTGCCTCACGAGTTCATCTTGAACAGTCGTTTAATGGCAGAGTTGTATCCTAGTTTTGCCCAAGGGTTAACACCTTTTTGGACGCTAAATTGGGGTCAATACGCCGATTTCCTCACCTTTAAAGGTGGTTTAAATCCACAAACTGGCGGTTTGTGGTTGACCGATACAGCACACCATCACCTAGCGTTGGCAGTGTTATTCTTGGTCGCTGGTCATATGTACCGCACTAATTGGGGCATCGGACACAGCATTAGAGAAATTCTCGAAAATCATAAAGGGCCCTTCACAGGCGACGGTCATAGAGGTCTATATGAAAATATGACCACCTCTTGGCACGCCCAGTTGGGAACAAACCTAGCAATGCTGGGATCGGTAACGATCATCGTGGCGCATCATATGTACGCGATGCCTCCGTATCCCTACATAGCAACAGATTACGCTACTCAGCTATCGTTGTTTACCCACCATATGTGGATTGGCGCTTTCTTCATTGTTGGAGGAGCAGCCCACGCTACGATCTTTATGGTGCGCGACTACGACCCCGTCGTAAACCGCAACAACGTTTTAGACCGAGTGCTACGTCATCGAGACGCGATTATCTCCCATTTGAACTGGGTATGTATGTTCTTGGGCTTCCACAGCTTCGGGTTGTACGTTCACAACGACACCATGCAAGCCTTGGGTCGTCCTCAAGATATGTTTTCGGATACAGCAATTCAATTGCAGCCTGTATTCGCGCAGTTCATCCAAAACATTCAAACTTTAGCTCCAGGAACAACGGCTCCAAACCTATTAGAACCTGTTAGCTACGTCTGGGGTGGTGGAATTGTAGCGGTGGGTGGCAAAATTGCCATGATGCCAATGGCGTTGGGTACGGCGGATTTCATGATCCACCATATTCACGCTTTCCAAATCCACGTCACAGTATTGATTCTCCTCAAGGGCTTCTTGTTTGCCCGTAACTCCCGCTTGATTCCAGACAAGGCGAACTTGGGTTTCCGGTTCCCTTGCGACGGGCCAGGACGAGGTGGCACTTGCCAAGTCTCCGGTTGGGATCACGTTTTCTTAGGCTTGTTCTGGATGTTCAACACCATTGCGATCGCCGTTTACCACTTTAGTTGGAAAATGCAGTCGGATGTGTGGGGAACTATAGATGCCGATGGGACGATAGCGCATATCACTGGGGGCAACTTTGCCCAAAGTGCAGTCAACATTAATGGTTGGTTGCGCGACTTCCAGTGGGCGCAGGCGGCGCAAGTAATTCAATCCTACGGCACGTCATTATCAGCCTACGGCTTGATATTCCTGGGCGCTCACTTTGTTTGGGCATTCAGTCTCATGTTCTTGTTTAGCGGTCGCGGCTACTGGCAAGAACTAATCGAATCAATTGTTTGGGCGCATAATAAGCTGAATTTTTCCCCAGCAATTCAACCCCGCGCTCTGAGTATTATTCAGGGTCGAGCGGTGGGAGTGGCGCATTTCCTCTTAGGAGCGATCGTCACTATCTGGGCTTTCTTTGAAGCTCGGATCATCTCGGTAGGTTAGCGGTCAGCGTTCAGGGGTCAGCATTTCAGCAAGTGCTGGCAACTGAACGCTAAATGGAAGCAAATTCATAAAACCTATGGCAACAAAATTTCCAAAATTTAGCCAGGATCTTGCCCAAGATCCGACAACTCGTCGGCTCTGGTACGGGATTGCTACAGGCAACGACTTTGAGAGCCACGATGGCATGACAGAAGAAAATCTTTACCAAAAGATTTTCGCAACCCACTTTGGTCATGTGGCAATCATCTTCCTGTGGACCTCTAGCCTCCTGTTCCACGTTGCTTGGCAAGGCAACTTTGAACAATGGATTAAAGATCCCCTCAACGTTCGTCCGATTGCTCATGCTATTTGGGATCCTCACTTTGGTAAAGCCGCAGTCGATGCCTTTACTCAAGCTGGGGCGACCTATCCAGTTAATATTGCTTATTCTGGTGTTTACCACTGGTGGTACACCATTGGGATGCGGACAAATACCGAACTATATACCGGAGCAGTGGGCTTGTTGCTAATGGCAGCAGTGTTTCTGTTTGCTGGTTGGCTGCACTTGCAACCAAAGTTCCGTCCTAGTTTGTCTTGGTTCAAGAGTGCCGAGCCACGCTTGAATCACCACTTGGCAGGTTTGTTTGGAGTTAGTTCTTTAGCTTGGGCTGGTCACTTAGTCCACGTTGCCATCCCCGAATCTCGCGGACAGCACGTAGGCTGGGACAACTTCTTAACAACCTTGCCTCACCCCGCAGGCTTGCGTCCTTTCTTTACTGGTGACTGGGGTGTTTACGCCCAAAATCCAGATACCGCAAGTCAGGTATTTAGTACGTCTCAAGGCGCTGGTACAGCAATTCTTACCTTTTTAGGTGGATTCCACCCTCAGACTCAATCGCTGTGGCTGACCGATATGGCTCACCACCACCTAGCGATCGCAGTAATCTTTATTATTGCGGGTCATATGTACCGTACCAACTTCGGTATTGGTCACAGCATTAAAGAAATGCTCAACGCCAAAAACTTTTTTGGCACTAAAACCGAAGGTCAATTTAACTTGCCTCACCAAGGCTTGTACGACACCTACAACAACTCGCTCCACTTTCAGTTGTCTATTCACTTAGCAGCTTTAGGTACAGCACTATCGTTAGTAGCGCAGCATATGTACGCCTTGCCTCCCTATGCTTTTATAGGGCAGGATTTCACAACCCAAGCGGCTTTATACACCCATCACCAGTACATTGCTGGATTCTTGATGGTTGGAGCATTTGCCCACGCTGGAATCTTCTGGGTGCGCGATTATGACTCCGAACAAAATAAAGGCAACGTCTTAGACCGGGTACTGAAGCATAAGGAAGCGATTATTTCTCACCTCAGTTGGGTGTCGCTATTCTTGGGTTTTCATACTTTAGGTTTGTATGTCCACAACGATGTAGTAGTGGCTTTCGGTACTCCTGAAAAGCAAATCCTCATCGAGCCAGTATTTGCCCAGTTCATTCAAGGCGCTCACGGTAAGGTATTGTACGGTTTTGACACCCTACTATCTAACCCTGATAGCATCGCTTCGACGGCGGGTGCGGCTTGGCTTCCGGGTTGGTTAGATGCCATTAATAACGGTACTAACTCTTTATTCTTGACAATTGGGCCTGGCGACTTTTTAGTTCACCACGCTTTCGCCTTGGGTATTCACACCACTGTTTTGATTTTGGTCAAAGGTGCTTTGGATGCTCGTGGTTCTAAGCTAATGCCCGACAAAAAAGACTTTGGCTACTCCTTCCCTTGCGATGGCCCTGGTCGTGGCGGTACTTGCGATATCTCAGCTTGGGATGCTTTCTACCTTGCTATGTTCTGGATGCTCAACACTATTGGTTGGGTGACGTTCTACTGGCACTGGAAGCATTTGGGGGTCTGGCAAGGCAACGTCGCTCAGTTTAACGAGTCGTCAACGTATCTCATGGGTTGGCTAAGAGATTATCTCTGGCTGTACTCTGCTCAGTTGATTAACGGTTACAACCCTTACGGGATGAATAACTTGGCTGTCTGGTCTTGGATGTTCTTGTTTGGACACCTAGTTTGGGCAACGGGCTTCATGTTCTTGATCTCCTGGAGAGGTTACTGGCAAGAGTTGATTGAAACTCTAGTTTGGGCGCATGAGCGGACACCGCTTGCTAACCTAATTCGCTGGAAAGACAAGCCTGTTGCTATGTCTATCGTTCAAGGTCGTTTGATTGGACTTGCTCACTTTACAGTAGGCTATGTTCTAACTTACGCAGCCTTCTTGATTGCTTCAACTGCTGGTAAATTTGGTTGATAATCTCAATTAAAGTGTAGTTGAATAAATCAAATCCCCTGCCTAACGGTGGGGGATTTTTTTTAGAGGACTAATATAGATAAAATTAAAGAAAAAGTTAATTTCCAGTTCAGGTATCAATTTTGAGGGATGTATGACTCAAGCTCTACCTAAATTAGTAAGCTTTGAAGAATTTGTAAATTGGAAACCTAGCAACGGTTTCTATGAATTACATAATGGGGTAATTGTTGAGATGTCACAACCGTTAGGCAAACATGAAGAAATCGTAGCGTTTTTGGGTGAGAAATTTACTTTAGAATATAGTCGTCTTAACCTGCCCTACGGTGTTCCCAAAACAGTTTTGATTAAACCACTTGAAAGTGAAACAGCTTACTCACCAGACGTAATGCTATTGAACCGTTCTAATTTAGCAACAGAACCGAGATGGCAAAATCAATCAACAGTTATTTATGCTGAATCAATTCCATTGGTAGTAGAAGTTGTAAGCACAAATTGGCGCAACGATTACCTTGATAAAGCTGGTGATTATGAAGAAATTGGGATTCCTGAATATTGGATCGTTGATTATCTGGGTTTAGGTGGAAGGCGTTTTATAGGCAATCCTAAACAACCAACTATTTCAATTTATCAACTTGTGGAAGGCGAATATCAAGTTAGTCAGTTTAGGAAAAGCGATCGCATTCTATCACCAACATTTCCTGAGTTAAATTTAACCGCTCAAGAAGTTTTTGATGCTGGCTTACCGAGTTCTTTAGAATAAAGTTTAAATAGCAAGCCGCAATATATTTAATGCTACTGCCTCGGCAACCTTAATACCGTCAATACCAGCCGAGAGGATTCCCCCCGCATATCCCGCTCCTTCTCCAGCAGGATAAAGACCTTGAGTATTTAAAGATTGATAGTTTTCTTGGCGTTTAATCCGAATTGGCGATGAAGTGCGGGTTTCTACCCCTGTCAAAATTGCATCGTTCATCGCAAAGCCTTTAATTTTTTTAGCAAAAGCTGGTAGCGCCTCACGGATGGCAGAAATGGCATAATCTGGCAAACTTTGGCTCAAATCGCCTAAATTAACCCCTGGTGTGTAAGATGGCTGAACCGTACCTAGCGCTGTAGAAGGATGATTAGCAATGAAGTCTCCTACTAGCTGTCCGGGAGCATAATAAGTTTTCCCACCTAACTCAAAAGCTCTTTCTTCTAAACGGCGTTGAAAGTCAATTCCGGCTAACGGATGACCCGGATAATCTTCTGGAGTAATCCCCACAACGATCGCACTATTGGCGTTACGTTCGTTGCGAGAATATTGGCTCATCCCATTAGTAACTAATCGTCCGGGTTCAGAGGCGGCGGCTACTACAAGTCCCCCCGGACACATACAAAAGCTATAGACAGAGCGCCCATTTTGGCAGTGGTGAACCAGTTTATAATCGGCTGCACCTAAAAGTTTATGACCTGCATTTTCCCCAAAACGAGCGACATCAATAATTGGTTGGGGATGTTCAACGCGAAAGCCAATCGAAAAAGGTTTAGCTTCGATGTAAACTCCCCGCTCATACAGCATTTGAAAGGTATCACGGGCGCTATGTCCGACGGCTAAAACTACATGATTGCTGGCAATGTATTCTCCACTAGCAAGGGTAACTCCCCGCACTTGTCCATTTTCAATATCAATATCTTCTACCCGACTTTGAAACCGAATTTCGCCGCCTAATGCTTCAATCGTGGCACGGATGCTTTGAACTATACCCACTAATTTAAAAGTACCGATATGGGGCTTATTTATATACAAAATTTCTGGGGAAGCACCAGCATTGACAAATTCAGTCAGAACTTTGCGCCCATAATGCTGAGAATCTTTAACTTGACTGTAGAGTTTGCCATCAGAAAAAGTACCCGCTCCCCCTTCACCAAATTGAGCGTTAGATTCTGGGTTTAGTTGTTCTTTGTTTTTCCAGAATGCAAAAGTATCCACCGTGCGATCGCGTACTGCTTTACCCCTTTCTAACAAAATCGGTCGAAAACCCATTTGTGCTAATAATAAGCCCGCAAACATTCCACATGGGCCAGTACCAATTACAATCGGTCGGGTGGTGTTAGAATCTGGAGCTTTGGCTACCAAACGATAGCTCATGTCTGGGGTGATGCTGATGTGCGGATCTTTTTTAAGGCGATCGCAAATCTGTTTTTCTTTAGTTGTTTCTACATCCAAAATATAAACAAGCACAATTTCGCCTTTTTTACGAGCATCATAGCTGCGCTTAAAAATTGTATAGCCGAGCAAATCAGTGGGAGCGATTTGAAGCTTTTTGAGGATAGCCGTCTCAATCGCTTCTTGGGGATGATCGAGAGGAAGCTTCACTTCAGTTAGTCGCAACATAGTCAATATTGAAATTATTTTTCGCTCTTTAGGGGATTTCTTCTAGCCTAATACAGATCATATTTCATTAACTGACAAGGCAAAGTGCCGTTAAATACTGCCGTCCGTTGAGATGATTTTAGCCCTATACACAAAGCTAATTCCTTGTTTCCACTCAACACAAAAGCAGTCCAACCTTTAAAGCGTTGTTTTAGCACGTCCCCTAAAAGTTTGTAAAATGCCCCCAAGTCGCTGTCTCGTCCCAACCTTTCGCCATAAGGTGGATTGCAAAACAATACGCCACTATCGGCGGGAGCGACAACTTCGCTCAAATCCATTTGCGAAAACCAAACCCGATCTAAAACGCCGCAGCTTGTCGCGTTGGCGATCGCATTTTCAATAGCTTTTTCATCTTTATCGCTTCCCCAAATCGGCGCGGGAAGCGCGTCTTTTTGACTATTTTTAGCAGCTTCTATTAATTCTTCTAACAACGTCAAATCAAAATCGAGCCAAGTTTCAAACCCAAAACGCTCTCGAAACAGCCCTGGCGCAATGTTAAGCGCCTTTAAACTAGCTTCAAGAGGTAAAGTACCCGAACCACAAAGGGGGTCGTAAAACATCTGTTCTGGCTGCCAAGAAGATAGTTGAATCAAAGCCGCCGCTAGTGATTCTTTTAAGGGAGCAGCGCCCATTACTGGACGATAACCCCGGCGATGCAAGCTATTTCCCGAACTATCAAGGCTTACAGTACAAACATCGCGGTCAATATGCACGTTTATTCGCAAATCTGGATCTTGAGTTTCTACGTTCGATCTATCGCCAAACTGTTCTTGCTGTTGTTCGACGATCGCTTTTTTAACTTGTAAAGCCGTAAAATGAGTATGATTGAGGCGATCGCTCTTTCCCGTAGCATTTACCGCCAAAGTTGAGTCTGGATTGAGATATTCTGACCAATCAATAGTTTGAATACCGTTATAAAGATCCTGGGTATCAAGACACGGAAACTCTTGCAACTTGACTAAGATTCGGAATGGTAGCCTCGCCCATAAGTTGACGCGATAAAGCAAAGTGCGATCGCCTTTAAAGCTTGCGCCGCAAAATCCTGGTTCTACTTCGTGAGCGCCTAATTGCTCCAATTCCTGAGC